>CAYOBO010000065.1:0-1824 GCA_964402295.1 uncultured Candidatus Solibacter sp. | reverse complement strand
CTCCGATGCCAGGTGAACCGCGCGGAGATGATGCTCATCGAAGCGAGGGCGCGCGAGGAGGGCAAGAGCGTGGCGAACTACGTCCGCTCCAGACTCGGCCTCCCTGAACGCAACGCCGGCCGCCTCACGGCGGGTCAACTGGAGGCCGAGCAGGACCAGGCGTGGGAGATCCTCCGCAGCCTGGGGCTGGACCCGGCTGCTTACTTCCCACCGGATGATGCGTGGATGGCTGCCTACCGCTGATCTTGCGGTAGCGTCGATTTGGCTTGCTTGTCGAGCGGCTGGTTGATCATTCCTCTTTGACCGCGACGCAGAAGGCGCCGAGGTGTTTGATCGTTGGCAAATAAAGGTCGCGCTTCATCAGCTCATGCAACTCCGGCTCGTTGGCGGCGGTGTGTTCCCAAGCGGCGCGTAAGTAGCGCAGCTTGCGGATCACCTCGCGCTCAATGGCGTCCCAGTCGGGCGTTGGCGTTTCGTTCAACGTCGTCTCCTCGCAATCCCTTTCACCGTACCGCAGTGTGAGGCCCCGGCAATCTGGCCCATCTCGTCCTGCTGAAAGGCATCAGCGCTGTCCCTGATCCGTTCTTTGATTTTCGCGATGGCGTCCAGGATGTCGCTCACGCGATCCCGCATCGCTCCTCATAGGGCGACCGCATCCCGATAGACGGATTCCCGGATCGAGGGCTTCACCCAGCCGTCACTTGCGATGTCGACCTTCCGGCCCAACAGCCTCTCAAGCTCCAACATGAGAGCCGCGTGGTCGAGGAGACTGGTTCCCTCGTGCCAAGTCACGAGAAGATCGACGTCGCTGTCTGGGCCGGCTTCGCCGCGCGCGACGGACCCGATTAAGCGGACCTGGCTGGCGCCGTGCTTCGCGGCAATGCGGATGATCGCATCACGCTTTTCGCGGATTGTATCGCCGATCGTCATGTCCGCCATGGCGGGTCGCCTGTTGGAAGTATACCGCCACCCCGCCTTTGTTCACCGAAATAGCTCGGCGTGGCTCCCCGTGCGCACCAGGATTAACTGGGTTGCCGTGACTCTGTACAGCAGGAGCCAGTCCGCCTCGACATGGCAGTCCCAATGTCCACACCAGTCCCCGCGCAAAGGATGGGGCCGGCAGCGTGCAGGCAAGGGCTTCTGCGCCTGGAGGAGGTCGACGACTGCCTCCAACTTGTCCAGATCCTTGCCTTGCTTCTCGACCCGCCGCAAGTCTCTTTCAAATGCGGTTGTGGTGAGAAGAGCCAGGGCCATCAGACCTTCTCACGCAATTCCCGAAAGGAGTCATAGCGCCTGAGCGTGGCAGGATCGTTGGCCTCCTTCATCGCGGCGACCGTCTCCTCGTTGGGAATCCTGACGGGGAACGGGAGTCCCTTGTGCAAATCGACCTGCCTGAGAAAAAGCCGAATCGCTTCCGTTGTCGAAATGCCGATTTGTGAGAAGACACGCTCGGCCGACCGTTTCAGCTTGGGATCGATCCGCGCATGGATCATCTGGGTCTTCCCTGTTTGCCGCCGCATATTGATCTCCTCCACTAGCGTATCTCAATTGAGATCTCGACGAGGGAAGAAGCCTCGTCATCAATGTCGGCAGGCGTGTCCCCGAGCGGGTATCACTACACCAACGGCGTCACCGGCGCGGCATCGACCAGGTTGGGTGAAAGCTCCGGTGTCGTCGCAGGTGGCGGCGGTGGCGCCGCCGGCGCAGCCGCGCCCGCCGCCGTTTCGCGGTTCCCCTCGCTGAACTGAAGCGGGGCGATCGGCACAGGACGTACGAGCTTCACACTGCACGCATTGACGTGTAGGGGTTTCAGTGATGCAACGC
>CAYOBO010000064.1:24548-36818 GCA_964402295.1 uncultured Candidatus Solibacter sp. | reverse complement strand
GCGGCGGTGGAAATCCGCGCCCGCACGTTCATCGACGGCACCTACGAAGGCGATCTGGCCGGCGCCGCGAAGGTCCCCTACCGCGTGGGACGCGAAGCGCGCGCCGAATACGGCGAGCCTTTCGCGGGCATTTACTACATGAATTGGCGCACCGGAACGCAGATTGTCACACCCGACACGGGGGAGGCTTCGCCCGCCATTCAGGCATTTTGCGCGCGCTCGATTTTCACCGACGATCCGGCGCAGCGCGTGACCATCGAAAAGCCGGCCACCTATGACCAGCACCTTGCCGATTACGTGCCGCTGCTCGACGATTTCGCCACCGGGCGGCTGAAGCGCTGGGGATGGGGCACACGGCTGCCGGGGCGCAAATTCCAGATGAACGGGAGCATCGAGGGACTGACCAGCCTGAACTTGCCGGGTGCGAGTTGGACCTGGCCCGAAGCCGAACGCCATCACCGCCAGCGCCTGCACGACTTCCATGTCGATCACGCCGCCGGGCTGATCTGGTTTCTACAGCACGACCCGCGCGTGCCGCAGGAGATCCGCACGCACATGGCGCCGCTCGGCCTGCATAAGGGGGAGTTTCGTACCTCGCGCCACTGGCCGTGGCAAATTTACGTCCGGCAGGGACGCCGCATCGAGGGCCGCGCCTTGTTGACGCAACACAGCTTCACCGTGGATCCGAAGACCGGCCGCACGCCGCGCGTCCCACATGCCATCGCCATCGGCGAGCATTCCTTTGACGTGCATCCCTGCCACGACCGCCGCTATGCCGTTGACGGCTTCATGGAAGGAGTGCTGTGGTATCCGAAGAAGGCGTTCGGACCGGCGCAACCCGGACAGATCCCTTACGGGGCGATGCTGCCCAAAACAATCGACAACCTTCTTGTTCCGGTGGCCATGTCTTCGACGCACGTAGCCATGTCGGTGCTGCGCATGGAGCCCGTGTGGATGACCACGGGGCAAGTGGCCGGCTGCGCGGCCGCCGAAGCGCTACGGCAGCGCGTGGATGTGGCGGAGATCGACCCCGATCCGATTCCCCGCAAACTCGGCATCCGCGTGGAGCCCGCGATACAATAAAAGCTTTATCGATTATGCGATTTCTCGTCTTTTTTGCCCTGGCAATGGCCTTGCAGGGACAGCAATGCCTGCTTGTCCCGGTGACACCGGCGCAGCCCGAGCCGAAGGTGGAAGACAATGAGCGGGCCACCGAATCGCAGACGTTCCAAACCACGGCATTGGCGCTGTCTCCGGACGACCTGGTTTATTTTTTCGATACAGCCAGCCGGATTCGGCGTGTGGGGTTGGACGGGCGGATGCACACGGTTGCCGGCACCGGAGACCGCGGAGAGTCGACTGTGCCAGGTCCCGCATTGGATACGCCGCTTGCCGCCGTGACCCAGATTCTGTTTTCGCCGGCCGGCGAATTGCATTTCGTCTCGCAGGGCCGCGTGTTTCGTGTGGTGGACGGGCAGATCGCAGCGGTTGCCGGTTCGGGAAGGCCTGGGTTCAATGTCGAGGCGGGTCCTGCCACGGAAGTCAATCTGAACACCATCACCCATGCTGCCTTTGACCGTGCGGGACGGTTGCTGATTCTGGACGGACTGAACCGGCTTCGGCGATTGGAGGAAGATGGAACACTGCACACCATCGCCGGCTCGGCCCGGGCATCGGTTGCCGCCGGACGGGTTGGCGACGGCGGCCCCGCGACGTCGGCGGCGTTGTCGAACCCGCGCCAAGTGGTTCCCTTGGTGGATGGCTCGCTTTGGATTCGCGATTTATCCGGGCGGCATTTGCGCATTGTCACGCCCGACGGCTTGATCGACACGGTGAACGCCAACTTCGAGGCTTCGGTGAACATCTTGCTTCTGCCCGATGGAACCCCGGCGGCGGCGACAGCGAACCGGCTGTATCCCATTCGGCCCAACGGAACCATTGAGACCGGCGGTGCGCCGTTTGCGCCGTTTACGGGGACGCCCCTCGCCGTGACTTCGGATCGCAAGCTGCTTTATTTGGGAAACGCACGCCCGGAACAGCGCAACCCTCTGGTGCGGCTGGAAGGGCGTACAAATACAGTGGTGGCGGGTGCTCCGGTGCTTCCCACGGTGGACGGCCAAGCGCCGCCCTTCGGCATCTGGGACCGGCGCAGAAATACTCTCGTCTATTCGGCGCTGGCCGGCGGGAAATTCGGCATCTTTGAAGCCCGGGCCGGTGCGCCGCCGCGGATGCTGGTCGGCGGCGGCAGCGACACAGGCGACCCTGAGGGCAAGGATGCGACGTCGGTGACGATGTATGGCATCTTAGCCTTCAGCATCGATGGCGACGGCCGTATCGTCGTTGCGGATGTCTACCGGCGCCGTATCTATGTGGTGGGAAGCGACGGAAAGATGACGACGCTCAAGGCCGGGGGCCAACCCGTGGTTTACGCTCCCACGGGCAGCCTTTCTTCGCTACAGCGGATTGCCGCCGATAATGCGGGAAATATTTACTGGTTTTCACAAGGCGCAACGCCAACCGGAGGAGTGTTCACAGCGCAGATTACGGTCTGGACCCGCGCCACTTCCTCGCTCAGCGAGTTCACTGTGCGGGGATTGTCCGCCTTGGGGAGGCTCGAGGACGGAAGTGTCATGGCGATTGCGGGCAATGGTGCGAACTTCCGCACCGCCTACGGGGTTGACGTGGCCGGGCAGGGAGACCCGGTCACCTCGCTCCGATTGCTGCCGCTGCAATCGCTCACGCGGTGGAAGGACGAGCCGTTCTTCACGGCCGCATCGCGGCTGTTTCGCGGCGAGCCGGGACGGTTGCGCATGCTGGATTTGACGCCGCTGCTGGCAAAAGGTGCGGCCTCGGTTCCCGACTTCGTGCTGGCGGCCCCCGATCACATCCTGCTGCATCTCAACGATGGCGGCTTCTACCGGATCGAGAATGTCGATGCCTGCCGCTGGATCCGCCAGCCCGTAATCGAGGCGGGCGGTGTGGTGAACGCCGCAAGCCAAAGATTCCGGAATACCATCTCGCCGCGCCAAGTGGTCACTGTCTTCGGGTCCGGTCTGGGGCCACCGGAAGGGCAAGGTGTTGTGCGCGATGGCCTCCTTCGCGCCACGGGCCAGCCGGCGCCATACCCCACGTTGCTGATGGGCAATTTCACGGGAGCGAATCCACAAGCCACACTCACGGGTACGGCATTGCCCGTGCTGCAATCGGACGACCGCCAGGTGACTGTCGCCGCCGTGGCCACCGTCCCCGCCCAAGGCAGCTTTCTTCTCTATTTCTCGTGGCAGGGATTGCAGTTGATCTATCCCGATCCGTTGCGCGTGCAGGCGGCGACGCCCGGGTTATTCACCGCCAACGGAGAGAAGGACGGCCCGGTGCTCGCCACTCACGAAGACGGCTCCCGCAACAGCGCAGCCAACCCCGCCGCCGCGGGTACCATGGTCCAGTTGCTGGCGACGGGACTGGGTGCCTTGACCGCCAATCCCCCCCTCGGCGAGTTCTTCAGCGAGACGTCGCGGGTGAGCACAGCGAATCCGGTTTCGGTGACCATTGGCGGCGCGTCCGCCGAGGTGTTGTTTGCCGGCGGCGCACCGGGGATGGTCGGGGGGATGTACCGCATCGATGTGGTCATCCCTGCCGGACTGCCGCCGGGTGCGCAACCAGTGGCCGTGGAAGTGGCTGGAGTATCCTCGGACCCGCAGAACGCAACCGTGTTTGTGAAGTGAATCAGAACGCCAGCCGGAGCGTGATCTGGACCTGGCGGGGACGGAATCCGAAGCCGGCGAACGAATTGGCCAAGCTGGCGATGCCGTTGGCGGCAGGCACGTTGAGTCCGTGCAGATTGAAGACGTTGAACACATCGACATTGGCCCGCAAATAGCGGCTGCGTCCTTCGCCGAAATACCAGAATTTCATGAGCGAACTGTCCAGGTTCCAGTTGAACGGCCCCAACCGGTACTGGTTGCGCCAGGGGTGCAATCCAGTGTCGAATTCCACACGCTGGACGCCGCCGGTGATGAGGGGAAGGTACACCACGTTGGTATCGTAGTCGTTGGCATTGGGGTCGGTGGGCAGTCCGCCCTTCGGCCAAGGGTTGACCGGCTTCTGTGCGGGCTTGTAATCGGCGGGCAAGCCAAAAATGCCATTACGCAGGCCAGCGGCATTATAGCTGTTGATGAACCGCTCGGAAATATAGCCGTTGAACCAGAGGTAGCCTTCGATGCAGCGTTCGTCACGCGGGTCCGTGGCCAGAGCGGGCGTGTTGCGGCAATCGAGGATCTTGTACTTGTTGCGGTACACCTGGAACTCGCCCATCTCACCCCATTCGCTGGTCGGCATCGCATACCACGTGCTTGCCACCGTGCCGACTCCAGTCATGCGCCAACCTCCGATGAGTCCATTCACCAGGCCTTTGGATGTGCGGCCAAAGGTCTTCCCCTTTCCAAAGGGAAGCTCATAGCTCCAGTTCCAGCGGATGCGATGTTTTGGAATCGCGGTGTCGCGGTCATAGAACAGGAAGCGGTTCAGTTCGCGGAAGTCCGTTGGCACCGACCCGGGCAGGTAGGCGGCGGGGTTGGCCACGTCGTCGCGGAAGGAATTGCCGGCCAGGCGCAGGGCATTGGTGAGGGTGTAAAACGCCTGGAAGCCGAGTCCGTTGCGGAAACGCCGTTCCACCTCCAGCGCCCAAGTGGAGGAGTTGATGTAGCCGCTGCGCTGGAGCAAGCGCACATCGGTGTAGGCGTTCTGGTCATAGGGGCGGCGAAGGACGGCGCCGAATTCACCGGTTGGAAGCGGTCTGCCCGTCGTCAGGAACCACACGTAATTGGTCTGCGTGCCGTTAATATTGTAGAGTTGGTCGGCGTTCACCCCATGCTTACCCTTGTAGGTGAGGCGCACGACGGTCGATTTGGCGATCTGCTTTTCCAGCGCCAAGTTCCATTCGTGGATGCGGAGGCTCGGCTGTTTGCCGTCCATGCCCACCACGCTGACTCCGCGGCCCACCGATGCCGGATCGTTCAGATCGATGACGTTGGCGCTATTTTCGCCGACGCGGATGAGCGGGACATTTCGCAACAGGTAGTTGGGAATGCCGTCCGGGCTCTGGTTGACCGCGTTGGGGTTGTAGGTGAAATTGGCGCGAAACGGCGGAAGTCCGGAGAATTGCGCCAGTAGCGTGCGCATCGGCACGGCGGAAATGTAGAGTCCGTAGCCGCCGCGAATGATCCACGGATTGTCGCCGCGTGTGACGGAGTAGGCGAAGCCACCGCGCGGGCCGATATCGAAATAATTGGACGGGAACAATTGCTTCGGCTTGCCTAGTTCCTCGGCGCTCTTGAACGATACTCCCACTTGCTCGAAGGTGCGCACCACTTGTGGTGTTGTGGCGCCGATGCGGTAATAATGCTCCAGCGGCTCCGGAAACATCAACGAATGGCTTTCCACATCGAACGCCGTCAGCAGATTGTCCTTCTCGGTGAACGCGGGGTTGATATCCCATCGCACCCCTGGCGTGATGGTAAGCCGCGAGGAGATTTTCCAGTTGTCCTGGAGATAAAGACCCCAGTTGCGTTCGCGCACGCGCATAATGCCGCGCTTCAGGCCCACCGTGTAGGTGCCGGCGTAGCCGAGGAAGAAGTTTGCCGAGTCATGCCCTGTTTGCGGCGTGATTCCCGGCGCCAGCGTGCTGCCCAATGTAGAGGATTCCAGCGCCGTGGCGAGGCTGTTGAAGGCGACCGAGCCGGAAATGGCGCCCTGGTCCGGGAGCAGGTGCTGCTTTTCGTCGTGAAAGCGGAATCCGAAAGCAATGTTATGGGTTCTCCGGATGAGGCTGTAGTTTTGCTCCAGATTCGAGATCATGCTGTACAACTGGCGCCGGTTATCCCCTTCGATATAACTCATAAAGCCCGTGCTGGTGATGTTCGGCCAGCCGATTTCGCCCATTGGGTTCGGCAAACCGAATTCCTTCGACCAGTTCTTGTCTACCGGGCCGGTTACCGTCCGCGATATCTGCCAGGTGCGATTGGCGAGCGTCTCCACGAAGAGCGAAGGGCCGAAGGTGTGTACCCAATTCAGCGCGAAGGACCGGCCTTTGACCGGCAGGTACGTGACATTGCCTTCCTTGTTTAGCGTGGGCGCGCCCGTGGACCCGCTGGTGCCGAGAAAATGCGCGTTGCGCGTGCCGCCGTTCAGCTTTACGTAGGCACTGTCCCGATCCGAGAACTTGTGATCGATGCGCATGGTGAGCGGATTGTCGCTCAGGTTGGGAAACGCATTGGTGGGCACCACCATCTTCAGGTTGTTGGCGACGAGCGGATTGGTGATGTCGGTGGGCAGCGGCGTGATTTCGTAAATCCGTCTGGCAAAGCTGCTCATGCGTTGCGTCGGGATCTGGTTGTTGAGGAAGGGATCGCGCACCGATACGATGCGTCCGTTGGGAAACTCCTCCAGCCGCGTGGACAACGGATCGTACAATTGCAGAGCGCGGCCCTGCGGATCGATCAGGCCGCTGAAATCGCCACGGCGCATCGCCGCCGTCGGAACGCGAAACTCCCGCGTGAGCCCCTGCACCAGTTCCGTTCCTTCCCGCGTGACAAAGAAGAAACTGCGGTTCTTGCCGTTGTAGTACTGGCTGCCGTTGAGGCCGAAGGTGGGCAGCATGATCGGGCCGCCAACGGATCCCCCGAACTCGTTGCGAATCAGTTTCGGCGTCTTGAAGGGCGTGCCGTCGAAGAACACGTCCTGCCGGGCCCGGGCCACTCCGAACGCGTTGTTGCGGTGCGTTTCCCAAAGCGCAAATCGCAGTTGATTGGAGCCGCTCTTGGTGGTGATAATCACCGAGGTTGGGCGCGTGTACTTGGCCGAGGAAGTGCTGGTTTCGATGCGCACTTCTCCGATAGATTCCAGGCCTTGGAGGTTCGCCGAACCGCCGAACTCGCGGTTATTGGCGGCCGCGCCATCCTGTACGTAATCGGTGGAATAGGTCATCAGGCCGCTGACCCGCACGCCGCCGTTGACGTCGTTGATGGCTTCGACACCCGGCGTCACGTCCTCGAGCAGCACGTTGAGATTCCGCCCGTTGATCGGAATCTCCAGAATCCGCTGTGCATCGAGCGTGGAGGCGTCGGTGGGATCGGTGGTGGTCACCAACGGAACCGTATCGGTGACTTGCACGGTTTCGGTGACCTGTCCCGGCGTCAGTACCGGTGCGATCTCGACCACGCGTCCGGTCTCCAGAAGCAGTTCGCTTTCCCATGCCTTCATGCCCGTCATCTCGACGCGGACTCTGTATTGTCCGATATTGATGGGCGGCGTGGCGAAATACCCATCCGCGTTCGATACTGTGCTGGTGGTGCGCCCCGTGGCCAGATGCAATACGGCAACCTTGGCATCGGGCACCACGGCCCCGCTTGGATCCTTCACCGTACCTTGGATGGTTCCGCCGCCCGCGCTCGACTGAGCCGAACAAATGCCATATGCGAAGAGAAATGCGGCACAGAGCCGCGGGAATGTGACAAGCATTCGCAAGAATCCCCGAACTTTGGACTACTGTATAGAATACACCGCCGGCCGGACGTGCGTGCTTGTCTCTAGAAGTGGATCTTCAGCCCCACCTGAAACTGCCGCGGATTGAGCGTCGAAGTGTAGGCCAGCGGTGTGGTCACCGGACCCCGGTTGGCAACGATCGGCGAGGGGAGCGCGGCGATCGGCACGTCGCCGACGATGTTGTTCACGGTGCGGAAATTCGTGCGATTCAGCAAATTGAATCCTTCTCCGATCAACTCGATATTGCGGGATTCCCCCAGGGAAAAGCGCCGTGTCAGGCGCAGGTCGATGGTGAAGAAATTCGGACCCTGTCCCATGTTGCGTCCGAGGTGGGCGGGCCGCTTGGTGCTGGCGTATCCATCGCCGCCGGAAGGCAGATCGACTCCGGTCTGCACGTTGAACGGGCGCCATGAGTTGGCGCTGACAATCGGCGCCAGCGTCCAGCCCTTGCGGTCGTAGACGCCGCTGAAGACGAACCGGTGCTTCTGGTGGAACGGCGACAGGGCGCGTTCGGCGCGCGCATTCAACTGGTCATTGGGGGAGTAGTCCGAATTGAAATCGGTTACCTCGTCGATCGCCTTGGAGAATGTATAGTGCGTATTCAGGGAAAGTCCGTTCGAATAGCGCCGCGTTATCTGGAACGTCGCCGCGTGATAAAACGAATTGGCATTGGAGAAGAAGTGGTTGCGCTGGAGCACGAGCGGTTCGATGCGGCGGAAGGTGGGACGTCCGTCGGGAAGGCGCTGTCCCGTGTATTCCACGTTGCGGCCGAGAATCCGCGCGATATGCGCGGCGCGGTTGAACGTATAGGCCGCCGAAACCGTGTATTCGCCCACTGCTTTTTCGATCTCGAAACTGGCTTGGTGCGCCCAGGGATTTTCAAAGCCAGGGTCGACGCCGAAGATCACCGATAGCGGGGCGCCCGGCGCCGGGCGGAGGCCGAACTGTACGAGGTCCTGCTCGCGAATCTGCCGTTGCCCGATCACTCCCTGGCCCAGCAGCGTCCGGTAAATATCGCCGGGCGTGAGCGTGCGCCCCGTTCGTGCATCGTTGATGCCCGCGATCCCCGCCTGCGGGAGAAAGATCTGATTAATGAATCGCCCCGACAGCGGATCGGCGGTGCCCGCGATATTCGACGTGATCTGCGAATAGTAGAGCCCGTATCCGCCACGCAGCACCAGGCCGGCCGACGGGGTGTAGGCGAAGCCGAATCGCGGGCCGATGTTGTCGCGGTCGGCCGGGACAATGGGGTTGTGAAACTCGTTCTCATGGCGCAGTCCCACGTTCAGCGTCAGCCCCGGACGCACCTGCACCGTGTCCTGCACATAGAAATGAAGGCGTTTGATGAAATTCACGTAATTCGGATCGCCGAAGCCCTGCTGAAAGGCGGCGGGGATGCCGGCGTGAAAGGACTGTAAAGAGGTGAGCGGATCATTCAGCGCCGCCGCCGCATCCGCTCGTCCAGCGCTGTTCAGCGCGCTCGCCAGCATTCCCGGCCATGCCGGATCCGCCGCGGCCAGCGCCGTCGACAGCGGTACGCCGCCTCCAAACGTGAACCGGCCGGGGAGGAACGTCGCCGATACGAACGAATTCCTCATCGGGTTGAAGTCGTAGCCGAACTTCACGTTATGCCGCCCGGCGAGATAACTGAAGTTCTGCGTGACCTGGTAATGGCGCTCAATGCCGTAATACGGCAGGAAAATCTGCCGCCCGAATAGTCCGAAGCCTCCGATATTGATCTCCGGCCCGTTCGGATCGAGCGGGTCGATGCCCAGTGTGTTGTAGTTGAACATCAGCCGCGTCTCCATCAGCCAGTTCGGACGAAGCATCAACGTGTCGCCCAACATCGCCGTCGCATCCCGCGTTTCGATGCTGCGTCCGCGATTGTAGGCATCGAGGGCGCCATAGCTGGAATTCTGTAAATAGCTGGTGGCCGTGTTGGCGCGGAAGAAGGCGTCGTGCCGCGCCGAAAAACGCTGGTCGAAGCGCATGCCGAAATTGGTCAGATTCTCGCCGAAGGGAAACACTCCGCTGTTGACCGTGAATAGCCGCACCAGCGACGGATTCGTCGCCGGAGTGATGTATTCGGCCACGCGGTCCGCCGCCGCCGGGTTCCCCGTCTCCCGCAGTGCGTCGAGCAGGCGTTGCTGCGACGGTGTGAGGCGCGAAAACACGGTGCGATCCTGCAAGAGCGGGATGAACGTACTCTCGTGCCGCTCCAACCGTTCGAAGCCCGCGAAGAAAAACGTCTTGTCCTTGCGCAACGCGCCGCCCAGCGTTCCGCCCGCCTGCACGCGCGTGAACGGGCTCTTCCCCGTGTCGAAATAATTGCGCGCCTGGATGGAGCGGTGCCGCAGGAATCCGAACGCGTTGCCATGCCACTGATTGGTCCCGCTCTTGGACACGATATTCACAATCCCGCCGCTGGCATTGCCGAACTCCGCCGTATAGCTATTCCGGTTAATCTGAAACTCTTCGATCATTTCTTGCGTCAGGTTGAGTCGCACGCCGCCCGAATTGTTGTAATTCTCGCCGCCGTCGATATAAAAGCCGTTGCCGCGGCCATTTCCGCCGCCGAAGCTCAAGCCCGAATGAGGCGAGCCGATAGGACGGTAGCTGACGTCTTCCACCAGCGAACTGGTTTCCACCACCGCCGGCGAGAGGATGGCGAGATCGAGATAGTTCCGCCGGTTGATGGGCAGTTGACGGATCTCATGCAGCGTCACGGTCGCTGCCTGCTGTGTACGGGCCGGGTCCACGGGTTCGGCCCGCACTTCCATTTCCGTGGCAACGCCGCTTACGGCAAGGAGTACCGGCAGCACCACGGTATCCCCGACGCGCACGGCCACTCCATCGATGGTGCGCGTATCGAAGCCTTGCGCGGCGACGGCAATGCGGTATTTTCCGGGGGGCAGAACGGGCAGCAGATAGGTGCCCGCGGCATCGCTCGAAACCATTCGCTTGACACCGGTCTCATCGTTGGAGAGGCTCACGGAAGCGCCCGCGATGGCGCGTCCGGAAGGATCGGTAATCGTGCCCTGAATATCTCCAGCCGTGCTGCGCGTCTGGCCTTCGGCGACAATACAGACAATGAATAGAAGTGTAGCGATTGACGAAAGTGGCATGAATTGTTGAAAGTGGAGTCTGCTGTCATTATGCCTCGAACGACTATTCTTCTGCTAGTGCTGTTGTCTCCGTTGGCACTCGATGCGCGCGACGTGCGCGCCGGCGTGTCGCGTGTGGATATCACTCCCGCGCAATCCATCTGGTTGTCTGGCTACGCGGCGCGTACGAAGCCTTCCGAAGGCGTAGCGCAGCGGCTCTATGCCAAGGCGCTCGCTCTCGAAGACGGCAACCGCGGCAAAGTAGTCATCGTCACCACGGACCTGATCGGACTGCCGCGTTCGGTCACCGAAGCCGTGTCCGCCGCCATCGCCAAGCAATACAATCTCGAGCGTTCGCGGCTGCTCTTCAACTCCTCGCACACCCATGCCGGACCCGTGGTCACACCAAACCTGATGACGATGTACTTCCTCACCGCCGAACAGCGGCAAACGGTCAATGCCTATCGCGATCACCTGGTGGAGCATCTGGTCACCGTGGTGGGTGCGGCATTGGCGGGCATGCAACCGGCGAAACTATCCAGCGGGCACGGTTCGGTGGGTTTCTCCCACAATCGCCGCACACCTGGCGGACCGGTTGACCAGGATGTGCCGGTCATCGCCGTCCACGGCAAGGACAACAAACTCATCGCCGTGCTATTCGGCTACGCCTGCCACAACACCACCCTGGGCGGCGATTACTACCAGATTTCGGGCGACTATGCGGGCTACGCGCAAAGCGAACTCGAGGGGCTGCGCCCCGGCGCCACGGCGATGTTCCTGCTGCTGTGCGGCGGCGATCAGAACCCCAATCCGCGCGGGACCGTGGCGCACGCCGAACAGTACGGCAAGGCGCTGGCCACGGAAGTGAACCGCGTGCTCGACTCGGCGAAGCCTCTCGCACTCGATTTGAAAACGGCGTTTCAGATCACGGAACTCGCCTTCGCACCGCACACACGGGAGCAGTTTGAACAGGAAAGCAAGGACGAAAACAAATTCAAAGCATCGCGCGCCCGCGAAATGCTGCGCGCCTACGACGAGCGCCGTCCCGTTCGCGGTACGCCGTATCCGGTGCAGGCCATCCGCCTGTCCAGGGGGCTCGCGCTGCTTGCGCTCGGTGGCGAAGTAGTGGTCGATTACTCGCTGCGCGCCAAAAAAGAATTCGCCGGCACCGATGTCATTGTTGCCGGCTACTCGAACGATGTCATGTGCTACATTCCGTCACTGCGCGTGTTGCGCGAAGGCGGCTACGAGGGCGAAACCAGCATGATTTATTACGGCCAGCCCGGCAAATTCTCCGAGGAAGTGGAAGAGGACGTTTTCCGTTCCATTCACCGTGTCATGAAACAGGCCGGAGTGAAGGCGCGCTGACCCGCTACAGGCGCAGGTCCAGATACACCGCGTAGAAGGAGCGGCTCGCTCCGGGCGTGTACGTCTTTAGAAAATCCCCCGGGAACAAATGCCCGTACTGCAAGCCGATATCGTAATGGCGCGAGAGTTTCACCTCCGACAACACGTCCAGTTCGCGGCCCACATCCGTTCGCGAGGCGCCACCGGCGACTGCCGGCACCGTTAATGCGCCGTTGAAGGCGTACAATCCCGCATGGCGGCTCGCCAGCCAGAAGGAGTG
>CAYOBO010000064.1:0-24448 GCA_964402295.1 uncultured Candidatus Solibacter sp. | reverse complement strand
ATGCGCCGTTGAAGGCGTACAATCCCGCATGGCGGCTCGCCAGCCAGAAGGAGTGCCCCTCGGCCTTCAGCGTCAGCCATTTTTCGGGATGGAGCCAGATGCCGCCGCGCACGTTTTTCGTATTGCGCCGCCCGATTTGATCGGCAATTCCATACATCCCATGGTTTGTGGGATAAAGCTGATCGAAATTCACGCCGGCGTAATTGCCCTCGCCCATCAGTGTGGGTGTCCAGCGCAAGCTCTGGAACAGCCTCTGGACTTGCAGCGTGCCCGCCATCCCGGCAGCCTGATGCACTACTTCCGCTTCATACTTGTAATGTTTCGTCACCGATCCCGCCGACCGCAGCCCCTGTGTCCAGAAATGCACGCCGGCTCTGTGGTTGGTGCGGTAGAGCAGGTACGGCTCCACCTGGGAACCGGGGATCAGCGAGCCCAGCGAAGCATATGCCCCATGCAGATTGCTCCCCTGCTGATGGTGGTCCCAGGCATCGACGTCGGCAACCACCACCGAACTCGCGAAAATATCCACACGGTCCTTGCCGCGATGCAACGCCAGCCGCGCCGCATCGAAGGTGCGCGCCGTGTTGCCCCATTCTCCAGCGCCAATCACGCGCTCGCTGCCGAAAGCCAGCCTCTGGCGGCCGACGCGCAGATCCCAGCGCCCGGCCTCTGAGCCTAGCCCTACCCATGCCTGCCGCAAATCCAGCCGGTCTTTCACGCCGCCGTTGGGGTTGGCGTAGCCCGCCGCCCGCGCATCCTGCACTTCGCCGAACAGTTGCACCCAGGAAACCGGGCGCACGCCCAAGGAAAAGCGGTAACGTTGTAACAAGTAGTCCTGGCTCGCGCCTTCCTGAAATCCGATGCCGTGGTCGCCCTCGCTGCGCAGGCGCATCTGCGCCCCCAAACGCAGCCAGTGCGGCAGATCGCGGTTCAACAGTCCATTCTCTTCGGCGTCCGCAAGGGTGCACAGCAGCGCCATCAAACAAATCGTTCGCATCCTGTTCTCACCGTAACAGCGATTCGCCGATTTCGAGCTGCCCCCCTGAAAACCGTATCCCTTCACCCTTGCTGGCAGGAATAGGCTTAGTCTCCGATCTAGCTCATGATCGAGACAATGGCACTGAACAGCACCTGGAAATCCGATCTCTACTCTGGATTCCTCGTTTTCCTCATCGCACTTCCGCTCTGCCTGGGCATCTCGATGGCCAGCGGATTCCCCCCCATCTCGGGCGTGCTGACCGCCATCGTGGGCGGGATGGTGGTTTCCCTTCTCGGCTCGGCGCGGCTCACCATTAAAGGTCCCGCGGCCGGATTGATTGTCATCGCCATTGGCGCGGCCACGGAGTTGGGCTACAAGAAAGCCCTCGCCGTTGTGGTTGTCGCCGGGGTGATTCAAATCCTTCTCGCTGTCACCAAAGCAGGCGTCTTCGGCGACCTCATGCCGTCCGCCGTCGTGCACGGCATGCTGGCCGCGATCGGCATTATCATCATCTCCAAACAAGCACACACGGTTCTGGGTGTCACGCCGGAAGGCAAGGAGCCGCTGCACCTGCTGGCCGAAGTGCCGCACAGCCTGGCCAATCTGAATCCGGAGGTGTTCCTCATCGGAGCCCTTTCCCTGATCGTGCTGTTCACGCTTCCGCTCATCCGCATCGCCTGGGTCCGCCAGATCCCGGCGCCGATGGTGGTTCTCGCCGCCGCCGTTCCCCTGGGTGTGTACTTCGATCTCAGCCACCCGCACCTGTACCAATTCTCGTCGCACACCTACGAAGTGGGCCCAAAGTTTCTCATCCGCCTTCCAGGTTCCCTCTTTAAGGCGCTTGCCTTCCCCGATTTCTCCGCTGTCTTCAGCCCCGCTTCGCTCAAATACATCGTGATGTTCGCCCTCGTGGGTACCATCGAGTCGCTGCTCAGCGTCATTGCCGTCGATTCCCTCGATCCGGAACGGCGCGTCAGCGATCTCAACCGCGATCTGCTCGCCACCGGCATCGGCAACACCATCGCCGGCTGCATCGGCGGCCTTCCCATGATTTCGGAGATCGTGCGCAGCAAGGCGAACATTGACAACGGCGCGAAATCGCACTGGGCCAATTTTTTCCACGGCGCATTTCTGCTTCTCTCGATAATGCTCATTCCCGGCCTGCTGCAACAGATTCCGCTGGCCGCGCTTGCCGCCATGCTGATCTACACGGGAACGCGCCTGGCCTCCCCGAAAGAATTCATGCACGTTTACAAGATCGGCCCCGAACAGCTTTTGCTCTTCGTCGTCACCATGATGGTGACGCTGGCCACGGACCTGCTGGTCGGCGTCGGCGCCGGCTTGGTCCTCAAGATGATTCTGCACATCAAAAACGGCGTGCCCTTGCGCAGCCTCTTCCGCTGCATCGTTTCGGAAACGCAAGAGGGCGACCGCCTTATTCTGAAAGTGCAGGACGCCGCCATCTTCACCAACTTTTTGGGCCTCAAACGCCGCCTCGCCAAGGTGCCGCCACGCGTCAGTACTGTTATCCTGGATTTTGAGGACACCTGGGTGGTGGACCACACTGTTCTTGCAAAGCTCCAGAAATTGAGCCGCGATTGGACACAGGGCCAATTGCTGCTCACCGGCCTCGATGGCCACGCCCCGGCGTCAGACCACGAACTGGCTGCGCGCCGCAAGCTCCGCACCATCGGAGTGGCGCAAGGAGTCTAATGCAACCCCTCGAAACAACGTCTGAGCCTGCGCATAGCCGATCGCATAGACTGCATGAGGCCCTGCACCACGTAGCCCACCTTCTACCGGCACAGGGCCCCATCGGAGTGTTCGTGCACCACAACACGCTGCACGCCTTTGAAGATCAGCCTTTTGAACAGGCGGTCGCCGAGGCCGCGCGTATGTTCGGCGCCGAACCCTACATGAGCGAAGCGGCCTACCGCGAGCAACTGCGCCGCGGCCGCATCCTCGAATGCGATATCGAAGAGGTTACCGCCGAAGAGCCCGATTCGGACTTGCTCCCGCAGTTCGGCATCACGCGGCGCACGCTCCAGCGCGCCGTATTGATCTCCGGCATCCGCCCTTATGAGGCGCGCACCATGGGCTACCTGCTGTACGAACATGGCCTGCTGATGCGCTTGCGAGCCGACCTGGAAACGGCCCGCCGCGCGCGCATTCTCGAAGCTCACGGCGGGCGCGAAGGGGAAGCCGCCCGAAAATTGTTCGAGGCCTGCCTTGAGCGCATGCCCCATCCAGCCGCGCCATCGGCCGCGCCGGCCACGCGCCTCCGCGACAGCTTGCTGGCCTCGGCAGGCGTCGACCTGGACGACATCATCCATCCTTACCTGATCCGCTTTTCGGAAGTGTTCCTCGATCAGGGGCTTGCCTATTGGCCCATGCCGTATCGCGAACTGGGCTTCTACGCCGCCATGCGCAAACTCCTCACGCAGCCGTGTTTCATGGAACCCAAGGGACTGGCCGGCCTGCGCGAAGCCTTCCTCATGCAGGAGCGGACCAACGCCGATTCCACGCGCGTCATCCTCGATTTCTTCGATTCGTTCCGCATCCCCGAATCGGAGTGGGCATCCTCACTGCAATCGGAATTGCTTGCCCTGCCCGGCTGGGCGGGGCTCTTCCACCGCATCGAACAAGAACCGCACTTGCTCGAACACAATCGGGTTCCGTGCACGCTGCTCGATTTTCTCGCCGTCCGCCTCACGCTCACGCGTGTCGCCGCCGGCAACATTGCCCGCGATGCCAGCCTCGACGCCGAATTCGCCAGCCACTGGCCGTTGCCGTCCGCCCAAGACACATCGCCAGAACTGGAACGGCTGCGCGTGGCGGCCCGTTTGTTCGACGTGGCGCAACTGCTGGGCCTGAGCGCATTGGTGGTGAAGAACCTCAGCGCCGCGCAATTCGACGAGTTGCAACTGGAGATCTCGCGCCTGGACGATCTGGAATGCCGCCGCCTGTTGCACCGCGCCTATGAGCGCCGCCATGAATACCTTGTGCTGGAGCCGCTCGCCTGCCATCGCCGCCTGCACCCACCCCAGCCGCGCAAGGAACGCCCCAAAGCCCAGGTCTTCTTCTGCATCGACGAGCGGGAGGAATCTATCCGCCGCCACCTGGAAGAGTGTGACCCCTCGATCGAAACCTTTGCCGCCGCGGGCTTTTTCGGCGTGGCCGTCGATTACGCCGGCATCGACGATCCGCATGGCGTTGCGCTCTGTCCCGTCGTGGTGAAGCCGCAACACGCCGTGCGCGAAGTGCCCGTATCGGCCGATGAGAGCCTGACGGCGAAGCGCCGCGCCCGCCGCGCCATCTGGTCGCGATTCGCGCAAATCGGCCTCAATTCCTCGCGCACCATCGTCAACGGCTGGATCAGCACCGCCGTGCTCGGCATTCTCTCCCTGTTCCCCCTCATCGCGCGTGTAATCGCGCCGCGGCAGTTTGCTCGCCTCCGCGAATCGCTCAACAAGAGTTTTCTCCCGAAACCGCGCACCGAACTCACGCTCATGCGCACGGACCGGCATGGCCAGCATGTGGCCGAAGGGCTGTTGCTCGGCTTCGCTCCGGATGAAAAAGCGGACCGTGTGGAAAGCGTTCTGGGTCCCGCTGGACTGCGCAGCGGATTCGCGCGCCTTGTCATTATCTTGGGGCACGGCTCCACCAGTCTCAATAATCCGCATGAATCGGCTCACGACTGCGGCGCTTGCGGTGGACGCCGCGGCGGACCCAATGCGCGGCTCTTTGCCGCCATGGCGAACCTGCCCAACGTGCGCGACCGCCTGCGCTCCAAAGGCATCGATATTCCCCGCGACACATGGTTCATCGGCGGCTATCACGACACCTGTAGCGACGACATCGAACTGTTCGACCTCGATCAAGTGCCGCCATCCCACGCCGACGAACTGGCCGCCGTGCGCGCCTCGCTCGACCGTGCCCGGGCCGGCGACGCCCATGAGCGCTCGCGCCGCTTCGAAGCCGCCAATCCGCGCCACGGCCCGGACCTCGCCTTGCTGCATGTAGAAGAACGCTCCGAACATCTCGCCGAGCCGCGTCCCGAGTACGGCCATTGCACCAACGCCGTCTGTATTGTCGGGCGCCGCGCCACCACGCGCGGCCTGTTTCTCGACCGCCGCGCCTTCCTCGTCTCCTACGACGCCGCGCAGGATCCCGAAAACCGCGATCTGCTCCGCCTCCTCAGCGCTGTCATCCCTGTCTGCGCCGGCATCAGCCTGGAATACTACTTTTCCTTCGTCGACAACGAACGTTACGGCTGCGGCACAAAACTTCCCCACAATGTCGCCGGACTGGTCGGCGTCATGAATGGCCAGTCCAGCGACCTGCGCACCGGGCTCCCCTGGCAGATGGTGGAAATCCATGAACCCGTGCGCATTCTCTTCGTCGTCGAGACCACGCCCGAGCGCCTGCTGGCCACCTTCCGCAGCAACGCCGGACTCGAAAAGCTGCTCGTCAACCGCTGGATCCGCATCGCCACGATCGACCCCGCCACCGGCAAGGTGCACATGTACCGGGATGGCATGATTGTCCCGCTGCGCTATGTTCCGGAACACATCGGCGTTGCCTCCACATCGATGGATTGGTATCGCGGCATGAGAGGCCATCTGCCCGCCGCGACCATTCAGGCGGGCCTTTAGGTGCAACTCATGGAAACATTATTGATCGCAATTGTTGCGGCCCCGGGTATCGTCTTTCTGCTGCTCGGTTTCGGCTGGCTGGCCGGCTTTACGCCGCCGGAGCGCATTCTGGCGCGGATCACCGTTCTCACCTACTCCTACGGAACGCTCGGTACTCTGGCTCTCTTCGCCATGATGCGCGATGAGGGGGTGCTTTCGGTGAACGCTCATCTCGGCCCATGGTTTGCCGTGGGCAGCTACCAATTCGCCTCCAATCTCTTCGTGGACCGCCTCTCGCTGCCGTACATGCTTCTCACCGTGACGCTGGTGGGATTGATCGGAGCGTTCTCGCGCCGCTACTTGCACCGGGATCCCGGCTACTTCCGCTTCTTCGCCCTCCTGCAATTGTTCGGGTTCGGCTCCCTCATCATATTCACGGCGGGCTCCTTCGATCTGCTCATTGTGGGATGGGAACTGGTAGGCATCACTTCCGTGTTGCTGGTTGCCTTTTTCCATCAGCGGCCTGAGCCGGTGCGCGGCGCGCTCTACGTATTCGCCATGTACCGCGGCACCGATATCGGCCTTCTCTCGGCGGCCGTGGCCTTCCATCACTTCGCGCACTCAGCCTCTTTCGATCGCCTGTTCCGCGGGGCTTGGCCCCATCAATTGCCGGCGCTCGATGGCGGCTCGGCGACTTTAATCGCCTTGCTCCTGGTTCTTGCGGCGGCGGGCAAATCCGCGCAGATTCCGTTTTCCGGTTGGCTCCCGCGCGCCATGGAAGGCCCCACTCCGTCGAGTGCGGTCTTCTATGGCGCGATTGCCGTACATGCCGGAACTTACCTGCTGCTGCGCGCGCATCCCATTTTGGCCGCGTCCCCGGTGGCCAGTACGCTCGTCATTTTGATTGGCGCACTCACCGCCATCCACGGCACGATGGTCGGCCGCGCCTGCGCCGACGCCAAGACTTATCTGGCCTATGCGTCGCTCACGCAGTTGGGCATCATCTTCGTGGAAATCGGATTCGGCTTCCAATGGCTTGCCGTCATCCACGTCGCCGGACACGCCGCCACCCGCACGCTGCAATTCCTTCGTGCGCCGTCCATGCTGCACGACTTCCATCAGATTCACGCCGCGGCCGGAGGCCATCTCACCGCTACCGGCGCGTACTACGAGAGCATCATCCCCGGCACACTACGCGACTGGTTATATCGCTTCTCCCTTGACCGCGGCCACCTCGACACCGTTCTGGAGCGCTTTTTCATCGGCCCGCTGGAGCGTGCCGCCCAAGCCCTCAGCGCGATGGAGCGCATCTGGTCGCCGCCCCGTCCCGGCCCCGCTGCTCCGGAATGGAGCCCGGAGATCTTGGAAATTACCTGGAAAGATAGAAACACCGCGAGGACTCGCCAATGAATCCGCTGCCCTTTCCGCTGCTGAGCCTCGCCGTGCTCGCTCCCGCAGCCGGAGCGCTGGCCGTATGGCGGACGCGGTCGGTACGTCTGGCGCGCCTGCTGGCGATACTGGCCGTAAGCGTTTCCTTGCTCGCTTCCATTGCCACTCTGGTGCAAGTGATCGCGCACGGCACTCCGATGTCCGATCCGTGGGCATTGCCACTGCTCGGGGAGGCGCAGCCGCTGTTTGCCTCGGGCATGCTCAGCGCCATCTGGCTGGTGCTGTTCGCCGCACTGGTGCTGTTCACCATTACCATCGCTCCGCGCCGTGACCTCGATCGCCCCCGGTTGGCGCAGAAGCTGTTGCTGGCAACCGCGGTGTCCACCGTCTACGCATCGAACCACCTTCTGTTGCTCGTCGCCGGATGGGCCCTCGCCGCGCTTCCCATGGCATTCGGCAACCGCCGGGAACCGGGCGCATACCCGCCGCGCGCGGCATGGCTACAGCGGCTGGTCCTGCTCGCCGGAGTCGTTTCGCTGGCCGCCGCCGCCCTCCTGATGGGCCGCGATGCTGCCGCCGCCGGGTTGCCCTCCCCGTATTCGCTCCACCTGCTGCGCGGCGCATCCTTGCCGTCCGGCCACTGGGCGTTCGCCTTCCTCATGATGGCCGTCCTCTTCACCAAGGGCATTTTTCCCTTCCACTCCTGGGTTCTCTCGGCCTTCGACCGCGGTTCGCTTCTCACGGCGAATCTCTTCGTCAATGCCCACCTCGGCGCGTTTCTCATTGCCAGAGTAGCCATTCCGGCTATGCCCGCCACCGCTCTCACTGCGTTGCCACTGTTGAGCGATGTGGCGCTCTTTACGATGTGCTACATGGCCGTGCTCGCCCTGCGCGAGCGCTCGCCGCGGTGCATCCTCGCGCTGTTGTTCGTCGGCCAGGCGTCCACCATTCTGGTCGGCCTCGAAAGCGCCACCGAAGCCGGCGTTACGGGGGCGTTGGTCCATCGCATCGTCGTTGCCGTATCCACGACGGTGCTCGCCGCCGTGCTGCGTCTGCTCGAAACGCGCACCGGATCGCGGTTGGAATCGGCGCACTTCCTGGGGCTCGCCAACCGCTTTCCCCGCCTCGCCGTGTTCTTCCTCATTGGCGGGCTTGCGCTCATCGGCCTGCCCGGAACGCTCGGCTTCTGCGCCGAAGATCTCCTGATTCACGGCACGCTCGAAAGCCACCCGCAACTGGGCATCGCCTTGCCCATCGCCACGGCCCTGTTCGCCTTCCATCTGCTGCGCCTGTTTTCGATGCTTTTCCTGGGGCGCAAATCCTCGAATCTGGCCATCCTGCCCGACGCGGTCCCTCGCGAACGGCTCTGTCTGGCCGCCCTTGTGGCCTTCCTGGTCCTCTTCGGCATTGCCCCGGCCTGGATCGTCGACCGCCAGTCGTCCGCGGCCATCCCCCTTGTCCACCAACTGCGCGAGGCCAGCCTGCGTCCGCCGCCCGCATTGCAGCCAATCGTCTAATAATATCTATAAATCTGATTTAATTCACCTGCATTTGTCCTTTGCATTTTCCTTTTGCTTGGAATATGATCGTCCAAGCTCAAGGCCATGTGTGCCGCTCATCGCAAGGGGGTCCGAAGGTACAATGCTTTCCCGCACGCTCCGATTTCTATTGCTTGCCGTAAGCGCATTCGCGCAGACCACGGGAACCGCAACTCTCGTCGGTACGATCACCGACAACACGGGAGCGGTGATCCCAGGCGCCACCGTCAGCATCGTCAACACCGAAACTCAGTTCGTCCATAACGGGCAATCCAACGCTGAGGGGGGATACTACGTTCCCAATCTCAACCCCGGCGCCTATCGCCTCACCGTCGAAGCCCAAGGCTTCAAGAAATACGTCCGCGAAGGCATCGTTCTCCGCACCAGCGAACAACCGCGCATCGACATCCAACTCGAAATCGGCGCCGTGACGGAATCCGTCAACGTCACCGGCGCGCCGCCGTTGCTGGAAACCGAAACCACCGCCACCGGCCAGATTCTCGAAGGCGAGACGATCGTCAAGATCCCCGTCCTACAGAAATACGTCTTCCGCGTTCTTCTCTATCTGCCCTCCACCTCCAACATCAACGGACAGCATGTCGTCGGCCAGCGCGAACGCTCCCTCGGCTACACCATCGATGGCGTGGGCGGCAAGGAACCGGTGCGCTCCATGATCGGCAGCACCAATCAGGTCACCTCCACCACCATCGATGCGCTACAGGAAGTGAAACTCTTCACCACGGGCATGCCCGCCGAATACGGCCACGCCGCCGGCGGCCTGCTCTCCACCGTCTTCAAGAGCGGCACCAACCAGTGGCATGGTTCCGCCGAGGACCGCTACATTCAGAAAGCGCTCATCCACCGCACCAAGCTCGAGCAACTCCCCCGCAACAATCCGTTCACCTATCACGAGCTTTCGGGCACCATGGGCGGACCCGTCTACATCCCCAAAATCTACAACGGCAAGGACCGCACCTTCTGGTTCTTCGGCTTCCAGCGCCATCACGAGAAGGGCGGGGAAACGGCCACACTCGCCGTGCCCTCGCCGGAAATGCTCAGCGGCAATTTCAACTTCGGCGGCCTCAATCCGATCTACGATCCCGACACCACGGTCTTCGGAGCCAATGCCGCGTGCACGCCGGCGGGCAGCGAATGCTGGACGCGGCTGCCGTTTGCCAACAACCAGGTTCCGCAATCGCGCTTCGACCCGGCCGTGCGCAACTTCCTCTCGCGCAATCCCTATACTCCCGAAAACAACTCCCAGCGGGCCTTCGACCGCAATTTCGGGCCCACCAACAATCTCATCAGCCCCACCAATTACCGTTCCTACCGGACCCGCTTCGACGCCAAAATCGACCAGCAATTCTCTTCGGCGCACAAAATGTTCGGCCGCTATTCGCATGTGCGGCACCGCTCCTGGCGCGACCGCCTGTCGCCGGAGATCGCCTGGCGCGAGTACGATTGGCGCGCCGTGCCGATTCCCATCGACCAGCGCAACGTGGTCCTCTCCGACACCTACACCATCAGCCCCTCGCTCATCAACGAAGCGCGCCTCGGCTACAACCGCCGCCGCGGCACCGTCTTCCCCAGCACTCTCGGGCAGGACTGGGCAAAGCAACTCGGCATTCCGAATGTCAGCCCCGAAACCTTCCCCAATTTTCAGGCTTGCAACAACCAGTCCAATTGCACCGGCGGCAATACGTTCTTCCGCCAGAACAACGCTGGACTCTCCGCCTCACAGGATGTAGGCGAAGACTTCACCTTCCAGGACAACGTGACGAAGGTGCTCAACCGCCACACTCTGAAGTTCGGCTACGAGTTGATCCGCACCCGCTATAATTCGCTGGTCCCTTCGCTTCCCTCGGGCACCTACCGCTTCGGCGGCACCGATTTTCCCTTCCGCCCCAACACGGGCAACGCGTTTGCCGCCTTCCTGCTCGGCTCGGTCAGCAACGCCGAGTTCACCAACGCGGTCACCACGTGGCTGCCGCGCTGGATATCGCACGCCTGGTACATTCAGGACGATTTCAAGATCAAGCGCAACGTTACCCTCAACCTCGGCCTGCGCTGGAGCTACGAATCGCCCTTCGAAACCAAGTACGGCCTGCAATCGCAGTTCGATCCCAACGCCACCGATCCCATCACCGGACGCCGCGGCGCCATTACGCATCCCAAAGGGCCGCTGGCCTCGAAGGACCTGAACAACTTCCAGCCCCGCGTCGGCATGGCCTGGCAGATCTCTCCCAGCCTCGTCTTCCGCGGCGCCTTCGGCCTCATCACGCAGGATCTGTTCACCAACGGACTCACGCAAAACTTCGAAGAGTTCTTCGCCACGGCCTCCGTGCAGGCGCCGCCCGGCGATCCGCGGCCGGTCTTCCGCCTCAGCCAGGGGCCTCCCGCCGTCCGCTTCAATATCGCCCCGGATGGCTCAGTGCCCTTCGTCGGCAGCAACTTCAGCAACCGCGGTGCAAGCTGGTTCGATCCGAACATGAAGATGCCGTACATCATGAACTGGTCCGGCGGGTTCCAGTGGAGCTTCACGCAAAGCTGGCTGCTTGAAACCACCTATCAGGGCTCGCGCGGCGTGCGCCTCTTGAATGCCTGGGACATCAACCAGATCCCACTCGATATCTCGCGGGATCCCGCCGTGCTGCGCACCATCTTCCAGGCCAGCCAGAACTACAAGCCCTATCCTCAATTCGGCTCCATCCGCCACTATTCCAACTACGGCGATAATTCCTATCACGGCGTCACCTTCCGCACCGAGAAGCGCTACTCGCACGGGTTGGTGCTGAACGCCTTCTACACGTTCTCGAAATCGCTCAACAACGGCGATAACGACGGTGATGTCGGCGGCATCACTTTTTACAACCGCGCTCTCGAAAAAGGCCGCGCCAATTACGATATCCGCCACCGCTTCGTCAGCGTCGCCACCTACGAACTCCCCATCGGGAAGGGCAAACGCTTGATGAACCGCGGAGGCGTGCTCAATGCTCTCCTCGGCGACTGGAACATCGCCTATACGCAGACGTTCCAGTCCGGACCGCCGCTCAACATTTCCTTCGCCGGCAGCCCCAATCAGTACCTGCCTGGCGCCGCGCGCCCCGATCTGGTCGCCGGAGTCAACCCTGTCACCGAGAACTGGAACATCGGCCCGCACCGCTTCCCCACCCAGGCCCAAGTGCCGTATTTGAACGCTGCTGCCTTTGCCTATCCGGCCGCCTTCACTCCCGGCACCTTGGGCCGCAACGTCATCGAAGCTCCCGGCCTCACCTGGCCGCAATTCTCGCTATCGAAAGAGTGGCGAGTCTATGAGCGCGCCCGCTTCATTCTCCGTTGGGACATGAACAATCCTTTCAAGAGCCCCAACTACGGCAACCCCGACTCCACGTTCAATCGCCAGAACCTGAACAATTTCGGACGCGTCGGCACGTCCACGCGCGGCGGCTTCTCCGACATCGGCACCGCGCAGCCAAACCACCTTCTGGTGTTCCGCCTGGAGTGGTAACGCGGCTACGTCGCCACCAGTTCCGTCATTTCCAAGTCTTCGCTGCGGTCCTTCTGATCGTCGAAGAACCCGTACAGCGCCGGCAGCACAATCAGCGTCAACTGCGTCGAGGTGATCAACCCGCCGATCACCACGATCGCCAGCGGGCGCTGCACTTCCGATCCGGGCCCGGTGGCGAACAGAAACGGCACCAGGCCCAGGGCCGCGATGGTCGCCGTCATCATCACCGGCCGGAACCGCAGCATCGCGCCCTGCACGATGGCTTTTTTCCGTGGCATGCCGGCCTGCCGCAACGAGCGGATATAGCTCACCAGCACCACACCGTTCAATACCGCGATGCCCCATAGCGCAATAAAACCGACCGATGCCGGCACCGATAGATACTCGCCGGTGAAGTACAACGCCACCACGCCGCCCATCGAGGCAAACGGCAGCACGAGAATAATCAGCACCGCGAACCGTACCGATTGAAACAACAGGAAGAGCAGGAAGAAAATCGCCCCGATGGTGATCGGCACGATCACCATCAAGTGCCGGCGCGCCCGCTCCATGTTCTCGAATTGTCCGCCCCACTCGTAGTAATAGCCTGCGGGCAGCTTCACCTTCTCGCCGATGGTCTGCTGCAATTCAGCGACGAATCCCCCCAGGTCGCGGTCCCGTACGTTCACTCCCACCACGATCCGCCGCTTCCCCATTTCG
The DNA here is from genome assembly GCA_964402295.1 of uncultured Candidatus Solibacter sp. Lineage (GTDB taxonomy): Bacteria > Acidobacteriota > Terriglobia > Bryobacterales > Bryobacteraceae > CADEFT01. Next base: position 11,701 of record CAYOBO010000064.1, on the reverse strand, counting down.
CGCTTGATCTGCGAGGGCCCATCCACCAGTTCGATCCTCGCCAAACTGCCCAGCGGCACGTGCGCTTTGGCCGGCGTGTTCACCAGAATACCTTGCAAGTCCGCCGCGTTGTCCCGGTAGCGTTCCGGCAACCGCACCACGGCCTGGAAACGGCGCTCGCCTTCGTAGATCTCCGTGGCCGCCTTGCCGCCGATCGCCGCTTCGATCACATCGTGAACCGCGGATGCGTTCAAGCCATGCCGCGCCAGCGCCTGCCGGTCGATCGTGACCGTCAGGTTCTGCTGCCCCAACATGCGGTCGACGCGCACATCGGCCGTGCCGCGGACCGTGCCCGCCGCCTTCGCCACTTCGTTCGCTTTCTGGATCAACGTGTGCAAGTCGTCGCCGAATATCTTGACGGCTACGTCCGCCCTCACGCCTGTCAGCATCTCATCCACCCGGTCCGAAATAGGCTGCGCTAATACGATGTTCAATCCCGGCAGCGTCGACAAGCGTTTTCTCACCTCATCGGCAATCCGCTCCTGCGGCCAATCCTTGCGTTCCCCGATCGGCGCCAGGTTGACCATCGGGTCCACTTCGTTGTACCCTGCCGGATCCACCGGCGATTCGCCTCGTCCCAATCGCGTCACCACATTGCGCACTCCGGGTACGCCCATAATCAGATTGTGCGCCTCCAACTCCAACCGCAAGGACTCCTCCAGGGAAATATTCGGCACCCGGTCCGCGTTTGGAGAAATCGTCCCTTCCTTCATCTCAGGGATGAAGGAAGTCCCCAGATAGGGAAACAGGGACATGGACGCTGCGAACAGCACCAGCGAGAGCGCGATCGTGCTCTTCGAATGGTGCGTGGCCCAGTGGAGAAAAACGACGTAGGGCTTCTTCAGGATGCGCACGAAGATGGTGTCGTGCTCATTACCCCCGCGCAGCATGTAGGCCGACAGCACGGGAGACAACGTGAGCGAGATCACCAGTGAGATCCCCAGCGCGATCGAAATGGTGTAAGCGAGCGGGGCGAACATCTTGCCCTCCATCCCCTCCAGGGTCATGAGCGGAAGGAACACCAGAATAATGACGCAGATGCCGAAAATCACCGGCGTCGCTACTTCCAGCACCGCCTCTTTCACCAGCTTCAGACGGTCCGCCTGCGCATTGTGTCCCAAACGGGCAAATACGTTCTCCACCACCACTACCGATCCGTCCACCATCAGTCCAATGGCGATCGCCAGCCCGCCCAACGACATCAGGTTTGCCGACAAACCCACCTGGTTCATCGCCACAAACGTCAGTCCCGGGGTCAGAATCAGCGTGCCGATGACGATCAGGCTCGATCGCAGATCTCCCAGGAAGAGGAACAGCACCACCACGACCAGGACAATGCCTTCCAGCAGGACACGGCTCACCGTCGCCAGCGCCGAGTCCACCAGTTCGGAGCGGTCATAATAGGGAACAATCCGCAGCCCGCCGGGCAGCATTCCTTTTGTGTTGATTTCCTCCACCCGGGCCTTGATGCGTTCCACGATCTGCTTGGCGTTACCCCCCGCGATCATCATCACGATGCCGCCCACGCACTCCGTGTATCCACCTTTTACCATCGCGCCGTAGCGCACCTCTTCGCCGATCTTCACTTCCGCCACGTCGCGGATGAACACCGGCGTCCCGCCCACTTCCTTCAACACAATCGCCCGGATATCGTCCAAGTTCTGGATGAGGCCCAGTCCTCGCACCAGGTAGATCTCCGGGCCTTGTGGGAGAATGCCGCCGCTCGAATTGGCGTTGTTCCGCGACAAGGCCTCGTGAACATCGTGAATCGTGACGTCGTAATAACGCAGTTTGATGGGATCCACCAGCACCTGGTATTGCTTTACGTAACCGCCGGTGGAATTGATCTCCGCCACACCCGGTATGGAACGCAGCAGCGGCCGCGCAACCCAGTCCTGGATGATACGCCGCTCGGACAATTCCTCCTTGCTCAGCGCACGCTTGCCGTCCGAGGGATGTTCGATGGTGTACTGGTAGACCTCGCTGAGGGCATTGGACACCGGCCCCAATACCGGATTGATCCCCTCCGGCAGCCGGCTGCGAACCTCGGAGAGGCGCTCGCCCACCAGTTGCCGCGCAAAGTAGACTGGCGTGCTGTCGGTGAAGACCAGTGTGACAATCGAAAGCCCCGGCTCGTTCTGCGACCGCAATTCAGTCAACCCTGGCAGGCCCGTCATTCCGATTTCCACCGGCACCGTGACAATGCGCTCGACTTCGTCCGGAGAGCGGCCCGCAACCTCCGTGGCCACCTGCACCTGCACGTTCGAAACGTCGGGGAACGCGTCGACGGAGAGCTGCCGTGTGGCGTGAAGTCCCGCTCCCAGGGCCACCAGCGCCAGCACCACTACCACTATGCGTTGCCGAAGGGCGCCGTCCACCAAGCCTTCGATCATCTAGGACTCCTCGCTGCCGCGGACTGCCCTGCGCCGCCGCTCGTTGTTCAGATGAAATGCTCCGTCCACCACAATGCGCTCGCCCTCGTGCACTCCTTCCAGCAACACACGCCGCCCCCCGTATTCCGCCCCCAGCTTCACCGGCCGCAGAACAAAGAGATTTTCGTCCCGCCGCACGAAAACGCAGTCATCGTTTCCCTCGCGTACGACCGCCGAAACCGGAACCACCGGCTTGCGTTCGGTGTGCTCTTTCAACTCCATCGTTGCCAGCATGGCCGGCTTCAACCTCTTTTGGCTGTTGGGCACGTTCATCCGCACCATTACGGTTCTCGTCTCCCGGTTTACCGTCGCGCTGACAAAAGACAACTTCCCGGAAATCACCACATTCGGAAGTGCCGCAATCGACGCCTCGACGGCCTGGCCCACGCGTAGATTCCCGGCATTGGCCTCCGGCACATCCGCCACCATCCACACGTTCGAAAGATCGGCGATCTCGTAAATCGTATCCGCCGGCTGCACCATTTGACCCGGAGTCACTTTGCGCTCCATCACCGTGCCGTCCATGTTGGCCACAATGCGCGAAATCGAGTTCATCGTTCGTGTCTTGCGCAACTCCTCGATCGCCTCGGCAGGCATGCCCAACTGGAGCAGCCGGTCGCGCGAGGCATCGAGCGTCGCCCCCGCTTCCGCCAACTCGGCTTCGCGCCGTTGCAACTCGGCCGATCCGATCACGTCCGCCTGCAACAGCACCTGCGCGCGGTCCACGGCTCTTTGCGCGACCAGCTTCTGCGACAACGCCTTGAGAAAATCCAACTGCGCCTCGGACAAACCTGTGCTCAGAATGGTTGCCAGAAGCTGCCCGCTGCGCACATCCTGCCCTTCCACCGCTGTCAAAGAGGTCACCCGGCCCATCACCGGAGATCCGACGCGGGTCGTGCGCGTCTCATCCACCTCGACGCGTCCAGCCACCGAAAAACTGGCCCCCACGGTGGCCCATTGCACTTCGCCCACCTTCACGCGTCGAGCAAGCTGCCCATCCAGCTTGATCTCGTTCGGGTCGCCGGCCGGCGTATCCGCTTGCACCGCTGTGGCCGCGGGCTTGCCGCATCCGGCGAGTAGTCCAAGTATGGTGAAGGCCAGAAAGGACGGCAGCATATGAGGCATCACTCAAGGTCTCCTTCGCGGATCCATCGCCCGCAATTCTTCGAGATCGATCAGCGCCGCTTCGCGGTCGAACTGCGCATTCAACAAATCGAGGCGTACCGTGCGCAATACACGCTGCGCGTCCAACACCTCTAGAATTCCGCGCTCCCCCAGCCGGTAAGCGGTTTCCGCCGCGCGCAACCCGGCTTCGGCCTCTTGCAGCAAGCCTTTCTGAAACAGCTCCAATTGCGTCGTCGCCAGTTCGTACCGCTCATAAGCGCTCCCGAGCGCGGCCAGCAATTGCAGTTCACTGCTCTCGGCCAGCGCCCGCGCTTGCCGGATCTGCGCCGTTGCCTCCGCAATCGGCCCTTCGCGCTTATTCCAAAAGGGAAGGGGAATATTGATGCCGGCCCGGTAAATCGGCACATCCGGCGGACGGTCCACTTCCACCACCAGCGACGGCTGCGGCCTCCGCAACGCCACTTCATACTTCAATCGCGACTCGGACCGGTCCACCTCGGACCGCGCAAAACGCAGCAGCGGATGCCGCGCGATCATCTCCTTGCGCAGTTCCTCGAGCGGCGGCAGCGTGATCGGCGGATCGAGCGTCCCTTCAATCGTCAGGTTCGGATCCACCGTGCTCCCGATCGCCGCGCGCAATTGCGACAGCCCCGCCACATATTGCAGCCGTGCGCTGTTGGCTGCCGTGCGTGCCGTGGCCACCTCGGCATCGGCCCGGTACAACTCCAGCCGCCCTGCCTCGCCCACGTCCACCCGCACCTGAAGCCGCTGCCGGAATTCCTCCACCAGCCGCAGGTTTTCATTCAGAATCCCGATCTCCTCGCGTTTCCGCAGCGCCTGGTAAAACGTGCGCCGCACGTTCGTCAACACGGCCAGCCGTGTCGATTCCAGTGCCAGTTCGCTGCTCACGCGGCCGCGTTCGGCCACCTCCATGCGCGCCGGACGCAGCGGCCCCAATTCCAGCGGTTGCGCAAACTGATAGGTGCTCACGAAGCCGCGCACGTTGCCCGGAACACGGAAATCCTGGCCGCCGGCGCGAAATCCTGCCTCCGGGTTCGGATAGGCTTTGGCCGTGATCAGCCCGGCACGGGCCACATCTACCTGCGCCGCCCCGGCGCGCAGTTGCGGATGGTTCTGTTCCGCAAGCTCGAGCGCCTGTTGCAAATTCAGGCTCGCGCCATGCAAAAGCGTTCCGGCGAGGAGGAAAAGGAACGGCCCCCGGGGTCGAATAAAAGATGAAGATATCGTAAATCGATAATGCATTCGAGATTTCTGTTCGAACGGTCAGACTGGGACCTTAAGGCTTGTTAATGCTATTATGATGCCCCAAAACAGCAGAGATGTTCAAACTTCTATCTCTACCGGGGGTATCGCAGGTTCTCGACGGGGTTCGGTTCGCAGGCATTCACCCCGTTGCGGTAGCCCGCCAAAAAGGAATCGTAGCGGATGCGCCATGCCGGATGTCCTTTCCGCGCGTTCAAGTTTCCGATGATGGCCATGGTTGCTTCCGCTTCCGCCAGCGTCCCCGACGCCAGAACGCGCTGCTCGGCCGCGGCCCGCGTCAGCGCGCCAGCCAGGCAGTCGGCCACTTTCTCCTCACCATAGCCCTGCAACTGCTGCATCGCTCCACGAGGCCGCCCCTGCCGGTTCCGTTGTGCGAAAACGGCGTGCCCCAACTCGTGGGCGATGGCGATGACCGGCGCCGCATCCCCCGAAGTCCCGGTCTCCGACGCCACCCGCAGCCGCAGCGCCGCCAGAAAATCCGCATCGTAGTAGATGGTATTGTCTTTCTCGCAGTAGTAGGCATTGCCCGGATTGACTTTCCCACAGGCGCTTGCCTGCTTTCCTGTGAAAGCCGTAAGTCGCGGCGCGTGATATGCTTCCCCGCGGTCTGTAAAGTACTCCTTCCAGATCCTATCAAACAGCCTCGCTGCCTGCTCCAACTTCGCGTCAACCGCCCCCTGCAAACACAGCACCACTATCAAGGCCAGGCTCAGCCGCATGTTCCATCAGACGGGCCAACCAGAGGAAGGTTACCCCCGCTTTCGCAGAAATGCCACGAACTCCGCCGTATCCTTTGTCAGTCCCGGAAACGCCGCCACCACCTTCTCGTCCCCATCCATCAGCACATAGTAGGGAATCGCAATCGTCGCGAACTTCGAGTTTTGCAACTCCTGATTCCGCTCGCTTTCCGCATCCGCGCCGTCGGTGTATAACTCCAGCAGTACGTGTTGCTTCAACTCCGCCGCCACCTCGGGGCGGGGAAACATATTCGCCTTCATCCAGTGGCAATTCGTACAGGCGTAGCCCGTGAAATTCACCAGCACCAGCTTGTTCTCCGCCTTTGCCTTCGCCAGCGCCTCCTGGTACTGATTCTTCATCCAGGAAAGCTTCTCGCCGCCCCCGCCCGCCGATGCGAACGACGATTCCGAAGCCAGCGGCACGTAGGCATCCAAATCTCCCAGTTTGCCGCCGAACATCCCCGGAATCAGGCTCACGGCGAAAATCAGAAACACCGCCCCGATGGCCGCCCGCGCCGATCCCACGGGTTCCTCCGGCTTGATTCCCTCCATCCGCAAAAAGCCCAGCAGGTACAATCCGGGCAGTGCGAACAGCACCACCCATGCCGCCAGGAACCGTTCCCGGGTCAGCAGATTCCACTGTAGCACCACGTCCACATTGCTCACATATTTGAGCGAAACCGCCAGCAGGATGAAGCCGAGCACTGTTTTCACCCGGGGCAGCCAGCCCCCGCTGCGTGGCATCTTCGACAGCGTGGATGGGAACAGCGCCAGAAAGAAGAATGGTGAAGCAAGTCCTGAAGAAAATGCCGCCATCCCTATGGCCGGCTGCAATTTATCTCCTTGTACGGACGCCGCGAGCAGCGATCCCATGAACGGACCGACACAGGCAAACGAGGTCAGCGCAAACGTCAGCCCCATCAACAGCGCTCCCACAATTCCGCCTCTGCTTTGCGACGCCTGATCCATCTTCGTCAGCAGGCTCGATGGCAGGGTAATCTCAAACGCTCCCAGCAGGCTGAACGAGAACGCCAGAAACACCACCGCGATTACCCCGTTCACCCACGGGTTCGATCCCAATTGCACCACCCCGAACGGGCCAACCAGCGCCGTCACCAGCAGCCCCAGGGAAGTGAAGAACAGCACAATGCCGCCCGCGTAAACCGCCGCCTGCAACACGCTGCGATTGCGGATAAACGCCGACACGGTGAACGGGATCATCGGAAATACACAGGGGGTGAACACAGCCGCCAAACCTAGCCCGAACGCCAGCGCCGCAAAGCCGAACAGGCTTTCCTCCTTCTTCGGCGCCGCCACCGGAACTCCCGCCTCACTCACCGCCGGCTTCGCCGCAGCCGCCGGCACCAGCGCATAACCTTCCGGAACCGTAAACGCCGGTTCGCCCGCCGATGCCGATACCCGCAACATCGCCTTCGCCGAAGCGCGTTGCGGCAGGCACTCCTTCTCCGTGCACACCTGGTAGCGCATATTCACCGGAATCTCGGCCGGCATCGCCGCCGCCGATTCGCGCAGCTTCATCTTCAGGAAAAAGACAGCCTGTTTATCGTAGGTTTCGGCCTCAATGCCGAAATTCGGATCCAGCTTCCGCACCGGTTGCGGGCGATAGATCTCCATCGCCTCCACCACGGGATTCTCGGCCAGCGTGATCTTGGTGATCATCGGCCCTCCCGGCGGAGTCGTCGGCGAGTACATGTGCCATGGTTCGTCGATCATGGCTGTCAGTCTCGCGATGGCCGTCCCACCCGGCTTGGCTTCCGCCGGGGTGAACTCCATGGCCCACTTGACAGGCGTCAGTCTCTTCGGAAGTTGGGCGTACAAGGAGACGCCGAGCAGCAGGACAGCGAGCAGTCGCATAGAGAAGGGAACCACTTCCCATTGTATGCCCGCGCGCCCGCGAATGACTCCACCTATCGCCCCGCCGCCGCGCGCAGTCCATGCTCGCCGAGTTCGTTTTCGATCCGCTGATTGATCCCCGAGCCGGCAAACTCCGAGGCCACGCGGATGGCGTTCTTCATGGCGTTGCCATTGCTTCGCCCGTGGCAGATGATGCACACCCCGCGCACGCCCAACAGCGGCACGCCGCCGTATTCGGAATAATCCACACGCTTTTTGAAGTCCGTGAACGCCTCCCGCGACAGCACATAGCCGATCTGCCGCGTGATGGTGGCCTTCAGGCTATCCTGCAACATGTGCTTGATGGCTTCCACCAGCCCTTCACTCACCTTCAGTACCACGTTGCCGATAAACCCGTCGCACACGATCACGTCCACCGTACCCGAGTACACATCGCGGCCTTCCACATTTCCCACGAAGTTGATCGGCAGCTTCTTCAGAATCGGCGTTGCCGAGCGGGTCAGGTCATTGCCCTTATGCTCTTCCTCGCCGATCGACAGAATCCCCACTTTCGGCCTTTGCGTCTTGAAGATCACCCGCGAATAAATCTCTCCCATGATGGCGAATTGCGCCAGCATGGTCGGTGTGCTGTCCACATTCGCGCCCACATCCACCATCACCGCCGGAGTCCCTTTGACTGTGGGAAACACGCTTGCCAGCGCCGGCCGCTCCACACCCGGCACCATCCCTTGCACCATCTTCGCCGTCGCCATCACCGCGCCGGTATTGCCCGCCGAAACCACGCCATGCGCCAGCCCCTCGCGGACCAGCCGGCACGCCACGCGGATCGAGGAATCCTTCTTGGACCGCACTGCCTTCGCCGCGCTATCTTCCATGGTGATGACTTCGCTCGCGTGGCGAATTTCGATGGGAAGATCCCGCCAGCCGGAGTGCTTGCGCAACTCGGCCGAGATGATATCTTCCTTGCCCACCAGGATGACTTTTACCGGGTAGTGCTTGACGGCGTGAATGGCCCCGTCGACCTCAGCCAACGGGGCGTGATCTCCGCCCATGGCGTCAACCGCGATTGTGATCATGGATGGTTTTGCGCCGGGATGTCCGTTGTCCGTGCCAGGCACGTGCCGCTCGCCTATTGCTGGGCCACTTCGATCACTTCCCGGCCTTTGTACGTGCCGCAATACGGGCAGACGCGGTGCGGCATCTTCGGCTCACCGCACTTCGGACATTCGGCCAGCGAGGCGGATTTCAGATGGTCGTGCGCCCGGCGAGTGCTCGTTCTCTGGGCGGAATGTCTGCGTTTTGGATTTGGCATGCTAGCTTCCCTCTTCGACTATAAATTCTTCAACGCCGCCCATCGGTCGTCCGCCAGTTCCTGGCGGCAGTTGCAGACGGCTACGTTCCGGTTCCCCCCGCAAACGGGGCAGATTCCCTTGCAATCCTGGCGGCACACGATCTGCATCGGCAGCTGCAACAGGACAAACTCCCTCAGGACTTCGGCAAGCTCTACGCCGTCGCCCTCATAAAAACCCATCTCCGCCTCTCCTTCATCGAGTTCCACTTCTTCTCCCGATGCCGCCATCTCGGCGGGGCGGTAACTCAAATCGAAATCCGCATCGATCGGCGTTGCGGCTGACTCCAGACAGCGGTCACACGGCGCTTCCATCGTCACACAAACGTGTCCATGAACGCGAATCTCGCCGAGCGTGCTGCTCAGTAATTCGGCCTGCCCTTCCGCTTTCAGATTCCCGAACTGTTTTAACTCCGGGTCCAGGTAATCGATCTTGCCGGGGGTGAAGTCCACCGCAAAGGGGATCTTCCGAACTTCCAAATCATGAATGGAAAAGAACACACAACTCTCCCGGGCCCTACGGCTGGGCTCAAACTCCTTAGTATAGCAGTGTTTCTTCCCGAACCGAAAGCGCGCCCACCCTTCGTTTTTCCCTTCCTCCAAAAAATCGCTCCTGGTATGATGATTTCTACCCGGCGTTTGCGCGTTGATCCAGTGAGGTGACCAGTTGCGTAAGGATGGAGTGGATCCAAAAAAAACGCAGCAAAGTTGTAACGCAGGTCGCCGGTTCCGACACGATCTCTAACAAGTGGGAATTATCAAGCTCCGGCCCATCCGTAGGCCGGTAATGAACGGAGTAGTCGCCATGCCAGCAGCAACAGGGCCAGGCCAGTTCGAGTATCAGGTGCATCCTTCCCCGTATGTGCAACATTACATACGGCTTTATAACTTCGACGAAAGTGCCGACCAGCTCAAGCCCGAGCATCGCCGCTTTCTCGCATCGCAACTGGTCCCGCTATTGCGCAAATCGCGGTCGAGCCATGTGGTGATCGCCGGCGCCGCGGGACGTGTCGGCGGACGCCTGGAGCAATCGGAAGTGGCCCGCGCCCGCGCCGTCCGCATTGCCGCCTTCCTGGCCGGCTGTGGTGTTCCGGCCCCCGCCGTGCGTCTCCTGTCCCCCCGTCCCGGCCTCAATATCGAAGTCCCGGGCGATGACCGCTGGCACCGTGCCGGCCAGATCGCCATTGTGCAGTTCCCGCGCGCCGCCGCCCCCACCGTGCCCGTCAAGCATCTCCTTCGTCCGCGCGCCGCCGCTGCCAACCGCTTCGCCATCCGCATCGGCATCTCCATCGGCTCGGAACTGCCCATGATGGATGCCGGCTTTGCTTCCGCCACCTTTCAAATTCGCGACTTCCGCGCCAACCCCAAGACCGTAGTCTACCGCTTCGCCGCCGGAGCCATCGGCGTCGGAGCCCCGGCGGCTTCCCGCTGGTGGGGCAAATGGTCCGAATTCCGCGCGAACACCGACAATCTGCTGGAGGTGGACGATTTCACCGGCATGCTCGAACTCGCCGGCGCTGACAACGATCCGCAAACCGGATCCACCAACCTCATTCTTCACGGCGTCCCCGGCGGATCCCCCATCACCATCCCCAACTTCGACACGGGCGCCGGGCTCAGCCTCGGCGGAACACAAACGCGCGGCGTCATTCTGCCGCTGACTCCCGTCATCGAGTACCCGGCCGCCGGCAATTGAGCGATAGCCTACTGCCGCACTGCGCCGTAGGGGATCTCCCGCGGTCCGCCTTCCATGCCGTAAATCACCACTTTGCGGGGCTTCTCAGGGGCGCGCTCGGGCGCCGGCTTCGGCTGGCTTCGCTCGGCGATCATCCTGCGCGTCTTCGATGCATCCACTTCCATCCGTACATGGATCGCGTTCCCCTCCTGCCGCAACTCCATTTTCCCACCCGCATCCCGCCATTCCTGCTGCTCCTCCACCGCCCGCCGAACCCACGCCACCAGTTCCGCCGCCGCCTCGGCGGAATCGGATTCGGCCCTCAGTTCGGCAATCAACGGATCCTGTAACCGGATGCCCAACCCGAACCCCCGCAAGTGTGTCAGCGCCTCCGGAACGCCCGATGCCGGCTTCAGTCCCTGCTTCATGCATTCCTGGCCGTTGGCCACGATCCAGACGTCGTAGTCCGCCGCCATTTGCCGTGCCACGGCGGCCATCTCCACATTGGGGAGCGTAGCTCCGCCAATCCGCCGCCTGGCTGCCGAAACGCCTGCGGCCGTGCCCATCAGCAGGGTATCGATGGAAGCTGCCCTCCGATAGCCCGCCGCAATCTGCTTGCGCCAGACCGGTCCATCGAAGCGGCCTCGCATCACCAGCACCGGCTGCGTACCCGGCCCCTGCTCCGCCGCCACCCACACCTCGTCGATATCGTCGAGCGATTGCAGGACGCCGCCCGCCTGAATCGGCGCAAGGCCCCTCACCTGTTCCATCGCCCGCCGCCACCCTTCCGAGTCCCGCAACACTTGCAGCCGCACCCCGGCCACAACCATCGTCGCCGGAGAGACAAACCGCCACAGATGCTCCGGCTGTGCGACCCGCACCGGCGTCATCGTCATCCGCGCCGGGCCTCCGGAATGCGGTTGTGCAACCAGCCCCGGAACCAACGCAATCGCAAGGGATAAAAACATAAAGCCGAGAGCCCCCATGGAAATTATGGGGGGCTCCCGGCCTTTCACCAATCCGGTGAACCACCTATTACTGTAGCGGCAGATCCTCTTGCGCCGTAGGCTCTTCCGTTTCCGGAATCACGCTCGCCGCCGCTACCCGGTCGTCTTCCTCCATCCGCACCAGCCGCACGCCCTGCGTCGAGCGCCCTGCCTGCCGGATATCGTTGGACTCGATCCGG
>CAYOBO010000063.1:9572-36818 GCA_964402295.1 uncultured Candidatus Solibacter sp. | reverse complement strand
TGCGGCGGATGCTGGAAAACCAGATGCGGCTGACGGATGAATATCATCGGGCGCATCAGCGGTGGCAGCAACTGGCGAAGCCGGTCAAAGGAGTGGATGCGGCGCAGCGGCTTTCCCGGGAAGAGTCGCATGAGCGACGATAGGCGCCATTTTGTCGATACGAATGTATTGCTGTATGTTCTCGACGGCAGGAATTCCGGCAAACAAAAAGCTTGCCGGAACTGGATGGACCGCTTGTGGGAGCTGAATACGGGCCGTATCAGCTGGCAGGTGGTGCATGAGTTCTACGTCAATGCCGTGCGGAAACTGGGCGTACCGTCCGGTGTAGCCCGCGGGTTGGTGCAAACCTACGCTTTATGGCAGCCCGTGGAGTCCACGGCCGGCCTTGTTGGAACGTGCCTGGTACTGGATGGACAAGGCGCAACTGGCGTATTGGGATGCTTTAATCGTGGCCGCGGCCGAACGGAGTTCGTGCGAAGTGTTGCTGAGCGAGGACTTTGCGCATGGCCGGCGGTTTGAGGGCGTGCTGGTGGTGAATCCGTTCGAGGCTGAAGTTTTATAATGAGAGAGATTCCTGTCTACTTCCTCAAAGAATAACTATCGTGCAAAAAGTAACTGTGATCGGAGGAGCCGGCTATATCGGTTCCGTCCTCGTACCCACTCTGCTGCGGGAAGGCTATGCCGTCACCGTACTGGACAATTTTTCGCTGGGGCAATCGAGCCTGCTCGATGTGTGCCTGAATGAGAATTTCGAGATCCTGCGCGGGGATTGCCGCGATGAAGGCATGGTAAGGAAAGCCATCGCCGGGGCGGATTATATTATTCCGCTGGCGGCGATTGTGGGTGCTCCGGCGTGCAAGAACGATCCGGTGGCGACGCGGAGCATTAATCTGGATGCGATTCGCATGCTGCTCACGTTGCGTTCGAAGCAACAGCGCATTGTGTCGCCGTGCACGAATTCCGGTTACGGGATCGGCGAGAAGGGGATTTTCTGCACCGAAGAAACGCCGCTGCGGCCGATTTCGCTCTATGGCGTGACGAAGGTGGAGGCCGAGAAGGCGATTCTCGACGCGGGCAATGGGATATCGTTGCGGCTGGCGACGGTGTTCGGCGCCTCGCCGCGGATGCGCATCGATCTGCTGGTGAACGATTTCGTGTACCGCGCCTATAGCGATAAGTTTCTGGTGATCTTCGAGGGGCATTTCAAGCGGAACTACATCCACATCCGCGACGTGGCGAAGGCGTTCCTGCATGCGATCCGGAATTTCGAGGCGATGAAGGATCAGCCCTATAACGTCGGCTTGAGCGACGCCAATATTTCGAAGCTGGAACTGTGCGCGAAGATCAAGCAGTATCTGCCGGAGCTGTATTACGTCGAGGCGGAGATCGGGCAGGATCCGGACAAGCGGGATTACGTGGTGTCGAATGAAAAAATCGAGCGCACGGGGTACAAACCCGACGTGACGCTCGATCTTGGCATACAGGAGCTGATTAAGGTTTACACGATCCTGCGCGTGAAGCAGTTCGGCAACGTTTAGCGGCGGCGCGCGCCGATGGCGAGCAACGCCATGCCGGCAGCCATAAGCAGGGCAGTGGAAGGCTCGGGGACGGCGTCGTTGAGGACGACGTTGTCGATGCCGGCGGTTTCCACGACGCCGTTGGTGAATTCGGCGAGAATCCAGAAATCGGTGACATTGGCGAAGACGGTTTCAAAATCGGCGAGCGTGGCCGGATTGCCGGTGGCATGGTTCGACCAGCCCGCGCCGGGGGCCAGTGTGACCGCAAGCGAGGTCCAGGTGTTGGCCGAAAGTGCGGGGATGGCGCGGTTGTAGGTGAGCACGGCGCCGCCGCCTTTGATGACGAGATCGTTGCTGTTGTAGTCGAGCGCGCCGTTGTAAAGCAGGTCGTAGGTGAGCGAGCCGCCGATGGCGGCCAGCAGGTTGCCGAGATAGGCTGCCGGTGCGCGAAACAGTGTGTCGTTGGTATCGAGGTCGTCCGTTTCGGCGTAACCGCCCGGGTTGCCGCCGGCGGGTTGGAATACAGCCGGGGAAGTGCTGACGAGATTGTATGCGGCGGAGCCGGGATCGGCCGCCACGGCGGACCAGCCTTCCACTCCGGCATCGAACGTGTTACTGGCGATGACGCCGGCGTTGAGAGAAAGCATTCCCGAGGCCAGTGCAATCAAACAGAGAGAACGCATGGGTGTCTCTACCTCCGAAAAAGATTGAGACGGGGAGATTGCCTGTAGTATAACCCGCGTTACGGTAGTTGGGCGAGGTGGTCCACAAGAAAGCTGCGCCAGCGCTCGCGCCAGATGGGGAGCTGGAAGGTGCGGGCGACTTCGATGCCGCGGGCGGCGAGTTCGGTGCGGAGGCGATTTTGGCGGATGAGTTTTTCGAGGGCGGCGGCGAGGCTTTTACTATCGGGTTCGATGAGGAGGCCGTTGTAGCCGTCCTGGACGAGGTCAGGGAGTCCGCCGACGTTGGTGGCGATGACGGCGTTGCCGCTGGCCATGGCTTCGAGGCAGGAAAGGGAAGTGCCTTCGCTGGCGGTGGTGGGGACGATGGCGATGTCGGCCGAGGCGTAGGCTTCGGGCATGCGTTCGGGCGGGAGGACGCGCCAGGTGACGCGGGAAGGGAAGGAGTCGCGGAGCGTTTCGACGGCGGTTTGTTCGCGGGCGGATTCGGCGAGTCCGACGAAATGCATGGACATTTCGGGGAATTCGGCCATGAGATCGGGGATGATTTCCATGGCGAGCCAGAAGCCGCGATTGGTGGTGAGGCGGCGGGGGTAGAGCACGTGGACCGCTTTATCGCTGGAAGGCGGGCGCGGGTGGAATGCGGCGGTATCGACGAAATTGGGGATGTAGCGGAAGCGGTGCGAGAGATGATGATGGGTGGCGCGAGCCCAGTTGATGGTATTGGTGTCGACGGAAACGATGCGTTCGAGATTGGCGATGGAGACGCGGTAGTGCTCCATGAGGTTGGCGAAGCCGTCGGACTGGACGGAGGCCGAGTCCCAATTGATGCCGTGGCTGATGCCGATGGAATGGGGGTTGGCGAGCGGGGCGGCGAGGTAATAGGCGTGGTACAGGGTGAGCGCGGCGGGCGGGGCCTGGGTGTGGAAGACTTCGTTGAGACGGGAATCGAGGCCCTGGGTGTCGAGTCCGTGGACTTCGATGCCGGCGTATTCGCGGGTCCAGACGCCGCGGGCGGATTGATAGGCGCGGACGTGAAAGCCGAGGGAGCGGAAGATGGGCGCCAGTTCGATTAAATAGCGCTCGGCGCCGCCGCTCATCATGGTCTGGCCTTCGCGATCGAAGAACAGTGGAGTGAGGATGTGCACCGTGCCGCGGTTGCCGGAGGCGGGCTCGGTGACGGCGCGCTTGGGTTCGGAAGGAGGCGGCGCGGTGGGCGATTGGGGTTGGCGCGCGGCGGTGCGCCAACGCGTCCAGCCTTCCTGTACGTTTCCCTGCTTAATGCTCCACCAGGCTTCGGCCAAAGCGGCGGCGGAACGGTAATGGCGGGCTTTGGCGGCGGCTTCCTGCGTTTTTTGTGCGATGCGCTCAGCCTGGGTGTAGGCGGCCAACTGCTCTTCGAGGGCGGCGAGTTTGCGATCGCGCTCGGCGAGTTGTTTGCGGGTGTCGTCGAGGGTTTGTTGGAGGGAAGCGATTTCGGCGCGGGCTTCGGAGAGGCGTTGTTCGGCCTCGCGGGCGGCGTTGGCGCCGAGGCCTTCCAGGCGCAGGCGGCCTTGGAGCGCGGTGAAGATTGTGTGGAGAGCCTCTGCGTTGGGAGGAACGGGCCGCAGGCCGGCTTGGAGTTCGGCGGCGAGGCGGGCGGCATCTTGGCGGGCGAGAGTGGCCATGCGCGCGGCGTGTTCCCGCAGGCGCGGGGCGATGGCTTCGCGCTGTTCCCAGGCCTGTTCGAGGGCGCCGGCGAGCCGGTCGGGGGAGAGGGTTTGGAGATCGAGGACGAAGCGATCGCAGCCGGCGGCGGAAGCCAAATGCAGCACCTTGGGATCGTAGGTGAGGGCGACGAAGGGGGCTGCCGCCATGGTGGCGAAAATGACCGCGTGGAGGCGCATGCCGACGACCATGTCGCATTCCGAGAGCATGCGGGCGCGGTAGCGGGGAGCGAGCTGCGGGGCGGCGATCTCGACCGATTCGCGGTGGCGCATCATCTGCACGACGCGCTGGGCCACGGCGTAGTCGTTCTCGAGCGGCTGGTGTTCGATCCATTGGAAAGGGATGAACTTGAGGTGAGCCGGATGGCGGTCGAGGTAACGGTCCAGGCCATCGGCGGCGGCGGCTTCCCAGCGGGCGGCTTCGACATCGATTTCCCAGGGGCGGAGGGCGATGCCGATGACGGGCTTATCGTGGGCGGGGCGATCGGCGGTCCAATCGCCGGCGAGGGCGAAGGCGGGATCGGCGGCGACGTGGACGCGTTCGCGCGGGATGCCGAGGCCGGCGATCAAATCCTGGGAGGGCTGCTCGCGTACAGAGATGCTGGACGCGCCTTCGAGGAGGGCGCGCGACATGCGGCGGCCTTCTTCGGTGCGGAGGGGGCCGGCGCCGACGGCGTAATAAACGACAGGCTTGCCGAGGAGGGCGGCAAGCAGCGGCGCACCGCCGACGTAGCTGAGGCTGCCGTGGCCGGGGGTCCAGAGGGTTTCCGGATAAAAACCCCAATAATCGAAGAACAGGCCGCCTCCGCCGACGAGGACGAAATCGGCGGCGGCGACGGCTTCAAACTGATCGGCGATGGATTGCCAGTGAACGGCCTGGACGTGGTGCTGGGAAGCGGTGAGGTCCGGATTGCCGGACATGACGGTGAGCTGGAGATCGGGGATGTGTTTGCGGATGAGGGCGACGAGGCTGGCGAGGATCGCTTCGTCTCCCGTGTTGTCGAAGCCGTAGGAACCGACGATGTAGCCGCGCATCGAAACCGCCATTGTAACGAGATTGAAGATTCAGGCGTGGATGACGTGGCTTCCCGGCGAGTTGATGGAGATGGGGATCTCTTCGAGTTCGGCGAGGGCGGCGCGGACTTGGGCGCGGCGGTCGGGTGGGACGACGAAGAGAAGGCAGCCGCCGCCGCCGGCTCCGAGGAGCTTGCCGCCGAAGGCTCCGGCGGAGCGGCCGCGCTGGTACATTTCTTCGATCTCGCTGCTGCATACGGAGGAATCGAGAGAGCGTTTCCATTGCCAGGCTTCATCGAGCAGAGTGCCGAAGGCGGTGAGGGATTGGTTGCCGGTGAGGATGGAGTAGCCTTCGTCGACCATTTCGCGCATGCGGAGCAGGACGCGGGTTTGCTCGCCGATGCGGCGGATGATGTTGGTGGCGACGTCGGCGGCGCGGCGCTTGATGCCGGTGTGGAGCAGAAGCAGGTGATCTTCGATGTGGCGGATGCGGTCAGGGGAAAGGGGGACGGCGTGGACGACAATGTCTTCGCGGGTGCGGAACTCGATGAGTTTGAGGCCTCCGACAGCGGCGAAGACCTGATCCTGGCAGCCGACGGCTTCCTTCAGGGTGTCCTGTTCGAGGAGGATGGCTTCGATGGCGAGATCGAGGGGGCGGCGGGCTTTGCCCTGGAAGGCATGAAGGGCGTTGAGAAGGCCGACGACGAAACTGGAAGAGGAGCCGAGTCCGGAGAAAGAGGGGAGTTCGCCGGTGTAATTGATCTCGACGCCGGTGGAGATGCCGCAGTGGCGGAGGCATTCGCGGAAAGGGGCATGCTCGATTTCCTCGAGGCTGCGGACGCATTCGACTTTACGGTAGGCGATGCGGATGGAGTAATCGAAGAGGCGGGAGTAGAAACGGGAGACGGAGAGATAGGCGGAATGGTCGATGGCGGTGCCGAGCACCGCGCCGCCGCCGTTTTTTTCGAAGTAATCGGGGTAATCCGTACCGCCGCCGAAGAAGCTGATACGGAACGGAGTCTGAGTGATGATCATGAAAGGTTGAAGGCCGGGCGAAGGATCTATTATCCGCCGCTGGGAATGTTCAGTGCCACAGTAGCACTATTTGCTACTCTCGGAAGCGCGAGCATGGCAGACAGAGCGGAGCAGCAGGAAGCGCGGATCACGGTACTGCG
The DNA here is from genome assembly GCA_964402295.1 of uncultured Candidatus Solibacter sp. Lineage (GTDB taxonomy): Bacteria > Acidobacteriota > Terriglobia > Bryobacterales > Bryobacteraceae > CADEFT01. The sequence goes on along the minus strand of CAYOBO010000063.1, from coordinate 30,726 downwards.
CACATCGAAGCGGGATAACGAGAAGCGGGTGATGATTGTGAAGATCGACGATCAACCGCTGGCGACGCTCGATTACGGCAAGTCGGCGACGCGGGTGTTGCCGCCGGGCAAGCATACGCTGCATGTGAACAATACGTTTGTGTGGAAGAACCACAAGTTCGAGATTGGGGCGGGGGAGCACATTACGTTTCAGTTGATTAACCGGTCGGGGAAGTTCACGTGGTTTTTGGTGGCGTTGCTGGGGGCGGGGCCGATGTATATCGACATTGAGCGGGAGGGATGAGCGGGTTTCTAACGCGCAAACGGATTGCGAATGGTAAGCCCATCTATCATCTGGCCATCTCGCATATCCTCCGTGTATAGTGTGCCAGCGCCGGCATGGAGCGCAGCCGCGATGATGAGTGAATCAAAGATGGAATACCCGTAGTGTTCGGCAATGTGCACGGCTCTCTCGTGGGTCTCGGCGGTAAGTGGCACGGGTTCCGGACAAAAGACGCGAAGTATGGCAAGGGCGCGGCGAAACCTGCACGGATAGCGTTCCTCCAGCGGCCAGCAGCGTTTCCGCCATCTGACTGCGCGTGTCGTCCTGGCGGAAGGCGTACAGGATGACGTTGGTATCAAAGAACGCCTTATCGTTCATTGATCTCTTCGCGGTGGAATTGGAAATCAGCAGGGAAGGACCACTTCATTTGACGGAGGTGCTCCAGTGCCCTCTCTTTGGACCGGTCACGGGCCACCTTGAAGTCGCGTTTTCCTGCGATGGAAATCTCGATTTCGTCGCCCTCTTTAAGATCCAGCGCTTCCACAACCAAAGCGGGAAGACGCACCGCCAAACTATTCCCCCATTTGGAAACACGCATAAAAGCTATACCTAACAAACTGTATATCCATCAAGAAGTTGGAGGCAACCGCCTATCCTTGTCTTCTCCATGGAAGCGGGCATTATAATAGGTATACCAATGCCATGACAACATTGAAACTGACTGCCGTAGGTACCTCGACGGGAACCATTCTGCCCAAGGAGATGCTGCACCGCCTGAAGGTGAAGAAGGGTGACACGCTGTTTGCCATCGAGACGCCGGAGGGGTATCTACTGACACCTTATGATCCGCGGGTGGAAGAGCAATTGGAGGCGGGGAGGAAGTTCATGAAACAGTACCGGGAGACGTTCAAGGCACTGGCGAAATGAAGCGCGAGCCGAAGTGGGTGGAGAAACGCGCCCTGCTTCTGTTGCATGAAGAGAGTCTAGCGGAGTTCGGCGGCAGCCGGGGTTTACGGGATGAAGGACTGCTGGAATCCGCCTTGGACAGAGCCCGTAATAAATATTCCTACGACCGCCGCGGGTGCACGATTGCCGTGCTTGCGGCGGCGTATGGTTTCGCCATGGCCCGCAGTCATCCGTTCGTGGATGGCAACAAGCGCGCTGCCTTTCTGAGTATTGGCGTGTTTCTGGCGATGAACGGATATGAACTGCGGGCCGATCCGGTGGAGGCGATCGCAATGATAGAGGAATTAGCCGCGGGACGGATGGAAGAGGCGGCGCTGGCGGAGTGGATTGGCGCGCACTCGGTCAAAGGCTAAGGTTTGATTTGCGGGCAGCGGCTGAAGAGGACTTTGAGATAGCCGGACATTTTGGTGTCGAAGCCGGGGTTGCGGAACAGTTGTGGGTAATAGAGGCAGAGGTTGTAGTTGAGATAGGCGAGGGTGTATTTGGTGAGTTCCTGGACCTGGCGGACGGGGAAGACCTGGCCGTTCATGGAGACCTTGGTGGACTCGCCTTTGTGGCGGATGAGGTCCATCTGGAAGATGCGGATGACGTCGAGGGTGGCGTTGTCGCAACCGCCGTGCGTGGGGACGGTGAAGCCTTTGCCGAGGAGGACCTTTTTGTCCGGGCGCTGGAAGTGTTTTTGGAGCATCCACTGGACGAGGAGGACATCATCGGTGTGATTGGCGCATCCTTCGCCGACGGCGTAGGTGGTGTTCCAGATCTGACGCATCTTGACGCGGCCTTCGGTGGCTACCGGGCTGCTGGATATATCCATGATTTCAGGCATGTTGTTTTGTTTAACTCCTCTCATCTGGGTAGGCGCGAGGGTAGCCTGAAAATCTATCACCAGGATGCAACTTTTTTTAGCGAATGGCGAATCAATAGGCGGCGCGGCCGTCGGTTTCGAATTTGTTGAACTTGGGCGGCTTGACGCGGGCCATCCGATCGAGGGCGGCTTGCAGCTTTTTGCGTGCGGCCTGAGCTTCGGCGGAAGCGCCGCTCACGGGGATGGGTGATTTCTCGAAGGGATCCTTTTGGATGTCGTAGAGGCGGTTATCGAGATAGAGCTTCCAGCGGTGATCCCAGGCGAGGCGGGTGGGAGTGAAGTTTACTTTGCACCCCGGGTGCGGATCGAAGTGGGAGAAAGCCCATTGGCGGGGGTTGCCTTTCTGGCCACGCAACTGCGGAATGAAGCTGCGGCCGTCGATGGGGAGTCCGTCGAACCATTTGGCCCCGGTGGCTTCCATGATGGAGGGGAGGAAGTCCGTGGAGTCGATGAGGTCGGAGCAGACGCGGCCGGCTGGGGTGACACCTTTCCAGCGGGCGAGCATGGGAACATGCATGCCGGCGTCGGTGGTGAGTCCCTTGCCGCCGGGGATGACTTTGTCACCCATACGGGAAGCGGTGATCTCGCGGGGTGTTCCGTTATCGCCGTAGAAGAGGATGAGTGTACGCTCGGCGATACCGAGTTTGTCGACGGCGTCGAGCAGGCGGCCGACGCAGACGTCGAGATACTCGACCATGTCGGGGAAGTATTTGGGATCGTCCTTGAAGCGGTCGCCCTTGGCCCAGTCGGCGCTGCGGGGAGTGGGGTTGAAGGGCCCGTGGGTGAGCACCATGGGGTAGTAGACGAAGAACGGATTGGCCTTGTTGCGCTCCATGAAACGGATGATGAAATCGGTGAATAAATCTTCGCCGTATTTCCCTTTGGTGTCGGTGCGCTTCTTGCCGTTTTCAGTGATGACGGGATCGGCGTAGCGGGAGCCTTTGTCTTCGGTGAACAGATCGTGCCAGAGCAGGTATTCATGGAAGCCGCTTTGTTCTGGTTTCATGCCGGTGGCGCGGCGGGGGGAGGGCTTGCCTTCGTAGCTGTAGAACTGCCATTTGCCGGAGATGCAGGTGCGGTATCCGGCGCGCTGCATCATGTGGCCGAAGGTTTTCTCGTTGGGGTCCATGATGCCGAAGGCGCGCCAGTTGCGGAAGTTGTGCTGGCCGGTCATGAGTTGGACGCGGGTGGGGGTGCAGAGCGGCTGGGCGTAGGCGTGGGTGAAGCGGACTCCGGTGGCGGCCATGCGATCGAGGTTGGGGGTCTTGTAGGAAGTGCCGCCATTGGCGCCCAGGCATTCGTAGCCGAAGTCGTCGGCCATGATGAGGATGACGTTGGTTTTGGGCTGCGGCTGCGCGAGGACCGATGCCGCGGCGGCCGCGGAAAGAAAGCTCCGCCGGGTGAGCTTTGGGTAGTTGGATGGCATGCCAGGGGTATCCTATCACACGCTTGCGGATGAACCAATTGTGGAGGAACTCTCGCGTATCCGGGTGACCCCAAAATCAAGGGGCAACGAGGGATGGATAAGGAGAGAGACAATGAAGCGAATCGCAGTATTCGTGTACGGGGTGGTGTGTTACGGGATCTTCTTGGCGACGTTCCTGTATGCGTTCGGGTTTGTGGGCAATGTGTTGGTGCCGAAGTCGATGGACGCAGGGCCGAGCGGGCCGCTGGGCGAGGCGTTTCTGATCAACGCGCTGCTGTTGGGTGGCTTTGCCATTCAGCATAGCGTGATGGCGCGGAGTTGGTTCAAGCGTGGCTTGACGCAGTTGATTCCGGAGCCGGCCGAGCGCAGCACCTATGTGCTGCTTTCGAGCGCGATGCTGATTCTGCTGTTTTGGAAATGGCAGCCGATGGGGGGAGTGATTTGGAACGTGGAGAATGGCGCGGGGCAGGCATTGCTCCAGGCGTTGTGCGCATCGGGCTGGCTGCTGGTATTGCTGAGCACGTTCATGATCAATCATTTCGATTTGTTCGGGCTGCGGCAGGTGTGGCTGTATCTGAAGGGTGAGCCGTACACGCAACTGCGGTTCCGGACTCCGGCGATGTACAAAGTGGTGCGGCATCCGCTGTATCTGGGATGGCTGTTCGCGTTCTGGATGACCCCGACGATGACGGCGGCGCACCTGTTGTTTGCGGTGCTGACGACGGGGTATATTCTGGTGGCGATTCAATTCGAGGAGCGGGATTTGATCCGCGTTCACGGGGAGCGCTACCGGGCGTACAGGAAGTCTGTACCGATGATTCTGCCCGTACGGGTGGGTGCGCGGAGCACGGGCCGCGACATGGCGATGGACAGCGCGTTCGGCGATTAAATCAGGGCATTCCGTGAAGAGTGACTGCACCGCCGGCGGCGATGGCGATACTGCTTTGTTGACCGGCGGTGCAAGTCTGAGCGATAGCGAGTGCCCTCACGCAATCTCGGCACACCCCGGACTCTGGCCAGGTTTCTCATCGATCGGCATACGGGGACAGAAGCCCGGTCGCGTGGATGGGCGGAGTTCGGAAGGCCGGAGAATTAGCCATTGTGGTTCTTGGCAAAGGACGCTGGACACTAATCCGCAAGCATGTTGCAGAAGTAGCCGTTCGATTATGGTATTAGGGCAAACCGAACGCCACCACTGCACCACCGGCGGCGATCGCGACGTACTGCTTTCCGCCGGCCGTATAGGTCATTGGAGAGGCTTTCCAGAGGGCATTGGCGGGGAAGCTCCAGAGCAGCTTTCCCGTTTTTGCGTCGGCGGCGGCGAAATCGCCGTTGTCGTGGCCGAAGAAGACGAGGCCTCCGTTGGTGGAAAGCGTGCCTCCCCAGGTGCTGGCGGGCCCATCCTGCGGTAACTCCCAGACGATGCGGCCGGTGTGCAGGTCGAGTGCGCGGAGGTATTTCTTGCCGGGCTCGTTGGGGACGCGGCGGGTGGCGCCTCCGTAGTGCGATTTACCGGGTTCCCATTGGGCGGGAGCTTTACGGTAGATGGTGCATTTTTCCAGCGCCATGACGTAATAGAGGCCGGTGGATGGATTGAAGGATGGCGCCATCCAGTTGGTGGCTCCTTCGACGGCGGGGCAGGCTCGCACGCCTTCCGGTGTGGGATTGGCCTCGGGAATCACGATGGGTCGGCCATCGGGGCCGATGCCTTTCGCCCAAGTCAATTTTTCGACGAAGGGTTTGGCGAGAAGCAGCTTGCCGTCCGTGCGGTCGAGGACGTAGAAGAAGCCGTTGCGATTGGCTTGGGCGATCAGCTTGCGGGGGCGGCCTTCCCAGGTGGCATCGATCAGCAGGGGCACTTGCGTGGCGTCCCAGTCGTGCAGATCGTGAGGCGTGAATTGATAATGCCAGCGCAGTTTGCCGGTGGCGGCATCGAGGGCGACGAGGGAACTCGAATAGAGATTGTCGCCCTGGCGTTCGTCGCCGTTGTAGTCGGGGCAGGGGTTGCCGGTGGGCCAGTAGACGAGCTTGAGTTGGGGATCGTAGACGCCGGTGAGCCATGCGGCGGCGCAGCCATGCGGGAGTTCGACGCCTTTCCAGGTGGCGGCGGCGGGTTCGCCGGGCGCGGGGACGGTCCAGAAGCGCCAGACCTCTTTGCCGGTGGAGGCGCTGTAGGCGGCGATGAAGCCGCGAACGCCTTCGTCACCGCCGGATGTTCCGCTGAGCACGAGATCGTTGACGACGAGCGGGGCTGCCGTGGCGCCGTAGTTCTGGCGGTAGTCGGCCATTTCCGTATCCCACAGCAGTGCGCCGGTGGCGCGGTCGAGGGCGAGCAGATGGGCGTGATCGGTGACCAGAAACACACGGCCGTTGAGCAGGGCGACGCCGCGATTGATTCCGCCCGCGGCATCGCCGGTGAGTCCTTGGGTGCGGGGACGGCGGAAGTTCCAGATCTGGCGGCCGGTGGCGGCATCGAGGGCGTAGACTTCGTTGGCCGCGGTGATGTACATGATGCCGTCGACCACGATGGGTGTTACCTGCAAGCGGCTCGCGCCGGGGATGCCGAACATCCAGCGCGGAGCGAGTGTGCTTACGTTGCGCGTGTGGATTTGATCGAGGGCGCTGTGGCGGTTGCCGGTGAGCGCGCCGTGGTAGCTGAGCCATTCGCCGGGCTTCGGCGCGGCAAGGGCGGCAAACGATGGGCCGTTGACGGCGATGGCTCGCGTGGCCGTGCCGGTATCGGGGGCATCGATGGTGCGCAGAAAAGCGAGCATGGCGTCCATGTCCGCGGGAGGGAGATGGACGCCGGGCATGCCGCGTGTGGGGAGTCCGTTGCGGACAAGATCGCGAAGGGAAGCGGCATCGCGAGCGCGGAGATTGCGGTGAGCGATATCGGGTCCGCGTTCGCCGCCGCGCCCGTCTGCTCCGTGGCAGGCGCCGCAGCGTGCGGCGAAGAGTTGCTTGCCCGTTTCCACGGCTGGAGTTTGGGCGAAGGCGCAGAGGGAAGTGAACAGAAAGATTCGGAGCATCACCTGTCATTCTGAATCATTGCGGCGGGGCTTTTCGGGATGGCGGCGGCGGGCGCCGTGGAACAGTTCCGAGACACGGCGCCAATAGAGGCGAAGGGCGGCGGTAGCGGCGAGCAGGCCTCCGATGGCCGCCTGGAAGGCGATGCTGCCCGTGGTCGGATCGAGATAAAGCGCTTTCGTTACAGGATGGAGAGGGTCCATGAGATCATTCCTCACTTTCTTTGGGGACGCCGGATGCGCCGCCCGGTTGCGAAATCCAGTACTTGAGAATAGGGATGGGTTTGGGGAGATTGTTGGCGTCGAATAGATAGACGAGGTCGGCTTCCGCACCGCCGGGCGCTGCCACGTCGAGCGGCAGCGTTTCGGACAGCAGCCGCAGCAAGCCGGCTTTGCGGCGATCGACGGCGGCCGCATCCGCATGCGGAGTTTTGACGGCGAAGAGCGTGGAGAAGCGGTCGAGCAGGTCGCGGAGGGGCGGCTCGCCGGGATAGTCGAACTGCTCGGGATCGGCGCCGGTGGGTTGGGTGGCACGCGCTGTGCCATGCTCCAAAGCCATGCGGATGCGCGAGCCGTGATCGCCGTGAATCACGATATGTGTGGAATCGTAGATGCCTGCCCGGCGCATGCGGTCAAAGAGCGACTGTAGTTGATGGCTGACGGATTCGACCTGTTCGCAGTAGCGGCGGTAGCGCTCCCGGTATTGCCGCGCTGAGAGCCGCTGGTCCATGCGGTCCCCGCTCCACTCGCGGAGATCGCGTACGGAGCCGTCGCGGCGGAACAGATACGGATAATGCGGCGCCATGACGTGCACGAAGAAGAGGGTAGGCTGGGTGGCCTGCTCCAGGCTTTCGGCGGGAGCGCTGGGCCAGACGCCACTGGCGGAAAGAGGGCCTGTGGTGTGTGGGGCGAAGCGGAAGGGGAAGAAAGCCTTGACCTGGGAGAGGACAAGATCGGATTGCTGATAATTGCCCACCAGCCAGCGAAAGCGCGTGTGCCAGGGACCGGCGGCGCGGTCGAGTTGTCCGAGCCGATCCCAGTATTCGCGAAGGCGGTCCGGGCGAACCTTCGGGGCGGCGTGATTGATGGCGCGATGCTGGATGATGTCGATGCGGTAACCGCGGCCGGCGAAAAATTCGAGCAGCCGGTTTTCCCGGAAGGTGCGCGTGCCCCATCGCCATTGCGAAGAATTTTCGTCAAGAAACATGCGGCGGCGGGTCAGTGTGCGGCGATTGATCACGCTCGACAGGGATGAGACGGTGGACGGGTAGTTACTGTAAGCGTGCGTGAAGAGGCGGAACTGGTTTGCGGCGAAGGTGGATTCCAGCGTGCGGCGTGCGGAGGCGCACTCGGCGAATTGCGTGGGCAGGCCGGCGATTCCGATGTGTTCGTCGAGAACGATGTACAAGACGTGAGAGAGGGGTTTGGCAGCTTGAACACTCGCCGCGGGCGTTGATTGGCGGTTCCACAGCGACTGTCCGACGTCGACGCCGAACGCGGAGAGCGTGAAGACAGCGAGAATGGTGGCGAAGTTTTCACGTAGCAGGAGTACGGCCGCACCGAGCAGCGCGCCCAACAGGAGAGCGGTTGTGTTCGGGGTGAGTTCCGCCCAAGGGGAAAGCAGGCGCATGGTGGGCACCACAGCCATGAGAACCGAGCATGCCGCCGCCAGCGAGAGAAAGAGCATCTTCGGGCGCACCAATGCGGCCAGCAGCGCACAGACCAACAGCAGGACCGCTGCCGCGGCGAGAGCCTCCGGCGTCCAGATCCGGTATTCGTTGCGCAGGAGGAATCGCAGGAACGGAAGAATGACGACACAGACGAGTACCAGGAGGCGGCCGGATAGCGATCGAATGTCAAAAGCCTTGTGCATGGCTAGCTGCTAGCGCCTCCTCCGGTAGAGATGGAGCGTGCGCTGGCTGGAGGGAACGGGTTGGGTTTCGAGCAACTCCCAGTCCGCAGACATAGCCGCGGCGAGGCCTTCGATGGTGTAGTCCTCGAAAATGTCTTCGCGGTGGGCGAGCATGGTTTGGACCATGGGGTCGGATTTGGGGATGAACTCCAGAAGGAGGTGGTCGCCGAGGGAGGCGAGGAATCCGGCGATGTGGGCGAGCGGCGCCTGTCCGGAGATGCGCAGATGATGCACCAGGGCGAGAGCGAGAATCAAGCCGGCGCGGGGGCGGCCGAGGAGACTGGCGCGTTCACGGCAGGCAAAGCCGATGGCGGGTGAAGGGTAGCGCAAGTCCATGCACAAAGACAGCACACGCTCCGATGCCGCTTCGCGGGTTGCCAGATAGTGGCGGTCGGCGCAGATGGGGTCGGCTTCGAAGGCGACGCAAGGGAAGCCGAGGTCCGCGGTGAGCTTGCTGTAGTTGCCGCGATTGGCGCCGAGATCGAACACCAGATTGGGCTGGAGGTGGCGCAGAGCGGTGGTAACAAAATGCTGGCGGAATGTTTCGGCTTCCTCGCTGTAGTGCGTGCGCTCGGCGTAGTAGCCGCTCCAGACGGAGGATTGATGCGGGAGGCGCAAAGAATGGATGGCGCGGCGCAGGGAATCGATAAGCGCGGCTTTGCGGTCGGGGGTTTGCGATGCTGCTTTGCGTGCAGTATTTGCGGAGGGTTGTGCATCGGCACGCGAGTGCAGATGAATATGCAGGAGCGGGCCGGGTTGGAGATAGGTGCGCAACGGAAGCAGGCGGGAAGCGGTGGCGAGAGGAAATCCGTCGGGGTTGGTTGCCAGGTTGCGATGGAATGCCGGATCGGCATGGGCCATTAACAATAGCGGTGCGAGGAAGTGGCGGCAGAACTGCTGATAGGCCACCCAGGGGCCCCCGCGATTCGGTTCAAAAGAGAGGGTATCGATAAAGACGGGATGAGAGCCTTGAAACTGTACGTTGAACGCGGAGGCATCCTTGAGAGACAGGCCTTTGGCGAGGGCGCGGCGCTCAATTTCCAATGTGAGCAGCGCGGCATCGCGCAGTTGTGAGAAGGACCACTCGTAGGGATAGGAGATGTAGGGGATGTGTTCCGGGACAAGGATGGTTTCGATGCCGGGGAAGGAAGAAGGCTCTTCGCGATGCGGAATCAGCAGCTTTGCGGAAACGAGGTCGTCGTAGAGGCCGGAGGAGAGCAGGAGGCGGTAGTCGGAAATGCCGCGCGAAGTAACGGTCCGTTTGCAGACACCGTTGTCCCAATAGACATGGCCCGCAGGATCCCGGAATGAGGCAGCATCGTGAAGTGCCTGGAGGCCGGTCAACGGCCGACTCCCGGATCGGTGAACAGACTAGAGATACAAAGACTCCCTCTGGTACATGGAAGGACGCTCTGGAGAGGGGGGACGGTTACCCAATAACGGCAACGGCCCACTCTCTTAACAGAGAGCGGGCCGCTGCGTTGAATTTGTGTGTGAAGCGGGGATTACCAGCGAGGCTGGCGACGCTGGCCGCGGCCGCCGCCACCACCACCGTATCCACCACCGCCGCCGCCCGCCGGACGCGGACGCGCTTCGTTGACGTTCAGCGCGCGGCCGTCGAGTTCGGCGCCGTTGAGGCGCGAGATGGCCGTTTCGGCTTCATCGGAGTTGGTCATTTCCACGAAGGCAAAGCCACGCGGCTGGCCGGTGGCGCGGTCGGTAACGATACTGACGCGTTCCACGGCGCCGTACTGCGCAAAGGCCTGTTGCAGATCCTCTTGCGTGGTTCGGAAACTGAGATTTCCTACGAAAATGTTGGTCACTTGGAGTGAGTCTCCTATTCGAAATTGTCTTTGAAGACCCCGGGCTGTTAGGTTAACCAATCCGAACGGAGGCAAACGCAAGGACAGGACGGATGTGGACAAAAGACACTTCCAGCATACCACAGCATTTCAAGGGGGTTATGTCAAGGGGCTATGCCACAATGAGGAGGCATGCGGATTCTGGTTACCGGCGGCGCCGGATATATCGGCAGCCATACGGCAAAAGCGTTGTTTGAGGCTGGTTACGAGCCAGTGGTGTTTGACAGCATGGAGTACGGACACGGCGCCGCGGTCCAATGGGGGCCGCTCGAGAAAGGCGATCTGGCGGATACGGCGGCTTTGCGCGGGGTGCTGCGGAAATACCGCTTTGCGGCGGCCATCCACTTCGCGGCGTATATATCCGTGGGCGAATCGGTACGCGAGCCGGGGAAATATTTTCGCAATAACTTCGGCAATACGCTCAATTTGCTCGATGGATTGCATGAAGCGGGAATCGATCGGATTGTGTTTTCCTCGACAGCGGCGGTGTATGGCGATCCTTTACAGGTGCCGATTCCCGAGGACCACAGGCTGCTGCCGGTGAATCCGTACGGGGAATCGAAGCTGATGGTGGAGCGGGCGCTGGGGTGGTATGGGCAAGCCCATGGATTGCGGTCGGTGCGGCTGCGCTACTTCAATGCGGCGGGAGCGGATCCGGATGGGCGGTTGGGAGAGAATCATGAGCCGGAGACCCATCTGATTCCGCTGGCCATACGGGCGGCGTTGGGGAAGGGCCCGGAACTGCATTTATTCGGGACGGATTACCCGAGCGTGGATGGGACGGCGGTGCGCGATTATGTGCACGTGTCGGATCTGGCGGCGGCGCATGTGCTGGCTATGCGGTACCTGGAGCAGGGCGGGGAGAGCACGGTGTGCAATCTGGGCACGGGGACGGGCATTACGGTGCGGCAGGTGATTGCGATGGTGGAGGAAGTGAGCGGGCGGAAGGTGCCGGTGCGGCTGAGTCCGCGGCGGCCGGGGGATGCTCCGGAGCTGGTGGCGGAGGCATCGCGGGCGCGGGCTTTGCTGGGGTGGACTCCGGTGCGGTCAGATTTGCGGAGTATTGTGGAGACCGCCTACCGGTGGCACCTCTCGGCCGGCGAAGCCGGGACATTGGCGTAGCGGGAGGCGGGGATATTTGGGGTAAGCCGGATCCGTGAAGGAGCGGAGGCATTGGAGAAACTCGCTGCCTTTGTCGGAGCGGATGACTTTGCAGTGGCTGCACTGGGAGCAAAGTCCGGCATCGGAACGCATCTCCCCACTATAACGGCGGGAATCGGGTTTGGATAACATCGGCCTATTCGATGTACGCGGAACGCCATAGTGTTGCCGGTATACTAGTGAGAAGCACCGCTTCCACAAACAACATGCATTGGGCCGAACGAGTCGCCGACTCTCTTATCCAAAAATTCCCCGACACCGAAGAATTTCATTGCGCATCGGGCACGACGCCGTCGGGGCCCGTGCATTGCGGGAACCTGCGCGATATTCTCACCAACTGGTTTGTCGCGCGCTGTCTGCTCGAGCGCGGCAAGCGTGTGAAGCTGCTCCAGAGCTGGGATAACTACGACCGCTTTCGCAAGGTGCCGAAGAATATTCCGGAAAGCTACAGCCAGCACCTGGGCAAGCCGCTGGTGGACATTCCCGATCCGTTCGGCGAGTACTCCTCTTATGCCGCGCGCTACGAGAAGATTTTCGAGGCTTCGCTGGCCAAGCTGGGCATCGACATTACGTATCGCTACCAGGCCGAGATGTATCGTTCGCGGCAGTACAACTACGGCATCGTGGAAGCGATTCAAAAGCGGCGCGAGATCTACGACATCATTGCGAGCTTCCGCACGCAGAAAGGTACGGAAGAAGAACGCGAGCGCTATTTTCCGGTGGAAGTATACTGCCCGGTGTGCAAGCGCGATACGACGCAATTGCTCGATTTCAACGAATCGACGATGGTGTTCGCCTATCGCTGCAAATGCGGGCATGAGGGCGCGGGCACGGCGGAGACGGCGGAAAATCTGAAGCTGCCATGGAAAATCGACTGGCCGATGCGCTGGCGGCACGAGAACATCGCCTTCGAGCCGGGCGGCAAGGATCACGGCACGGCGGGCGGCAGCTATGAAGTGTCGAGCCGCATTGCACGCGAGATTTTTCATAGCGAACCGCCGGTGTTCCAGGTGTACGAATTCGTGGGTATCAAGGGACTGGCCGGCAAGATGAGCAGCTCGGCGGGCACGGTGATTTCGCTCGACGATGCGCTGGAGATCTATCAGCCGGAAGTCTTGCTGTGGGTGTTCTCGCGGATGGCGCCGAACCGGGCGTTTGACCTGGTGGTGGACCGGCAGATTTTCCAGGTGTACGACGAGTTCGACCGGGCCATGCAATCGACGGATCTGGAAGACGCCGATCACAAGGCCGTGGAACTGGCGAAGGTGGATGGGCGGACGGTGTATCCGGTGCCGTTCCGCCAGTTGGCGAGTTTTTCCGGCATTGTGCGCGGCAACCGGCAGGCTCTGGCGGATATTTTCGCCAGGCTGGGGACTCCGTATTCGCAAGAGGAATTTGCCGAACGGCTGGAGAAAGCGGCGCACTGGCTGAAGACGTACGCTCCGGAAGAGGATGTACGGCTGGTGGACGCCGTGCGGACGGATTACGCGGCGGCGATGCCGGCCGATCGCAAGAGCTGGATTGTGGCGCTGGCCGAATGGATTGCCACGGCGGAGATTACGCTGGAATCGGCAAACGAACGGCTGTATGCGATTCCCAGCGAGTTGTCGCCGGGAGGCAACGCCAAGGAGATGCAGAAGGCGTTCTTCACGGATATTTACCAGTTGCTGTTTGCGCGCAAGAGCGGGCCGCGGCTGGCGACGTTCTTAGCCGCTGTCCCGAAAGAAGATTATCTTCACCTGCTGGCTATTTCCTAGCCAGCGAGCGCTGTAGGTTGCTGCGGTGGCGGCTGTAGCCGAAGTAGATCGCGAAACCAAGCGCCATCCAGATGAAGAGCCGCATCCAGTTTTCCAAGCCGAGTCCGGCCATCAGGCCGAGATTGGCGAGGATGCCGAGAATCGGCACCAGCGGCACCAGCGGTGTGCGGAATGGGCGCGGCAGATTAGGGTGTGTCTTGCGCATGACCAGAATGCCGATGGATACGAGCACGAAGGCGAAGAGCGTGCCGATGGACGTCATTTCACCGACAATCTGAATCGGCGCGAAGGCGGCGAAGGCGCCCACGAACACCATGAACATCAGGTTGCTGCGCCAGGGAGTGCGGAACTTGGGGTGGATATCGCTGAAGAGCTTGGGCAGCAGGCCGTCACGCGACATGGAATAGAAGACGCGGCTCTGGCCGAGTAGCATGACGAGAATCACCGAAGTGTAGCCGGCGATGATGGCGAGCTTGATGGCCGTCTTGAGCCATTGGTAGGGAGTGCGGTCGATGGCGACAGCAACAGGGGCGGCGGAATCGAGTTCCTTGTAGGGCACGATGCCGGTGAGCACGTGGGCGAACAGCACATAGAGCAGGGTGCAGACAACGAGAGAACCGATGATGCCGATGGGCATGTCGCGTTGCGGGCGCTTGGCTTCCTGGGCAGCGGTGGATACGGCGTCGAATCCGATGAAGGCGAAGAAGACCACGCCAGCCGCGCGGAGTACGCCGCTGAAGCCGAAGTGTCCGGACTGGCCCGTGTTCTCAGGGATATAAGGAACGTAGTTTGCCGGGTTGATGTAGCCCCATCCGAAGAGGATGAAGATCACCACCACCGTTACCTTCATGACCACGATGGCGGCATTGACGCGGGCCGATTCCTGGATGCCGACGATCAATACGCTGGAGACGGCGATGACAACCAGGATGGCGGGGATGTTAATGACTCCGTGCAACACCTGGCCGTCGGCGAGAGTGGTTTTGGTGAAGGGAGAGTTGACGAATTGCCAAGGGAGGATGATGCCGAAGTCTTTGAGGAGGGAGTCGACGTAGCCGGACCAACTGACGGCGACGGTGGCCGCGCCGACGGCGTATTCGAGCACCAGATCCCAGCCGATGACCCAGGCGAGCAGTTCGCCCATGGTGGCGTAGGAGTAGGTATAGGCGCTGCCGGCGATGGGAATCATGGTGGAGAACTCGCTGTAGCAGAGGCCGGCGAAGGCGCAACCGAAAGCCGCGAGTATGAAGGAGAGAGTCACGGCAGGTCCGGCGTGATGCGAGGCGGCGATGCCGGTGAGGGAGAACAGGCCGGCTCCGATGATGGCTCCAATCCCGAGAGCAACCAGTTGCACGGGACCGAGCGTGCGTTTGAGTCCGTGCTCTCCTTCGCTCTCGGCACGGATCTGCTCCACGGATTTAGTGGCGAAAAGACTCATTCAAGCTCCTTCAGCATCCTTGTGGAATAAACGAATAATGGTACCAGCTTTGGATGCGGGGACGGATTCGGCCCGCGGCTGCTCTCGAAATCGCGTTACTATCGGAAGAAGATTTTCGGAGGCGATACCGTGGTTCCATCGCTGGGCATCGATCCGTTGTTGCATTTGCAAAAACTGGAGAAGGTGACGCTCGAGTTCACCACGCGCTGTAATCTGAAATGCACCTACTGCGCGGTCAGCCGTCCGTGGCATGAGAAGGAAGACCTCGATCTGGAGGTGTTTCCCTCGCTGCTGGAGGAGTTCCGGGCGCTGGGGGTGAAGAGGGTGCAGATCTCGGGCGGCGGGGAAACCACGATTGTGAAGAATTGGGACGATTATCTATTCCAATTCATCGAGAGCGGCATTGAGGTATCCATCATCACCAATCTTGCCAAGCCGCTGACGGAGCGGGCGGTGCGGGCGCTTTCGCTTTGTACCGAAATCAATACGAGTTGCGATACCGTGGATGCGGCTTTGTATGCCGCCATCCGCAAGGGCGGCGATTTCGCCACGTTTCTGCACAACATTGCGCGCATCCGTGCGGTTTGCCTGAAGGAGGGACGGCGCATTCCGTATCTCATCTGGAATGCCGTGGCGACGGACAAGACCATCGGGATGACGGATGAGTGGGT
Source organism: uncultured Candidatus Solibacter sp. (assembly GCA_964402295.1). Classification (GTDB taxonomy): domain Bacteria; phylum Acidobacteriota; class Terriglobia; order Bryobacterales; family Bryobacteraceae; genus CADEFT01. The sequence continues at coordinate 15,380 of CAYOBO010000063.1, read as the reverse complement.
GGCGATGGGGATTGCCGTGGGCATTGACCATTTTCAGATTTCGGAATTGTCGAAGCTGGACGATCTGCCGGACGGGTTGGCGGTGGATTCGGTGGGCACGCTGCCGCCGGACAAACTGGCCGCGGCGCGCGAGGCGGTGGAACGGGGCAGGGAAATGGCGAAGGCGGCGGGCAAGTGGTTTGCGCTGCTGCCGACGGTGGAAAGCGCGTTGCAGGGCAGCGGCGTGGTGATGCGGATTCGCACGGTGGTGACGGAGCAGGAAGGGAGCAAGCCGGTGCTGAGCAAGGCGCTGACGGTGCTGGAACCGGCTCCGGGGGCGGTGGCGGCGGAGCCGGCCGCGGCGCGCGGCAAGACGAAGAATTGCGTCATGCCGTGGACGGAGGCGTATTTGTACGCGTCGCACCAGTTGGGGCCGTGTTGTATGTATCGGGATGAGAAGCCGGTGCCGGCCGGGAAGTTCGCCGAGGCGCTGAATACACCGAATTTGATCGCCATGCGGAATGGATTGCTGACGGGGAAGCTGGTGTATCCGTGCACGATCTGTGCGATGTTTCCCGAGGTGGAGGTGGAGGAATTGCAAGGGCGGGTGAAGGACCGGTTGGCGGGGAAGGTATTTTGAGGGTTGTGGGGGATGGCTGAGTGGTCGAGATCCTGAAGCGCCGAGAATCCTGCGGCTAATGAACTCCTGAATCGCCTCGAATCCGTGAGCCCGTCGTTGAACACAATGGCCAAAACCTTCGGTTAAGTGGGGCACGGAAGTGACGTTTGCTCTGCCGCCGCGACGGGCTTGGAAGCTTTGTGTTTTGGCTTGGCACTGCCCTCGGCTGCACCTCCGCTTACAGCCGCCAACCACCGCTTACAGCCGCCAACCACTTCGGCGGCCCGGCCGTGCCGCTTGCCACTACCCGCCGCGATGCGCTCCACAGCCCATGATGCCCGTGATGCGTTGCGGGATGAACCATGACAAGATTTTGGGTTTTCAAAACGGACCTCGTAGTGGAACTCTCCTGCGCAGTGGTTACCCCTCGTGCGGTGCTCGCGCGATCGACCGCAGAGTGTGCTCCGTCAGGCCTAAAAACCCGCATAACGGCGATATCGATTGTGCGCTGCTGCCTCAGCGGATGAACCGAATTCTGTACTCGGGTTGTGCAGCCAGAACATCGAACTCGTGATGATCTGCGGTGAGGATGGTTGCTTCCAGGCGTTGGGCCAACTCGATGGCGAAACAGTCGGCCAATGAAATCCTCCGCAGGCGAGCTTTCAGAGTTCCAGCCGCTTGCCATACAGCCGGAGCGAGGCTCGCATCCTCGATCACGCCCACCGTTGCCAGGTCCGACACCGCTTGCAAAGCATCCTGCCGGTTTGCAGCCCGTTCGAAGTCGTAAAACACCTCGCAGAGGTTGAGCGCGTGGGCGTAACACTGCGACTCGGAATCGAGAAGAATTTCAGCTACTGCATCGGCGCCGGACTCGCCGCGAAGGAACGCGATCATTGCGCTCGCATCGAGGACAAAGATCACGATCTGGATTCCAGGGCGAGATCTTCTCTTTTCCGGCTCATGAACGACTCACTCGATGTGGGAACCTTGCGGTACTTGCCTTTGATCGCTTGGACGAGCTCCCTGCGGCTGGCGGAGATCGGCGTGCGGGAGGTTTCGAAGGTGGCCAATGCCTCCATTAGTTCCCTACGCTGCTCGGTAGTCAAGCTGCGAACGGCCTCCACGATAGATTGAACTTGCTCCGACATGGCGACGCCCTCGCCACCATCATACCAGTGGATGCGACGCAAGAACCCAATGCTTGCAGCGTCTCAGATGCTTCATCCCTTCACATCGACCCGCTGCTGCGGTGCGCCACTCACCTGGGCCGAAACCGTATCCCATAGCCGCTGCTCCTGTTTGAGCGAAGCGATTTCGGTGGACAGCAGATGCTTGGCGAGGATCAACTGGCGCATGGCGGCAACGCCTGCCTCGCGGGAGCGGCGCAGGGCGATCTGTTGTTCGGCCGTGGGCTGGCGCAGGGCGTCGATGGCGGCGGTGGCCTGGCCGATCAGCCGGTTTCGTTTTTCCAGTACGGCGGAGAACCGCGCAAAGTCGCCGTTGCCGGTCTTCGCCAGGTCGGCATCCACGGTTTCCAGTTCCTTGAGAATGTCGTTCAGTTCGGGCAATTAGCCATCCTTTCTGCCATAGAGGGAATAATTCAAACTTTGGATGGAAGCATCGAGCACGTTTTGTTGCGATTGCAGGCTGGCGAGCAGCGAATCGGCCGCTTGCAGTTTGGCGGAGAGCGTCAATTGCATCGTGGAAAGGCGCTCGCTGAGCTTGGCCACCTGCTCACTCAGCCGCTTGTCGGTTTCCTCGTATTTGTCGAGCTGGATTTTGGCCAGCCCGGTGACCGAATCGCTGACCGTGGTGAGCAGTGAGGCGCGGCCGCCGAAGCCCGTGGAACTGGAGCCCAGGAAGGAAAACGAGTCGCTGATCTGGTCCGAGGTGAGAGCGTTGAAGACGTCGGAGTTGAAGCTGGCGACGCCATCCCTGTCGAACTCGACGCCCAGCGCGCCGAGGCTGGTGATGGATCCGTCGCCGCCTTCGTAAGACGTGATGCTGCGCAATCGGCTTTGCACTTCCCGGATGAGAAAATCGCCGCTGAGCAGGCCGGCGCTGCTGCCGATCTGGGCATTGAGCTGCTCGCGCACCGCGTTGTAGTTGGCGACGAAGCTTTGCAGGGCGGTGGAGACCTTCGCACGGTCCGAAGCAATGTTCACCGTGACGGATTCACCCACATCGGTCGTGGCGAGGATGTTGAAGGTGACGCCGGGAACCACGTCGTTGATGAACGTGGTCTTCTTGCTGACCAGCACACCGTTCAGCTTGAATTCGGTATTGGCGCCCTGATTGTTGGCGGTGAGCAGGTTTGTGTTGGCCCCGCCGGGATCGTCACGCAGTGCGAGCGTGGTGGCGCCCGTGCTGTTGGCGGTGACAGAGAGATAGTAAGGGTTGGCTCCGGTGCCGGTGGTGAGCACGCTGGCCGTGACGCCGGCGCCGAGGTTGTTGATGGCGTCGCGTAGCCCGGTAAGGTTGTTCCTGCCCGTGAGATCGATGGTGTAGTTGCTGGAGCCGACGGTGAGTTGCACGGTTCCGGTGCTCGATACCGCCGCCGTAGTCGAATCCGCATAGCCGCTGACGGAAGTCTCCGCCGCCGCCTTGGCGACGGAGGTGATTTCGGTGATGGTGTAGTTGGCCGGGGCCGAGGAGTTCACGTTCGAGGCGGTGACTTTGGCGGTATTGGAGCTGGAGGCCGAAAGAGCTTTGTTGTGGCCGAGTGCGCCGAGCGCGGAGACGCTGCTGGCGAGCGAATCGACGGCGCCGCTCAGGTTCGTCACCAGTATCTTTTGCTGCAACAAGTCTTTCTGCTGGTTTTGCAGGGCGGTGATGGGCAGGCTCGCAATCTGCGTCGCGCGATTGAGGATGGTCTGGAAATCTTCCGAGAAGCTGCTGATGCCGGTGAACGTCAGTGGGGCGAAACTCATTGCGGCGTACTCCTCCGCAGGTGCTTATCGGCGAAGTTTTCGAAAATTTGAACGCGGTGTTTGGATTTTGTAAAGCGCCCCTCCTCGCGCTAGGCTGGAGATTGTCCCCTAAACGTAAGATCCTGTTCATCTTCGGCACCCGGCCGGAAGCCATCAAACTGTGCCCCGTGATCCTCCACCTGCGGCGGCATTTGACGGAATTCGACACGCGCGTCTGTGTCACGGCGCAGCATCGCGGCCTGCTCGATCAGGTGCTGGCCGCCTTTGCCGTCAAACCGGACTATGACCTGGATGTCATGCTCCCCGGACAGACGCTGTTCCAGTCGACCAGCCGCATTCTGGCCGCGCTCGAGCCGGTACTGGCGGCCGAGGAACCAGCCATGATCTTCGTCCAGGGCGATACGACGACGACATTCTGCGGTGCGCTGGCGGGATTCTACCGCGGCGTGCCGGTGGCGCATGTCGAAGCTGGTCTGCGGACCTGGGACATGCGGCAGCCTTTCCCGGAGGAGATGAACCGGGTGCTGACGACACGCCTCACGGCGCTGCATCTGCCGCCGACCGAGGGTTCGGCGCAGAACCTGCGGCGGGATGGGGTGGAGGATGCGCGGATCTTTGTGACGGGGAATACGTGCATCGATGCGTTGCTGGCGATCCGGGAGAAGATCGAGCGCGGCGAAGTGGCCGTGCCGGGGTGGGAGTTTCTCGATCCGGCGAAGAAGATGATTCTTGTCACCGGCCACCGGCGGGAGAGCTTCGGCGGCGGCTTTGAACGCATTTGCGAGGCGTTGCACCGTTTGGCCGGCCGGGCCGATGTCGAGCTGGTCTATCCCGTGCATCCGAACCCGAACGTGCGGGAGCCGGTGGAGCGGCTGCTGGGCGGGCGGAGCAACGTGCATCTGATTGACCCGCAGGAGTATGTTCCTTTTGTCGACTTGATGCGGCGGAGTTACTTGATCCTGACGGATTCGGGCGGGGTACAGGAAGAGGCGCCGTCGCTAGGAAAGCCGGTGCTGGTGATGCGCGAGAAGACCGAGCGGCCCGAGGCGGTGGAGGCGGGAACCTCGCGGCTGGTGGGTACGGACGTGGAGAAGATCGTCTCGGAGGCTGCGCTGCTGCTGGAGGATGCGGCGGAGTACGACCGCCGGTCGCATATCCACAATCCGTATGGCGATGGGAGGGCGTCGGAGCGGATTGTGGCGGCGGTGCGGGCGTATTTCCGACAGGAATAGCTCCGTCCGTAGACAGTCGCCCCTCATCGGCAAAGGTGAGAGCACTCCGCCAGAAATGATGGCGGCATACTCTCAAGAGCATTGACTTCCGATGTTTCTCTTGTGGAGCATCGGAAACTCTCTAGGCTAAACCAAGTCCATCGAAATCTTCTCCATCGGGGGGGAACGCATGCTGTAGATCGAATTGACGTCGACGTACTTTGAGACTTGTATGAGACAGCGATCATGATTTCTCCACAGTGTGTTCGGCCATTTGTTCGGCCATCCAAGTGATCGTCCTGAAAAACAGGATGATAAGAATGCGAAGACGTGCATTGCTCGATGTTCCAAGCGGCCGCTCCCGCGTTCGTTATTCGCCCTGAGACAGCAGATCTTTCGTGGGAGCGTCGAGAGGAGGAACTGCGTGCGTGGCTTGCCAAAGTGGCGAGATTCAAGGCTGGGAGGAACGCAACAGGGAAGGAAATCGCCAAGCTGCTGGGAATCGACCCGAGCACATGGAGCCGTTGGAGGAAGTGACTGCATAACGTGAATCACGACGCATCAGCCCTCGTGCGGAATTGCAGGCCAGTTGCGCCCCGGGGGTTCGCCAACGATCTGCATCGTTCCTCCACTCTTTACGGAGCTACGTGAAGCGGGTCTCGCCTAGAGATCCATACATACGGTTTATTGCTACCGTATAGCCATATGAAGACCACTTTGGATCTTCCGGAGAGCTTACTGCGCGAGGCGAAGGCCGTCGCCGCCAAAGAGGGCATAACGCTTACGGAGCTTGTGGAATCCGGTCTTCGCAAGGCAGTGGAGCAACGCAGTTCTCCGCGTGCCTTCCGCCTGCCGGATGCCAGTTGGGGGCAAGGAGGTTTGATCGCCGGCTACGAATGGAGCCGCGTGCGGGATCTCATCTATGGGGCCGACTCCGAGTGATTGCGGTTGACACCAATCTGCTGGTCTATTCGCACCGTGTCGACATGGAGTGGCATGACAAGGCGGCGGCCTTGGCGGAACGTCCTGGATACTGGGAACTGGCGCATCGCATGATCGAAGCGGCTTC
>CAYOBO010000063.1:0-9472 GCA_964402295.1 uncultured Candidatus Solibacter sp. | reverse complement strand
TGGCGGAACGTCCTGGATACTGGGAACTGGCGCATCGCATGATCGAAGCGGCTTCGATCCGCGGAGGCCAGGTGCACGATGCCCGCGTGGCCGCGTTGTGTGTGTTTCACGGCGTTACCGAGTTGTGGTCCGCGGACCGGGACTTTCAGCGCTTTCCCGGTTTGAAGACCCGGAATCCACTGATCGCCTAACGAGTGGTGACCTTCAGATTCGCATAATGGGCGATCGTTGAGCCCTCGAACCACAGCGCGACGGCGCCCTTGGCGGTTGCTCCGGATTTGACGTCGTTCACGATCAATGTCGGCTGCGGGTGGTGATTCACGAATAGTTTCGCCTTATCCCCATTGACCTCGATTTTTACGTGGATCCATTCGGCGGGTCCGATGTCCACGTAGGACTCGTACTTGGACGGAGTTTCCTCGCGGAGCTTGAACCATGTATAGGTGGGGTGCTGGATGTACTGCGCCGAGTGGTTGCGGCGCTCCTGGTCATCGGCGCGGCCGTTGGTGGGACGGAGATAGAAGCAGTCGTAGGTCTTGCGGTCCGGCTGGACGCGGAAGGCAACCCCTACGAATCCGCGCGCGCCGCCCGCCGCGCCGGGACCCGGCTCGCCGGCAAGGTCCACTTCGATCACGCCGTTGCCGAAATCGAGGCCATCGAGAAGGGCGAGATGGTCCTGGCGATTCGCTTCGGCGGCGCCTGGTCCGCCGCTTTTCTTGAGCCCTCCCTTGGTGGCGGGGGTGGGACGAGCGGCGCTGGGAGGCGCCGTCAGTTTGAGGGCCTTCTTCCCTTGGAACGTCACCGGGGTTGCGATGGCGTTGTGCAGGGTGAGTCCTTCGGTGGAAGAGAGGGGAAGAGACTTCGCTTGCGGATAGGCGGCGGGAAGAGCAGCCAGAAGCAAGGCGAAGGGAAGCATGCGGCGCATGAGGACTACCATATGCGAGAGTGTAGCTTATGAGTGTTGCAATTGAGTTGGCTGGGTTGTTCCGGCGCGACATCGCGCGGCTGGTGCAGGAGGTGCGCGCGTTCCCGGAGGAAGCCTTTCTGTGGGAGACGCGGCCGGGAGTGGCGAACTCGGCCGGGAATCTGGCGCTGCATCTTGAAGGCAACCTGCGCGACTTCATCGGGCGGCAGTTGGGCGGGGTGGAATATACGCGGCAGCGGGAACTGGAGTTTTCCCACAAAGGCGTGCCGCGCGAAACTCTGGCAGTGCGGCTCGAAGAAGTGCAGGAGTTGGTGTACGGAACCGTGGCGGCTCTAACGGCCGGGCAATTCGAGGAAATCTATCCGATCAACGTACTGGGCGTGGAGTTGACCACGCGGCAATTCCTGATGCATCTGTACGGGCACTTGTCGTTTCATCTGGGGCAGATGGACTATCTGCGGCGCGTGATCACGGGAGACGGCGCACTGAAATTCGTGCGATTGTGAGCTGTCCCGTTATAATGTAACGTTTGAGACGATCCGCGACCCCCGCACAAGGCCTGACCCGTGGCCAATAAATTCATTCTCATCGATCAGTCCATCGCCAGCATCGCCGGCCACCACTATGAGTACGCCGTGCATGTACTGGAGGCGGCGCGGCGGGCCGGGTTTGAGCCCTATCTTGCCACCAACCGGCGTTTTCCCAAAGAGCAGCATCCGCCCGAGTGGCGCACACTGCCTTTGTATCAGGCCGGGTTTTGGGATTCGGAAGGGGTGGCCGAATCGAGCCTGGTGAAGTGGTTGCAGGGAATCTGGCGGGCGGTGCGCTTCCAATACCGGCTGTCGTATCATTTCTCCTTGTTCGGCCTGCTGTGGGCGGTGCGGCATCGCTTCAGCGAATTTCTACTGAAACAGCCGCTCGACCGGACGCACCTGGCATCGCTGATTACGCTATTGCCGGCCGCGGTGTTGCTCAAAGCAGCCCGGCTCGTGTTGCTGCTGTTGCTGCTGCCGGCGATGCTGGCCGTATTTCTGTGGCGGGCCACGGGACGGCTGCTGCTGGCGGGCGGCTTTCCGCAGGTGTATTGGAAGGAAGTGTATTGGGAAATTGCCGATACGCTGCGTCTGCCGCGTGAGTTAGTAGCCCGGCGCATCGGATACATGAAGTGGTGGAAACAATACCGCTCGCTGCGCAGCTTTCAAAAAGACACGCTGCGGCTGCTCGATGAGCTGCGGCCGGGGAAGGGAGATATTGTCTTTATTCCCACGTTGTCGGCGGTCGACATGATGGGTTTGTCGGAGGCGTTGAAGGATCGCGAGCCGGGGCCGAGCTGGCATCTGCTCTTCCGGCGCGATATTTATCCGGGGCGCGAATCGGACTACGATCAGCAGGAATGGCGCGTGCAGGGGCTGCGGCAGTCGATGGCCGTTTCCCGGGAGAAGATGCAACGCCACGAAGTGCGTTTCTACACCGATACGGAAGAGCTGACGCGGCAGTATAACCGGCTGGGCGTGGGCGAATTCCGCACCGTGCCGATTCCCCATACGCATGCGGCGGTGCCGAAGCCGGCGCAGTCTGCGTTACGGGTCATCTATGTCGGCGATGCGCGCCGGGAGAAGGGCTATCACTTCATCCCCCGGCTGATCGAAGATCTGTGGGCCGATTATGTGGCCACGGGCAGGCTCACCTTTCATCTACAGTCGAATTTCAATATCCCGAACGGTGAGCCGGAAGCCGTGATCGCACGGCAGCAACTGGAGCATTTCGCGGCGAAGAAACCGGGTTCGGTGGAGCTGTTCACCAAGCCGCTGACCAGCGCGCAGTACAAGGATTTCGTGCTGTCCGGAGATTTGAACCTGCTGCTGTACGATGCCAACAACTACTACGCGCGGTCGAGCGGGATTCTGGTGGAGTCCTTGAGCGCGGGCATTCCGGTGGTGGCTCCGGCGGGAAGCTGGCTGGCGCGGCAGTTCCAGCCGGCGGTGAACGCCTATCACGGGGCAGTGAGTGAGCGTGCTTCTCGGCGCATGAGCCTGACGATGGAGGAATTGCACTGGGAACTGGATGACGCCGTCGTGCGGCCGGTGAACGGCGAATTGAGCGGAGTGGACAGGGCCAGGCCTACCGCGCTGATTGCGGTTCCGCCGCGCACCACGCATCTGCTGCTCGAACTGGAGCTGGCCGCGCAGGAGGCGGTGCTCTATGTGGAGCAATCCGACGCTGCCGGCTATCGCATCGGACGGCGCATGCGGCGCCTATTGGAAGCCGGGAAGAAGGGCCGGGCGACGGACCTGCTGGCCGTACACGAGCGGGCGCGCAAGATCACCCTGGCGCTGGGCGGCGGCACGTTGCGGAAACTGGACGCACAATTGCTCGTCATGGACGAGGAGACGCCGCTGAGCGCGGTGGGCGTGGTGTACCACGATCACGCCGAGATCGCCGGGCTGGTGCGCGATCTGGTGCGGCACCATACGCATTATGCACACACGGCGCGGGCCTTTGCGCGAAGCTGGCAGGCGTATCACAACTCGGACCGGCTGATTGGGGAGATCGCCGGATGAAGATCGTCGTTGTGTCGGATGTGACGATCGGCTATGGGAGCCCGCAAGTGCCGCTGCTGGCCGGGTCGCTGCGCGAGCATTACGGCGCCAACGCGAGTGTCGACATCGTGGAACCCGCGCAGCCGGAACTGGCTCCGCGGCACGGGCAGTTTCCGCTGTTTGCGTTTCACCGCGTGGCGACGGCCGATCATCCGCATTCGCCGCTGGGACGGACGGAGTACGTCTGGCGGGCGACCAAGCTGGTGAACCGGTTGAAGCCCGATGTGCTGGTGATCGGTTGCACCTATTCGCTGCCGGTGGTGTTCCGGCTCAACCGGCGGCCGCGCAAGGTGATTTATTACTCCATCGAATCCATCCCGTTTTATGGGGAATTCGACGTGGAGATGAACAAGCGCGCGGCGCCGCTGCTCGATGTGGTGATCTTTCCGGAAGAGAACCGGGCGATTCTCGAGACGGGGCGCTGCGGGTTCACGGGGGTTCCGAAGCTGGTTTTGTACAACGTCAGCAACCGGCGGGCGGAAGTCCGTACGCCCCGCGGCGTGGCGCAGCGCAACGGGCGGCTGCTGTATTCGGGCACGATGAGCATGGCGCAGACGTTTTTGAATTACTACCTCGCCGATGACGTGCGGAAGTTGCCCATCGATATGTACGGGCCCATCAAGGGGCCGCCACAGGACAAGCAACGGTTCCTGAACGCCAATCCGGGCGCGTTGCGCTATCACGGCTATATCGATGCGGTGAGCCTGGCGGCGGTGCGGCCGGCCTATGCATACAGCATCGTGGCCTGGAATCCGGACGTGGAGAATCAGTTCTATGCCGCGCCGAACAAGTTTTTCGAATCGATTGCCGACGGCGTGCCGCCGATTGCCGCGCCGCATCCGCAATGCCGGCTGATTCTGGAGCGCTACGGCTGCGGCATGCTGCTGGAAAATTGGGATTACGATGTGTTCCGCGATGGGCTGGAAAGCGCCCTGCATCTCTACGGCGGGCCCGAATGGGAACGCATGGTGGAAGGTTGCCGGCAGGCGGTGGAGCAGGAACTGACCTGGGACACGCAGATGGAGAAAGTGAAACCATATCTATGAAGAAGATTGCCGTAACGGGGGCGCGGGGATTTCTCGGCCGCCATGTGGTGCCGGTGCTCGAAGCGCGCTATGGGGCGGAGCATGTGGTGGGGTTGTCGCGCGCCGATTACGATCTGATGGACCCGGCCGGTGTCCGCCGCATGTTTGCCGAAGTCAAACCGGACGCGGTGGTGCATCTGGCGGCTTACGTGGGCGGTATCGGGGCGAACCGCGAGTTTCCCGCGTCGTTCTATTACCGCAACACGATTCTCACGGCGCTGATGTTCGAGGCCGCGGCCGAGCATGGCGTGGAGAAGTTGCTCTACCCGATGGGCGGCTGTAGTTATCCGGCCAAGGCCGTGTCCCCGATTGGGGAAGATCAGCTATGGCAGGGCTATCCGCAGAAGGAAAGCGCGGCCTATTCGACGGCGAAGATGATGGGTCTGGTGGCGTCGGAAGCCTACCGGCAGGAGCGCGGATTGCATAGCGTCGTCATCATTCCGGGAAATATGTACGGCGAGTACGACAATTTCCGCGAAAAGGAATCGCATGTGGTGCCGGCGCTGGTGCGCCGCTATTACGAGGCGAAGCTGGCGGGGAAGGCTTCGGTGACGGCGTGGGGCACGGGTCGGGCAACGCGCGACTTTGTCTATGCGGGCGATGTGGCGGCGCTGGTTCCCTTCTTCCTCGAACAGTACGATTCCACCGAGCCGGTGAATATCAGCTCGGGTTCCACGACTTCGATTCGTGAACTGACCGAGACGATTCGTGAGTTGACGGGATTTGCGGGCGAGATTGCCTGGGATACATCGAAGCCCGATGGGCAGTTGGAAAAGATCTTCGATGTCACGCGGATGAAGGCGTTGGGCCTTGCTTGCCCGACTTCGTTGCGCGATGGGCTGCGGAAGACGATCGACTGGTTTGCGCGGAATTATGCTTCGGCGGGAGACGGGTTGCGGTTGTAAGGTAAGCAAACAAGCAGCTTAAGGTTGTATGCAGATTCCGGCGCCGTCGAAGGATTGGGCCCGGCCCACGCTGACCGTGAAATTCGATGCGATGGTGGAAGCCGTGCAAGCCGGGGTGCCGGCAGCGAGGGCGGGCACGGTGAACGCAATCTGGTAGAGGCCGACCTGGCTCGGGGTCAATCCGGCAAACACCGGGATGGGAGCGTTGCCGGCCGGCGGCGGCAGGGCAGCGGGCCGGACGGGAGCGAGATTGACACCGGAGTTGAATTGCAGGGCAACGTCGGTGAGGCCGATGGGGGCGCGCGCCGTGTCGCCGCTGCGCACGGAAGCGCCAGTATGACCGAGGCCGAAGGCATACATGACCAGGGTTTCGCCGGCGGCGGCGGGGTTGGCTGCGGTGACTAGGCGTCCGTCCAGGTGAGTGACCAGGGGCCGGCATCCGCCGGCGAAATCCCCTATGCGTTCGAAGCCGGGGGGCATAGTCGAATCGCAACTATTAATAATATGGATACTGTCGCTTTCCGGCTGGATGGGGAAGGCGTCTCCGGCAACACCCTGGTAGGAAACCCGCAAGAGGGCGAAATTCTCCGGCCGTCCGCCCCCTTGGCTGCGGTTATTCACGAGTTCCCAGGGAATCTGGAGCGTGATGGCGGTCAGATCGGTACAAACGGACGGGTTCAGGCCGACACAGTCATCCACCGGGTAAACCGCGAAGAGCGGCACTTCGACGGTGGGGCCGAAGGTCTGTTCGAGTTTGACGGCGAATCCATTGATGGATACAGGAAGCGGGATGCGGTCAGCCGTGAACCCCCGTTCCGGCTGGATGCCGTTGGGGGAATGGACGAACAAGGTAATCACTTGGCCGGGGGCCACTTTGAGTGGAGGCGGGACACTGTAGCCGGCGCCGAGAATGCGGCCAGGAGCGCGGGGAGTTTGGGCGGCTGCCACGGAAACCAGCGTCAGCGCGGCAAGCAGGGAAACGGCGTAGCTCATTGAGATGGCACTCCTTAGGGACTATCATGACGCAAAAACCGGAAGGCGTACAACAAAGCGGCTTCCTCCCGCCTCGGCTTCCGTATCCGGAAGGGACATGCGCCGAAAGCGCCTACCTGTATGAACCGCGCCTGCCGCTCCGCCGTTGCGTTCACCCGGTCCGAAGTAACAGATAGGAGGACGCGGAGCGCAATTTCGAGCGATTGCCGTAGAAAGAAGTGGGATGCTTCCGACGATGGAGGAGGAACACCGGATCGAAGGGTCCACATTTGGGCTCTGACGCAGGCCTTGTTTTCCGATGAGGAAGAGAGGCAATTGCCACGCGGCTTCGCGCGAGTGCGAGGTGTGCGGTAACGGAGGTGATTGCCGCTATCCGCTTGGTAAAACATAAGTATTGACATTTGATTTTGAAATGAGCTATAACAAGGCGTTACGATCAGGCAGTGTTGTGTGCCCAGGTCGGAGTGTAGTTTTAGTGTGCGTAGATTTGGAAAGTCCAGTCCAGCAGTTTTTGGAGGAGGAAAATGAAAGGACGTCTTTGGTGGTCAAGTGTTTTGCCCGCAACGGCGGCGCTGTGCCTGTTCGCGAACATGGCACAGGCGCAGACCGGACCTCGTCTTGTAGGTACCGGGCCGGAAGGGGCATTTAATGTATCGGCGCGCGAAGGAAGTGCGAACCGTCCCGGTTTGATCGATCCGACTTGCGGATTGGTGGGTGGGCCGGCCGTGGCTTCCTCGAGTTGCGATTCACAGGGTGGCCGTGAGTGGGAAGGTCTCGCTTCCACGGACTATTTTACTGTGGAACCGCAGGGCGTGTTGCCGAACCCCGACATTGCAGTAGGTCCGGACGATATTTTGACGATTGTCAACCGTACGATCGCCCGGTACCCGAACCCGAACGCGCCGAGCGGCAGCAATGCCAACGGCACGGCTCCGGTGGAGTATAATCCGGCGAACACGTTTTATTTCCCGCCGACATCGCGGCAGTTTCTCGATGTATGGCTGGGTGAAGCCGCGTTGAACGAACTGTGCCCGACGCAGCCGCGCACCAACGCGACCTGCGTGGTGGACAACGCCAGCGTTCGCTACGACCAGATGCAGGGCCGCTTTGTGGTTCTGTTCACGGTGGTGGACAATGCGCTGATCAACTGCTTCGGCTGCGCCGATTCGGCGACTGGCCCGAATGCGGGTCTGACGCGCAAGGCGAGCTGGGTGCTGATCGTCTCCAAGTGGGCGACCGGTTGCCAGGGCACGATTACCCTCGGCGGCGGCGGTGCGAACATTGGCGGCACCTGCACTCCGAACAACAACCCGGCCGTTCCCGGCTTGGTGGGAAACACGGAGTTCTTCACCACGCCGCAGCCTCCGGGCCCCAGCCAGGGTAACCCGAACAGCGGTGGGACGAACACCAACTGGGTGGCCTTCTACGGCGCTCCGGATGGAACCTGCTCGTTTCCTTGCCCCTATGGCAACATCAACTCGATTTCGGACCTGCGCCGCGGCCTGACCGCGCCGACCGGCGCCGTTACGATCGATTGCCGCAACACCGCGGTGACCACTGGCGCTTCGGCGACGACCAACGTCTGCTACATGCCGACCAGCGCCCGCCTCGGTATCGACAACGACAACCTTTACATCGTCTCCAGCGTGATCAATGACAACATTCCGGTGACGACGTTCACGCCACCCCGCGGCTGGATCGCCATCCCGCCGGCGGATACGGAATCGCCCGCATGGGAAGGCACTCGTCTTCGCGTGCTGAAAAAGGCTGCCTTCTACACGAACGTGAGCAGCGTTCCGGGTAGCACTTTCCCGCTTGTGCCGGGAGCTTCGCAGGCAGCGCCGCAACTCCAAGGCGACTTCTACGACCTGTGGGGCAACTCCACCAAGCCGTACGCCTTCGACCGCGTGATCAGTACGCAGCCGATCCTGAACGGCGGAACCCGTAGCGTGGTTGGCCTCCACTACGAACCCGAGCATGTCCGTGGCCGTTCGCTGGCGACCTTCAATGGCAACGCCAACGTAGCTTCCGGCACTGGCGGGTCGGGCGTTCCGTTCTACGCCATCTGGGGCGCTGTGGATCAGGGTGCGACGTTGGGGACTCCGGCACAGACTCTTCTGTATCACCGGACCATCTCCTACACCCACTTGGTCACCGGCTCTCTCGGCGCCAATGTGGCATCCATTCCGTCGATCGTGAATGACGGAAAGATTCAGGGTGGCATCCCCACGCTGAACGCGCTGCAATCGCACCAGGTACCGGCGTTCACCAACCCGAACACGGTGACCCAGCGCGACAAACTGGTTCAGCCGAGCCCGAATGCGCAGAATCCTACTCCCTATCTGTACGTTGGCGACAACCGTCCGCACCGCGTGATTTCGCGCGAAGGGCACCGGTACATCGCTCGCGTCGGGCAGCAGGCGCAGTTTGCCCAGTTCAACGGCGGCACCTCTTCGAGCACGGTGATCTATGACATCGTGCAGAAGCTGACCAATGCCGGCGCTGCTCTGGAGATCTACAACACGGCATGGGGCAACGGCGACTTCTACGCGCCGATGCACGACACGCCGGCCAACGTGGTGCAGTATGGCGCGATTTCGCCGATCAACGTGCAGCCGTTCCTCGAGAAGCTGTTCGTGGGTACGACCTATCCGCCTCTGGCTCCGACAGATCCGCGGACTTTCTCGTACGGTCTGATCTCGGGCCAGGCACTGACGGCCTGTAAGGGCCAAGAACCCAGCGTAAGTACGTCGGCCCGGGCCTACCCCGGACTGTTCGACATCCGCTGCGGTGAGGACGCCTACGATACGCCGAAGGCTCTCCAGCATCCGACCACCGGTTCCTACCAGTTTGCGGACTTCCAGGTTCGCCCCCAGCCTGTTAACGGCAATGCATCGCGCGAGTTCCTGGTTCCCTTCGGCATCCGCGGCGGCGCTGCCACCGACCCGAACAACATGGGTATGT
>CAYOBO010000062.1:0-37020 GCA_964402295.1 uncultured Candidatus Solibacter sp. | reverse complement strand
GAGAAGCTCTTGCCGTGGCAGGAGGCGCAGCCGAGTTTCTCGCTCTTGGTTGTGTGCGTGTCGATGTAGCGGGCGGTGTGGGTAGCGGGCTTGAGGGTCTTGTCGTTGCCGTGGCAGGTTTCGCAACTGAAGGGCGGATCGATCTTGTTGTGGCAGACGAGGCAGTCGGCCATTTCCGGGTGATGGTTCTTGGCGGAGACGGAGGTGGAGGTTTCGATGCCGCGGTGGCAGGCCGCACAGGCGTTGGCCGTGCCGAGTTGTAAGGCGCGATTTGCGCCGTCGCCGAGGTAGGTTTCGGCTTTGATGGCCGCTGCGATGACGGGGGCGATGTTGCCGAATTGGGAGTGAACGGCGTGATCGAATTTGGCGAGGCGGGTGTTTGCCGGCTGCTTGATCCGCACCGATTCGTGGCAAGGCCGGCAGGCTTCGGCGGAGGGCATCAGGTTGTCCGCCAGCCTCTTGCTGGTGGAGGCATTGGTATGACACGCAACACACTCCGGCTTCAGCTTGAGGTGCAGGGCATGGGAGAAATCAGCCCCCTGTGCAGCGAAGAGGCAGGCGAGCGCCGTGAGTAGCATCGGAAAGACGGATACGATTCGATTCTATTCGATTTGCGAAGCGCGGAAGCCGTGTTATCCTGGCATGTGCCGCAAAGAATTCTGGGCGTGATTCCCGCCCGGTTTGCCTCCACCAGATTTCCCGGAAAAGCTCTCGCCAAACTCGCCGGTAAACCCATCCTGCAACACGTCTACGAGCGCAGTGTGATGGCTCGCTATCTCAGCGATGTCGTGATCGCGACGGACGATGAAAAGATCTACGAAGCCGCGCGCGGGTTCGGGGCGCGGGTGCGCATGACGCGCAGCGATCACCTTTCGGGGACGGACCGGGTGGCGGAAGTCGCGAGCGCGGACACGGCTTCGATTGTCGTCAATATTCAGGGCGATGAGCCGATGATCGATCCGGGCGCGATCGACGCGGCGACGCTGGCGCTGCTCGACGATGAGGATTCGCCGATGGCGACGTTGAAGAAACGGATCGACACCGCCGAGGAGATGGCGAATCCGAATGTCGTGAAAGTGGTATGCAACCGGTACGGCCATGCCATCTACTTTTCCCGCTGTACGATTCCCTACAATCGCGGCGGCGTGGATGCGCCGTATTGGAAACATATTGGGCTATACGTGTACCGGACGGATTTTCTGTTGGGCTATTCGGCGATGCCTGTGGGGCCGTTGGAGCAGGCAGAGCGGCTGGAACAACTGCGGGCGCTCGAGAATGGGTACCGGATCCGGGTGATGGAGACGGATTATGAGTCGATCGGCGTCGATACGCCGGAAGATCTGGAGCGCGTCACAAAACTGTACAAGGCGATTTCGCCTGAGGCTTAGAAGGGGGACTTGCAGATGGTGAAGTATATCTTTGTCACGGGAGGCGTGGTCAGTTCGCTGGGGAAAGGAATCGCCGCGGCTTCGATCGGGTGCCTGTTGGAGTCGCGGGGACTGCGGGTGACGCTACAGAAATTCGATCCGTACCTGAATGTGGATCCGGGCACGATGAGTCCGTTTCAGCACGGCGAGGTTTTCGTAACGGACGATGGGGCGGAAACGGATCTGGACCTGGGGCATTATGAGCGGTTCACGCACGCTCCGTTGACGCAGGCGAACAATCTGACCTCGGGGCGGCTGTATGAGCAGATCATCACGCGCGAGCGGCGCGGGGATTACCTGGGCAAGACGGTGCAGGTGATTCCGCACGTGACGAACGAGATCAAGGCGGCGATGCGGCGCGTGGCGGCGGGCGTGGATGTGATTCTGGTGGAGATTGGCGGTACGGTGGGCGATATCGAATCGCTGCCCTTTTTGGAAGCGATCCGGCAGATGCGGCATGAAGTGGGCCGCGAGAACGCGATGTTCGTGCACGTGACGCTGGTGCCGTGGATCGCGGCGGCGCAGGAGTTGAAAACGAAGCCGACGCAGCACTCGGTGAAGGAACTGCGGGCGCTGGGTATTCAGCCGGATATCCTCATCTGCCGGTCGGAACGGCCCTTCGGCAAAGACGTGAAAGAGAAGATCGCGATGTTCTGCGACGTCGATGTGGACGCGGTGATCTGCGCCAGCGACGTGCAATCGGTGTACGAAGTGCCGCTGGTGTTCGCGGATCAGAAGGTGGATGAGTTTCTGCTGAAGCAGTTGCATCTGGATGCGGCTCCGCGGGATCTGCGGCGCTGGAGCAATATGCTGACGCGGATGCGGAATCCGATCGACGAAGTGAAGATCGCGCTGGTGGGCAAGTACGTGACGTATGAAGACGCGTACAAGAGTTTGAAGGAAGCGCTGCTGCACGGCGGGTTGGCGCATGGCGTGAAGGTGAACATCGAGTGGGTGGAGGCCGAGGAACTGCAATGGCCCGATTGCATCCACCGGTTAAAGCCGTACGACGGGATTCTGGTGCCGGGTGGATTCGGCAAGCGCGGGATTGAAGGAATGCTGCACGCGATTCGCTATGCACGCGAGTTCAAGGCGCCGTACTTCGGGATCTGCTTGGGCATGCAGACGATGGTGATCGAATTCGCGCGGAACGTGTGCGGATTGCCGAGTGCGGACTCGACGGAGTTCGATCCGGCGACACCGCACCGCGTGATCTACAAGCTGCGCGAGTTGAAGGGCGTGGACGAGCTGGGCGGCACGATGCGGCTGGGCGCGTATCCCTGCAAGCTGGCGGAGAACAGCTTTGCGCGCGAGGCCTATGGAGTGCCGGAGATCAGCGAACGGCACCGCCACCGGTACGAATTCAATCGCGAATACGAAGGGATTCTCACCTCGCACGGACTGCGGCTGACGGGGCAGACTCCAGACGGAATGTACGTGGAGATCTGCGAGTTGCCGGACCATCCGTATTATCTCGGCTGCCAGTTCCATCCGGAGTTCAAGTCGAAGCCGCTCGAGCCGCATCCGCTGTTCCGGTCGTTCGTGGGCGCCTGCTACCGGCACAAGAAAGAGATTTTGGGGAAAACGCGTGCGGATCGATCTGCTTCCGTCACTGTCGATCGGTGAGGGCTGCGATCTGGCGGTGATCGCCGGACCGTGCGTCATTGAGAGCGAAGCGCATGTGCACTTCCTGGCGGATGCCATCGGGCGGGAGTTGGGCGGCGGGTTCGTTTTCAAGGCGAGCTACGACAAAGCGAATCGCAGCAGCGTGGATTCCTATCGCGGGCCCGGCCTGAAGGAAGGGCTGCGGATACTGGGCGGGCTGAAGGCTCGCGGGTTTGCGATTCTCACGGATATTCACGAGCCGGCGCATGCCGAGGCGGCGGCGGAGGTGGCGGACATTCTGCAAATCCCGGCGTTTCTCTGCCGGCAGACGGATTTGCTGGTGGCGGCTGGACGCACGGGGCGGGTGGTGAATATCAAGAAGGGGCAATTTGTGTCGCCATACGATATCCGCCTGGCGGCGGAGAAGGTGGCGTCAACGGGGAACGGCCGGATTCTGTTGACCGAGCGCGGGAGTTGCTTCGGGTATAACAATCTGGTGGTGGATATGCGCGGGCTGGCGGCGATGCGGGGACATGGATGGCCGGTGGTGTTCGATGCCACGCACAGCGTGCAGATGCCGGGTGCGGCTGGGAAGGCATCGGGCGGGCAACCGGAGTTCATTGCACCGCTGGCAAGGGCGGCGGTGGCCGTGGGCGTGGATGCGTTGTTTGTGGAAGTGCATGAGGCTCCGGAGCGGGCGTTGTCGGACGGGGCGAATGCCCTGCGGTTGGAACTGCTGGGGGAATTGGTGCGGAAGCTGCGGAAGATTCGCGAAGCGGCCGGCGCGGGGGCGTAACCTGCGGCTTGCCTACGCCCCGCACAGCCGAGCAGCACCCTCATGCAGCTAGCGATTCCTCTTCGGAAAGGCAGCGGAAGGTGAGGGCTTCCGCGCCTTCCTTGTAATCGATGAAGGCGGTGCCGCCGGGTTCGATCAGACCCTTGGCGACGAGTGTGGAAACGGGTTGGATGAGGTGCCGGTGCACGGTGCGTTTCAGTTCGCGTGCGCCGTATTCGGGGCTGGTTCCTTTTTCGATGAGGAAGTTTTTCGCCTTGCGGGTGATTTCGATGAAAAAGGCGCGCTGGCCGAGGCGGGTGACGACGTGGGCGCGAAATTCGTTGAGTTGGTGTTCGAGAATGTGTTCCAGGGCCGGGCGGTCGAGCGGGTAGTAGGTGCTGACGACATCGATGCGGTTGACGAATTCGGGCGAGAATTTGCGGCGCACGGCGTTCATGGCGATGCTCTCCAGTTTCTTGGGGAGATTGACGCGGGGGCGGTCCACGATTTTGTCGAAACCGAAATCGGGGCGCAGTTCGCGGCTCATGCCGCGGGCTCCGAGATTGCTGGTGAGGAATACGATACTGCGCTCGAAGTTGACGACGGTGTTGTCGCCGAGGCGGAGAATGGCTTTGTCCAGAACGCCGAGCAGGAGCCGCTGCATGGACGGAGCCGCTTTCTCAATTTCATCGAAGAGAACAAGGGAGAGATTGGAGCGCTCGCTGGTGACGGCGTTGAGTTTCTGTTGGGTCAGCAGCGGCGTGGTTTCGCGATGGCCGAGATATCCGGGAGGGGCTCCAATAAGCTTGGCAACTTCGTGTTCGAGTTGAAATTCGCCGCAATCGATGCGGAGGACATTCTTCCGATTACCATGGATGGCTTCGGCGAGCGCTTCCACGGTTCTCGTTTTTCCGGTGCCGGTGGGGCCGAGCAGGAGGAAAACGCCGACGGGGCGGCCTTCCGGGGCAAGGCCGGCGTTGTACATGTAGACGTAGGGGACGATCGATTCAATCGAGCTGTTCTGCCCGACGATCCGCTCCGATAGCATCGAGAGAAGATTCAAAGGGTCCTGGGCGGGTTTTCTGGTGGCCCGGATGGGCGTGGTGTAGTTGCTGTTGGTGTTCCTCATCGGTTTGCGCAAGCCTCTGCTCGCGATTTGAGTGTAGGCCGGGCTCGCTGGGAATCATGGGGGAAAACCGGCGCCGAAGCGGGCGGCCGCCGCGGCGAGGGCGGTAAAGTAATTGCAAACAAATGAAATAATTTTGCGCAAAAATTTTCCAGATTATGAGGAAATGATGTGACTGGGTGGGGATGGATGCCGCTAGAACGTCAGCCGCCCGGTGCGGGAGATGCCGTAGCGGTTGCGGAACTCGATTTCGGCGGCAGCAATGGAGATGGTGGTGGTCGTGGCGGGAAAAACGGCCAGCATCTGGAACATGCCTCCCACGGTGGTGGTTTCGTAATAGGTGCGGAATTTCTCCGCGATGAGGGATGTGAGCACGCCGGGCGGCACTTCGACGCCGTCGCGATTGAAGAAGCGGAAGGACACTTGTTCCGCGGTCCGGGAGTTATCGAAGCCTTTTACGGTCACTTCCATGATCTCGATGCCGCGCTTGACGGTGACGGTTTCGGCCACCACGGGCGCGGGGTCGATGACGAATTCCGCTTCGCTGAGAAAACCGCCGACTTCGGCAATCAGTCGCAGGGTTCCGGCGGTGGTGCCGGTTTGGAGAATGGTATCGCGGGAACCGGAAAACAGGCCCACGGATTCGCCGTCGCGCACCAGGAAGGGAATGGTGCGGCTGTTGGTTGCGGGGAAGAGTATGCCGGGGTCGTCGGGGCCGGTGACCGACGGCTTGAAGTCGACGCGGAGGCGGCCGGTGGCGTTGGCTCGGGAAACGTCACTGAGGCGTACAGCGACGCGGACCTGTTTGCCGCTCTTTAAGGTTTCCTCGCTGACGGAGAGCGATGGCTTGGGAGGTGTGGGCTCGATCCCAATACCTTCGAGCGGATAGCGGCGGTTGTCGATGGAGAGGGTTCCGGTTTTGAGTCCGCTGGTGGCGGGCTGGAAGGTGATTTCGATACGGCGCGAAGATCGCGCGGGAAGGTCCATGGGGCCGGTGAGGAGTTCGTTCCAGACGAAGGAGTCGCCGGCGACGGAAATGGCTCCGGCACGGACCGGGCTGTCGTGTGGGTTTTCGAGGAGGAAGGTGCGGGAGGAACGCAGGCCGCGTTCGGTATTGGGGAAGACGGAAGGCATTCCGGCCGTGCGCAAGGTGCGCGTTCCGTCTGCTTCGAGCAGGTAGAGCGATGGGGCGGCCACGGCGGCGGCGGAGAAGGTGACAGTGATGGAGTTGATGCGCAGGTTGGCTCGGGCGTCGGCGACAGGAGTGGTGGAACGGAAGCGGACGTAGAAATCGATGCTGAACTTGCCGAGGATGGATTTGGGGAGGCTGGGCGCCGATTCGAGGGTGAATCCGGCGCCGGTGATGGAGAGGGTGGTGATGGTGGCCAGCAGCTCGCCGGCGTTGCGGACGCGGATAACGGATTGGAGCGGCTCGCCGGTAGCCGTTTCGCCCATGGCGACGAGGCCGGAAACAGGCCGCTCTTCGGTGCCATGAACGGTGAACACTTCGAGTTGTGCAGCCGCGGGGAGAGCGCAGAGCAGCAGGAGGCCGAGGCGTTTCATGGGGCAGGCTCCGGGACGAGGGTGAGATCGGGGGCGTGGCATTGCGCGCCGTAGAGGCGTTCGCCGGCGCGGGCGAGCACCCAGCCCTCACGCAACGCGAACAGCATGGATACGGGCGCTTCCATTTCCCACTGGCGATCTCCGCAGGAGAGCGTGGCGCCGGACGCGGTCCAGAGGCGCCCGCCGGAGTCGATGGCGGCCGCATCGGCGTCGATGGGTTCATGGTGCAGAGCTTGCAGAGTACGCCCGTCATATACGATTCGTTCCCACCCGGCGGGTGTGCGGGATACCAGAACGAAGCGGCCGTCTTGCGAGACGGTGAACTGTCCGGAAAGCCACGCCAGGCAGTTCGCACGGCAGGCGAGGATACCCGCCTCGCGCAGTTGGCCGCCGATGTGGATTCCTTTGTTGGTCTTCACCGCGGACATGCCTTCAAAAGATACGGCGGCCTCGGTTCCTTCTTCGAGCGGCTCTCCGAGCAGCAGATTGCCGCGCATGCCGTAGAGCGGATACACACGGCCATCGCGGGCGGGGAAGTAGCCGAGAGGCGGGACTTCGAGGCCGGTTTGCAACAACAGCAGCAGCAGGGCGTGGATCATGGCTTGCCTATGGTGATGGTGGGGACACTGAGAGTGAGCACGGGTCCGGTGGCGACGGGAGCGGTGGGAGCCGGTCGCTTACCGTTGAGTCTGTAGGCGGCGAATCCACCGACGGCTCCGGCGGCGGCGAGCGTGATGACAATCCACTTGGCGCGGCCGCCGGAGATGCGTTCTTCGCCGCCTTCGGTTCGGGTAAGGAGAACGCCAGGGCGCTTGTCCGGAGCGGCAGCGCTTGTGCTGGGCCGGTCGGGGGCGGGTTCTTCCGGTGGCGGCGGTGCGGGGGGTGGCTTGGCGACCTCGACTTCAAACGACGCTACCGGCGCCGGCGTGGTTTGCGCGGCGGCCACGATGCGGATACGGGCTGTGGTTCCCGCACTGGCGCCCCCGTGCTGAGCGGTGATGGCGACGTGGCAATCGCCGGGTTGCGTACCCCACCGGATGCCCCAGGTGGAGACTTTGCCTTGGGCGTCGCTGATCTGGTCTTCGCTGCGCGTGCCGTTGGGGAATATGCCCGTGGGTCCGGCAGCGGGGAGGCGGAAGGTAACCTTGGCCTGCGGGATGGGGTTGCCCATGCCATCGGTGACAAGGGCGGAGATCCCGCCGAAAGACGGACCACCCGCCTTGACCTGGAGGCCATCTCCTTCCGTCACGGTGAGTTGCAGATTTTGCGCGGCGAGCTCTGTGGCGAAGAAAAGGAGACTAATGGGGCTGAGGAAT
The DNA here is from genome assembly GCA_964402295.1 of uncultured Candidatus Solibacter sp. Lineage (GTDB taxonomy): Bacteria > Acidobacteriota > Terriglobia > Bryobacterales > Bryobacteraceae > CADEFT01. Next base: position 29,208 of record CAYOBO010000062.1, on the reverse strand, counting down.
ACGCAGCAGCACCACGGTAATGTTGTCCGGCCCTCCGGCCTTTCGAGCAGCATCAACAAGAGAGTGGCATTTGCCCTCGAAAGATTGCTCGCTTTTTAACACGGATTCGATCAATTCGACGCTGACGACGCCGTGGAGGCCATCGCTCGAGAGCAGAATGTAGGAGTTGGGGACGGGGCGGATCTTGTAGGAGTGGATACGCAACGGGGAACTGACGCCGATGGCCATGGTGAGGACGTGGCGGAGGGGATGATTCTTGAGGGTTTCCTCATCGATACCGAGGCGGCGTCCGACTTCATTGACCCAGGTTTGGTCTTCGGTGATGACGAGGAGTTGATTGTCCTGGTAGAGATAAGCGCGGGAGTCGCCGACGCTGGCGATCAGGATGTCGTCGCCGTTTTCGAGGACGGCGACAAGGGTGGTTCCCATGCCTTCCATGCCGGAGTCAGCGGCGGCGGCATCCTTGACGACGCGGTTGGCTTCCTCGAATGCCTTGACGAGGGTATCGATGTCGTTTCTTCCGGCGCGCCAGATATGATTGGCGACGGTTTCGGCGGCAAGTTGGGAGGCGTGTTCGCCGGCGCGCGCGCCGCCCATCCCGTCGGCCACGATGTATAGACCGAGCTCAGGAGCGAGGAGACAGTAGTCTTCGTTGTTCTTCCTGACGCAACCAAGGTCGGAAAGTCCGTAGGATTCGAGCATGGAACTTCCTGATTATAGCCGCTTCTTCGGTTGGGATTGGAAGCAGGTGCTTGGCAAAGGGGACGATTCAGGGTTGTTTCGTTTCCAGGATGCTGCGCAACTGTAGGAAGGCTGACTCATTGTATTCATGTTTCAGTCGCTCCAAGCCCTCGAATTTCGTATCGCCGGCACGCGGGCCGGCCTTTTGGAGGCAACGGCCGAGCAGGGTGGTGGCCTCCTCGTCGTCGGGATCCCGCTGCAAGAGGCGGCGGAAGTGGTTCGTGGCGCGATCGAAATCGCCGCGCTTCCAGCACGCATAGCCCACGTTGAAAAGATACTCGGGATCGTTCGGATCGCCCTCCAGAGCTTTCTCGAAGCTCTGAAGGGCTTCGGGAAGATTGCGCCGCGACTGCGCGGCTCCCAAGTTGTTGTGCACCTCATTGAGCGGCACCTCTTTCACGATGGTCTCCAAGGCGGATTGCGCCGCCGCGTACTCTCCTAGATAAAAGCGTGAAACGGCGGCGAAAAACATCGCCTCGCGGTAGTGAGAATCGCGATTGGGCACTTTTGCCAGCCAATCGGCGGCCTCGCGGTAGTTTTCCGCGGTCCAATGCATCTTGCCGAGTTCGAAGCAGGGGGCGGCGAAGCCGGGATCGATACGCGCGGCTTGGGTCAGGAAACGGTGTTTCTGCTCGTCGTTGCCGGAGAGGAGGCCGCGGATGTAGTTTTCCATGGCATCGACGCGGATGGGAGGGCGCTGGCGGCGGAACTCGTCTTCGGAGGGGACCGAAGACGGGGTTAGGAATTTTAGCGTCTGCCAGGCAATGTGCGTTTGCAGGACGGCGAGATCTTCCAAGGCCCCGAGGGCTTCGTACTCGGGGCCGGCGCGGAGTTCGCGGAGGTCGAGAATTTGGACGGCGATGTGGAGATTGCCGCGCGAGCCGGTTTTTCCATCGCCGGGTTTGAGTTCGAAGTGGCCGTAGACGATGCGGCCGGCGTCGAGAACTTCGCCCAGCTTCATGACAGTGGCTTTTGTGAGAAGTGTGTAGGGGCGAACGGCGAGGCGGCGGTAGGCCTCGGAACGGTCTTCGCGGGAAATGGTGAGGAGGCCTTCGGCGGCGAGAGTATCACGGACGTTTTCGGCGAGGCTTTCCCCGATCCAATCGAGATTATTGTCGGCGGTGCGATTAAAGAAAGGGAGAACGAGGTACGTCTGCGCGGAGACCGAGCGGGAGAAGCACAAGAGAACCAATAGGAAGGCCGGGAGCCGCCTCATCTCTACCAGTGTAGCGTCAGAGAGAGGCGATTCCCGGCCATGGGGTTGCAAATGGCGTTAGAGGCCGGATTGATCGGCGTTCGGGAACACGAGTTTCTTGTTCGTGTTGCCGAGGCGGATTTCCTGGACCTTGTACTTGCCGTCCGCCGTGAGATAGCGAACGGTGGTGGAGCTGAACTTGGAATCGCCGGATTCCACCTTCACGCTGGTTTCCACGCTCTTCTTGCCGGCGGCGATGACCGCTTTGTTGTCAGTGACGGTAACCTTGTACTCGCCGGGTTTGAGCTCAGTGCCCGCCACGATGGAGGGTTGGAACAAGGTAATCCGGTAGGTATCGGCGGCGCTCGCCACCGCCATCGCCATCAAGGCAAAACTGAACGCAAATTTCCTCATGATAGTCTTCTCCTCTTTTAGCCTGTCGTTGTCCGGTTGGATGTTAGTGCAACTTGTCCGTTGCTATGCCGCGCGCTGAAGCAAACCTTTTATTTGAGAACCGGAACGTCCGGGGTCGCTGTTTGCCATGCGCGTTCATTCTCTATATACGTAGGCGAAAAAGAATTGTTCCGCGGATCAAAAGAAAAATTTTTCGAGGGGCGGGCCGTGCTTCAGAAGTGTTAACAGAGCATTTTCATGTGTTTGCGGGGAGTGTCCGAATCCGGGAATCCAGGACACTCGAGTGTCCCTTTTGAACCACGTCCATTGCCTTTTGGCATAATGGCGGGTTTGTTTTTGCGTGTCCGCGATGGCTTCGGCGAGAGTGCATTTTCCCTGAAGGCAGGCGAGCGCTTGTTTGTATCCGAGGGATTCGAACGGTTTGGCGGTGGGCCGATAGCCGCGGGCGAGGATGGCGCGAATTTCGTCCATGAGTCCGTGTTCGAACATGGCGGCGGCGCGTTGGTTGAGGACATCGTAGAGTTGTTGGCGCGGTGGATCGAGCCCGATCAGGATGGGGTGGAAGCCTTGCAGCTTTTCCGTGCCCTGCTCGAAGAGTTGGGTGATGGGGCGGCGGGCAAGCAGGCATATTTCCAGGGCGCGGATGGTCTTGTTGACGTCGTTGGGGTGTATGCGATGAGCCGCCTTGCGGTCCAAGCGGCGCAGGATGCGGTGCAGCGAGCCGGGCCTTCGCCGGTGGCGCGCCTGAAGGCGGTTGCGAAGGTTGTCGTCACGCTGAGGCCCTTCGAACAAGCCATCGAGGAGAGCTTTGAGATAGAAGCCGGTGCCGCCCACGATGATGGGCACATTGCCGCGGCCGGCGATTTCGCGCAACACCTGGCGGGCGGCGCGCGCATAGCCGCCGGCGGTGAACCATTCATCGGGGTTGGCGATGTCGATGAGGTGATGGGGCACCGCGTGCCGTTCTTCGGGTGTGACTTTGGCGGTGCCGATATCGAAGAAGCGATACACTTGCAGCGAGTCGCAATTGACGATTTCGGCCCGGAAGATGGTGGCCAGATGGAGGGCGAGGGCACTCTTTCCGGAGCCGGTGGGGCCGACGATGGCCACGAGAGGGTGGGGCGACTCTTGGGTCACGCTGCATTCATATTGTTGCACCCGCGGCAACCGGCAGACTACGGGCATGCGTCTACAGATAGAGACGGGGCCGAAAGATGGAAGTCTTTTGGCATATACTCAAGACTGAGGGACTGGTGCCTCCAGCCGGTCCCACGCGGGCACAGGGAAAGAAAGTTAAGCGAATGCAACGGATAGCCCTCTTCATGACACTGGCACTGGCCAGTCTCCACCCAGCACCGGCGCAAACCCAGAGCGCGGCGAGCGGCGCCAAGCCGGATAAGGCGGCCGCCTACTATAACTTCTCCATGGGGCATCTGTATGCCGAATTAGCCCAGGCCTACAACAACCGGGGCGAGTACCTGAACAAGGCAATCGAGCATTACCGGGCTGCCATTAAAGCGGATCCGTCGGCCGGCTTTCTCTCCGAGGAACTCGCCGAACTGTACATCCAGTCCGGCAAGATTCGCGATGCCGTGATCGAGACGGAGGAGGCGCTGAAGACGAATCCGAACGATCTGAACCTGCGGCGCATTCTGGGGCGCATCTACACGCGGATGATCGGGGATTCGCAGACCAACCGCGTCAATGAGGAGATGCTGAAGAAGGCGATCGAACAGTATACGCGCATCGCCGAGGCCGATCCCAAGGATACGGCAACCTGGGTGATGCTGGGCCGCCTGCACAAAGTGGCACACAGTTCGCCGGAAGCGGAGAAAGCGTATAAGAAAGCGCTGGAGAGCGATCCGGAAAATGAAGAAGCCCTCACCGGCCTCGCCATGGTGTACGCCGATGTCGGAGATACGAAATCGGCCGCGGAACTGCTGAAGAAGGCATCGGAAAAGAATCCGTCGGTACGCACTCTGGCGGCGCTGTCGGCGGCTTACGAGCAACTGCGCGATCACGTGAACGCGGCGGCCACGCTGCGCCGGGCGCTGGAGTTGTCGCCAAACAACACGGAGGTCAAGCGCGGCCTGGCGCAGAACCTGCTGATGGCCGAGAAGCTGGACGAAGCGCTGGAACTGTTCGAACAACTGGTGGCCGAAGAGCCGCGCGACGCCATGGCCTATCTGCGCATTTCGCAGATCCAACGGCAGAAGAAGAATTTCGAGAAGGCGCACGAAGCGGCCCGCAAGGCGGCGGAACTGGACCCGAACAGCATCGAGGTTCGCTACAACGAGGTGAGCCTGCTGGAGGCCGAGGGCAAGACGCTTGAAGCGATCGAAGCGCTGAAGGGCATTTTGGCGGCGACCTCGAAGAAGAACTACCACCCGGGCGAGCGCAGCAACCGTGCGATTTTGCTGGAGCGGCTGGGATTCCTGCAACGTTCGGCGGAGCAGTTTGGGCCGGCGGTGGAAACGTTCCGGCAAATGCAGCAACTCGATGAGGAATCCGCGCCGCGGGCGACGATCCATATCATCGAAACATACCGCTTGGGCCGTGAACTGCCGAAGGCGTATGAGGAAGCGAAATCGGCTCGGGAGAAGTATCCCAAAGATCGGGCTGTGCAGGCAACCTATGCTTTTCTGGCGGCCGATACCGGGAAGACGGACGAGGCCGAGCGCATCGGACGCGACCTAATCAAGGAAAAGAAAGACCGCGAGAGCTTCGTGACGCTGGCGCAGATCTACGAGCGGACGAAGAACTATCCGGCCATGGGTAAAGCCTTGGATGAAGCCGAGAAGCTTTCCTCGGATGACAACGAGAAGGAAGGCATCTACTTCATGCGCGGGGCGATGTTCGAAAAGCAGAAGAAGTTCGACCAGGCCGAGGCGGAATTTCGCAAGGTGCTGGCGGTGAGCCCGAATTCGAGCTCGGCGTTGAACTATCTGGGCTACATGCTGGCGGACCGGAATGTGCGGTTGAACGAAGCCTACGAGATGATTCGTAAGGCGCTCGATCAGGATCCGAACAACGGGGCGTACCTCGACAGCCTGGGCTGGGTTCTGTTCCGCATGAACAAGCTGGAGGAGGCCGAGGAGTACCTGAAGAAGGCGCTGGAGCGGACTTCGAAGGACCCCACGGTGCACGATCATCTGGGCGATGTTTACCTCAAACGCGGGAAGGTGAAAGAAGCGGTGATGCAGTGGCAGCGTTCGCTCAAGGAGTGGGAGGCGACGCCGGCGAGCGAGCAGGATAGCAACGAGATGGCCAAGATCCAGAAGAAGCTGGATGGGGCCAAGGTGCGGCTGGCCAAAGAGAGCAAGTGAGGGGTTGATGGGATGCGTTGGGGGGATGCGATGTTGACGCACCCTCTCCCCCTCGCTATGATGAGATTGGTTTCACACCGAACAAGGGAGGTTCTGTCCAATGTGGTCTCTGGGCTGGCAAGAAACGATGTTTATCTTTCTTCTGGCTCTTCTCATCTTCGGACCGAAAAAACTCCCGGAACTGGGTAAGAATTTGGCGAAGGGCTTGTCGGAATTCCGCCGCGCGTCGAACGATCTGAAGTCAACCTTCGATCGGGAGATGGCAAACATCGAGCGGGAAACGCAAGACGTCAAGCAGGATCTACAGAAGTACTCGAACGAGATAACAACGAATTACGACTCGTACTACGAGAACAGCTATTACGATTCCGGCTATGACGGCACCGGCAGCTCAACGCAAGAGGACTCCACCGTCAGCGCATCCGCAACTCAGGGCGCTGAGTCATCGACGCAACCCGAAGCGGCCCCCGAAGGGACCGTAGAGGCTGCCAGCAATACGGCCACCGCCGAACCGGCGCCGGCCAATGGCAGCACGACGCAGGTTGCGAGTGCCGAAACGGCGTCAGGAACCGAGGAGGCCGGTAAACCGGTAGCCCGCTCCTAAGAGCGTCCGTTTCCATTGATACAAGCAGGATGTCGCAGGAACCAGACAAGCCAACTGTGCCCGAGGAACCGGCTCAGCCACCGGCGCCGGAAAATGAGACGCCGGAAGTGTCTGTGACCAGCCACACCCAGAATGTCGATGACTCTTACGGGTATTACGAAGATCCCTACGCATACGAATCGAACACCGTTCCGGTAGCGCAGGAGGGGACGGCCGCACCGCCGCCCGAACCGCCTGCTTCGAGTTCGCAGGATGAACCGGAGGATCCCGAGGAAGAGGGTATGCTGCGCATGTCCTTCCTCGAGCACCTCGAAGAGCTGCGATCGCGCATCATTCAATGTCTGGTGGGGCTGGGGGTGGCATTTCTCTTCAGCCTCACTTTTAGCAATCCGTTGTGGCGGGTGGTGAGCGCTCCGGCTGTGGATGCCCTGAAGCAATTGGGTGTCAATCCGCCGCGGTTGGTATCGACAGACCCGCTGGAGCAGTTTCAGATTGTCTGGGTGAAGATGCCGTTGTTGACGGCGATCTTCCTGGCGTCGCCATGGATCCTGTGGCAAGTGTGGTCGTTCATTGCGCCGGGATTGTACAAGAGAGAACGGCGATGGGCGGCGCCGTTTGTGGTCATTTCCGCGGCGCTGTTCATTGCCGGCGGGCTGTTTGCTTACTTTGTGGCTTTCCGCTTTGGGCTGGTGTTTCTACTGGGGATTGGGCGGGATATCGATATCCAACCGATGGTATCGATTACGTCGTATTTCGATTTGTTCGTGAACGTAACGCTGGGCATCGGGCTGGTGTTCGAACTGCCTGTCATCATATTTTTCCTGACACTGCTGCGTGTGGCCAGCCCGCGCTGGCTGCTGGAGAATTCGCGCTACGCGATTCTGGGGATTGTGGTGGTGGCGGCGGTCATCACGCCGACGCCGGACATTTTCAATCTGCTGATTTTTGCGGTGCCGATGGTGGGGTTGTTCTTTATTGGGGTGTTTGCCAGCTACCTGCTGGTGTTGAGCCGGGAAGGAAAAACGTTCCCGTGGAGAAAGGTGCTGATCGCACTGGTGGTTCTGTTACTCCTAGCCGCGGCCGGAGTTTATCTCGCTATCGCGCGTCATGGATATCACTTAGTACCGAACTGGCCATTTTTGATCCGATAGTACCTTTTCTGTTTCGCAAGTTTCCTGTTCAATAGGATTACAAAAACACCAAAATCAATCCCGGCGCATGAGGCAGGGGCGGGCGAAAGCTCTGCCCGCGCCGCGCGGGAAAGGCGTATTGGACATGGACATCATCAAGGCGATTCAAGAGCTGCGAAATCAAAAGGAGCGGCTTGACGAGGTGATTGCCCGCCTGGAAGCGTTGACTCTCAAGCGGAGCGGCCAGGAGGTGGCGTTTCCCGTGAAGGGGCGCCGTGGCCGGAAATACATGGACCCGCAGGAGCGGGAAATGGTTTCGCAGCGGATGAAGGAGTATTGGGCGAAGCGGCGCAAGGCAGCCTCGAAAGCAACGGCGAAAGCGGCGGCGGCGGGAAATTAGCCGGCGCTTTTCTTGAAATACCAGAGCCAGAAATACTGCTGGCCGGCTCCGTGGCGGTAACGCGGCTCAAAGCCGCAGGCTTCCGCCATTGCGACAGCCTGGGCATCGGAGAAGGGTACGCCGAGCCAGGTATCCTCCGGAGTGGACTGAATAGACGTGTCGCCCTGGACCTGGAACTTGAAGAGGGCGCCGGGGCGCAGGAGTCGGTGGACTTCGCGGACGTAATTCTCGATCACGCTGTAGCTGGGGATGTGCTGAAAGACGATGGTGGAGAAGGCGAAGTCGAAGGAGCCGCTGGCGGTAATGCCGCTGAGGTCGGTTCCATTACATTTCACAAGGTGTACGTGGGGCTTCGAGGCAAGGGCGGCGGTTGCCTGACGGATCATCTCACTGCTGACGTCGACGGCCCAGACTTCACCGAATAGTTCCGCCAAGGCATTGGTGACGCGGCCGGCGCCGCACCCGATCTCGAGCACTTTCATCTGTTTGGGATCCTTGCCTTGGCAGATGTTCGTCATGTCGGTGAGGATCTCTTCCTCCACCGTGCGGCGGCCGGAACGGAAGAATTCCTCATCGGTCCAATCCTGCCGTTCGGTGTTGACGTAGTAGCGGGCGTTTTCCTTGGCGCGCAGATCCCAGTCGGCGGCCATTTTTTTCAATTGCTCTTCCAGGGTCATGGGGAAGCTACCATTTTAGCTTGAAGCGGCGGCGGGAAGCCGTTGTATAATGAAAAGGAAGTGGGCGGCTAGCTCAGTTGGGAGAGCGCCGCGTTCGCAACGCGGAGGCCGTGGGTTCGAATCCCATGCCGTCCACCAAATCCAATTGACTCCTCATTCCCGATCCACCCTACTGTCTTCCTAGTCTTTCAAGCCTCATCGATGCCTCGTGCTCCAGCCAGGGATAGGGGTGCGGGGAAAGGGGGCGGCGTTTGGGCCCCCTTTCCTCCGCCTCAGCAAGCAGAAATCCATCGCCCAGCACGTTGGTTCAGCCCATGCGTTCGCGCGCTCGGCAACGATTACTGCAACGATGCGCTCCAGACCGTAGTTTGGAGGTTCATCCAGAATTGCGGGGTGGTTCGGAAGTACATCGCGAGGCGGAGCGTGGGGGGCGGTTGTACTCCCGTGTGACATGGAACGCAACACGGCAGCCAGCCCAGCAAGCCCAACAAGCCGTGTGGCAATGCTTCAGAATAGTCCTGGTATTCCTGGCGCGGGATGAACGACCATTTCAGGCAGTGCTTCCACGCGCAGCGATTCGAGAGCGGATATGCTATCTGAGAGATGCAGTGGGCGAGCTGGGTATTTCTCGCGTTCCCTCGGGCCGCGGCGGATTCGATGCCGCGTCCGCTAACCTGCGCGCGAAGTGCGCGGGCGGCCACGGTGCGAAGGTCCATAAGCGGAGGACTTTCCGTGGAGTCGCGCGACGACCTATTGCGGGGCTGCAAGTCAGGGGCGGCGAATCGATGCATTCGTACTGGCGAAACGCGGGCGGGCGCCGGCGCAAGAGGCCGAGCCGCGCGCACCACTGCGGCGGGCGTTCTCCGATCACGGGCCATCGGGGTTCAGCATCGGGATGGCAGTTCCCGGCGCGTGTCGTAAACGAGATTCTGACATGACACTGGCGTGGCTGTTGGTAGGATTGGCGCTGGCGCAGGATCACACATTGCTTGTGCCGCGCCTGGAGCGCGCCGTGCACATCGACGGCGATCTGAGCGAATGGAAACGCTATGCCTTCACCGATGGGCTGTGGGATATCGAGAGGCTGCGGCGAGCCCCATGGTATGACCCGGCAATCAATCGCCTCACGGCACACGGCAAGGAACCGGAGCCGGAGGACGATCTCGCGGCCCGCTATTTCCTGGCATGGGATGATCAGTTCCTCTATCTCGGAGCGGAGGTTCGCGACAACGTCAACGATGTCAACGATCCCGCGCATGCGCCGAAGCGGTGGTATTACAAGGACTCTATTTGCTGGTTTCTCGAAGCTCCGCGCACGGCCGCGGGGAAGAAGTTTGGCGAAGGGGACAACGCGTTCTGCTTTGTGATCGATGCCGCACGGCCGGATTACGGCGCATGGTGGCGGCATGGCGCCGCGGGGAAGACGTATGTGGAAGAGCCGTTGCCGAAGGACGCGGTGCAATACGCGATTCGCTTCACGCGTCAGGGCTCCGGCGATTTCGTACTGGAAGCGCGCGTGGCATTGCGGCCGACGCTCGGCGCGAGTTCCGCGGCGTGGCGCACGCCTCGTGTGGGCGATGTGTATGGTTTGGAGATTGTGCATTGCGATCCCGATGGAGGCGACTATGGCGGCCACTTCCTGATCTATGGCCGCGGCGATGACGATTCGACCTGGGGCCGCATGGAATTAACCGGGCCGCTGGCGCCGGTGGAACGGAAATCGAAGTGAGGCTTGTCCTATTCCTTTTCGCGATGACTGCATGGGCGCAGGATGCGCGGCAGTTGTTTCAGAAACATTGTTCGGTGTGTCACGGCGATGGACGCGGCACGGAGCGTGGACCGAATCTCGCCAACAACCGGCGCGTGCGTGCGCAGAGCTTGGAGCAATTGCGCGCGGTGATCCGCGACGGCGTCCCGGCGCGCGGTATGCCTGCGTTCCCGCTGCCGAGTGACGAATTGGACGCGGTGACTGCTCTCGTGCGGTCGTTCAGCGCGCCCGCGGCGGAGAGCAATCCGCCCGGAGATCGCGCCGCCGGTGAGCGCTACTTCTTCGGAAGGGGCGGGTGCGCGAATTGCCACATGGCGATGGGCAAGGGGAAAGCATCGGGGCCGGATCTTTCCACGGTGGGCCGTGAGTTGACGTTCGGCGAGATCGAAGACGCCGTGAAGCGTCCAGAGGCGAAGATCAAGCCAGGGTATCAACGGGCTACACTGCGACTGCGCAACGGAAGCACGGTGCGTGGCTACCTGCGCAACGAAAGCCGCTACAACGTGCAGTTGCAGGATGCGAACGGACGGTTCCATCTGCACACGATGGAGGAAATCGCCGGCATCGACAGGGAACCCGGTTCGGCGATGCGCGCCCCCAATTGCAGCGCGGCGGAATGCCGGGATTTGCTGGCTTACCTGAGTTCTCTCACGGGTGTCGCCGTGGGGGCGGTCGGTCCGGAACTGGCCGGCGAAAGTGGCCCCACGTTCGCGCAGATCGCCAATCCCAAGGCCGGCGATTGGCCCAGTTATCACGGCTCTCTGTCCGGCAATCGCCACAGCCCGCTCACACAAATCAATCCGTCGAACGTGAAAGATCTTGTCCTCAAGTGGGTCTTCCCGGTGAATCACAACGTCCTGGAGTTGACTCCCGTTGTGATCGACGGGGTGATGTACGTCACCGGCCCCAACCAGGTGTTCGCGCTGGACGCGCGCACGGGGCGCACGCTGTGGCACTTTCAACGGCCGATGTCGGGCGAATCGCGCGGCGATCCGGCCAAGGGCACGAATCGCGGCGTGGCGGCGCTCGGCGACCGCGTGTTTCTCGTCACCGACAATGCGCATTTGCTGGCGCTGCATCGAGTCACGGGGCAACTGCTGTGGGAGGTAGCGATCACCAGCGGCGTGGACGACAAGCGCAACATGGGAAACACCGCCGCACCGCTGGTGGTGAACGATCTGGTGGTGGCGGGAATCTCCGGGGGCGATCTGGGCATGCGCGGATTCCTGGATGCTTACAAGGCAACGACCGGCGAGCGCGTGTGGCGATTTTATACCGTTCCCAAACCCGGTGAGCCGCTGTCGGAAACCTGGCAAGGAACGGCATTGGCGCAATTCGGCGGCGGGGCGGCCACGTGGATGACCGGCACCTTCGATCCCGAAACCAACACCGTGTTCTGGGGTACCGGCAATCCGTATCCCTCCATGAACGGCGATGAGCGCAAGGGCGACAATCTCTATTCCGATTGCGTGCTGGCGCTGGATGCGGCCACGGGCAAATTGAAGTGGTACTACCAGTTCACGCCGCACGACTTGTATGACTGGGACGCCGGACAGACGCCGCTGCTGGTGAACCGCCGCTACCGCGGCCGCGATCGCAAGCTGCTGATCCAAGCGAATCGCAACGGCTTTTTATACGTGTTCGACCGCACGAACGGGGAATTGCTGCTCGCCGAGAAATTCGTTGACCGGTTGACGTGGGCGAAGGGAATCGGCAAGGACGGCCGCCCGATCCGCGTGCCTGGATTGGAGCCGACGCACGAGGGAACAAAAGTGTGCCCAAATGTTTTGGGCGCGACGAACTGGCCGTCGATGGCGGTGCATCCGGAAACCGGCTGGTTGTATCTGATGGCGCGCGAGGCCTGCGGCATTTACCGGAAACCGCCGAGTTGGAACGGGCGCGAGATTCCGCTGGAGCCGGGCCAGATGTTCCTGCGCGCTCTGGATCTTGAAACGGGAAAGCGCGTGTGGGAAGTGCCGCAAATCGGCCCCGCCGATAGCTGGGGCGGCGTGCTTTCCACCGGTGGAGTGATCTTTTTCGGGGAAGACAGCGGTGCGCTGGGCGCGGTGGATGCCAAGACGGGCAAGGATTTGTGGCATATCCAAACCAATGCATCGGCGGCGCTGGGAGATGGCCACAGTTGGCGATCGTCTCCGATGACGTTCCTGGCGGGAGGGAAGCAATATCTCGCCTTCGCCGCAGGGCCGAACATCCTCTGCTTCGGCCTGCCGTGAGGATATGATATCGGGATGCGATTGCTGCTGATCTTCGCATCGATGCTTTACGGGCAGAGGGATACGATCCCCCGCGACCCGGCATCGGTGGAAGCGGGAAAACAAATCTACATGGGTTCGTGTTCCGGATGTCATGGCGCAACCGGCGAAGGGAGCCAAGGTCCGAGTCTGCTTTCAGGCCGCGCCAGCCGTCTGCCGGACCGCACTTTGCTCGACTCGATCAAGAACGGACTGCCGGGAACCAGCATGCCGCAGTTCCCCATGGGCGATGCGAAAGTGGCGCAGGTGGCTGCCTTCGTTCGCTCACTCACTTCGCCGGCCATCGCCAATACGGTCCCCGGCGATGCAGCCAAGGGCCGCGAGTTGTTCTTCGGCGCGGGCCGTTGCTCATCGTGTCACATGATCATGGGACAAGGCGGCCACCCCGGCCCGGACCTGTCGAACATCGCGGCGGACCGCACCGTGCCGCAGTTGCGGGAGTCCGTCACCAAACCCTCGGCACGCATCGCCAATGGCTATCGCGCCGTTTCCGCTACGCTGCATTCCGGCCGGACCGTGCAGGGCGTGGCGAAGAATTTCAACAATTACTCGGTGCAAATCCTCGACCGCGGCGGTAAGTTGCACCTGCTGAATCGGACGGAGATCGCCAAGCTCGAATGGAAAGACGAATCGATGATGCCTGCCGTGACCAGCGCGGCCGACGCAGAGAATCTGATAGCATTTCTCGCCGGTCTATCGACACGGCCGCGGGAAGGAGGCTCGCGATGAAAGCCGCGCTGCTGCTATGCCTGCCGCTTGCCGCCGCCGGGCAGGTCACCCAGGAAGCCATTACGCAATCGCCGAACGAGGAGTGGCTCACCTACCATGGCGATTACTCGGCGAAACGCCATTCCTCACTTCGTCAAATCACACCGGACAACGCAAAATCGCTGGTGGCGAAGTGGGTGTTTCATCTCGAAGGCGCGAAGAAACTGGAGGCAACGCCGATCGTCCACGACGGACTGATGTATGTTGCCAACACGAACGAGTTGTACGCGATCGATGCGCGTAACGGGCGGGAAGTGTGGCATTACCGAGCATCCGGCGCCAAGGGGGCGCGGATCACTCGCGGCTCGGCGATTCTCGGCGACAAGGTCTATTTTGTCACCGCCGATTGCCATCTCATCGCACTCCAGCGCAGCACCGGCAATCTGGTCTTCGATGTCGAATACGCATCGATGGACGCGGGCTACACCACGTCGATCGCGCCACTGGCCATCCGGAGCGGCATTTTGGTGGGCGTGGCGGGCGGTGGATCGGGGCAACGGGGGTTTGTGGCGGCGCTGCACCCGGACACCGGCAAGGAAGTCTGGCGCTTCTGGACGGTACCCGCGAAGGGCGAACCCGGTTCGGAAACTTGGGGCGGATTCCCGGCCGAGATGGGCGGCGCGCCTACTTGGACGACGGGTTCCTACGATCCGGAGTTGAATATCGTCTATTGGCCCACCGGCAATCCGTGGCCCGATTTTTACGGTGGCCGGCGCCCTGGCGACAATCTCTATTCCGATTGCGTGGTGGCGCTGGATGGGGCCACGGGGAAACTGAAGTGGCACTTCCAATTTACACCGCACGACGTGTGGGATTGGGATGCGAATGAAAACCCCGTACTGCTGGATGCCACCTTCCGGGGCAAGCGGCGCAAACTGCTGGTGCAGGCCAATCGCAACGGCTTCTATTACATTCTCGACCGGGTCACCGGCGAGTTTCTCCATGCCAAACCGTTCGTGAAGAAACTGGATTGGACCAGCGGCCTGGACGACAAAGGCCGCCCCAAAGTGAATCCGGATAAGATTCCAACGCCCGCCGGAACAAGAGTATGCCCTTCTGTTCGCGGCGCTTCCAACTGGATGTCGCCTTCTTTCAACCCCGATACCGGCCTCTTCTACGTGGTCACACTGGAGCAATGCGACATCATCGTCGCTTCCGCCAAGGAACCGGCGCCCTCCACGGGATTCCGTGGCACGGGCAACGAAGGCATTCCCACGGAGCCTGGCAGGTTCTATCTCCGCGCGCTGGACGCGTTGAGTGGCGATATCCGGTGGGAATACCCCATGCCGGGTCCGGGCGTGATGTGGGCCGGCACTGTATCGACGGCCGGCGGCGTCGTCTTCTCCGGCGATGACGATGGGAACCTCGTCGCCGTCGATGCGAAGACGGGCAAAGACCTGTGGCATTTCGCCACCGGACGAAGCCTGTTTGCATCGCCCATCACGTACATGGTGGACGGCAGGCAATACGTGACCATTGCCGCCGGCAGCGACTTATTTACGTTTGGGCTGTTCCATGCGGAATAATGAAATAGATGTCAAAAACGCCTAAAGGGCTCATCGGGTTCGTACTGCTAGCGTCGATCACCCTGGCCGTTTACAGTAATCACTTCGAGAACTCATTCCATTTCGACGATTTTCACACGATCGTGGAGAATGCGCGGGTGCATACGTTCGACGATCCCATGCAGTACTTTCGCGATCCCACCGCGTTCAGCGTCCTCACCACGCATCAGGTGTTTCGTCCGCTGGTGAGCCTTTCGCTCGCTTTCGACTACAGCCGTGGCCGAGGCGCGGTGCGCTATTTCCATATTTCCACGTTTTTCTGGTTTATTGTGCTGCTGGCGGCGATGCAGGCGTTGTTCCAGCGTTTGTTGGGTTCGGCCGTTTGGGCGCTGGCCATGACAGCCGTGTTCGCATTGCATCCCGTGAGCGCGGAAACCGTGAACTACATCATCCAGCGCGGCGATCTCTACGCCACGCTGGGCATTGTCGCCGCGCTGTACGTCTATGTAGCGTTCCCGAAACTGCGTATCGCGGGACTGTACCTCATTCCTTTCGCGGCGGGCGCACTCTCCAAAGCAACGGCGCTGGTGTTTCCGCTCATCCTCGCGCTCTACCTGTGGATGTATGAAGAGCGCCGCTGGCAGCGCATCGCCGTCTCCTTGATCCCGGCCGCGTTGACGGCAGTTGCACTCGGCGTGTGGATTGGGAAAATGACCGGCGCGGCGTATCAACCCGGAGGTTTTGCGCCTGGCCTCTATCGCGCGACACAGGGCTACGTCACCTGGCACTACTTCTGGTCGTTTTTTCTGCCCACTGGACTCTCCGCCGATACAGACATGACGGTGGCCCCATCCTACGGCGATCCGCGTGTCGTTGGAGGCATTCTGTTTGTTGCCTTGCTTGCGGCGGCTTTCTACTTCGCATCGCGTGCCAGGAATTGGCGAGGCGCCGCTTTCGGGCTTGGCTGGTTCCTCATCGCACTCATCCCGACGGCCGTGATCCCGCTGGCCGAGGTGGCCAATGACCATCGCATGTTCATGGCGTTTCCGGGTCTCTGCCTGGCTGTCGCGGTGGCGTTGCAGAACATATTGGACAAGCGCGCCGCGGCATCGCCGGTGTTGCGTTACGCGGCCTCTGGGTTCGCGGTGCTCATTCTCTGCACCGCTGCCTACGCGACACGCCAGCGGAACGAAGTCTGGCGCACGGAGGAAACGCTCTGGCACGATGTGACGATCAAAAGCCCCCGCAACGGCCGCGGGCTCATGAACTACGGGCTCACGTTGATGGCGCGCGGCGATACGAAAACCGCACTCGACTACTTCGAACGCGCCACGCGGTTCAACCCGAGGTATCCGGTGTTGGAAATCAACCGGGCCATCGCCAAAGCGGCACTGGGGCGCCATCCGGAGGCAGAACAGCACTTCCGTAATGCAATCCAGTGGAGTCCCGCGCAATCCACGGGCTACTTCTATTACGCGCGCTGGCTGCATTCGCAAGGCCGGGCGCCCGAAGCCGAGACGAATCTTGCGCAGGCCCTCCGGCTCAATCCCAACGATTTTCAGGCGCGGGCACTGCTCTCACAAGTGCACGCCGAGCGGCAACAATGGAAAGAACTGCGCGAACTGGTGGAAGACACACTGCGCATCGCGCCGGGCGAGCCATCCGCACTGCACTACAAGATGATTGTGGAAGCAAACGAGCGTGCTTCGAAAGCAGCCGCCGCGACGGCATACGAAAAGGGATCGCCCGAAGCATACATGGAGTTGTCGCTCGCCCACTTCCGCGCGGGACGTTACATGGAATGCGTGCGCGCCGCGGAGAAAGCGCTGCAACTCCGCCCGCAATATCCAGAGGCGTACAACAACATTGCGGCGGGCTACAACGCCCTGAAGATGTGGGACAAGGGGATCGCAGCCGCGAAAGAGGCCGTCCGCCTGAGGCCTGATTGGGAATTGCCTCGCAACAACCTGGCGCATGCCATGCAGCAGAAGTCCGCGGCAGAAAAGGCGGGCCAGTGAGTTCGCTTGTTCTCCTCATCCCTGCCTATCAGCCGGGGCCGGAGCTTCCGGCCCTGGTGCGCGACATTCTGCATGAAACCCGCGGCATTATCGACCGGGCTGTCGTAGTGAACGATGGAAGCGATTCGCGGTGCAATCCCATCTTCGACAAGTTACGCTCCATGGAAGGCGTGCAGGTGATTGCCAACGCGGTCAACCTCGGCAAGGGCGCCGCTCTGAAGCACGGGTTCAATCATATCCTCACCACGGATCCGCGGGTGACGGGCATTGTCACCGCCGACGCGGACGGGCAGCATTTACCGAAGGACGTGGCACTCACGGCGCGCGCCCATGCCGAACGTCCGGATGCGCTGATTCTCGGCTCAAGGGCTTTTCAAGGCGAGGTCCCACTACGCAGCCGCCTGGGCAATCTTCTCACGCGATCGGTGTTCCGGCTGTTTACAGGGCTTGCGCTAGGCGACACGCAAACCGGGTTACGCGTGTGGCCGCGCGCGCAATGCCTGGAAGCACTGCGGCTTCCCTTCAATGGTTACGAGTTCGAATTCGAGCACCTCGTCCGTGCGTCGCGTTCGGCGATTCATGAGGTTCCCATCGCGACGGTGTACCAACCTGGCAACCCGACATCGCATTTCAACCCGGTGCGCGATTCTCTACGCATCTACTTTGTGTTCCTGCGCTATTCCGCGTCGGCAATACTGGCCGCGGTACTCGACTCGACGGTTTTTTCCCTCACGCTGTGGCGCACGGGAGATCTGCTCACCAGCCAGATCTGCGGACGCAGCCTGGCTACGCTGGTTGCGTTCTTCGTATTGCGTAACATCGTCTTCCGCAGCACGGAACAGGCATGGAAATCGCTGGCACGGTTCATCACTCTGGTGGCGATATCGGGAGCCGTCAGTTTGCGGCTGATCGAGGCGTTGGTGGAAGGCGGGGTCACGCCACTCACCGCAAAACTGCTATCCGAAGGAACGCTGTTCGTGGCGAACTTCGCCGTGCAGCGCACGCTCATTTTCCGCCGCGAGTAGTTTTGCGAATCGTCCAGTGCCAGTGAATGGCGCACAGCGGATCCAACGGGCGCAGCAGCCAATCGGCGGCACGCACCAAACCGCCGCACCCAGGAGGCACGAAACTGCGCAGATTCACGCCGCCCGAAAGCAGGTACGAGAACCACGGCAGCCATGTTCTCCGCTCAATGACGAGGTCCGGGTTTTCGCGCTGGAAGCGCTCGCGGTCGCGCTGGAACACAATCCACGTCAAGGCCTGATTCGAATCGAGCATGGTGTTTCCCGGCGGAAAACTCCACTTCACGGCGTCGTCGCGATACGGCTCCGGATGCACTCGCCCGAAAAAGAACCGGCTGAATGGAGTGTGAGCGCAGTCCACCATCGAGATGACGCCGCCGGGCGCGAGAACACGAGAGGCCTCGCGCAGAAACGCGCTCACGTCTGGAATGTGATGGAACACGTGCGTCAGCAGCAGCGCTCGCACGCTGCCATCGCGGAAGGGAAGGTGCCGCCCGTCCGCCACCAGATCCACCGCACCGGGGACAACATCGGAGGCCACGATATCGGGCCGCTGGAGTTTCAACCGGCTTGACCCACTGCCCAATTCCACGATGCTCCCGCGCGCCGCCACGCTGTCGGCATCGGCAAGCAGCAGTCGATACCATCGCGCGTAGCAGCGCTGCACCAGGGGCTTCTCGTCGAACAGGCGGCTCTGCGCCGCGAACCATTCTGGACTGCCCATCGCATGCGGACGCAATAGCGGATGCGTCACCCAATCTCTGATTCTTGCCATCACCGGGCCACTCCCTTCGCGGCACGCTCCACGGCCATCGCGGCATCCAGCGGCCGCGCGACGAACTTTTCCAAATCGCTCCGGTGAATCGGCACACGATTCGCCAATTGCCCCCGCACACTATCGAGCGCACTGTGCGCGCCCACCAAGCGCAGCCAGCCCGTTGCCAATCCGGGAGCAACTCCCAGCACGAGGCCCCGCTTCGCAAGCCCCCGCCACAAGGCATGCGTGAACTCACGGCCAGTCAGCAACGAAGGGGCGAACAGATTCCAGGCGCCCGCCTCAGGCCCTTGCAGCAATCGCGTCATTGCCGTCAGAAAATCATCCAGGGAAACCACGGCCACGCTCCGCGCGTCGGGCAATACCAGAGGGGCGACGGGAATGCGCCGCAACGCGCTCACGATCCGCGCGAACATGCCGCCGTTTCCCAACACCAGGCCAGGCCGCACCACCATCGCACCACGCTCCAGGAACATCTGCTCCATGACGAACTTGGTGGCGCCATACACGCTTGGCGAATCGGCGCGCGCACTGAACGAACTCACGAACAACTGCCGCGGTACGCCTGCCCGCGCCGCGGCATCGAACCATGCCAAAGTCCCCTGGCGATTCCGCTCGGCAGCGTCAAGCGCGAAATCGTGCGCCAGATGCACCACCGCACGGCAACCGGCAAATGCCGCATCCGGCAGAGCCTCACCCAATCGTGCGCGGCCGGAGTCGCGCACGGCGAATCCGTGTGCGCGCCAGTGCGCCGCCAAGGCCTGCCCCAGAAAGCCGCTGGCGCCCGTTACGTATACCGTCATCGCGCCATCCCCGACGCTATGCGATGCGCATTCGCCATGATCGTATACGTGTGATTCTTCGCCGGCAATCGCGGCAGACACGCTCCGTCACATACATACACTCGGCGGGTCCCCTCCAGCCGTCCGTCGCGATGGACCTGGTAGCGCGCCGGCCGATCGGCCATCGGCAGCGTTCCGGCGTAATGAATGCCTTCTCCCGGTGAACTGTGTTTCGCCATTGCGGCGGCGGTCCACAGTCCCAACCCGCGAAACACAGCGCAGACACGATTTACCAGGGATGCATCCGGCCGCCAATCGTAGCCCGCATCGAGCACACCGTCTTCGCGCAACCGCAGGTACTGCCCGTCCGAAGGCTCGGCGGGATGGAACACAATTGCCAGCGACAAGGCAGGCAGCAGATAACGCAACAGCCGCCGATTGCCATCGAGCGAAAACGGAAGCATCGCCAGAAACTCCGACATCGGGGCGCCATTACAACCGTACAGACTCGCCTGATACTTCTGCCCAAACGCTCGACCGGACAGCACCATGTTCAACTGTGCGAGTCCGCTGTCGTGCGGATCGAGCATCTGTCCAAACGCCCGTGGATGAAACATGGCGAGCACGGTCATCGGATTGTCCAGCAGGGGCAACTTCGTGCTGTGGTCGGCGCAGGATGCCAGTACGATCCGCGCCGTGTTCAGGGCTCCGGCGGCGAGGATCAACCTGCGGGCACGAAACGTCGCCATGCGCCCGTGCGGATCGCAAGCAACGACCTCGACTTCGGAGTCCGTCTCGCGAAATCGCTGCACCAGCCAGCCACGCTCATACGAAATCGCACCGCTGCCGGCGAGTTCATTGATGGTTGTGGCAGGGTTGTACATCGCCGGATCGCCGGTCTGCACGAACTCCAGACAGCGGTAGGCATAGGGCTCGCGGCCTTCCCGCGGCCTGGTAATCACCGCCAGGCGAGGCCGCCCGATGCGAACTCCACGAGCCAACCACTTCGTCCGGTGACGCCGGTACGCGTCTAGAATGGCGCGGCAATTCCGTGAGAGGCGCATCGGCGGATCGAGCGCGGGCTCTTCGCCGAACTCCTCCCAAAGATCGTCGCGCTCTCCGCTGATGCCGATGTGCCGCGCCACCGCGTCGTAGTGCGGTTGCAGTTCCGCAAGGCTCAACGGAAAGCCGCGCAAATCGTCTTCGCCGAAGCGATACACCCCGGCGCCCCATGCATTCGCGAATCCTCCCTTTGCCAGACTGATGACGGGACGGAACGTGGAGGAAGCGAGCGGCGCCAACCGCTCCCAATCGCGGATGACGAACTCAAGCCCCGGAGCGCGCAGTTTCAGGCTCACGGGAGGGCCGCCGCGCAGGTTGCGCAGGCCTTCGAACCGGCCGCCAATGACGTAGGGTGTCAAATCGTGGGTGCGGCGATATTCGTACAGATTTTGGCGCAACCGCGGAACATCGGCGGCGGCGGCGCCGAAGTCCAGCACGCGGACACCGCGCCCGCGCAGCGCCCACGCAGCCATCGCGCCGGCGGGTCCGGAACCCACCACGATGAAGTCAGAGTCCGCGCTCATGCCGCCACAGAAGCCATGTGCCCATCATCCAGCGATACGCGGCGCACAACGGCGCCACCGCCAGTTCCAGCCACGCACACAGTGCCGATGGCGATTCCAACAGGAACATCGAAGCGCAGTCCGAACGCGCCTCTGCCAATGACAGTAACAGTAGCGCGCGCAGGGTCAGACCGTTGCGCGGATCGCGCCGGCGCCGCACCAGTTCGACCGCAGCCAAGTCGGCACGCGCGGCAATTAATCGTTCGGTTAGCGCATCGGAGGGCATAGCCAGCGCGGCACATGCGGCATCGTACTGGCGCACCAACTCCTCCGGCGCAGCGCCCTTACGCAGAAAGCACTCAAACAGCCGCTGCGCTTCGCTCACGGCTTCTCCATCGCGTAGAGTTCCCAAGGCGCGGGCGCGAATCCCGGCGCCATCTCCCGCCCGAAGCGCAGTGCGGGCTGTCCGGTTTCGTAGGCGCCGATATCCGGCGCGGCGCCGGTGAATGAATCGTTGAATCCCGGCAACCTCACGCCCTTGTCCAGCGCGGGATTCGGCCCGTAGATCATGGGATCCGTGATGGATATCTTCTGCCCATTGGCACTGAATTCCACACGTCCCCATTGAATGCGCTTCATGGTGGGCGCCAGAAACCATTCCAGCCGCTGCGACGGCAGAAACATCGATTGCACGAATCCACCGCCCAGGTAGCTTCCGGTCAGATCGTTCTGGAAATCGTTCGGAGGCGCACCGCGGTCCTGCGGGTAAGTGCGCCCGCGCGAATAGAAAATATTGTTCCGCGTCACGGCATTGTGCAACTCGTGGCTGCTGAACACGTCCAGGCCGCCTTTCGGCTGTAGCGCCGTATTGTGATAGATGAACCGGTATCCCAGGCCCGTGGAAACACGTTCGCCGTTGATCGTAACCATGTTCATCCCGGTCTTGATCATCATCCCCCCAATGGGATCCATGTGCGTGAGCCGGCTCTCACCGAACACATTGCGAAAGATATATAGCGGCCCCATCGCGGTCGCCGCAGTGGCCACATGGACGAATGTGTGGTGGATATAGTTGCTCCAGATGCGAACATTGCGATTTGCGCCTTCGCTCTCAATGGCATCGTCCCAGCAATGGGAGACAATGTTGCCATAAATATCAGAGTCACGGTTCGGGCTGCCCGCGAAGCTGTAGTTCGATCCGCCGCCGATCCCATCGTTGAATCCATGATCCTCCGAAGACTGAATCGTGTTGTAGCGGATGACATTGCCGCCGCTCGAATCAATCAGAGTGATCGCCTGCGGGCCGGATGGATGCCCGGATTCCCAGTCATTCGCTCCGCCGCGTGGGTGTTCGATCAGATTTCGCTGGATCACCAGGCGGCCCGCGCCGCGCCCTGCGTAGACCGCGCTGTCCGATCCCGTCGTCACCCCCCACACCCGTGCTCCGCCGATCCTGCCCCACCCGCTGATGTACGAATCTTCGATCACGACATTCTGCACGCCTTCCTTGATATGGATGGCGTGCACCGCCGCGTTGCGCAGTTCCACGCCGCGCACGATGACGTAATCCGCCTCGATCGAAATGTTGTTGTCCGAAAGGTTAAAAACATCGGAAACCCATTTTGTTTTGGGCGAGGGAGTTACCAGGTGCCAGCCGGATGCGTTTCCGCCTTCGGCGATGCGAAGAACGCGGTCCGTGGGCACGCCGGAAAGATACGTTGTTTTCCCAATGGGAAAGACCTCGCTCCTGGTGCGAGCCTGCACTTCCGCGCTCTCCCCTCCTCCCGTCATTCGTACATCGTATGCCGTATCGGACTTCAGCATCACCAGAGAGCCGCGGCATTGTTTCTCCCGAGGATCGTAGACCATCCAGTGGCCGTCCCGCCATGATCCGGCCCCGGATTCCCGGTATTGCACTTCACAGCGCGCCGGCGCGCCGGCGACGTTGAAATACAGTCCCAAAGATTCGAACGTCGGCTCCGCCCATGCTTTCGATTGGGCATCGGCATGCGTCGTCAACACGAACATCAATTGCAGCAGCATTTCACTTTCCCGTAACGTCTACCGTAGCCGTGGCGTGTTCCCATTCGATTGGCATCTTACCCTTATTTCCGCCGGCCGGAGCAAGATCGATCGGCAACTCCTCCAACGGCGAAGGATGCCGCCGCAGGGTCATCGACGCAACACCGGCATTATTGGCTGGATGGAAGTTGGCGGCGCCCCCGCGCGCCACTCTCCCCGGACTCTGCGCCAAGACAACTACAAAGACCGCCACCGCCGCGGCGGCAAGGCTGACGCTGCGCTTCATTGGATGAGTATAACTCCCATCAAGCCGTGAACGGCTGTGCCAGCGAATAGATCTCCCGCATGTGCGGGCCTTCGAACTCGGGCGGCTTGTAGTGAAAGAAGTGCAGCTTCCGGGGCGCCAGGGCGCTCGCCGTTCCCGCAATGTCCGTGTGCCGCAGCACGTTCAGAAAGATCGGTCCGCGAATATGCGTCTCCGGAGGCTGAATCAAAAGTACATCCGTGATCCGCTCATCCAGCGCCGCGGCATACAAGGCAATCGCGGCATCGATGCCCCTTCCGGCCAGCACGATCTTCGACGGGTCCACCTTCGGATGCCGCAGCAACTCGTCCACGGCCGCTAGAACATCCTGCAATCGAATGGTTTCGGGAGTCGTACCCACATGCATGGCGTTTCGAATCAGGCCGCGATACTCCGCCGGCTGCCATTCGAAGGCCTGCGCGGTCATTTGCACCACCTGCGACGGCAGCGCACCAAGGCGGAAGAAATTCCCCGTCAAGCCCGGGTCTTCGCCGATGGGCGCGATATACAGAAATCCCGGATATCGCCCATCCTGTTGCGGCACGCGAACCCGTGTCCGAGGATTCCCCTTCTGTGTCAAGGCATGCGCAAACACCTGCGTCCGCAAAGTTCGCAGAAGATTCGGCCGCGGCTTGGCGATCGGCTTGAACAGCAGATGCACCCGAGGATTGATGGCGTCCGCCGGAGGCTTGCCCGAGAACACGGTCAACTCGGAAGGCTTCGCATTCCGATACGTCATCTCCGGCTCGCGTTCCATGCCCACCAGGTGTGTATCGAACCAGCGCAATACCTGCTCGCGCAGAAAATCCGAATCCTGATGGCCCGTGTCCACCACGATATTGCGGAACCGCTCCGGATGCCCGTAGCCTCGATACAACTTCGTCATCATCTCTTCGAACTTCGTGTACCCCGGCACGGGAAATAAATCATCCTTCTTACCGTGCGCCATGCACAACGGCCGCGGAGCAATCAATCCGCCCTGATGCGTCATATCGTGGCGGTGAAAATTGATGGGGAACATGCAGTCGCAATGCCGTTTCTGCGTATCTTCGCGCAGATTCGCCAGGTATGTACTGATCCCCATCACCGGCGCCGCCACTTTGATCCGCTCATCCAGCGCCGCCGTGAACCATGTCATCGCCGCACCGCCCGACCGCCCCGTCATCCCGATCTTCGCCGCATCCACCTCCGGGCGCGACACCAGGTAGTCAATGGCCCGGATCGCATTCCAAACATCGATGCCGGCCGGCGTATAGCCGCGCGCATACCAATCGTAGAGTTGCAGCGCGAACACGCCATGATGCAGCGAAAACACCTCGGCGATCTGAATGGGGTCCACGATCAAGCAAGCATAGCCGTTCCGCGCGAAGCTGATTCCGTGGCGCTGATACGCCGTCTTGGCGCCCTCGGGCACCATCGCATGCCCGCAGACGTAAACGATCGCAGGAACCTTGCCGCGCCGCTGTTTCGGCAGGTACAGGTTCGCCGTGACGTAGAACTTGGGGATACTCTCAAACGTCAGTTTCTCCACCGTGTAATCGTCGCGGTCGAGCGTGCCGCGGAGTTGTACATTCAGCGGCGTGCGTGCGGGCCATGGGTCCAGGCCGAGCATCGCCTGCAACTCCCTTCTGCGCTGTGCGCGCAGAGGTTCCCACGACGCAGGCGTAGCCAACTCCTTTTCCGCCTGGGCCAGAATCTGCGCCGCCTGCGCCTCCAGCAACGGGTGCGATTGCCCTAATGCCACATCCGGCAGCGCCGCCGCCGCGGGAAGCACCTGTAGCAAGGTTCGCCGTTGCATTAGGCGTGTACCGGCTCGGCGTACAGCAGATCGCCGGTCACGCCGTCGAAGTATTGAATGACGACATGCGGCTTATCGAACGCCACCCAGCGCTTGTTCCCCGATTCATCGGGATTCTCGAAGACGTTGTTGATCTGCGCCACCGCATACACGGGCTTGCGCCGCAGTTTCGGCGGCACATCGTTACGGAAGTAGGTCGACCAGCGGATATCGCACATCCGGCCGCGCGAATTGAAGGGACCATTCGGCGGACGATCGCCCTCGCTACGCGCCGGATGATTCGCCGAATTGTGCGGCCCGGAACAAAACTCCCACACTTTGTCGGTTACCTTCACCGCGAAGCTATTGTGCAGATCGCCTGTCATCACCAGGACGGGCTTATTCAGAGACTCCCAGAACTTCAGCAGCATCTCACGCTCTTCGCCGAACGCGGTCCAGGCGTCGTCCTTGCCCTCGATCGGCCCCGACGAGCCCGGACTCCCCACGTGCGGAATCATCAGATTCACGGTGGATGCGAGGAAGAAGAAATCGGCGTCGCTCTCCTTCATGCTGCGCATCAGCCATTCGCGTTGCGCACGTCCAATCATCGACAAACCATGGCTCACCGGATCCTTCGTATCGAACACATCGCGCAGGCTGCGTGTATCGAGCAGATACACCTCCACATTCCCCACGCGAAACTTGCCGTAGGAATGCCGTCCAATGGAATACGCGCTCTCACCGTTCGCGCGCGCCGCGGGAGTAATCTTCAGGCGGTGTGCATCCAGCACTTCGACAACGTTGTACACTCCCGCGTTCGGATCCCCGCCCGCATCGTCCAACTTCCCCACATCCACACCCGCCAATTGCCCGCCCCAATGCACATGCAGATTGGAAAGCTCCGAGAACTTCAGCTTCGTGAAGTCCGTGGCCGCATCCGTCAACACATCGCTGCCCGCTTGCAACGTTGCCTTGCCGAAATGCGTCGGCTCCGATGTCGCCAGTGGATTGCTCCCCGCGATGTAGTCATGCCAGGCACGCAACGAGATATCGCGAAACACAGCCCGCCGGCTGTTGTTGCCGGGCGTGGCCGTGCCATACACATCGTTGAGAATTTCGTGATCGTCCGGAGTAAAGTAACTCGGCACTTCCTTGTGCCAAGCCGCCATATTCACGCCGCGTTCGAGAAAGAACTTGTAGTTCTCCCAAACCCCCGTCATCGAAGGCGCAATGCGCAGAATGTTCGGAATCGACGCCGGCGGGCACCCCGTCTGCTTGCACCACTCCGCCACCGGAAACTCGCGTTTGTCTTCATACAGCCAATCGCCGTTCATCACCGCGAACAGCACCTTGTCCTTCAACTGCCGCCGCATCGTCTGATAGGCCGGTAACCCCGGACCCATCCCGTTGCCCGGTTTCTGATTGGCGCACGATCCGAACTGGAATCGAAAATTAAACAGCCCCTTCGGATTCAGCGGCCCGCGATACGCCGCGCTATCGGGCACGGTATGAAAGCTCCCCCCATGCTCGGCCGATCCTTCGTTGGACGGCCCGGCCACCAGCCGGAAGTAATACTTCGTCCCCGGTTTCAAACCCGTTATTTTCGCCCACGCGGCGTTGTCGTGATCGAACGTGGTGCGCACCGGATCGGAAAGCCGGTCCATGCGATTCGCATCGGTCCCGTAGCGAATGCGAAACTCGCCCGGCCGCGCCGTGCGCCCCCAGATGTTGATCTCGGTCGTGGTGACATGGCCCAGAATCGGGCCATGCGTGATCGACGAAGCTTGCGCCTGCAAAGCGGTGGGAGCGGCCATGGCCGCAAAAGCAGCCCGAGTCAGTTCGCGACGGTTGAGTTTTCGCATCAGTCGGATCTTATCAAAGCCTCACACTCGTCCGTAATCCCGAATCTTCATGGTCATGCCACCCTTCAGCGCCGATTGGTGCGCCACAATTCCGGGCAGCGTATACGCAATCGCCTCATAAATATTGACGGAGGGATGCCGGTCCTCGCGAATCGCGCTGACAAACTCATGCGTCAGAAACGAGTGCGAGTTCCCATGGCCTGACTTCACTCGCATCGGCTCCGGCAACAGTTCAAAATGCGCCGATTCGGTAAATTTCAGACGCTCCACCTTCCCTTCGGGATACCCATTCTCATCGATCGCCGTCTGTCCTTCCTTGCTGATCTGGAACACGGTATTCGGCGATCCTTCGGGACGCTGCATGATGTAACTCATCCGGTCCCCATAGAACAGGCCGCGTTCCGTGCCGCCCGCCGCGATATGCCAGAAGACGGCAATCCGCGCCGAGTGCCCTTTCTCCGTCTTGAACAAGCCCACTGTATTCCAAAACGGATTCTTGTACGCGTTCGTCTTCAGGATCTCGTGTCCGTCGCCCCAGCCATATGCCGTCACTTCCGTCAACCGCTCGCCGGTCACGGGCACCACGATTCCGGTGGAATGCGTCGGGTAATGCATCGGAGGAAATCCGTGCCGCCACGTGGGGAAGCCGCGATCGTCGTACATCAGCGGCAGCAAACCCTCGTGGTGATACTCCGCCTCGGAATAAAAAATTGTCCCGAATTTACCCTGCTTCGCCCATACGCGGCAAGTGATCACCTCCGGGCGGTAATAGCTGGTCTCGGCCATCATATATTTCATCCCGGTGCTCTTGACGGTTTCGAGAATCTCCACGAGCTCTTCTTCCGACATCGCAGCGGGCACGGCGCTGATCACGTGCTTGCCCGCCTTCATCGCCGTCACCGCCATCCACGCGTGCAAGGGAGCAGGCGTGAACACCCCCACGGCATTCAACCCCGGATGCTTCAACATGGCGCGAAAGTCTTTGTAGGTATTCCCGCAGCGATAGACTTCCGAGAGCCGCTGCAAACGGTCCGGCCGGATGTCGCACACCGCGCCCACGGTGCAATCGGGATCCAAATGCCACTGAAAGCCCGATCCGAATCCGCCACCCACAATCCCGATATTCACCTTGCCCGAAACCTTCTGCGCGCTCGCCGCCGCTGCCACCGCGCCCGCCCCCAACATCATCCGTCTGGTCATCCGCCAACGTCCTCCGAGGCCGATTATATCGGTTAACATTGCTAGGAATGAAGCGTAGAACCTTCGTGTCTTTAGCCTCGGCGATGCCTCTGGCCGCACAAGCGCGCTGGGCCGGAAACCCCACCGTCAAGGCCGGTTTCGCCGACACCGACATCACTCCCGAAATCGGCATGGAGCAGCCCGGCGGTTACGGCAAGGTCTTTCACAAGACGCTGCACGATCGCTGCAAGGCGCGCGCGGCGGTGTTCGATGACGGACGCAAACGCGTAGCCATCGTCGGGCTTGACGCACTCATCGTGCCTCGCCATCTCGTGCTCGCCGTGCGCAAGGAGATCGAAGCGAAGACCGGCATCCCCGGCGATGCGGTGCTCATCAACGCATCGCATTCGCATTCCTCCGGGCCCGTCGGCATGGTGCAACCGGGCGAGTACGACGGCGCCTCCGAACTCGTGCGCGAACTCGCCTATCAGAAGTCGTCCGCCGCCGATCCGCGTTACCTCAAGCAGCTCCATCGGCAAATCGTTGCCGCGGTAGTCACGGCCAACAACCAGCGCGCCGATCTGCTCTGCGGCGTCGGCATGGGCCGCGAAGGCACAGTGGGTTTCAATCGCCGCGTCCGCATGAAGAACGGGCGCACGTTCAGCCATCCGGGCCAGAACAATCCCGACATGCTGCAATACGCCGGCCCCATCGATCCCGATGTCGGCGTCATCGGCGCGTGGGACAAGGAGGGCAAGCTCACCGGCTGCATCGTCAACTTCTCCTGCCACGCCACCACCAACCCCGGGGGCATTTCCGCAAATTGGATTTACTACATGGAGAAAGCCATCCGTGGCTTCTTCGGCGAAGCCGTCACCGTGGTGTTCATTCAGGGCGCATGCGGCGACGTGACGCAGGTGGACAACTTCAGCAAGGTGCTGCCGCCGTCTGGTGACGAGTCCGCGCAGATTGTCGGTGGACGCGTCGGCGCCGAAGCGGTGCGCGTGTTACTGTCGATGCCTCGCGGCGCCCTAACTCCTGTCAATGCGCTCACGCGCGTGCTGAAGATCCCGCGCCGCAAGCCCGCCGAATCCACGCTTC
>CAYOBO010000061.1:12613-37577 GCA_964402295.1 uncultured Candidatus Solibacter sp. | reverse complement strand
CTTCCAGTAGCCATTGCTTCGGCAGTTGCCGCTGGATCGTCACGTTCCACTGCTGGTTATACGTGTTCGACTTGTTTCCCCGGTCCATCGCCAGCAGTCCCTGTCCCAATTGCGTGCGGTACTGCGGCGTGTTTGGCGCCTCAAGCAGTCCCGTCGGATACGGATTGTCGATCGTGTTCAGCGGCGTGACGCCGTCCAGGCTCGATACCCACGGCGTTGTGATCTGTGCCCCCGGCATGCCGAAATTTTGCGCTCCCGTAGTCCCAAACCGCGGAGTGTGGAAGATCCCATATCCCGCGCGGATCACGGTCCGCTCGCTCATCCGGTACGCAATTCCCAGCCGAGGGCCAAAGTTGCGGTATGTGCTGTCGAACTGTCCCCGCGGTTGCCCGTCCTGCCCCGCATATCGCAGCACACCTGCCAGATTCGGCAAGCCCGGTATCGCGATCGGAAAGGGCGCCGTGAAATCGAATGTCCCGAAGCGGTTGTAACGCTCCGTCCGCGGTTGCTCGTACTCCCATCGCAATCCCGCATTGATCGTCAGCTTCCCCAACCGGATATCGTCGTTGAAGAACATCGAGTAATACATGTTGCGAATCGCCGCCGCCGGTACGCTCCCGATGGACCCGGTCCCAAATCCCGTCAGCATCGATGCCACGCCACTGCCCGCCGTCAACGAGGCCCGCAGCGGATCCGGTCCCTGCGTCTGCCCAAGCCCGAAGCTGTAACTCCCCGATGGTGCCCCTCCTTGGAACGGTGTCTGATTATACAGCCGGATGTCCGCGCCATACGTGAACGTGTGCCGCCCATGATACTCCGTTTGCTCCGCCACCAATGTGTAAATGTCGTTGCCCCGCAAAATGCGATCCCCGCTCGGCGCGCCCAAACCCGTGAAGTTCGCTATGCTGATCGTGGGATACACCTGCTCCTGCACTGCCGCCGCCACATTGGCCGAAAACCCGATATCCGTCAAACTCACCTGCCCCGCCGACCGCGGTACTCGGCCTTCGAACCTCCGCACTGCCCCCAGCCGTAAATTCAGAATCCGTGACGCCGACAACGTCGACGTCATGTTCACCACCCCTGTCAACGCCCGGCTCGTCGTCGTCCCGACCACCGTGTCCGCAATATTATTGAATGGGCCCGTTTGCCCCGTGTCCCCCACGTTCCGGCTGATCCGCCCGAAAATGTTGTGCTTGTCCGAAAACCGGTGGTCGATCCGGAACGACCATTGGTCCGAATCCACAAAGCTTGCCGGATTCCACGCGTAATTGTTGATCAGCGCCGGCCCCTCCCCGGGCTGATTCGGCGCCGGCATGAACTCCAGCAGCCGGCGTCCCACCCGGCTTTGCTGCCCTTGCGGAATGATATTCCCCGGGAAAGGATCGCGCACGAAGCCACCCGCCGGATTGGGCCGGGTCGTGAACGGGTTGTACACAACCACCAAATTGCCTTGCGCGTTGCGCCGCTGCGAGAAATCCCCACGCACCTCTGCCGGCGTCGGCACCGTCAGAATCCCCGCCCCGCCTCCAATATCCTCCCGGTGGCCCTGGTAATCCCCAAAGAAGAATGTCTTGTTCTTCACTATCGCGCCGCCCGCCGAGCCTCCGAACATGTTGAAGTGAAACACCGGCCGTGCCTGTCCCCGCGCATTCGAAAAATAGTTGTTCGCGCGCATGCGGTCATTTCGGAAGAACCAGAACGCCGAACCATGCAGCTCATTCGTGCCACCCTTCGTAATCACGTTGATGGCGCCCCCGCCGCTTCGCCCGAACTGCGGACCGAAGCTATTCGTCAACACCTTGAACTCCTGCGTCCCATCCGGTGTCGGAGCGATCGCGAAATTGTTGTTCTCCGGCAGCATGATGGAAACCCCGTCCACCAGATAGTCATTCGTCCGGAATCGCCCCCCGTTGATCGAGATGTCCGACAGCACAAAGAGCGGCGCCCCGATATCGCCCGTCGATGCCGTGCTGCCGATCGCCCGCGGATTCACTTGCACCCCAGCGCTCAGTCCCACCAGATCGAAGATGTTTCTCCCCCGAATCGGGAGTTCCTCGATCGCCCGCGTGTTCACCACCTGCCCCAGTGACGCCGACTCGGATTCGATCAACGGCGTCTCCTCGCTCACCGTCAAACTCGTTGCCGTGTCCCCCACCTCCAGTTGAAAGTCGATGCGCAATCGCCCTTCCACCGCCAGGTTCAGCTTCTCACGCACCGAAGTCTTGAAGCCCGCTTTCGCGACAGCCACACGATAGGTCCCCGGACGCAGGTAGTTAGCCTGATAAAAACCCGTGGCATCGGTTGTACTGCGCGCCGTCTGATTGGTCTCGGCGTGCGTCACCTCTACGTTCGCGCCCGCGATCGCCGCGCCGGAAGGATCCGTGACCGCGCCCAGAATCGCGCCCGTGATGTTTTGCCCGCGCACACCGTCCAGGCACAGCAAAAGAATGGAAAAAACCAAACGGCACAGCATGGTGACCTCCCAGAAAACTGATACGACAGTTTGTATTGGTTAGTCTATGCCCACTCCCGTTACCCTGTCAATGGATCGATAGAAACTGACGTGCCAGTTTGAAGCGTCTCGGGACTCCACGCTACCGGAAGTCGAGGGTTGGGCGCTGATTTCCTGCATCCGGACGCGAGCTTGACAATCAATATAGATACGATACAGTATCGTAAATGAGAACGAATGAGCCTCAAGGACAGGAACGTCACAAACCCGCGCACCGGCAAGCGCGTCGCTATCGTAATTGCCAACCCGGCCGTCTCGACCACCACGGGGTGGCCCGCCGGCTTCTGGTGGAGCGAGCTGACGCATCCTTACTTCCAATTCGAGGAGGCGGGCTACGAGGTTCAGATCTTCAGTCCCGGCGGCGGCAAGTGCGAAGCGGATGCCATGAGCGACCCCCGCGATCCCAGTGGGTACTCCTCTACCGACTTGATCAGCATGGGATTCATTGCCACTCCGAAACTGGCGGCGCTCGTGGAGAACACCGCCAAGGTAGACGATATCGATCTCGCGCGCTTCGACGCCGTCGTGGTTGCCGGCGGTCAAGCGCCGATGTTCAACTTCGAAGGCGCGGCCAATCTGCATAAGAAATTTGCCGAGTTCTACGAGGCCGTGAAAGTAGTGGCGGCGCTCTGTCACGGGGTCGCCATCTTGCGCTACGCACGGCTCAGCAACGGTGAGCTGATTGCAAAGGGGAAGACACTCACCGGATTCGCCAACATCGAGGAGGACTTCGCCGATCATGCCGTTTGGAGCAAGGGCCTTCTGCCTCGCGACAAACACGTGATGCCGTGGCGGATCGAGGATGAGATGAAGAAGGCAGGCGCCAACTACATTCAAGCCGGAATGTGGCGTGCCTTCGCCTATCGCGATGGCAACCTGATTACCGGGCAACAAAACTTTTCGGGCGCCGAAACAGCCAGATTGGTGATCGAGAGTCTAGGCCGATGAGGAGTTCATGAAAATCGCTTTCAATCGTTTACTCGATGGTCTATGACAACGCAGAGCGCAAAAGGGGTGCCGGAAGAAATCGGCCGTGGGCGAGTGGAAGCCCTCAGCGATGGGGTGTTCGCGATCGTCGTCACACTGCTCGTGCTCGAGATAAAGGCGCCCCACATCGAGATTCACCACTCGCTGCCTCAACTTGCCGGCGCACTGTTGGCGCTGGCGTCGAAATTCGTAAGTTGGGCGATCCGTTTCCTCACCGTCTGCGTGATTTGGCTACAACCACCATCGCCTCTTCAAGCTGATGAGCAGAATCGACAACGGCATCTTCTGGTGGAATGCGAACCTCCTGCTTTGGACATCCTTCATTCCATTCCCCAGGCGCTAATGGGCGACTATCCGTCAAACAGGCTGGCGGTCTCCTTCTACGGGATCGTCATGTTTATGATGGCGCTTGGCTTCGTGCTCATCCGCGCCCACATGCACCGCGGGCCCTACCTGATTCGAACAGCATGTGGATCAGTCCGTCTTTCGCACCGGTACGCTCTATGCCATCGCATTCGGACCGGTTGCCTACGCGCTCGGAGCTGGGCTTGCCTGGGCAAATGTGATAGCCGCCTTCATTTGTTACGCCTCCATTGCCCTGTACTTCGTTTTCCATCACTCGCGGAAGGCCAACCGCTGACCCTCCCTGCCGCAATCTCGGGGATGCTTCCCTGCTGCTACACTGTCAATGGATCTATGAAAACTGAAGTGCCAGTTTCCACTCCCAAACCCGCCGACTTCGCCGACTCCGCCTACCGCCGCCTCTGCGATGCCATCCTCGACGGCCGGCTCACCCCAGGTACTCCGCTCTCCCGCCGCGTCCTCGCCGCCGAGTTCGGCATGAGCACCGTCCCCGTCGGCGAGGCCCTCTTGCGGCTCGAGGCCGAGGGACTCGTCGAAAGCCGCCCCCGCGCCGGCAGCCGCGTGCGCATCCCCACCGCCAGCGAAATCCAAGGCAATTACGAACTGCGCGAAGCCCTCGAAACCCATTCCGCCCGCCTCTTCGCCGAACGCGCCACCGATGCCGACCGCCGCGGCCTGCTCACCGCCGCCCAAAAGCTCGACAGCCGGTTCCGCGCCATGAAGCAGAAACCCTATTCCGCCGCCCGCCACGCCCAGGCCGAGCGCCTCCACATGCGCTTCCACATGCTTGTTGCTGAAGCCGGACGCTGCCAGGAACTCGCCAATGCCATCGAACGCAGCCGCGTCCTTCTCTTCAACTGGCTCTTCACCATGTCGGCCGAGTTCGGCGAGTTGCCCGAAGGCTGGCATGGAACCCTCGCCCGCAAACTCGCCGCCGGCAGTCCCCGCGAAGCCGCCGAAGCCATGCGCATTCACGTCCGCTACCGCAAGGAAGAGGTCATCGAAAAGCTCGCCGAATTAGCCGGCCGGGAGTCCGGCCGCATGGCTCGTGGCCCGCAACGCCGCCCCACCGGAGGCCCCCGAAAATGATGTTCTCGCGCCGCCGGTTCCTCGCCGCCGCTCTCGCCCCGCGCCGCCACAACATCGTCCTCATTCTCGCCGACGACTTGGGCTACGGCGACCTCGGCTGTTACGGCGCAACTCATAACGCTACCCCGCATCTCGACCGCCTCGCCCGCGATGCCGTCCGCCTGACGAATCACTACACGGCATCCCCCGTCTGCTCCCCAGCCCGCGCCAGTCTGCTCACCGGACTCATCCCCGACCGCACCGGCATCACCGGCGTCCTCCGCGATCAGGACGACGAAACAGGCCTCGATCTCCGTCTTCCCACCCTCGCCACGACGCTACGAAGCAAAGGCTACGCCACCGCCTTGATTGGAAAATGGCACCTCGGCATGAAAGGCGATTACCTGCCCCGCAAACGCGGATTCGATTACTTCTGGGGCTTTCTCAACGGCACCATCGACTACTTCACGCACATCTCCAAAGGCGGCGGCGCAACCGGTCAACCCACCACCTATGAGAACGAACAGCCCATCCGCTTGAAAGGCTATTTCCCCGATCTCGCCACAGCCAAAGCCGTCGAATTCATCGAAGCCAACGCCGCCAAAACCTGGTTCCTCTATCTTCCGCTCGCCTTGCCCCACACTCCTCTCCAGGCCGCGCCCCAATGGAAAAAGGACGAACCCAACGCCGAATATCGCGGCATGCTCCGCTCCCTAGACGATACCGTCGGTAGCGTCCGCACGGCCTTGGAACGCACCGGACAATGGGACCGCACCGTCATCATCTTCCTCTCCGATCACGGATGGGTCAAAAAGCGATCCCCTGCCGAAGCAGGAAGCAACGGAGTCCTGCGCGGCGGCAAGTACGAGCTCTTCGAGGGCGGAATCCGAGTCCCCTGCCTCGTCCGCTGGCCTGGACTCACTCCACCCGGCAAAACCATCGACACCCCGTCCTGGTTCCCCGATTGGTATCCCACTCTCACCGGAGTACCCACGCGCGATGGCATCGACATCCAATCGCTGCTCCGCGGAGCCCGCCCCAATCTCCAACGCGAATTCTACTGGCGATTCGAAGACAAGGCCGTGAAAACGCCCCTCAGCTTCGCCATCCGCCGCGGAAACTGGAAGCTCCTCCGCGTCGGCGCCGAACAATGGCTGTTCGATCTCGCATCCGACCCCGCCGAGCAGCGCGACGCTCTCTCTGCCAATCCCCGCATCGCCGCCGACCTCGAACGCCGCCTCGCCCAGCGCTTTTAAACCACATCCACGATTCATCTTCCCGACATCGAATCGGCGTACCATGTCTACATGTACTCACCTCGGCATTCGCTCACCAAATGGCTGGTGGCGGCGCTGTTTGCCGGCATCTTCTGCCTCCGTGCCCTGTCCAGCTATCAGCAAAGCAATCCCCAGAACGATTTTCACTTCTCCCTCATCGGTGACCGTACCGGCGACGCGCAACCGCAAATCTTCGGCCGCGTCCTGCGCGAAGTCGACATGCTGCGCCCCGACTTCATCGTCACCGTCGGTGACACCATTCAAGGTCATAAGGAAGACAAAATGGAGGCCGAATGGGCCGAACTGCGCCCCCTCTGGAAGCGCTACAGCCGTTACCCCATTTACTTCACTCCCGGCAATCATGACATCTGGTCGAAATCTTCCGAGGAACTGTACATAAAGGAAACGGGCAACAAGCCGTTCTACAGTTTCAACTTTCACGACGCCCATTTCACAATCCTCGACAACAGCCGCACCCGCGACCTCAGCGAAGAACAATTGAAATTCCTCGAAGACGATCTGAAAGCCAACGCCAACCGCAACCCCAAGTTCGTGGTCTTCCACAAGCCCTTCTGGATCACCGGCCTGAAAGAAGCAGCCGAGATGCCCCTCCACAAGCTCGCCAAGCAGTACGGCGTCCACCACGTCATCAGCGGCCACGGCCACCGCTTCGTCCGCATGGTCCGCGACGGCATCGCCTATATGGAAGTGGGTAGCTCCGGCGGCGGCATGAAAGGCAGCTTCATCCGAGGCGAAGGTTTCCGCGACGGTTGCTTCTATCATCACGTCTGGGGCCGCGTGAAGGGCGGCGAGGTCACCTTCACCGTCAAGGAACTCGACGGTCAGTTCGGCGAAGGCCGCATGTTCAACGCCGCCGATTGGGACGAGAATGGCCCCAAGTTTGAAACCGCCGACCCCGCCTTGTCCTCCAAGCCTCAGACCTAATGCCGCGGACGCCTTGGGGCTGGCACATCACCCCCGAAGAGCTTCAATCCTGGATCCTCTTCGAAGACGAAAAGCTCCTGGTCGTCAACAAGCCGGGCCTGGTAGTCTGCCACCCCTCTAAGCACGGACCCCACTCCAGCCTCATCGGAGCCTGCCGCGAATACCTCGGAGCCGCCAGGCTACACATGCCCTCGCGCCTCGACCGCGAAACCAGCGGTGTCGTCGTCTTCGCCAAAACCACCGAAATCGGTGTGCTCCTGCAACGGGCCACGCAGCATCGAAAAATCCGCAAGGTCTACTACGCGCTGCTCGTGGGGCACTTGCCCGAACCCATCGAAGTCGACGCCCCCATCGGCAAAGACACATCCGCCGCCGTCTGGATGAAGCAGGCCATTGTCCCCGATGCCCAGCCCGCTCGCACGCGCTTCGCTCCCCTGGCATCCGCCGAAGGTTACACCCTCACCCACGTCGAACCCCACACCGGACGCCTTCACCAAATCCGAGTCCACGCCGCATCCATCGGCCATCCCGTCGCCGGCGACAAAATCTACGGCCCCGATCAAAAACTCTTCCTCGAGTTCCTCGCCAACGGCTGGACCCATCGTCATGCCGCTATTCTCCAATTCGAGCGCCACATGCTCCACGCCTATGAGTGGGAATGCCTCGACCCTCGCCTGCCGCTCCGTTTCCGCGCACCCCTGCCCCCCGCATGGCATTCCGTAACGTGCGTGGCTGGTGCGCCCCATCTCTTCTAACCGATACGCTCGAAACCATGCTCGTCCTGCACCTCTTCTGTTGCGCCGCGCTCTTGCCCGGTGCCGATCTCTTCCTGCGTAACGTTACCTACATCGATGTCACCGGCGCCAGGCAACCCCACCGCACCAGCCTCTGGATCTCCGGAAGCCGCATTCAAGCCCAAGGTCCGTCCTTGCCCGCTCCCGCCACAGCCGACCGCATCGATGCCGAGGGCAAGTACCTCATCCCCGGCCTCTGGGACGCACATGTCCACCTCGTGCGCGATGATTCCGATCCCACTCCCCTGCTGCGTCAATTCCTCGATCACGGCGTCACCGCCGTGCGCGACATGGGCAGCATCCCTGATCGCATCGTTGCCCTCCGTCACTCCATCGCATCGGGCCGCATCGAAGGTCCGCAGTTGCTCGTCTGCGGAGCAATGCTCGACGGCCCGCCATCCAAAGCCGGACCAACCGTCCAAATCGTATCGAGCGGCGCCGAAGCCGCCGCCGCCGTCGATCGCTTCGCCGACCGCAAAGTCGATTTCATCAAGGTCCAGCAAAATCTCTCGGCGGAGTCCTACCGCGCCATTGTCGAAGCAGCAAAGCAGCGAAAACTGCCCGTCATGGGCCACACTCCCGATGCCATCGCCGTCACCGATGCCGTGCGTGCCGGCCAGCGCACCATCGAGCATCTCACCGGCGTTCTCGTCGCTTGCTCCTCGCGTGAAGCAGAACTGCGCAGCCACATCGCCAAAGGCGCAATTGGCGTCGATTTCGGGCCCATCGGCGAGCCCGGCCGCATTGCCCTCGACTCTTACTCCGAACAAAAAGCCGCGACACTGTTCCGCTCCTGGAAGGGCGTCTACATGCTCCCCACGCTCGTCTGGGAAAAAGCCTTCCTGCTCGCCCCATCCACCAGGCGCCGTCCCGAAACCTCCGCCATGATGCAGGAACATTTTGCAAAGGGAATGGCCATCGTCAAAGCCATGCACAGCGCCGGCATCCCTATCGCCGCCGGAACCGATGCCGGAGATGAATTCACCACCCCCGGCCTCGGCCTCCATCGCGAACTGGAACTGCTCGTCGAAGCCGGATTGACCCCGCTTCAGGCGCTCCAGTCCGCCACAATCCATCCCGCCGCCATGATGAAACGCCCGCTCCCCATCACCGATTTCGTACTCCTCGACGAGAACCCGCTCCACGATATCCGCAACACGCGCCGCATCCAAGCCGTCATTCGCAACGGGCGCATTGTGGCCCGCCACAATTCCATGCGCTAGCATATCGCCTATGAAAACCGTCTGGGATCCCGCCGTAAGGAAGGAACTCCTCGCCCGCTTCGCCCGCTTGGCGCCCGATCAGAAACCTCTTTGGGGAAAGATGAACGCCGCGCAGATGATCGCCCATTGCACAGATCCCATGCGCGCCGCGATGGGTGAGATGAAGGTCGCCGAAAAGTGGACCCCCATGCGCTTCCGCCTCCTTCGCTATCTCGTCATCTACAAACTCCCCTGGCCCAAAGGAGCTCCCACCGCCCCCGAGTTCATTCACGAAGGCGCCGAAAACTTCGAATCCAACCGCAATCGACTCGCACAGGTTCTCGAACGCTTCGCGGCCCATCAAGGTAAGCCTTTCCGCGATCATGCCGCCTTCGGCACGCTCACCGAAAAGGACTGGGGCTGCCTCACCTGGCGCCACCTCCATCATCACCTCACCCAATTCGGTGTCTGATCCTCAACGCACCAGTTCGATTTGAAAGGGCCACAATTGCCCTGTAATCCGTGTCCGCTTCGGACCCGACGCCAATTCCACCAATAGCTTCCCATCGGTTTCCGTGACCCCTTGCCCCGTGTAGATTTCCCCGTTCGCGATCGCCTCTATCGCCTGTAGCCGCAGCACAGGCGTTCCCCGGGGCGTCGAATATTCATACGTTCCCGATACCGTGAACAAGTCGCTCCCCGGCGAAAACTCGATCGCCCGCGCCTGAAACTTCCCCGATGCCTTCGCGTTCCGCACCAGCGCCAGCCCCACCCCGCTCGTCTCGATGCTTGCCTCCCCTCCCACCGTTCCGCCCCGCCACGCCAGGTTGCGGAACTCCATATTCCCCGAATACACCGGCTCTCCCCGCGCCAGCGAAATCCGCATTGCCCCCTTGCCCCGCGCCTCTTCTCTCTGCCAGCGAATCTCTTCCACATCCACCTGTAGTCCGTCCCACAGCACTTGCGCGCTCAGCCGCCCCAGTGGCGTTTCATCCCAGCGCAGATCCTCGATCTCCACTTCCGCCTGTACATGCCGGTTGCGCAGCCATTCCGGCGCCGCCTGATTGCGCAACGCCAAACGTCCCAGAAAGCCCCCGTCCCGCTTCAGCGATGGCAGAAACACCCGTTCCAACTCCGCTATGCTCGCCTGCTCCATCGTGATCCGCAACCGCTCCGGCCGCGCCTTCGACATCTCCTGCCGGTAACTCGCCGTGAATCCGATCCCCGCAACCGCACCTTCCAACCCGTCCATCTGCACCCGATTCGCCTGTATGCTCACACGCGCCGCCTCTACCTCAACCGGCGCCGCAAGACCCTGTACAGGAACCCTGGACTTGCGCAATTGGAACGATCCATTCCACGTGGCCGTCTGCTCTCCCGCTTGCGAGTACCCGATGGCCCCTTGCCATTCGCCGGACTCGATGCGGTCCAGCAGCGGCATGCCCTCATCGCCCAGCAGCCGCCGGTGCGCTTCCAGAAACTCCTTCACCGGCGTCGGGCCCTGCGTCCGCCAGATCAGCGAATGCCCCGCCGGACTATACGCCCCTTCCACATCCGCCGAATGCCCCGCTCCCAGCTCGATCGACGTTCGCGCCAGCCGGAACGTCTGCCCGTCGATTGTGAAACGCATTCCTTTCACCGCATACGCCGAATCCCCGCTCTTCACCGCGGCCTCCGGCATTTCCAGCACTCCCTGCAATCCGTAGTTGCGCGAATACCCCAGCACCCCGCTCAGCTTTCCATCCAGCGCAACCCTCGACGGCAAGCGGATGTTCATATGCTGAAACAGTTCCCGTAAATCACCCACCGGCAATTGGCTGAACTCCGCAATGGCCCCCCATGCCGGGTTCGCCAGCAGCGAATGCCCCCGCAGCCGAATACGAAACGGCACCGCCTTCGCCTCGTGGCTCGTCACCAGATCCAGTTCACCCGCCGGAAAGTCCAGCGTGCCCCGAAAATGAATCGGCCAGTTCCCCAAGCCCCCGCTCAGCAGTCCAAACCGCTGCACCTCATCCAGCCGCGCGCTCCCTTCGATGGCCAAAGCATGCAACGGCCCCTTCACCTTCGCCCGTGTTGCGAAGAACCCCCGCATCCCCGCCCCCGGCCCGCCCAGCAGTGTCACCACTTCGGTCAGCGCACTGCGTTCCAGTTCCAGATCGAAGTCGAGTTCGCTCGCCGTTCCTCGTCCCCACCGATATTGCCCACGTCCCTCGAGCGTGCCGAACCCCTGCGCGATCCGGTCTGTCCGCGCCGGCTCCACCGAAAACCGCACGTCAATGGCGGAATCGTCCTGCGCCGCGATATTCATTTCCGCGTTCGTCAAATACACCGGCGATTTTGTATCCCCAAACCGCAGATTGATGCGCCCGCTCCGCACGCTGATCGCCGGAAGCCGCGCAGGCATGTCTCCAGAACGTCGCACCAGGAAGGGCCGTACGTTCCAGGAGCCTGTCTCGCGCTTCACCACGTTCACCCGAGGCTCGTCCAAGAGGATGTGATCCACTTCCCACCGCCCCTGTAGCGCGGCCAGCACGCGAATCCGCGCATCCAGCACCGCCACGTAGGCGAACGGCTCCATCCCGATTGTGGGATCCTCGTGGATCACCACATTCGCGATGGAAAACCCCGGTCCGTTCCATAAGCTATAGGTGACCTTCCCGAGAATCTCCACACGCCGGTGCAACGCGCTCTCCAAGGCTTGTTGGATCCGCGCGCGGTGATGATCCGCCCGCAAAAACGGAGCCACCGCGATGGCTGTCAACGCCAGTACAACCGCCCCGAATAGAATTTTCCGTTTCATGCGCGAGAAGCGAACAAGGCTTCATAGGCCTGCCGGTCATCGATATCGGTGAGAATGCCGCCATCGGAAACATCCACGTAGACGGCTTGCTCCCGGTGCGCGTGGATCACCTCGCTTGCCTTCCCCGTTTCCGGCAATGCCAGAAATTCCTCCGCCAACGTTGCCCGGCAGGCCACCGGATGCCCCCGTTTTCCCGCAAAGCGCGGGATCGCGATCAACGCTTCTCCGTGTTTCGCCAGTGCCCCCTCCAACTGCGCCACCGTCGATGCCGCAATCGCCGGATAGTCCACCGGCGTAAATAAAAACGCTTCGCTGTCCGCCGGCAATGCCCGCAAGGCGCATTGCAGCGAACTCAATTGCCCTCGTTCCGGCTCCGCATTCACCACGAACGTCGCATCCCGATGCACCCCCGCGCGAATCTCCCGCGCATGGTATCCAAGAACCACGATCACCTGCCGGCACACGCTGCCCATCACTCCGATCAGCCGGTCCAGAAACGTCTCCCCTTCCCACGACAGCAATGCCTTCGGCGAGCCCATCCGGCTGCTTGCGCCGGCGGCAAGTATGATTCCGCTGCTGTTCACTTGAGAAGGGCTCGCGTTGCTTCGTTTGCAAACAGGGACTTCGACAGCTTCCGCCAATCCGCTTCCGGCCCCCGCCTCACGGCTATCATTTCCGCCACCACCGAAACCGCGATCTCCTCCGGCGTGATGGCCCCGATATCGAACCCCATCGGAGCGAAGATTCTTTCGAAGGCTTCCCGTGGAATACCTTCCTTCTCCAGTTCCTTGATCACCCCAATCGTCTTCCGCTTGCTCCCGATCATCGCGATGTAGCGCGCATTCGTCGATACGGCCCACCGCAGCACGCGCATATCGTCCCGGTGGCCCCGCGTCACGATGATCAGATACGTGCACTCGTTCACCACCAGCTTCGGAAACACCTCTTCGTACTCCTCGGCGTACACTTGGTCCGCCTCCGGAAAGCGCTCCCGATTCGCAAAGCTGTCCCGGTTGTCCACAATCACCGTGGCGAACCCGGCCAGATTCGCTACCTTGCTGAGGCTCTTCGAAATGTGCCCCGCGCCGAAAATCACCGCGAAAGGTTGTGGCAACACCGGTTCGACAAATACGTTCAATTGGCCTCCGCAGATGAGCCCGTTGTCATAGGCAGCGTCTTGCCCCAGGCTGAACGTCAGGTGGCGCGGTTTCTCCGTCTCCATCGCTTCGCGGGCGGCATTCCATACTTCGGCCTCCACGCACCCGCCCCCGATCGTCCCCACCATGCTCCCGTCTTCGCGCACAAGAAGCTTCGCGCTTTGATAACTCGGTATGGAGCCGTTCACCTGCACGATCGTCGCGATCGCGCACTTTTGCCCCGAACGGCGCAGGCGCACTAACTCCTCGTAGACATCCATCAACCTAAATTATACCGCCGGGCATACCGGCAATCCGCTCACAGCCAGATCACGATCTTCATAGCAAAGGAGTGCCGGAGTCCGCCGTCAAATCTCCACCATTCCCTCGCCCTGAGGCGATTTCGTCCCACCTGTAAGGTGTTCGCCCGCCCCTCCCGCACTCACCT
This sequence comes from uncultured Candidatus Solibacter sp., assembly GCA_964402295.1. Lineage (GTDB taxonomy): Bacteria > Acidobacteriota > Terriglobia > Bryobacterales > Bryobacteraceae > CADEFT01. Next base: position 24,042 of record CAYOBO010000061.1, on the reverse strand, counting down.
CATCCCCGCATGGGCACGGTTCAACTGCTCCAGCGCGATCTGCGCCGCCTTCTGCCCTGCGCTCTTCTTCGAGTTCCCATCCGCCCGGCTCGCCACTTCCTTGCCAACCCGCACCTCCACCGTAAAGGTCTTCGAATGCTCCGGCCCCTGCTCCTGCACAATCGAATACCGCGGCGTCGGCAACTTCCGCTTCTGCGTATACTCCTGAAGCGCGCTCTTGAAATCGCTCACCGCCGATTCCCCGTCTGGCCCGCCGTTGGAAAATGCCTCCACCACGTGCCGCAGAATGAAGCGCCGCGCCACTTCCAATCCGCCATCCAGATACAGCGCCGCAATCAGCGCCTCGAAGGCATTCGCCAGCAGCGCGCGTTTTGACCGCCCGCCGCTCATCTCCTCGCCCCGGCCTAGACGCAGATAGCGCCCTAATTCCAAAGCCTCCGCCGCTTCATATAGCCGCTGCGCACTCACGAGATGCGCCTTGCGTTTCGATAAACCGCCCTCCGGCAATCCCGGATACAGTAACACCAGTTGCTCCGCCACCAGAAACCCCAACACGGAGTCCCCCAGAAACTCCAACTGCTCGTTATCGCCAAGAACGCCCGGAGTTGCCGCCGGGCGTTCAAAACGATGCGATTTGTGAGTCAAGGCCCGCTCCAGAAGGCTGGCATCCTGGAAGCGGTACCCAATCCTCGATTCGAGCAGTGCTGGCTCCGCGCTCATGCCCTTCGGCTACTTCTTGGCTCCCTTCGCTTGAACCGCGCGAGCCTTCTCGGCCTGCGCCACCTGTTTGATCTGCGGCGATGCTTCCGCATTCGCCATTACGGTATCCAATACGGCGATGGCCTCGTCATGCTTCCCCGCCAGGTTGTAGGCTTGGCCCAGACGCACCGACGTCGCCAGATCCGCGCTCGATTCCGCCGCCATCTTCAACTCATTGATCGCCACGTCATACTTCTTCCGCACCATCGCTACCAGGCCCAACGCCTCGTGCTGCTGTGCCTCGAAGTCTTTTTTCGCGCCGGCCCACTGTTCATCGGTCAACTGTGGATTCGGCTTCTCCGCCGTCTTCAGAATCTCCGCCGCCTGATTGGCCAGCTTCTCCGCCCGCCCCAGTTTCTCTTCCTTGTCCAGGTCGTGCTCGCGTGTCCGCACCGCCAGTGCGTTGGCCATGATCAGCATCGTTGCGTAATTCTTCGGATCTGCTTCGAGCGTCCGCTCTCCGTACAGCATCATCTTTTCGAAGTCGTTCATCTGCTGTGCCGACACGGTGGCCAGGTACAGCGCGAACGCCTTGAACTCCGTATCGGCGAACTTCGTAATCAGGTTCTCCGCCGCCGCGATCCGCGATGCCGGATCCGGAGCGTTCTGGATCGCCATGATGGCGTCCACTTCTTTTTGCGACTTCGGCTGCGGCTGCTTCTGCTGCGCCCACAGGCTGGGGCTCACCGCGGCGATCACGCCGAACGTCAGGGAAAGAAACTTCTTCATCGGTACACTCCTTCTCAAGAAAACCATTATTGCTGTTTTCGGCGGAAATCGCCCGCTATGCCTTTCTGCGCTGTCTCCCGCGCTTTATCGGAAATGCCGCTCACGGCCAGCGCGGCTTCGTAATGTCCTTTTGCCTTGGCCTCCTCGCCGGCTATGTCCGCCAGGCGCCCCAGGTAAACCAAACTCCATGCCTTCACCGCGTCTTCCGGCTGCAACTCCAGCGTCTTTTGAAATAACCGCTCCCCCAACTCCGGATTGTTCTGCCGGATCGCCACCCGCGCTAATCCGTAATAGGCCTTCGCATGCACCGGCTTATCGTCGGTCAGCCGCAACACATCCAGAAACTTCGTGCGCGATTCCTCCAGCTTCTGCCCCGTCAGCAGATCCTCCGCCTCCTCCAGCGCCTGCTCGATTGGCGTCTTCACCGGCTCGGCTTTCACCGGAGCCTTGATCGTCCGCGTCACCGCCTTCGTCGCGAATTCCACACCCTCCAGCCGTTTATCTTCCTTGCGCAAATCAATCCCCGCCGCCAGTTCCTTGAAGTAGAAGTGCATCGATTGCTCCTGCTTCTCATAACCCGCCAGCGCCTCGGCGAAATATGGAGTGAGAATATACCCCTCCCCCAACGCCTGATCCACCATCTGCTGCCGCTTCGCCGCCGCCCCCGGCCCACTCACCAGCCGTGCTTCGATCGCCTTCACGAAGCTCTTCTCCGTCAGCAGCACGAAATCGTCCTTGTAGATCGCCGGCAGCAGCGGAGCCGGCTTCGCAAAATCGCCCAGTCCCTTCTTCGTCTCCAGCAATTCCTGCTGCCGCATCACCAGCGGCGAGACCGTGTACTGGATAAAGTAATGCCGGATCGCATCCACGGAAGGTTGCGGCGAATGCGTCACCACAACATAAAATTCATCCCCGAAGCTCTTGGCAATCACTTGGTTCGGAGCCGCCAGCAAATCCAGGAAGATTTGAAAACGGTACCGCTCACCGCCGTTCGACGGAACGCGCAGATAGGCGTTCGTCTCCTGTACCGCGCGCACCACCGCATCGTGATAGCCTTCAATCACCGTTCCGTCTTTCAGCTTGCAGCCCCCGATCTGGCATTCGAACAGCGGCTGCACCTGTTTCCAGATATCGTCCATCTGCGCCTCCTGATGAAAGCGCTTCATCAGATCCTGAAAGCCTTCGAGCGCCGTCACCTCCGGAGGCAGTTCATTCCTCCGGAATCGGTACCGGAAGTTCGGAGGTCCATCCACCACCAGCGCGAACGATACATACTGGCTCAACGTCTGCGCATCGCTCTCCTGCTTATGATCCCGGAAGAAGCGCTTCATCTCCGCCACGCTCGGCAGATTCTTCGCTTCCAGGTGCTTGCGCAATTGGTGCCGCAGTTCGTGGTTCGATGGCGATTGAATATCCGCGTCATAGCCGGCCGCATTGATCGCCGCCATGACACTGAACAGCGAAGCGCTGAAGTCAAGCTGATTCGGTTGCGCCGGCAGGCACACAGGGCAGGCGAGCACAACGATCGCAAGCAAGAGGCGTGAAGTCACCAAGAGCCTTCTGACTGCCAGTGTAACTCGCTTTCGCGGACCCATGCGCACCCCCCCATGGACACCGGCCTGTATTCCGATTACACTAAGGGCTAACCAGGATCTTTACAAAGGGGATGTCCGCACGGAATCAATCGGCCATCCCCTGTTTGTTTCAGAAAGGAGCGGTTTAGCAGCACAGCGTATCTGATTTTTCGAATGTTTCCATCAAGAAATTTTCCCCCACGCCGAACTCGCATTCGCGAGAATGTCAATGAAGCCATCCGTGCCAGGGAGGTTCGTGCAGTCTTCCCCGACGGAGTTGTTGAAATCCTGCCCACCCCTGCGGCCATTCGCAAAGCCCAGGAACTCGGCCTCGATCTCATCCTCGTTTCCCCCACAGCCGAGCCTCCGGTGGCCAAAGCCATGGACTACGGCCAGTGGCAGTACGAGCAGAAAAAAAAGCAGCATGAGGCCAAGAAGAAGCAGCATGTCATCCAAGTTAAGGAAGTCAAATTCCGCCCTAACACAGATGACCATGACTACGCCTTCAAGAAGAACCACGCCGTCCGCTTCCTCAAGGAAGGCAACCGTGTCAAGGCGGTCGTGCAATTCCGCGGCCGCGAAATCGCCCATACCGACCTCGGCCAGAAGCTGCTCCAGCGCTTTGCCGCCGATCTCGCTGACATCGGCGCAGTCGAGGGCAATCCGCGCCTCGAAGGCCGCAGCTACCACGTCATCATCAGCCCCGTGAAAGCCAAGGAACAGGGCAAGAAGGAAAAGAGCGAAGCCCCCGCCGCCGCGGCTCCACCCCCGCGCCAGGCCTGATTGAGTCGTTGTAGGGACAGGCGCCCTCGCCTGTCTTGCTTACCCATGCCCTACCGCATCGACGTGACTCATCCGCCACCCGGCGCCGCCGAACTGCTTATGGACTTGGGCGCTCTCGACATCGAAGCCGAGGGAGAGCGCCTCTCTGCCATCCTGCCCGACAACATCCCGCAAGGATCCCTACCGGCTACGCTGGGAGCCGCCGATGTGATCATCTCCCCAGCCTCCCCACGCGATGCGGGGTCCACCTGGATGCTCCATCCGAAACCCGTTCGCATCGGCGGCACACAGGAATTCTTGCTCCTCAAGGATTCCGATGCCTTCGGTACCGGCCATCATCCCACCACGGCCCTTTGCATCCAGGCGCTGGAAGAAGCCCTCCGTATCGAGCCCGTCGACCGTCTGCTGGACATCGGCGCCGGGTCCGGGATCCTCGCCTTGCTCGCGCTCCGCTATGGAGTACAGCAAGCCGTTGGCCTCGACGTGGACCCGCATGCCCTGGAAGCCGCCGCCGAAAACGCGCGCCTCAACGGGCTCCAATCCCGTCTCCGCCTCATCCACGGCGGCCCTGATGCCGTGACCGGCGTGTGGCCCCTCGTGGTGGCGAATATCCTGGCCGCCCCCTTGATGCACATGGCCCCGCTCGTTGCCCGCCGCTTGGCCAGCCGCGGCCGCCTCATCCTTTCCGGCATCGGCGAGACCCTCGCCTTTGAGGTAATCGAGGCCTACCGCCACGTCGGCATCCGCCACCGCGAAACCCTTTCGAGAAACGGATGGGTGGCTCTGCACCTCCACGCATCCTGGTGAAAGCTGGAACGGCGCTTCGATACTGAACCGGTTGCGCGGCACCGGCACTTCCCGGAGTCAAACGGACAGCGCCCATACGCCTACCTGCTATACTTTGCGGACGGTGCCGGCGCGCTCGCACCAGTCAGCTTGGCGGTTGGAATAAATCGTATTCCAGTCACTCCGGGTACAAGGTCAGCGGCAAGAGGAGGCAGACATGCAAAATGAAGCGGAACGCAACTCTCCAGAGTCCAGGAAAGCGGTCTTTCGAGCCCTCGTCGAAATGTATGCCGCCGGCGACGTCTCGGCGCTCGAGCGAGTGATCCCTCCCGATTATGTTGGGCACACCTCGGCAGGTGATCGCGGCCGGGAAGGCTTCCTGCAAAGCGTCCTGTTTTTTCACAACCTGTTTATCTATGCTCCAGACTCGTTTCGCATCGAAGACCAGTTGGTGGACGGCGAGAAAGTCGTTACCCGCATGACCGCCAATGTCAGAGTGCGGGAAACCGGAGAGCACGTCACGTTATTGGGCATCAACATCGCTCGCATTGTGGACGGCAAGATCCTCGAAGAATGGAATACGTGGGAGAAACTGCTGGGAGACGATTCGCTTTCTGCGAAGACGGCGAACACAAGCACGGCTTGACCCACAAGTCCGCAACCTGACTGCGCGAATGTAGAGCTTCTTCAACAACACGATCAGCGCGCTCCGGTCGCCCGCCGGCAGCTTCACGCCGAATTGCTGGTCTGGAATCTCCCCCGCGGCCCGTCACAGCAAGGCCTCGTCCCGCGAGAGCGCCTCAATAATGGGGCAGCCTTTCGCAGTTTCGCCGGCATCGCATTGCCGGACGAGACCGGTCAGGGCATCGTGCATGGCCGAAAGATCGTTTATCTTTTTCCGGATCAGTTCCGCTTTGTGGGCTGCCAGGGCGCGGGTTTCCGCGCAGGCGCAGGCTTGCTGGAGCTTCAGAAGTCCGGCAATCTCGTCGAGGGTAAAACCAAGCACCTGCGCGCGCTTAATGAAGCGAATGTGCCGCACCGCTTCGGCCGGGTAGCTGCGGTGGCCTCCCTGCGGCTTCCGCGGTTCTTCGAGCAGGCCGCGGCGCTGGTAGTAGCGAATCGTTTCGACATTAACACCCGCCAATGTAGCGACTTGCCCGATCGTCAGTTCCTTGGCCATAAAAAACCTCTTGACTCCGTACCTTAGTACGGAACTTAGACTGAAAACAAGATGCCGGAAGAAACGAGATTCGTAGACCAGAAAACGGGGATAGGAGCAGGGGCTCCCCAGGCCACTGGACGCCTGGCCCTGCTCGCTGGGGGATTGGCGGCCATCCTGGCTTCGACGTGCTGTCTTGGCCCGCTGGTGCTGGTCCTGCTCGGCGTCAGCGGCGCCTGGATCGGCAACCTGACGGTGCTTGAGCCGTATCGCCCGATCTTTCTTGGTGCAGCGTTTGTGGCGCTTTGGTTCGCCTACCGGCGCATCTTCCGGCCGGTGCGAGCCTGCGCGCCGGGAGAGGTATGCGCTCTTCCACAAGTGCAGACTACCTACAGGGTTGTTTTCTGGGGTGTAGCCACGCTGGTGCTGATCGCACTGGCGTTCCCCTATATCTTGCCGTTGTTCTACTGAATGTGAAGAAGGAGACCAAGTCCAATGAATCAAGTCAAACGCCGAATGGCAATCGCTGCCCTAACCGGTGTGCTGGTTACGGCAATCGCTTTGTGCGTATCGCCCGCCGAGCCGGTTTTGGCGGCAACGAAAACAGTCACGCTGGATGTGCCGGGGATGACCTGCGCCGCTTGCCCCATCACGGTGAAGACGGCGCTGACCAAGCTCAAGGGCGTCGAAAAGGCTGAAGTCAGCTTTCCCAAGAAGGAAGCCGTGGTGACCTTCGACGACTCGAAGACCAAGATCGAGGAATTGACGGAGGCCACGAAGAAGGCGGGTTATCCGTCCACGGTGAAGAAGTAATCATGCAATCGGCCGGCTGCTGTTCCATCGAAGAAACATCGGGTTTGCACAAAGGAGGCATCGAGACCGAGCCCGGCATTCTCATCATCGGGGCCGGTTCGGCGGCCTTTTCCGCCGCCATCGCGGCTGCCGAGCGAGGCGCGCGGGTTGTCATGGCGGCTGAGGGCATGATCGGCGGAACCTGCGTCAATGTGGGTTGTATTCCGTCGAAGACGCTCATACGGGCCATGGAAGCCGTTCATGACGGCAACAGGGCAGGGCGGTTCGACGGGGTAAGAGGCGCCGCCGGCGTACTCGACTGGAAGGCCGTGATTGCGCAAAAGCAGGCGCTCGCCGACGGCCTGCGCAAGGTTAAGTATGAAGACCTGCTTTCCGCGTATCCGAACATTTCCTACCGAAAGGGCCGCGCGCAATTCACCGGGAAAGGAACGGAAGTGGCGGTGGAGAGCTTGCTGTATCGCCCCAAGAAGGTCATTGTCGCGGCCGGATCTTCCGCCGCACGGCCGCCCATTCCGGGCATCGAGAGTGTAGCGGTGCTGGACAGCACACAAGCGCTCGACCTGGAGACGCTGCCGGAATCGCTGTTGGTCATCGGCGGAGGCATTATTGGAGTGGAACTCGGCCAGATGTTCGCACGGGCGGGGGTAAAGGTGACGATTTGCTGCCGCAGCCGTCTCTTACCGGACTCAGAACCGGAGGCCGGCAAGGCGCTGGCGCGCTACCTGCAAGAGGAAGGCATCGCGGTCTGCCAAGGTGTGAGATACCAGAGAATCGAGAACAGCGCCAAAGGCGTTGCCCTTCGCTGTGTGACGCCGGAGGGCGAGCGCGCCATCGAAGCCGGGCGAGTTCTGGCGGCCACGGGACGCAAGCCGAACACCAACACCCTGCATCTGGAAAAGGCCGGGATCGCCCTGAATGGCAGGGGCGGCATCCTAGTCAACGAGTACATGCAGACCAGCCACGCGGATGTATACGCCGCCGGTGACGTAACGGGACGGGACATGTTCGTATACATGGCTGCCTATGGCGGCAAGCTCGCGGCGCGCAACGCGCTGGAGGGCAATACGGCGAAATACGACAACGCAGCCATGCCCACAGTTATTTTCACGGACCCGCAAGTGGCTGCGGTAGGGCTGACCGAGGGCGAGGCGAAGGATAAGGGCTACGACGTCAAGACAAGCGTCATTACGCTCGACAACGTGCCGCGCCATATTGTAGCCCGGGACACGCGGGGCCTCATCAAGCTCGTGGCCGACCGCAGGACGGACCTGTTGCTGGGTGCGACGATACTCGCCCCTGAGGCCGGCGACAGCATTCAGACCGCAGCCATGGCGCTGAAGGCGCGGATGACAACCGAGGAGCTGGGGAATACGATCTTTCCCTATCTGACCGCGGTTGAGGGCGTAAGACTGGCAGCGCAAGGGTTCCATCGCGACGTGAAGAAGCTTTCCTGCTGCGCCGGGTGATAGTAGGAATCCATCGTCCAGGGGCTACGGCTTGGCGGCCATTTCCACTCCCTTCGTGGAGACGTAGTATTTGGCGAGCATGTTGGGCTTCTCCCAGGCAGGGAGGGATTGTGGATTGCGGAGATAGGCGAAGAACTGGCGGGTCACTTCGCCGAAGTGGGCTTCGTGGCCGACACGGAAACGGTCCGGGATCGTGAGGCGGAATTCGGTCGAGAGATCTTCGACCCCAAGACCTGCGAATTGGGATTGGAGTTGGGCGATCTTGGCCTGTAGAGCGGCTCGGACATCGGGGGTGTGGGGAACGATATAGAGTTCGGGGCGGAACTTTTCGCGCTCGCCCTGGCGCAGTTCGATGTTGGACTTTGTGCCTCGGAAGCGGGCGACGTAGGTGTCGCTGATGCCTTCGAGATCCCAGCGTACGTTCATGTGGATGTGGACGCCGCGGAGGGAATACGAGACGAAATTGTTGCCGTAGTATGGGAAATCCTCGGTGCGGGGGCTGGCTCCGGCGGTGACCTGGTTCCATTGCTGGGGGTTGAGCATGGTGGGCCAGCGGCGGGCGGCGAGCATTTCGATGTCGGTGCGGTAGTCGAGGGCGGTGTCGGGGAAGGCAATCCACTGGACGAGATCGACGAGGTGTGTGCCGACGTCGTTGAGGCCTTCGCCTTGCTCTTCGATATCGAAGAATTCGACGGGGCGGATCATGGGGACTCCGGCCACGGCCTTGAGCAGGCGATGCATGCTGTCCATTTCGATGGCGGGGTCGGTGGGCGTGCCTTTTTCGAGCGCGCCGAAGACGGTGGGCGTGTTGACGAGTTCGCGGTGGAGGATGGAGGTGATCTCGTAGCGCTCGGTCATCATGTCGTAGGCGATGAGGCCGGCTTTGTCGGCGGCATCGAGGGAGGCGGCGACGCGGGGGAGATCCTGGGAGCGGAGGATCCAGGGCTTGTCGGCGAGGACGTGGAGTCCGTGGGCGACCGATTGCTCGATGCGCTCGATCTTGACGCGGTTGCGGCCGGAGAGAACGACGGCGCTCCCAGGCTGGGCGTCGCGGAGCATTTGTGCGAGGCAGTCAGGGCCGGTGTGGATGTGGAGCTGCCAGGAGGTAGGGTTTTCGGGGCGAAGGTTGAAGCGGGCGACGCGCGTGAGATGCTCGGTGAGGTCGAGGCCGAGAGGGGCGTAGACGGAGACGACGGGGGAGACTCCGGCGTACATCTCCTTTTGCACGAGGGCGGCGTGGAAGTGAGCGGGGTCGAGAGTGATGAGGCGGATTTCTTGCATCGAAATGATTGTGGCATATGAGTGGCCCCCGCCCGCATTCCTTAAATCTGGTCGCGGTACTGATCGAGGGCAATCTTGACGAGCTGGCTGCGGGTACGGACTCCGAGCTTGTCGAAGAGGCCGCGGAGGAGGGCTTTGACGGAGCTTTCAGAGATGTCCAGGCGGACTCCGATCTGCTTGTTGGCATAGCCTTCGAGGAGGCAGCGCAGAGCGATCCGCTCGCGTTCGGAAAGGTGGGGGCGGTCGTCAATGGCTTGGGGATCGACGGCGGCGAAGAGGCCACGGAGGTAGCGCGATTCGAGGTGGACTTCTCCCGCGGCCACTTTGCGGACGGCTTCGCAGAGCAGCTCGGGCGGGTTGTGTTTGTGGAAGATTCCGGAGACACCGGCCTGAATCAACTGCATGGCTTCGAGGTCGGTCACGCCGGCGGTGACGATGAGGATCTTGCCGGCGTAGCCTTGAGCGCGGGCCTGGCGGACGAAGTCGAGGGCCCGCTCATCGCCCAGGTCGACATCGAGGAGCACCAATTGGGGGTTCTTTTCGACAATGCCGCTGAGTCCTGCGGCGATGTGGTCGGCTTTGCCGACGATTTCGAAATCGGGCTGAGCTTCGAGGAGGCGGGCGAGTCCTTCGCGGAAAAGTGCGTGGTCATCGATGAGGTAGAGGGGAATCTTGGGGGGCTGCGTACTCATTAAGTCACCTCTTGGCAATGCGGAGTTCCACAACAAAACGGCAGCCACGGGCGATGGGTTCAAAGCGGAGATCGCCGCCGTAGCTGCGGAGGATGGCGCGGGAGACGTAGAGGCCGAGGCCGCTTTGTTCGGAGCCTGCGCGGAAGGGCTCGAACAGGTTTTTGGGGTCGGGAATGCCCGGGCCGGAGTCGGTGACGGCGATGCGGACGTTTTCGGGGTCAGCGCTGAGGGCGATGGTGAGAGTGCGTTCCGGGGAGGAGGTGACCGCACGGAGACTGTTCTGGTGGAGATTGAGGAGTGCCTGGAGGATACCGAAGGATTCTCCAAAGACGCGGGGGAGGTGGTCGGGAACGTGCCAGATGAGATCGCCGCCGACTTCGTCCCATGCCGGGGCGATCATGATGCGGAGGTGGCTGAGGACTTCGGCGAGATCGGCCTGGACTTTGCTGTTACTGGCCTTGGCGACGAGTTCGGTGGAAGCGATTTGGGTCAGGGCGGAGACGAGATTGCCGAGAGCGTGAAAATCCTCGCTGTCCTTCCAGTTCGGAGAAGCCCGCAACTGGCTGTAGACCATGCCGATGGCTCCGCAGACGTTGCGAATTTCGTGGGAGACGGCGCCGGCGACGATACGGTTGTTTTCGAGCAAGTGGCGGAGATTTTGCTCTTCGCGTTCGCGGATTTCCTCGGAGATATCGACGGCGATGGCGGCCAGGCGGCGGCCGAGGGGGGTCTGATACGTCGAGAACCAGATCTGGGCGACGAACAGTTCGCCGCTTGCCTTGCGGCCCTGGCATTGGGCGGCGGTGCGGAAGGCGGGCGATCCGGCGTCGAAGCGCAGGGCATCGGCGAGCACGGGCAGGTAATCGCGGATGCTGAGTCCGGCGATCTCCTGCGCGGGGGGGAGTCCGAGCATTTCCGAGAGGGCGCGGTTGCCCGAGAGAATGCGGCCATCCTCGCCGAGAGTGACGATGGCCGCCGGACTGCTTTCGGCCAGCGAGCGGAGGTGGCTTTCGGCCTCTTCGCGAAGCGCGACCTGCTTTTCGAGTTCGGTATTATGCGCGAGGATGAGTCGCCGGTTGCGGACCAACTCGGCGATGAGCAAGCCGGTGGTGCTGTTGGCGAGGAAACGCAGAAGGAAGCGGCTGGCGGCATCGGAAGTGGAGAGGGTCTTGAAGGATGCGGTGCTGAGGCCGGCCAGGGCAACGGCGTAGCAAAGGATCTGCCAGCGGTTCATGGCGAAGGCGGCAGGGAGCATGGGGATGACGAAGATGACGCCGAGCGATACGTCCTGGATGGAGCGGTCGAGGATGGTGACGGCGATGAGGAAGAGGGATGAGGACAGCAGGAGCACCCACTTCGGGGAGTTGATCAGGAGTTCGAGGATGGA
>CAYOBO010000061.1:0-12513 GCA_964402295.1 uncultured Candidatus Solibacter sp. | reverse complement strand
AACGATGTATTGTACCGCTGCCGGGCCACTTCGATTCTCCTTACATATTGGATGGATCGTTGGGCCGGGGATGGAGCAGTGGCGCACCGTGGGCTGAACGTTGCCTTGCACATCTTGGGAGCGATGCTGGTGGCATTGATGGGGACGTGGCGGCGCATAGGTTACCGCATATCGATACCGGCGGCGGCGTTTTTCGGCCTCAGGGAAGCGCATCAGGAGGCTGTGATCTGGGTAGCGGCTCTGCCGGAACTCCTTTGTTTTGTGTTTGTTATGGGAGCGGTGCTGGGATGGATCCGGTACTTGGAAACACGGCGGGTGCAGTGGTGCGCGGTGGCTGTGGCTGCTTTTCTCCTCGGGCTGCTATCGAAAGAATCGGCGGCGGTGTTTCCCGCACTGGCATTGCTGCTGTGGTGGGTGGAAGCGCCCCGGTGGCGGACGCCGTTCCTTTGGATAGGAGCCATGGGGGTGGTAGTGGCGGGCTACGGGTTGTCCATTTTCATGGCCAAGGCGAGCCATCTGCATTTGAACGATGGAACCTTCACCGTGCAGATGGGGTTTCTCTGGACGCTGGTGCATAGCCTGATGCGGCTGATGTGGCCATGGGGTGCGGCGGCGCTCGCTGTGTTGGGATGGAGCGGCTGGCGGATATTCCGCGGACAGGTAGCGGGTGCGATGGCTTGGATGGTTGTGACGCTGCTGCCCTACAGCTTCCTCACCTACATGGATCGAGTGCCGAGCCGGCATACATATCTGGCGAGCGTGGGCATCGCGGTGCTCATGGGCTGCGCGTGGGTCCAGTTGGAACGGATGGGGAAGCCGCGCTTGGTACGCCTGGCCATGGCGTTGGTGCTGATTCACAACCTAGGATACCTTTGGACGAAGAAATACGATCAATATCAGCGCAGGGTGGAGCCCACCGAGCGCTTTCTGCGGTATGCGGCAAGCAGCCGCACACCTATCCGGATTACCTGCGCGCCTTATGGTTATGAAGTGTTCCGGCATGCGGCGGTGATCCGGCTAGGATGGTCCCCGGAACAGGTACTAGGGGCGCATGAAACCTCGCCGGCGGGTGAGCCGGTCGACTACTGCGATACGAGCAAACCATGAAAAATGATCCCCGTTTTCCGTACAGCCTGAGCGTCTTTTTCCCCGCTTATAACGACGCGCCGTCACTGCCCAAGTTGATCGGGACGACGTTCGCCACCCTGGAGGCGCACGTGGCCGACTTCGAAGTGATCGTGGTGAACGATGGCTCGGCGGACAACACGGAAGAGGTGTTGCGGGATTTGAAGCAAAAATATGGACCGCGGCTGAAGGTGGTGACGCACCGGATCAACCGCGGATATGGCGGAGCGCTGCGGAGCGGATTCGCCTCGGCAACGAAGGATTTCGTGTTTTATACGGATGGGGACGGGCAGTACGATGTGAGCGAACTGCCGGCATTGCTGGCACAGGCTGGGCCTGACGTGGGGCTGGTGAACGGGTTCAAGACAAAGCGGCATGATCCCTGGCACCGCATTGTGATCGGGGCGCTCTACAACCAATTTGCGCGGCGGCTGTTCCGGGTGCGGCTGCGGGATATTGACTGCGATTACCGGCTGATCCGGAATGCAACGCTGAAAAGCATCCAACTGACGTGCACGAGCGGGACGATTTGCGTGGAGTTGGTGAAGAAAATCGAGGCGACGGGGACGCGGGTCGTGGAAGTGCCGGTGAGCCATCTGGCACGGGAACATGGGCGGTCGCAGTTTTTCCGGATCAAAAGCCTCGCCACGACGTTTGTGCAGTTGCTCGATTTGCACCGGAAACTGGTGCTGGGCCCGTGGCTGGAGGCGTGGAGGCAGCGGATCATGCGCCAGCCCGTCGAGGGAAACCCGTAGGCGCATTATCCCCGGAGCCGCACGGACAGCGGTCCCGGCGGCATTTGCGTCCGGGTGGCGCTGGAACAATCGAGCCTGAACCTGGGCTATATGCGGCGGCGTTTCTGACGGGGCAGTTTTCGTATAGCGGCTTGGAGTAGGCGGCGCTACTTGTGGCGGTAGGTGATGCGCCCTTTCGTGAGGTCGTAGGGCGACATTTCGATGGTGACGCGGTCGCCGGCCAAGACACGGATGCGATTGCGGCGCAGTTTGCCGGCGAGATGGGCGAGCACCAGACGTTCCTGATCCAATTGCACACTGAAAAGACCGCTGGGGAACTTCTCGACAACGGTGCCGGTTACCTCAATGCTGTCCTCTTTGCTCATGCTTATCGGAAAAAATTATACCGTATCCAGCCGATGAGGAAGAAGGGAACATGATCTCCATTCTTCGAACCAACGATGAGGAAGCGGCTTTACGAAAGGAGCTGAAGCGGCAAGAGGAACTGCGGCTTGGGGCGATCGGTGCATATGGGACAGCGGTGGAGGCTTTTTGCGAGCACGTGGTGCGCGTATTTCCATCCCTGATTGACCGGCATGGGCCGGAATTCCGCCGGATTGCCGAAGAGGTGCATCCCGAGATGAGCGTGAGCGACCTCGAGAAATCGCGCCGGCGTTTGCAGAGGAGACTGGAGAAATTCGGAGGCGAGGCGAGCGCCGAATACGAGGCGCTGGCAAAAGACATCCGCGATACGCTGCGAATGGCAACGATGGCCACGGAAAGTCTGGAGACCAGCACGCAAGGCAGCGGCGAGGAGTGGGGACGATTCGCCGGGGAGATGGACCGCATCGCCTCCATCGGGGATTTGCAGGAAGTGCGGGCGTGTTTGCGGCGCGAAGTGGCGCACATGAACGAGTGCATGCAGACGATGGCGCGGGACAATGCACTCGTGATCGGGCGATTGCAGGGCGAACTGGCGGCCATGCGGAAGCGTGTGGCGCGGGCCGAGGCGCTGGCGGAAATGGATCCGCTGACAGAGTTGCGGAACCGGCGGGGGATCGAGGCGGCGCTCGAGGAACGCACCGAGCGGGGGGAGGCATTCTGCATCGTGATGTTCGATATCAAGCGATTCCGGGCGATCAATGAGCGCTATGGGTCTGAAACGGGAGATGAGGTGTTACGGGCGTTTGCGCGGAGGTTGTTGAGCGGGATTCGGGAAGGAGACTTGGCGGGGCGGTGGGAGTGCGACCGGTTTCTGGCCTTGATCGATTGTCCGATGAACATCGTCATCCAGCGGGCTCGGCAGATGCATGGGCGAGTGAGCGGGCGCTACGAGATTGGGGTGAAGCCGAACGTGACAACGGTGGAAGTGCAGTCCTCGATGGGCGTTGTGGAATACAAGCCCGGTGATAGCGCACGCCACATCATGGAGCGCGCCGACAAGCTGCTGGTGGCGGCAAAGGGGCAATAGGCTAAAGATAGCCCCTTGACAGGGACTCTGTGAATTGCACTACCTTATGGTGGAGGCTGGGATCGGAGATTGCGATCATTGCAAGACCGCTGTGTGTTTATAACCGGTGCCGGAAGAGGGATAGGCAAGCGGTTGGCGATCGGTTTCGCCGCCGCCGGGGCGCGGGTGGTGTTGGTGGCGCGGTCGAAGGCGGAGCTGGATTTGGCAGATCTGGAAATTGAGCATGCCGGTGGGAGCGCACTGCGCGTGAAGGCTGACGTCAGGGATTACGAGCAGGTGCACATGGCGGTGGAGCGGGCGCGGGCTCATTACGGAGAGGTGCATGTGGCCATCTGTGCGGCGGGGTCGCAGGGACCGATCGGGCCGGTTTCCGAGCTTACGCCGAAATTGTGGCAAGAGACGGTGGAAACGAATTTGTTTGGCGTCATGCACGTGTGCCGGGCGGCGTTGCCGCACATGATTGAGAAGCGGCGCGGGAAAGTGATTGTGTTGAGCGGGGGCGGAGCGATCAGCGCGCGCCCGAACTTCACGGCATATGCATCGTCGAAGGCGGCCGTGGTCCGCTTTGTGGAATCGGTGGCGGAGGAAGTGCGGGAGCACAATGTGCAGGTGAACGCCATGGCGCCTGGGGGGACGTATACGGCAATGACGGACGAGATTCTCCGGGCGGGAGACAGGGCGGGATGGAAGGAGCGCCAGGACGCGCATCAGATCCGGCTGACGGGGGGCGTGCCGCCGGACAAACAAATCCAACTGGCGATGTTTTTGGCGTCCGAACGGTCGAATCATATCAGCGGGAAGATCATTCATGTGAATGATGACTGGAAGCGGCTGGAGACGGGACAGGTGCATCCGGAGATTTATACGTTGCGGCGCGTGCAGAAGGTGTAGGGAGGCGAGCATGTGGATCGCTTGCTGGTTTCTTGCGGCTGTTCCTTTATTGGCGCAGCAGACGATTGTCTTGCGGCCGGGGAGCGGAGTGGAAAAGGTCGAGCAGCGTGGGACGGCCGGTGTGAACGACCGGGCGATTTCGAACGTTTCGGAACCTACGTTGACGGTGTACCTGCCGCCCAAGGAAAAGGCCACGGGAACAGCGATTGTGGTGTGTCCTGGGGGCGGGTATGCGCGGCTGGCGATCGATAAGGAGGGACACGATATCGCGCGCTGGCTGACGACGATTGGGGTGGCGGGCATTGTGCTCAAGTACCGGTTGCCGGGCTCGATGAATGGCACGCGGGAAGGATTCGATGCGGCCCGCGAGGCTGCGAAGGTGGCTATCGAGGATGGGGAACTGGCGATGGAGGTGGCCCGGAAACGGGCAGCGGATTGGGGTGTGCGGCCGGACGCGATCGGGATGATGGGGTTTTCGGCAGGTGGGCATTTGGCGGCGATGGTGGGGATGAGTGCGCCGGCAGGTTTGCGGCCGAATTTTCTGGTGCTGGTGTATCCGGCGTTGCCGCGCCAGTTGCGGGTGACGGCGGAGGCTCCACGGACGTTTCTGGTGCATGCCGACGATGACCGGCTGGCTCCGGCGGACAATTCGGTGCCGTTTTATCTGGCATTGAAGAAAGCCAACGTGTCAGGGGAATTGCATGTCTATTCGAGTGGCGGGCACGGATTTGGGATGAAGAAGTCGGGGAAGACTTCGGAGAACTGGCCGGCGGCGTTGGCGGCCTGGCTACGGTAAATCACGACTTGACGTTCCACCGCCAATCGGTGATTTCGGGCATGTCCTCGCCGCGGGCCTCTATGTAGTGTTTGTGGCGGATGAGCAGGTTGCGGAGCTCTTGACGCAGGTGCGCCGCCACGCCGAGCAGGCGCGGGACACGGTCAATGACATCCATGGCGAGGTGGAAGCGATCGATCTGGTTGAGCACGGCCATATCGAATGGCGTTGTCGTGGTGCCTTCCTCCTTGTAGCCGCGGACGTGGAGATTGGGATGGTTGGTGCGGCGGTAGGTGAGGCGGTGGATGAGCCAGGGATAGCCATGGAAGGCGAAGACGATCGGCTTGTCGACGGTGAAGAGGGAATCGAAGTCGGCGTCGGAGAGGCCGTTGGGATGTTCGGTCTGCGGCTGGAGCGTCATGAGATTGACGACGTTGACGACGCGGATGCGGAGTGAAGGGACACGCTGGCGGAGGAAGGCGACGGCAGCGAGGGTTTCGAGCGTGGGCACATCGCCGGAACAGGCCATGACGACATCGGGCTCTTGGCCTTCATCGTTGCTGGCCCATTGCCAGATGCTGGCGCCTTGGGCACAATGCTCGGCGGCGGCATCCATGTTGAGCCACTGGGGAGCGGGTTGCTTGCCGGCAACGATGACATTGACGTAGTTGCGGCTGCGGAGGCAGTGATCGGCGACCGAGAGCAGGCAGTTGGCGTCGGGCGGAAGGTAAACGCGCACGACCTCGGCCTTCTTGTTAACGACGTGATCGAGGAAGCCGGGATCCTGATGCGAGAAACCGTTGTGATCCTGACGCCAGACGTGGGAGGTAAGCAGGTAGTTGAGCGAAGCGATGGGGCGGCGCCAATCGAGGTGCCGGGTGACCTTGAGCCACTTGGCGTGCTGGTTGAACATGGAATCGACGATGTGGATGAAGGCTTCGTAGCAAGAAAAGAAACCGTGGCGTCCCGTGAGGAGATAGCCTTCGAGCCAGCCCTGGCAAAGATGCTCGGAGAGCACTTCCATTACACGGCCGTCGGCGGCGAGGTGATCGTCGGTGGGTTCGATAGCGGCGAGCCAGGTGCGGGCAGTGGCTTCGAAGACGTCGGTGAGGCGGTTGGAGGCCGTTTCGTCGGGGCCGAAGATGCGGAAGTTATCGGAATTGGCCCTCATGACGTCGCGCAGCAGGGCGCCGAGGACGCGGGTGGCTTCGGCTTCGACGGCTCCGGGAGCGGGGACATCGACGGCGTAATCGCGGAAGGAGGGCATGCGCAGGTCGCGGAGTAGGACACCGCCGTTAGCGTGGGGGTTGGCTCCCATGCGGCGGTGGCCCTTGGGTGCGAGATCGGCGATCTCCGGCAGGAGCCGGCCTGTGGCATCGAACAATTCTTCGGGGCGGTAACTTTTCATCCAGGACTCGAGGAGGCGAAGATGTTCGGCGGTTTTGCGAACGCCGTTGAGAGGAACCTGGTGGGAGCGGAAGGTGCCTTCGACGGCGAGGCCGTCGACTTCCTTGGGGCCGGTCCAGCCTTTCGGGGTGACCAGGACAATCATGGGCCAATAGGGACGGCTCGGCGCGCCGGTGGCACGGGCTTCCTTTTGGATAACGTGGATTCGCTCGATGGCGGCGTCCATGGCTTCGGCCATCGCGTTGTGCATCGTCAGTGGGTCGCTGCCTTCGACGAAGGTGGGGACGTAGCCGTAGCCGCGGAGCATGTCCACCAGCTCTTCCCGCGAGATGCGGGCGAAGATGGTGGGATTGGAGATTTTGTAGCCGTTGAGATGGAGGATGGGGAGAACGGCGCCGTCGCGGACGGGGTTGAGGAATTTGTTGGAATGCCAACTGGCGGCGAGGGGACCGGTTTCGGCTTCGCCATCGCCGATGACACAGCAGGCGATCAGGCTGGGGTTGTCGAAGACGGCTCCGAAGGCGTGCACGAGGGCGTAACCGAGTTCGCCGCCTTCGTGGATGGAGCCGGGGGTTTCCGGGGCTGCGTGGCTCGGGATACCGCCGGGATAGGAGAACTGCGTGAAGAGGCGCTCCATGCCTTCGGCGTCGAGCGAGATGTTGGGGTAGGTTTCGGTGTAGGAGCCTTCAAGGTAGGAGTTGGCGACGAGAGCGGGACCGCCGTGCCCGGGGCCGGCGATGTAGATCATGTTGAGGTCGTATTTGTTGATGACGCGGTTGGCGTGGACGTAGATGAAGTTCAGGCCGGGGGTGGTGCCCCAGTGGCCGAGGAGCCGGGGTTTGATATGGCTGGGGGTGAGCGGTTTCTGGAGGAGCGGATTGGCCCTCAGGTAGATTTGTCCAACGGACAGATAATTCGCCGCACGAAAGTAGGCATCGATGCGGGCGAGTTCCTGTGGGGACAGCACGGGTGTTTCTCGCATCGCTTCCAGAATAACGGGGGATGGGTGAGATGGTGAAGAGAAATCGGCGGCCTGGGCAAAATGGGCCTTTTGCCCCAATCGGGTGGGTCAAAGCACACAACACCACTGGTCTCCGCGGAGCATTTTAGCCGGAAACCGTCACGATTCGTTGTTGGCACCCTACATGCTGCAATCGGGGAACCCAAGTCTGAACAAGGAAAGGAAATCGAGATGAACCGGAAGCAACTGTTGATGTTTTTGGCGGCCTGCCTGGTGGCGGGATCCCTGCCGATCGTTGCGCAAGTGGCCAAGGGCAAGACTCGCCCCATGGAGACGAAGATTTTGATGAAGGCGGTGAACGGGCCGCAGTGCACGAATTTGGCGAAAACGCTGAAGGCCGGTCCCGCGGATGACAAGGCGTGGGCGGATATCGTGATGAACGCCCAGATGTTGAATGAGGCCGGGCATATTCTGATGGCCGACGGACGGTGTCCGGACAAGGCGTGGGCGGATGCGTCGGCCAAACTGCGCGAGGGCAGCGAGGCGGTGCTGAAGGCGGCCGAGACAAAGAATACGCAGGCGGCGATGGACGCACTGAACAACTCCGTTCTGGCGTCGTGCAAGGACTGCCACTCCGTGCATCGCATGAAGAAATAGATTTTCCAGTTTGTGTGTGTGCGTTTCGGGGCGTCAGTCTGCTCTTCCGCTTGCGGAGAGCGGGCAGGCGCCCCCTTCTTCTGCGGTCCACTGGCAGGGCTGTCGGCAAAATGCCGGCGAAGAGTTCGAAAGCGGTTTGAGACCCTGGGACGGCGCACATCGATTCGAGCCTATGATGAAATCGATGCGAACGCTTGTCTTGCTGTGTGCGGCGTGCTCTCTGAGTGCGCAGACGGTGGTGAAGGATTTGCGGACGGAGTATCTGCGCGATCCGGAGGGGATTGGGGAGACGCTGCCGCGGTTGAGCTGGCGGCTGGAGGCGCCGGGGCAGAATGTGCGGCAGACGGCGTATCAGATACTCGTGGCGTCGAGTGCGCGGGAACTGGCGGCCGGAAAGGGCGATTTGTGGGACTCCCGCAAGGTAGCGTCTTCGCAGATGGGGCAGATTGTATATGGCGGGAAACGTTTGCTCTCGCGGCAGCAGTGTTTTTGGAAGGTGCGGGTTTGGGATCAGGGCAATAAGCCTTCGGAGTGGAGTGCGCCGGCGCGGTGGTCCATGGGGTTGCTGGTGAACACGGATTGGGCGGCGGATTGGATCAGCCACAAGGATGGTTCGCCGCTGCATACGAGCCGGAAGGAACTGTACTTGCCGGCTCCGCGGTATTACCGGAAGACGTTCCGCGCCGGGAAGACGGTGCGGCGGGCCGTGCTGTATGCGTCGGCGTTGGGGATCTATGACGCGTACCTGAACGGGCGGCGGATTTCGGAGCGGATGTTTTCCCCGGGATGGTCGGATTACAAGCGGCGGGTGTATTACCAGACGTTGGATGCAACTTCGCTGCTGGCGGCGGGGGAGAATGTGTTGTCGGCGATCGTGGCTGAGGGTTGGTATAGCGGGTATGTCGGCTATGGGTTGCTGGTGGGCTATGGGCCGAACCGGGCGGGACGGTATTTCTATGGAAAGACTCCGGCGCTGCGGGCGCAGTTGGAGATCGACTACACCGATGGAAGCCGCGAACAGGTGGTGACCGACGGGTCCTGGAAGGTATCGACGGGCGGGACGACAGAGGCGGACATACTGATGGGGGAAACCCACGATGCGCGGCTGGAGCCGGAGGGGTGGCAGCGCGTTGGCTTCGACGATACAAAGTGGGATACGGCGATTCGGGCGGAGGAGAACGGGAGCACGAAGGCAAGGTTTTTCGATCGGGGCGGAGAGCGCGAGGTGGAACTGGGGTTTCAATATCCCCCGGTCATGGAGGCCTATCCCGGGCCCGCGGTGATGCCGGTGGAGGAGATCCGGCCGGTGAACGTGACCGAGACGGCGGGCGGGGGATTTCTTTTCGATTTCGGGCAGAATTTTTCCGGGGTGGTGCGGCTGAAGGCGCGGGGTCCCGCGGGGACTCGGATTCAATTGGAATTCGGAGAGATGCTGCACAAGGACGGCCGGTTGAGCCGGGAGAATCTGCGGCGGGCCCGGGCGGTGGATACCTACATTTTGAAGGGCGGCGGAGAGGAGACCTGGACTCCGCGGTTTACCTATCACGGGTTTCAGTATGTGGAGATGAAGGGGTATCCCGGAAAGGCGGACGCCGGGACGCTGACGGGGATTGTGGTGCATTCGGCGACTCCGCTGACCAGCACGTTTCGGGCTTCCGATCCAATGCTGGAGAAGCTGCACAGCAATATCGTCTGGACGCAGCGCTCGAATTTTGTGGAATTGCCGACCGATTGCCCACAAAGGGACGAACGGCTGGGGTGGACGGGCGATGCGCAGACCTATGCGCGGACAGCCAGCTATCACGCCGATGTAGCGGCGTTCTTCACCAAGTGGATGTCGGACCTGGTGGAGGCGCAGCGGGAAAATGGCGCGTTTCCCGATTATGCTCCCTATCCGATGCAGCATGGCGGGGGCAACAGCAGTTACGGGACCGCTTGGATGGATGCGGGGATTGTGGTGCCGCACATGATGTGGAAGGTGTATGGGGACCGGCGCATGATGGAGCGCTACTGGCCGGCGATGACGCGGTTCATGGATTTCCGGCGGGCGGCGAGTCCGGACTTTCGCGGGGTGAAACATGGGAATCCGTGGGGAGACTGGCTGGCGATCGGGAGCCAGACTCCGCTGGAGTTGATCGACGCGGCGTACTTCGCGTACGTGGCGCGATTGATGGAAGAGATGGCGCAAGCGACGAATCAGGAGTTTGAGGCGCAGCGGTACCGGGGCTTGTTTCGGAACATTCGGGATCGGTTTGAGAAAGACTACGTGCTGCCGGATGGGAAATTGCGGGTGGAAACGCAAACGGCCTACGCGCTGGCTCTGCATTTCGATTTGTTCCCGGCTGGCCTGCGCGGGCGGGCAGGGCAGCATCTAGCCGATTTAGTGAAGGCAAGCGGGTACAAGATGACGACGGGCTTTCTGGGCACAAAGCCACTGATTCCGGCGTTGACGGCTACCGGGCATAACGATCTGGCGTTGCGGCTGGTTCTGTCGCGGGAGTTTCCTTCGTGGGGATATGAGGTGGCCAATGGGGCGACCACGGTTTGGGAGCGGTGGAATAGCTACACAAAGGAAGAGGGGATTCATGAGCCGAGCATGAATTCGTTCAGCCATTATGCGTTTGGGGCGGTGAGTGAGTGGATTTTTTCCCGTTTGATTGGGTTGGATTTGGATCAGGCGGGCTACGAGCGGGTGCGGGTGCGGCCGCATCCTCCGTCGGCGGGTTTTGCCGGGGAGCATAGGCTGGATGCGATTGGAGGGACTTACGATTCGGTTCGGGGACGGATTGGGGTTTCGTGGCGGGTGGCGGGAAGCGGGTTGGAGCTGTTGGTGACGGTGCCTGCCAATACGACGGCGCTTGTGGAGGTGCCGGCGGACGCACGCGAGCAAGTGAAGGCCGATGCCGCGGCACGCTTTGTGAAGGTGGATGGGGACCGGGTTGTGTACGAGGTCGGCTCGGGGGAGTGGCGTTTCTTCAGCGCGCGGCGTTAGCCATGGCGCAGGCAGGCTTCGAGGGTATCGAGGGCGAAGTCGGCCTGGTCCTTAGTGATGACGAGCGGCGGTGAGAGGCGGAGCGAGCTTGCGCCGGCTTCGAGCACCAGCACACCGCGGTCGAAGGCCATCAGCTCGATGCGATTGCGGAGTTCGGGGAAAGGCTCGCGGGACTGCTGGTCCTTGACGAACTCAATGCCGATCATGAGGCCGCGGCCGCGCACATCGCCGATATTGGCGTAGCGCCCCGGCCACTCGCGGAGACGGTTCATCATGTGGTCGCCGACGCGGCGGGCGTTTTCGATCAACTCCTCTTCCAGCAATTCGAGGGTGGCAAGAGCGGCGCTACAGGCGACAGGATTGCCGCCGAATGTGGACGCTTGCGAGCCCGGCTTCCACTGCATGTAATCGAGGCGGGCGATAGTGGCGCTGAGGGGCAGGCCGCTGGCGATGCCCTTGGCCACGGTGAGGATGTCGGGGACGAGTTGGAAATGCTCGCTCGCCCAGAGCTTGCCGGTGCGTCCCATGCCGGATTGCACTTCGTCGACGATGAGAACGGTGCCGAGGCGTTTGGCCAGCGCCTGGAGTTCATCGAAAAATTTCTGCGGCGGGACGACGTAGCCTCCTTCGCCCTGAATGGGTTCGACAACGATGGCGGCGAGTTCCTCGGCCGGGAGGATGGTCTTGACGAGTTGCTGCTCGATGACCTTGAGGCATTCCACGTTGCAGGTGGCGGGCTGCTTGGCATAGGCGCAGCGGTAGCAATAGGCGTAGGGGATGTGGTGTGCTCCGGGAACGAGGGGGCCGAAGCCTTTCCGCTGCGCTGTCTTGCTGCCGGTGAGGGATAGGGCTCCCATGGTGCGCCCATGAAATCCGCCGTAGAAGGCGAGGAACTTGTCCTTGCCGCTGTGGTAGCGGGCGGCTTTGATGGCGGCTTCGACGGCTTCGGCGCCGGAGTTGCCGAAGTAGACACGGCGGGGGATGCCTCCCGGAGCCAGAGCGGCCAGCTTCTCGGCGAGCAGCACCATGTTTTCGTAATAGAAATCGGTGCCGGACATGTGGATGAGGCGCGCGGCCTGCTGTTGGATGGCTTCGACGACTCGGGGATGACAATGGCCGGTGGCGACGACGGCAATGCCGGCGTTCATGTCGAGGAAACGATTCCCATCGACATCTTCGACGATGGCGCCTTCTCCGCGGTGCACGACAAGCGGGTAGGGACGCGTGTAGGAAGGCGAGAGCACGGCGGCGTCGCGGGCAATGATCTGTTGGGCATTTGGGCCGGGAAGGCTGGTCACTAAGTGAGGCATACCCGGCCGGGGAATCGCTGTCCTGTTCATAGACACGTGGCCTCCAGGGGAAAAAATTTGCAAAAGTCAGGAGACAGAACGATAGGATGGCAGCTCAGTCTGAGCCGAACAGGGAGGGGCGAGCCTGTGCGGGCAGCACCATGCCTCTATTATAAGACGGCGCGAGGTGCTATTGGCCCCCAATCGCGTT
>CAYOBO010000060.1:3974-37689 GCA_964402295.1 uncultured Candidatus Solibacter sp. | reverse complement strand
GGTGTAGACTGCGGGGTATGGATCGGCGTTCGTTTCTTGGATTGGCGGGCGTGCTGCCTGCCGCGGGACAGACGGTGGTGGAGTCGCGGGCCATCGCGGAGGAGCACTTCCCTTCCCGGCAATATTGCTTTGTATGGCGGAATTGGGAACTGGCGAATCTGGAGCGGATGGCGGCGGTACTGGGGACCGGCGTGCGGGAGGTGGAGGCGCTAGGGCGGTCGATGGGGCTGCCGAAGAAAGTGCGGCTGAGCGAGGATCAACTGCGGCGGATTTATATTACCGTGATCCGGCAGAACTGGCATTTGCTGCCGGAAGAACAATTGGTGGAATTGCTGGGGTGGGACCGGAAACGGTTTGCCTTTACGCTCAAAGAAGACGATTTTTTGATTGTGAAACTGGGCTACAACAAGCCGGTGTGCGATCGGTTGCGGTATTCGACGCCAACGGCGGAAGAGAAACGGCGGGCGGCGGAGATTCAGAGCGTGCTGGGGCGGGAGTTCGGCAAACGGCTGCATGCGGCGGGAGAGCCGGCGTTCCGGTTCGTGGAGGAATTGAGCCGGGTGTCGGGTGGCGGGCCGGTGCGGCGGCGCGAGGGGAAGGTCTTGTGGTCGCCTCGCTTTTGCTATTCGTATTTCGCGCTGTATGGGGACCCGCTGATCGATCCTTCGGTGGATCCGTTTCCAGAAGGATATCTGGAGAAATTGGGGGAATGCGGGCTGGATGGGGTGTGGCTGCAAGGAGTGCTGCATACGCTGGCGCCTTCGAAGACGTTTGCGGAGTTTGGCGAGGGGTGGGAGACGCGCTTGCGGAATCTGCGGGCGCTGTGCGCGCGGGCGGGCAAGCACGGGGTGAAGGTGTACCTGTACATGAATGAGCCGCGGGCGATGGGGGCGGAGTTTTTTCGCGGGCGGGAGGGGATGCGCGGGGAGGAGTCCCACGGGTTGTTTGCTATGTGTACGAGTGTGGGGGAAGTGCGGGAGTGGATGGCGGATGCGCTGGCGCATATATTTCGCGAGGCGCCGGAATTAGGGGGAATTGTCACGATTTCGATGTCGGAAAACCATACGAACTGTTTTTCGCACGCGGGAGGATGGGGGAAGATCGCACCGAAGGCGAAGCAATGCCCGCGGTGCTCGCGGCGGGAGAGCTGGGATGTGCTGGCGGAGATGTTCCGGGCGATGCGGGATGGGGTGCGGCGCAGCAGCACGAGCGCCCGGATCATTCACTGGGATTGGGGATGGCCGGACGATATGGCGGACCGGCTGATTCCGCTGCTGGACAAAGACGTGCGATTTCAGAGCATCAGCGAGTGGAGCCAGCCGGTGGAGCGCGGGGGCGTGCGGACGGCGGTGGGCGAGTATTCGATCTCAGTACCGGGTCCTGGGCCGCGGGCGCGGCGGAATTGGGGAGTGGCGAAAAAGGCGGGGATTGAGACGAATGCGAAGGTGCAATTCAACAATACATGGGAGATTTCGGCGGTTCCTTATATCCCGGTGCCGCACCTGGTGATGGAGCATTGCGAGGGACTGCGGCGGGAGGGAGTGAACGGGCTGATGGTGTCGTGGACGTGCGGCGGGTATCCGTCGCCGAATCTGGAGGCGGCGTCGGCCTATTTTTACGAAGGGGCGGTGGATCGGGATGCGGTGCTGCGGGATGTGGCTTCGCGGCGGTATGGGGAAGGCGCGGCGGCGGATGCGGTGGAGGCCTGGCGGCTGTTCAGCGAGGCGTTCCGGGAGTTTCCGTATGGCGTGTCGATTTACGTGATTCCGGTACAGCACGGGCCGGCGAATCTGCTGCGCGCGGAGGCGACCGGGCATCGGACAGGGATGATTTTGTTTCCCCACGATCAGGTGAAGGCGTGGTGCGGGAAATATCCGCCGGAGGTGGTGCAGGCGCAGTTCTATAAGATGGCCGAGATGTGGAAGGCAGGGTTGCCGCGCATGCAGGCCGTGGTGGAGAAGGCTCGGGGGAAGCGCGTGGCGGAGCATGATCTGGCGATTGCCGAGACGTGCTACTGCCATTTTCAAAGCGTGGCGCAGCAGGTGGAGTTTTACCGGCTGCGGGATGGGACGAAGGATGTGGGGCGGATGAAGGAACTGGTGCGGGCGGAGATGGCCTTGGCGCGTAGGATGTACGGGGTGGCACGGGCGTTTTCGACGGTCGGCTACGAAGCGACGAATCATTATTACTACCGGCCACTCGATTTGGCGGAGAAGGTGGTGCAGTGCGATTGGCTGTCGCGGGGGGTGGTCCGCTGATGGCGGATTCGCGCCCGCTAGGCGGCGGAAACCGTCCGCTGGTGAGGTAATTGTCCGTATTCGCGCGGTTGGGTGGTGTGCTGGTGGATTCCATGAACCGCGCTTTGTTTTTGTTGCTACCAATGGGTGTGGCGGTGGCCGCCGCGGCGGCTGAACCGGCTCATCAATGGACTGGGTTTCGGGGGACGGGGGATTCGCACTCGGGCGCGAAACTGCCGCTCTCATGGTCTGACCGGCACAATATTGCCTGGAAGATCACGACGCCGGGGTTTGGACAATCGACTCCGGTGGCGGCGCGGGGACGGGTGTTTCTGACGGCGGTGGAGGGGGCCAAGAAAGAGAAACTGCTGGTGGTATCGCTCGATGCGAAGACCGGCAAAGAGGTGTGGAGGCGAAGCTTTGCGTCGTCACGTCCGCAGGAGGCGGGAGACCGGGTGGCTCGCGCGGCGCCGACGCCCGCGCTCGACGGCGAGGGGCTGTATGCGCTGTTCGACAGCGGCGATCTGTATGCGCTCGACCATGATGGAAAGTTGCTGTGGCAGAAAAATTTCAATACGGAGTTCGGGGCCATCCAGAACGGCCATGATTTCGGCAGTTCGCTGCGTCAGGCGGGGGAGACGCTGTATGCGTTTGTGAATCACGTGGGGCCGTCGTATCTGGTGGCGCTGGCAAAGAAGGACGGGGCGGCGCGGTGGAAGGTGGACTTGCCATCGGAGGGGGGATGGAACACTCCGCTGGTGGCGCAGGCGGGCGGAAAGAGCGTGTTGCTGGTGCAGCGCAAGGGTGGCGTGGCGGCTCACGATCCGGAAACGGGGGCGCAATTGTGGGAAGATCTGCGGGAGTTTTCGCGCGAGAGCGCCATTCCGTCGTTGTCGGTGATGGGGAACACGGCGGTGGTGCCATCGAACGGCAAGGGCGGGACGTGGGCGTTCCGGCTGGACGCTCCGAAGGAGATTCTGTGGAAGGCGAAGGCGGCGACGAACGCCTACAGTTCGCCGCTGCTGACGGAAAAGCGGGCCTATTTTGTGAATGCGGTGGGTGTGCTGTATGCGGTGGATCTGGAGTCGGGACGGGACCTGTGGAGCACGCGGCTGCCGGCGACGACATGGGCATCGGCGCTGTACAGTGATGGCCGCGTGTATTTCTTCACGGGCGACGGGACGACTGTTGTATTCCGCGACAGCGACACGATGGAGAAGATTGCCGAGAACCGGCTGGAGGCGAATTCGATTGTGTATGCGGCAACGCCGCTTGCAGACGGGCTGCTGTTGCGGACGGGGAATACGTTGTGGAAGGTGGCGGAGTTGGGGGAAAAGGATCCGACGCCGGAGTTGTCGCGGCGTACGATGCCGGAGGCAGTGAAGGAAGAGGCGCCTTTGCCACCCGCCGCGGAGGGCAAGCCCGGGGACGTACGCGTGAATGCCGCAGACGGGCTGAAGATGATCTGGATTCCGGCGGGCCGGTTCCGGATGGGTTGCAGCGAGGGCGACGCAGCGTGCGAGAAGGACGAATCGCCGGCGCATGCGGTGCGGCTTTCGAAAGGCTTCTGGCTGGGGGCGACGGAAGTCACGGTGGGGGCATACAAGAAGTTCGCGGCGGCGACGGGCAAGGCGCTTCCGCCGGAGCCGATGCTGTTTCAAACGAAGCTGAATCCAGGTTGGGGCGGCGAGCAGTTACCGATGGTGCGGGTGACGCACGCCGATGCACGCGCCTACTGCCGCTGGGCGGGCGGGCGATTGCCGACGGAGGCGGAGTGGGAATACGCGGCGCGGGCGGGACAGGCGGGGGCGCCATCGGGTGCGCTCGAGGAGATTGCCTGGTTCGGGAACAATAGCGGGCGCGAGGCATTGGACACGGCGAGGATTGCCCGGGAGCAGCGCGGGGCATACATGCCGACGCTTGAGAAGAACGGGAACCGTCCTCAGGCGGTGGGAGGCAAGAAGCCGAACGCGTGGGGACTGTTCGATGTTTTGGGGAACGTGGCGGAGTGGACGGCGGACTGGCATGACCTGTATGGAGCGGAGGAGATGGTGGATCCAAAAGGTCCGAGGGATGGGGAGAAGCGGGTGGCGCGGGGGGGAGCGTGGACGTTTCCGCCGGCGTCGATTCGCCTGTCGGCGCGGCTGAAGCTGAGCATCGACGGGAGCAATGATTTTACGGGGTTCCGATGCGCACAATAGTCTTTCTCTTTTCGGTTGTTTCGATGTATGCCCAGAGCAACGGGCGGATCGCGGGTCTGGTGCTGGACCCGGCGAATGCGGCGGTTCCGAACGCGGAACTGGCGCTGGAGCAGGCCGCGACGGGATGGAAGCGGCAGGTACGGACGGATGAAATGGGGCGGTATTCGGTTCCGGATATTCCCATCGGTTCCTACCGGATTGTGGCGAAGGCTCCGGGTTTTGCGCTGACGGAACTGGAGGGGATCGCGGTGACGGTGGCGGCTACGATTTCGCTCGATGTGCGGCTGCAAGTGGCCGGGGCAACGGAGCGCGTGGAGGTGCAGGCAGAGGCGGCGGCGGTGAACGCACAGCAGGCATCGGGCGTACTGGTGGATGGGCGTCCGCTGGTGGAATTGCCGGTGAACGGGCGGGATTATGCGCGGTTCTCGTTGCTAGCGCCGG
The DNA here is from genome assembly GCA_964402295.1 of uncultured Candidatus Solibacter sp. GTDB lineage: Bacteria > Acidobacteriota > Terriglobia > Bryobacterales > Bryobacteraceae > CADEFT01. The sequence continues at coordinate 32,810 of CAYOBO010000060.1, read as the reverse complement.
GGGCGGTGTCGCGGACGTCGTCGCTTTCCGATCTTTCGTTCAACGGGCTGCATCCGGCGCACAACAATTTCACGATTGACGGAGTGGATGCATCGCGGGGCGATCAGCCGACGATGGCGGACGGATTCAGCCGCGGGGCGCGGCTGCTGACGGGGTCGATCGACACGATGGCGGAGTTTCGGGTGCAGACGTCGAATTACCGCGCGGAGTATGGGCGTGCGGCGGGGTCAGTGATCAGCATTGCGACGCGGTCCGGTGCAAACGACTTTCACGGCGGACTGTTTGAGTTCTTTCGCAATTCCTCGCTGGACGCGCGGAATTACTTTAATACGGCGAATCAACCGAAGGACGCGTTCCGGTACAACAATTTCGGGGGAAACCTGGGCGGGCGGATCTGGCGCGACCGGACGTTTTTCTTCGTCAACGGGGAGTTGTCGCGACAGCGGCAGGGCGTACGCGGGACGGGCACGGTGCCTTCGGCGGCGATGCGGGAACAGGCGTTGCGGACGTCTCCGGCGCTGGGGTTTCTGCTGGAGAATTTTCCGATTGGGCAGTCGCCGACGGCGAATCCGCTAGTGGATAATTATTCGCGGTTTCAGAGCCTGGCGATTGATGAGAATACGGCCAGCGCGCGGCTGGATCACCGGTTTTCCGGGCGGGACCGGATGTTCGCACGGCTGAACATGAACAACTCGCTGGTGGACGGACCGCTGTTTTCGATATTGCCGACGGCGCTTGGGGTGACGGACTTTCAGTTCGTCCCGTCGAAGAGCCGCAACGCGGCGCTGAGCTATCAGCGGACGGTGTCGGAGCGGACGCTGGTGGAGTTCACGGCGGGGATGCAGCGGACGATGACGGAGGGCTCATCGGAGACTCCGTATCCGCAGGTGAGTATTGCGGGGGTCACGGCAATTCCGGGGTCGCGGCGGTTGAACCTGTCGAACTCGACGGTGTTTCAATACAGCGGAAGCTGGACGCATGTTCGCGGCGGGCATACGTGGAAGGCGGGGGCGTCGGCGTGGCGGACGCGGGTGAATTCGTGGACCACGTCGTTCACAGCGCTGGTGTACACGTCGCTGCAGGACTTCATTGCGAACCGGATGCAGCAGGCGACGCTGACGGCGGGGACATTCGGAAACGGGATCCGGCAGACGCACACGGGCCTGTTCGTGCAGGACACCTGGCAGGTGCGGCCGGGACTGACGGTGGATTTGGGGATGCGGTATGACTTCACGACTCCGAATCACGATGCACAGGACCGTTTGCGGCCGTCCGATACGCGGACGATGGCACTGGCGGCGGCGGGCGAGCCGTGGTACCGGTGGGACCGCAACAACTTCGCACCGCGGGTGGGCATCGCCTGGCAGGCGCGGCGCGGGCTGGCCGTGCGCACCGGATACGGGCTGTTCTACCAGCAGTATGCGCCGGGCGGCGGAAACGCGGTGGCGCAGAATACGCTGGCGGGGAACTCGGTGTTGACGCGGCAGGCAGTGCCGGCTTTGTCGTGGCCGCTGGATCCATTTCTGGCGCAGGGGGTGACGCCGGCGCCGGTGGCGAACGGATTCCATTTCGACAAGCCGGACGTGTACGCGCAGCAATGGAACTTCACACTGGTATCGGAGTTATGGGGCGGGTTCGGGCTGGAGACGGGGTACATGGGGAACCGAGGGATGAACTTGCGGCGGCAGTACAACGTGAACTGGATTGACCCGCTGACGGGGCGGCGTCCGCTGCCGCAGCTTTCGCGGGTGAGCGTGGAATACGCCAACGGGCAATCGACGTATCACGGGCTGCAGGTGGCATTGCGGAGACGGCTGGGTGCGGCGCTGCAAACGACGTTCAACTACGCGTATGGGAAGGCGATCGACAACGTGCCGGATGCGGCGGTGGGCGCGGCCGAGCCGCAGGACTTCCGGTGTTTGCCGTGCGAGCGCGGACTGGGGGCGACGGACATCCGGCATAACGCGACGTTCGGAGCGCTGTGGGATTTGCCGTGGAAGCGCTCACGGCTGGCCGGCGGATGGAAGCTGGCAGTGCTGGGCATTGCGCGTTCGGGCGCGGCGCTGAATGTGACGCAGCCGCAGAATACGGCGGGCAGCGACAACGTGACGAATCAGCGGCCGGACCGTGTGGCCGGGGTGTCCCCGTATGTGGAGAATCCCTCGCCGCAGCGGTGGTTGAACGCGGCGGCGTTCAGCGTGGCTCCGCGCGGGCGGCTGGGGAATGCGGGACGCAATCCGATCAGCGGGCCGGAGTTCGTGCAACTGGACGGATCGGTGATGAAGGACAACCGGATCGGGGAGCGGATGAACGTGCAGTTCCGCGCGGAGTTTTTCAATTTCCTGAACCGTCCGAATTTCGCGGCTCCGAACACGGTGGTGGGGACGCCGAATTTCGGGCGGATATTCAATACATACGGACGGACGATCGGCGCGGGGACATCGCGGCAGATTCAGTTGGGGCTGCGTTTCGGATGGTAGGCTGATGAGATGGCTTTGACAAAAGAGGAACTGATCGGCGTGCTGCGGAACGAAGTTCGCATTTTGCAGCATCTGTGCACGAAGGTGACGCCAGAGGCTTTGGAGTACCGGCCGACGGCAAAGCAGCGCAGCACGATGGAGTTGTTGCGGTATTTGACGGTGATGGGCCCGGCGCTGGTGCCGGCCTGCCAGACGGGGAAGTTCGATGAAGCGCTGTGGACGGCGAAGTCGGCCGAGGCCGAGGCGATGGACTTCGATGGGGTGGTGAAGAGCCTGGCATCGCAGGCGGAGTTTTACGGCTCGGCGCTGGGGGCGATGAGCGAGGAGGATTTCGGCAAGCAATTGGAGTTGTTCGGGCAGAAGGGGTCGATGGGGATGTTTCTGGTGAACCTGGTGGTGTGCGGGCATGCGGCGTACCGAACGCAGTTGTTCCTGTATTTGAAGTCGTGCGGGCGGGAGGAATTGAATACGTATAATCTGTGGGCCGGTGTGGACGGGCCGCAGTAGCTGGCGGGGGATCCGGCGGTATGAGGGTTGCACTCCTGCACAATCCGCGGCCGGAGGCGATTCCCGATGGGATGCCTGAGGATACTTTTGAGGAGTATGACGGGGCGGAGACGATTGAGGCCATTGCGGGCGCGCTAGGCGAGTTCGGCGCCAGCGTGGAGCCGGTCATTGCCGACAGCGGCCTACCGGGGATGCTTGCGCAGAAGCGGTACGATTTTGCCTTCAATATCGCGGAAGGATGGGGAGGGCGGCATCGAGAGGCGACGGCGCCGGCGGTGTGCGAACTGATGGGGGTTCCGTATACCGGCTCAGACCCGTTGACGCTGGCGGTGACGCTGGATAAATGGATGGCGCGCAGGATTGTGTCGCCGGAGGTGCCGGTGGCGGCGGCCGTGCTGGTGCGGGAGGAACAGGATGTGGGCCGATTGGGGAAGCTGCGGTATCCGGCGATCGTGAAGCCGAACGATGAGGGATCGAGCAAGGGGATCCGCAACGACTCGGTGGCGGATACGGAGAAGGAAGCGCTGGAGCGCGTACGGGAGTTGCGGAGAACGTACCATTGTCCGGTGCTGGTGGAGGAATTTCTCGCAGGGCCGGAGGTGACGGTGGGCGTGATGGGGAACGGGGAATCGCGGCGTGTTCTTGGGCTGATGGAAATTGCTCCGCGGCAAGAGACGGAGCGCTTTGTGTACTCGCTGGAAGTGAAGCGCGATTTTGCGCGGCAGGTACAGTATCACGTTCCGCCGCGGATGGCGGCTGCCGTGACGGAGACGATCGCGGAACTGGCGCAGGTTGCTTACGAGTTGCTGGGATGCCGCGACGTGGCGAGGTTCGACTTCAGGCTGGACGCAGCGGGGCAGCCGTACTTTCTCGAGTGCAACCCGTTGCCGGGGCTGAATCCGGAGAGCGGCGATATCGTGATTCTCTCTCGCGCGCGAATGCGGTATGCGGCGCTGGTGCAAGAGATCTTTCAGCATGCGTTGCGGCGGACGGGAGTGGAGTGGCGATGAGGATACTGGTTCTGTACTCGCGTGTCCCGGATCGCCGCGAAGAGGGACGAATGGGGATTGAGTTCGATATGGAGCCGGGGGTGGAGGGTGTCGTGCAGGCGTTGCCCGGCGCGGCCGCCGAGGGAGTGGACGGGAGCTTGCATGAGGTGGTGCACGCGGTGGAGAAGCATTCACCGGAGGTGGTGTTTAATTTGTGCGAAGCGCCGTTGGGGCGGCCGGACCGGGAACATCACGTGGCGGCTGTGCTCGAGTGGATGGGAGTACCGTTCACGGGGAGCGGCAGCGAGACGCTGGCGTTGTGCAGGCGCAAATCGCGGACGAAAGCCGTGTTGGCGGCACATGGGATCGCGGTGCCGCGCAGCAATGGATTTCCGTGCGTGGTGAAGCCGGAGGCGGAGGATGGATCGTATGGGATTCATGCCGATTCGTTGTGCTATTCGGCGGAGGATGTGGCGCGGGCGCAGCGGCATTTTCGCGGGGAGGCAATGATCGAAGAATTCCTTCCGGGGCGTGAATTCGCGGTGAGCCTGTTCGGCAGATCGCAGCCGGAATACGGTGCGGCGGGAGAGACGATATTTCTGGAAGGAATGCAGCTCTTCACCTACGCGGCGAAGTGGGATGTGGGGAATCCGGAGTTCATGAACACACCGATGAAATACGAGTTGGACGATGACAGCGCGCTGCGGAGGGAAGTGATGGCGGCGGCGCGCGGAGCGTGGCATGCGGTGGAAGCCCGCGGGTATTTGCGGGTGGATGTGCGGCAGGATGCGGATGGAGTGCCGCGCGTGCTGGACGTGAACCCGAATCCGGCGCTGGCTCCGGGCGATGGGGCGGGATTGGCCGCCGAGGAAATGGGTTGGACGTGGGAAGAGCTGATCCGGAAATTGGTGGCGTGGGCATGTTGATACGCCGGTTGGTTGCGGCGGACCGCGATTGCGTGGAGGCGATGCTGGCCGGGTGCGGAGCGTTTTCTGAGGAAGAAGTGGAGGCGGCGCTGGAGATATTCGATGGCGATGAGATGGCCCATTTCGGGGCGGAGGCGGATGGAGTCCTGTGCGGTTACGTTTGTCTGGATCGAGTGGCGCTGACGCGTTCGACCTGGCACGTGTACTGGCTGTGCGTCGATGCGAAATGGCAGCGGCGCGGGGTGGCGAGGGCACTGATGGGGCACGCGGCGGAGTTTGCCAGGAGCATGGGAGGAGAGCGGCTGGTGTTGGAAACGAGTGGACGAGCGGATTATGCCCGCGCACGGCGTTTCTACGAGCAGTGGGGATTTGAGCAGTCCGGACGGATCACCGATTATTACAAGCCGGGAGACGATTGCGTGTATTACTGCAAATTGATAACGTAAATTGCTATCAAGGGGGAGGATAAATGACAGCATTCAGCCGTTACCAGGTGGGCGGGAAGAAAATTCCGCCAATGCTGGAGCCGGTGATCGAGAGCCTGAAGAGAATGTTCGGCAGCCGCTTGGATCTGGTTTGCATCGAAGACGACTGGCTGACGTTCCGGGTGGCGGGGATGGTTGAGGCGACCTTGCTGCTGCAATTGCAGTCACAGGCGGGATTGTTGTTCGGGGGGAACGCCGACCAGTATCAGGTGACGTGTCCGGCCAACGCGCGGCGTGGAGAAGGCGTGAGCATCCGGTATGTCGGATTGGCGCGGCAGCAGGAGGCCAATTATGACGGGTTCTGGTTCTACTGAAGTGGCATGACGAACGGGCTGCGGGTTTTGAATCTGGCCGAGGCTCGTTTTGAGTGCACGTTCGGAAGAGGATGCGAGGGGATCTGTTGCCGCAACGGCCGGCCGCCGTTGCATGCCGGCGATGAGTTGCGCATCGAGAAGCATCTGGAAAAGTTCGTTCCGCTGATGCGTGCGGAGGCGCGGGAGTTACTGCTGCGGGAAGGCTTCTTGACGCGGCGCAGGAAGAGCGGGATGTTCACGGTGCGAGTGGTGGCCGGGTGGTGCATTTTCTTTCACAAGGGATGCGTGCTGGAGCAAGCGGGACGCAGGGAAGGCGACCGGTTACGGTATAAGCCCGTGGAGTGTGCCTTGTTTCCGTTGGAGCAGAACGGGCGCGGAGAGTGGTATGTGCGGCAGAAGGGCTACGGACGGGAGGATTGGGATCTGCCGTGTTTGGATCCGGCGACGAGCGGGCAGGCAGCGGCGGAGTCGTTGCGGGAAGAGTTGGCTTTGGCCCAGCGAATGGGATCGGCGCATTCCTCCGACGACAGTGGGTGACGGCGGCGATTCGGGGGGAAGCGGCGGTTTGAGGAACCGCCGCCGATGGAGGAGCTAATTGCGCGCGGTCCGTTTCGGGAGGAAATTTTCGAGGGCCCAGATTTCGCTGGAGTCAGCGTCTGTTGCTCCGAAATAGAGGCGGCGGCCGTCGGCGGAAAAAATGGGCGACTTGATGCGCAGGCATGGCGACACCCATCCGCTCCTCTGGTCCGCCCTCGGCGGGAATGCGCCAAAGCACCTGCCGGTCTCCGGCCTCGCGGACAAAGACGATGTGCTTCTGGTCGGGAGTCCAGTTGAGCGCGTTGTAGCGGGAGCCTCCACCCCATTGATCGTTGCGGGTGATTTCGCGTGGTTGCCCTCCGCCGGCGGGCATGATGGAGATGGCGCTTGGCAACTTGCCATTCGCGCGCTCCAGCGATTCGAGGAAAGCGATCTGCTTGCCGTCCGGCGATAGCGCGATGGTAATGAACCACAGGCCGCTGCTCAGCACCTCCGGTTTCTCGCTGCCGATGTCATAGCGCAACAGTTGGCCGCTCGGTGGCAAGGGAGATTCGCCGTTGCCCTGGACGCAGTAAAAAATGCTCTTTCCATCCGCGGATAGGCGGTAGGAGCTGATCGAATTGTTGGTCACGGTGTGAAGCAGTTGCGAACCGCCGGTGGCGAGGTCCACGCGATAGAAGCTGAGCTTTTTATCCTGGTCGGAAAAAACCAGCACCGAGCGGCCATCGGGAAACCAAATCGGTCCGGCGAAGAAGCGCGCGATGATGCGGATTTGTTGGGGTATGACGCGCTCCTGGCCCGTGGACAGATCACGCACGATGAGGGCGTATATGTTCCCGGGGCGCCGCGAATAGTAGGCCATGGAACTGCCATCGGGAGACAGCGAAGGTCCTCCATTCGAATTGACGTACTGATCGATGGCGATCACCGGCGGCTTCGACACTTTCCCGTCCGGACCGACTTCAGCGGCATAGATGTTATTTCCCTGCGCGCCTGGGCGAGAGAGGAACAACGTCCCTGCCGCGGTCATGCCCAATGGGAATGCGTCACCAACATCCGACTGAACGCGCTCGGCCGGGCCGGCTGCTTTTCCTCCGATGGCCGGGATGCTCCACAACGACAGGCTGCCCGTGCGCGCGCTGAGGAAAAGGATCCGCCTCCCGTCGGGGGACCAGATTGGAGATTGCTCCTGCACGGTATTCTCTTCCAGCACGGTTTCCGTGGAGCCATCCGCGGAAACGACAAAGATGTCGTTCTGTTTATTTCCGGAACGGGCAGGGGCTTCGTAGGCAATCCAACGCCCGTCCGGAGACAGCGCCGGACGGAGCCTACTGGAGTCAGTGGATTTCACCACGCGAATCGAGCCAGTGTCCAAGGAAAGCATTCCAATCTGGCTGGTGCGGTCCGGCATCCAGCGCAGGACCAGCAGTTGCTTGCCATCGGGATGCCACCCGAGTGGCTCCACATAATCGGTTAGTCCTTGGCCCCGGTACACGATTCGCGGTTGGACCTTGTCGCCGCCGTTGATGGGTACGACGCGAATATCGTATCTCCTCGGCTGCTCGTGGTACACAGACCATGTGTAGGCAACCTGCGTACCGTCCGGAGAAATGACGGAAGGGCCAGTGTAGTCGAACCAATCCCCCGTCGTGGTGAGACGGCGCAGCGCACCGCTTTGCAGATCGCGAACCGCAAGATCTCCGGTTGCGCGGTCTGTGACGCTGGCATAGCGTCCATCCGGCGAAACGGAATAGGGGGCATATCCTCGCCCTGCCCACACCTGCTTGAGGATGACACCGGATGTACTCTTGGAAGCACCCGCATTCAGCCGCGCCTGAGCGGCGGCGGTTTCCTCCTTCTGGTCCGCATACTCGCGCAGCACCTGTTCATAGATCTTGCGCGCCTGGCTATCGCCGATCTTCTGGTAGGCTTCGGCCATGCCCAGCAGCGCCCGGGCGGCAACCTTCCGATTCGACTTGGCCCGCGACACCACGCTCTTGTATGCCTTGATGGCGGCGTTGTAATCACCCGACACGAGCGCTTTTTGCGCTATGCGTTGCAATTCGGCATCGAGGCTCTCGGCCCCATGCAGGAAAACCGCCGCAGCGGCGAGAATCAGTATCCATCGCGGTGTGTTCATGTGAGCAATTCTCCGCGCCGCATGCGAGACCGATACGAGAAGAATGTGCGTTTTGTGTGAAGTTTATCAGCCATCGAAACGATACCCCAGGCCGCGCACGCTCAACAGATACCTGGGTTCGGCCGGACGCGGTTCAATCTTCTTGCGCAAATTGACAATGTGGGCGTCAACGGCACGGTCCGTGACATGCACTTCCCCGCCCCAGGCAGCGACCAGCAGTTGTTCGCGGCTCAGGACGCGGCCGCGCCGTTCGAGGAAAGCCCCCAGCATTCGCAACTCAATGGGAGTGACCTCGACAACGCTCCCCTGACGGCGAACCTCGGCACGCGCGAAATCCACTTCCACGTCGCCGAAGCGGTACACCTCCAGAGAAGCTGCCGGCGCTTGCCGGCGCAATACGGCTTTTATACGGGCCCGCAGTTCGCGCAAGCTGAACGGTTTGGTGAGGTAATCGTCCGCACCCAGTTCCAAGCCCAGGACCTTCTCCGCCTCCTGCGCTTTGGCGGTGAGCAGAATAATCGGGGTCCGCACGCCCGCTCGCCGCAGGTCGCGGCATACGTCAAAGCCATCCTTACGCGGCAGCATGACGTCGAGCAGGATCATATCCCACGAAGGCTCGCGGCCACGAATGCAGGCCGTGTCTCCATCCGTGACGACTTCCACTTCATACCCCTCGACTCGCAGATCGTCTTCGAGGCCGAGAGCGATATCGGGTTCATCTTCCACAATCAGGATGCGGGGCGCGATTCCTCCATCGGCAGCAGAACCGTGAATGTGCTGCCTTCACCGGGCTTGCTTTCGAGTTGAATATCGCCACTGTGGGCCGTAACGATATGCTTCACCATGGCGAGGCCGATTCCGGTGCCATGGATTCCTTCCGCCTTCGCCGCCGCTCCGCGCACAAACTTGCGGAACACGTCTTCTGCTCCGAGTTGGGGATGCCGAGGCCGCGGTCGCGCAGGTGGATGCGGACGAATTTCGGGCCGTGCTCGACGGCTACCCACACGGTGCGGCATTGCGGCGAGTATTTCACGGCGTTATCCAGCAGGTTCCACAGCACGTTGGTGAGTGCGTCGCGATCGCCGGCGATAGTGGCCGCATCCCCGTCCAGTTCCAGTTCGACACGATAGCCAAGGCGCGCGGCCTCCTGTCCGAATTGATCCACAACGGAACGGACGAGCGCGCAGGCATCGAGCAGTTGCATGCGGTACGGCGATTCACCGGCCTCCATGCGGCCGAAATCGAGCAGGCTTTCCACCAGACGCCGCAGACGATCGGTTTGCCGTGCCATTGCCTGGTAGTAGGTGGCGCGGCGCTCTTCGGTGACGATGCCCGTTCCATGAGAATCTCCACCAACTGGCTCAACGAGGTCAGCGGTGTGCGGAATTCATGCGAGACCGAAGAGACGAAATCGGACTGTAGCCGCGCCAGGGCGAGTTCCCGTGTCATGGCGCGGGCGATGAAGTAAGTTCCGGCGATGACGAGGCCCGCCAGCAGGCAGAGCCCCGCCAGCCAGAGTCTGCGGCGTGCCGCCATGCGCGCCGTTTCGGCCTCCCTGCCTGTGTCTTCGAATGTGAGGGTCCATGGCAGGCCCGTCTGCGTAGCTGCCCTGCGCGCTGCCCACTGCCCTGCGCCGCGGCTTTCCCCCTCGATCAGCACTTTTAGGTTTTGCCGGCGGGTGAGTGCGTCGAGTTTGGCCAGCCAGTGGCGTTCCACGTAGCGCGGCCCCGCAACCAAGGCCGTCCAGTTTCCCAGGCTGCCCTGCGAGAGGACGGTGAATCGAATACCGCCCGTAGCGAAGGTGGTGCGGTTCGGAGTACGGCCCTGTTTCCATTCGCTCCAAAGCCATTCCACTGTTTCGGCGAGCAAGTGCGCATTGCTCTGCGATGCGAGATCCGCCTTGTCCGCCCAACGGCGGATGTCACTGCGGTGCATCTCGTAGGCCGGGCGAGCCAATCGAAAGCGTCCCTGTAGCAGTTCGCCGTAGAGAGCACGGGCTTCCTCACGCAATTGTCCGGTGCGCTGCAACTGTTCGAGCAGAGCGCAGCGGGCCCATCGTGCCAGCAGATCGGAAGGGACGCCTGCGACGGTGTCCTGACCCGAAGCGGCGGCATCCTGGTAAGCCGCCAGGGCGGCATCCGGTTGACCATTCTTCACAAGATTTCGGGCCAGCCGGATCAGTGCGCCGGCTCTCACGGCGGCTTCGGGCGAACGGGCCAGTTCGCGAAGCACTTGGATCGCGGCGGGGTAGTCCTTGCGGACGATCTCCAGTTCCTCAGCTTCCGCAAAGCGTTGCGGCGAAGCTTCGTTTCCCGGCGGAACAACGGGATACCAAGCCAGCCGCTGGTTTGGGTACGTTTCGACCGACTCCGCGGAAAACTGCACCACGGCTGAGTCCGCCCCTTCGTCCAGCCCAGGGAGAGTCGCGGGCGTGGGCAATGACTGCCGTACCACGGAAAGCTCCTGGTCGAGCGTGGAAACCACAAGGTCGGCCGTCTGCTGAATGCGCTCTCCGGAGCGCTGCCGTTCCAGCGTCTGATCCTGCTCCATCGACCGCCAACCGAAGACAATGAACAAGCTCGATGGAACGAGGGTCACCAGCAGAAACAGCACCAGCAAATGCCGTGGAGGACGAAGCCAATCAAGGAGCGGCATACGGGCAGACCAAATCATATCGAGCCGAAGTTCCGACTCCGTGCGTTTTGTGTGAGGAATGCGTGAGGATGAGTTTGTAGACTGGAAATGTAATGCATACCGTCATCCTGTTTTTTGCCCTCGCGGCGTCCGCACAGACCCTGCCTCCTCTCCGTCCCCCCGCTGTCCCCCTGATTACCCACGACCCCTATTTCAGCGTATGGTCCACCGCGGACCGTCTCGCCACACCCACCAAACACTGGACGGGAACCGACCATCCACTGGCGGGCATCGCCCGCATCGACGGCGTCGGCCTGCGGTTCCTCGGCCAATGGGTGCGCAGCGGGCCGCCCATGCACCAGACATCGCTCACACTCACGCCGACGCGCACCATTTACTCCTTTGAAGATCGCGGCGTGCGCCTCACCGTGACCTTCTTCACGCCGGCCCTACCCCAAGATCTGGATGTTCTGTCGCGCCCGGCGTCCTATGTCCTGTTCGATGCCGTGGCCACCGATGGCCGCGCGCACGAAGTGTCGCTCTATTTCGATGCCGGCGCCGCGCTGGCATTAAACACCCCCGAAGAGCGCGTGAACGTCTCCCGCGTGCGCTATGGCAATCTCGAAGTCCTGCGCGCCGGATCCATGAGCCAACCGGTGCTGCAAAAAGCGGGCGACAACCTGCGCATCGACTGGGGCTATCTGCACTTGCTGGCGCCGCCGCAATCGGGCGTGCGCACGGCCTTGGCCCACTCCACGCTGCGCAATGAGTTCACGGCCTCCGGCGCGTGGCCGGAAAACGACGAAACCGAGCCGCCCGCGCAGACCTCGCGCCAGGGCATGACCTTATCCGTCCGCTTCGACCTGGGGAAGGTCGGAGCCACCCCGGTGTCTCGCCATGCCATCGTCGCCTATGACGATCAATTCAGCATTCAGTATTTCCACCGCAACCTGCGTCCCTATTGGCGAAGGAACGGCGACGGAGCGGCACAGATGCTGCAAGCCGCTGTCCGGGAAATGCCCGCTCTGCTCGACCGCGCGAAGAAATTCGACGCGGAACTGACCGCCGATCTCGTTCGCGCCGGCGGCGAAAAATACGCGCAGATCGCGATTCTTGCCTACCGCCAGGCCATCGCCGCGCACAAACTCGCTGCCGATCTCGACGGAACGCCGCTCTTCTTTTCGAAAGAGAATTTCTCCAATGGATGCATCGCCACGGTGGACGTAACGTACCCGTCCGCGCCGCTGTTTCTGCTGACCAACCCGGCACTGCTCAAAGGCATGACTACGCCCATCCTGGATTACGCGGGAATGAAGCGCTGGCCGTGGCCGTATGCTCCGCACGACCTCGGCACGTATCCGCTCGCCAATGGCCAGGTTTACGGCGGCGGCGAGAAGAGCGAAGAACGGCAGATGCCGGTGGAAGAAAGCGGCAACATGCTCATCCTCATGGCGGCCATTGCCAAGGCTGAAGGAAACGCCGAGTACGCACGCCGCTACTGGCCGCTGCTGACGAAGTGGGCCGAGTATCTCCGCGAGAAAGGCATGGACCCCGACAACCAGCTCAGCACCGATGATTTCGCCGGACACCTCGCCCGCAACACGAACCTTTCCATCAAGGCAATTGTCGCTCTCGGCGCTTTTGGCCAACTCGCCCAGATACTCGGCCACACGCAGCAGGCCGCCGAGTACACCAAACTCGCCCAGGACTTCGCGCGCCAGTGGGTCAGCATGGCCGCCGACGGCGATCACTATGCGCTCGCCTTCGGCCAATCGGGCACCTGGAGCCAGAAATACAACCTCGTCTGGGACCGCATTCTCAATCTCCATCTCTTCCCGGCCGATGTCGCCACGAAGGAGATGGCCTACTACCGCAAGATGCAGAAGAAGTACGGCCTCCCGCTGGACAATCGCGCCACCTACACGAAGCTCGATTGGATTCTGTGGACCGCCACCCTCACGCAAAACCGCCAGGACTTCGAAGCCCTCGTCGCCCCCGTCTTTGCGTTCCTCAATGAATCCGAAAGCCGCGTGCCGATGACCGATTGGTATTGGACCGAGGAAGGAACCATGCGCGGCTTCCAGGCGCGGAGCGTTGTCGGCGGCGTGTTTCTCCAGTTGCTCTACGACGACGCCGTCTGGAAGAAATGGGCCAACCGGGCAAAGTGATACGGCGCCCGCATTTCTGACAAACTGGTAGGTATGATCGGAGGCCTGAAAGGCCAACTCATCGTCTCCTGCCAGGCGGCGGAAAAGGAACCGTTCTGTTCCCCCGACGCCATGGCCAGGTTCGCGCGCGCCGCCCGCGACGGCGGCGCGGCAGGGATTCGCGCCAACTCGCCGGAAGACATTCGCGCCATCCGCAACGCCATCAACCTGCCTGTCATCGGCATTCAGAAGCGCATGATGGACGATGGGCGCATTCTCATCACTCCCACGGTGGAAGATGCCGCCGCGCTCGTACAGGCCGGCGCGATCGCCGTCGCCCTCGATTGCACACGCCGGGCCCAACGCTACGGGGCCCTGGAACGGCTGGCCCGCATCAAGAAGAAGTTCCAGATCGAAGTGCTTGCGGATATCGCCACCGAAGACGAAGCGGTCTACGCCGAGGCCGCCGGAGCCGACTACATCCTCACCACCATGCGTGGGCACACCGTGGACACTTCGCACGTTCGCAGCTTCGAACCTGCCTTTGTCGCCCAACTGGTGCGCCGGCTGGGAACGCCTGTGATTGCCGAAGGCCTCATCCACTCGCCGGAGCAGGCCAAGGCGGCACTCGATGCCGGCGCCTTCGCCGTGGTTGTCGGCGGCGCCATCACCAAGCCCGCGGAGATCACCCGGCGCTTTGTGGTGGCCATGCGCGGCGATACCAAGCCGCGCACGCTGGTGGGCGTCGATCTGGGCGGAACGAATACGAAATCCGGCGTTGTGCGCGGCAATGGCGAACTGGTGCAGTCCTTCACCGTGCCTACGCCATCCCGGGCCACGCAACTCGATCTGCTCGATCACCTCGAAAAACAGGTGCGCCGCGCCATGGAGGCCGCCGGCGAACCCGTCTCCGCCGTGGGCATCGCCACGGCCGGATGGGTGGATCGCGATACCGGAACCGTCGTTTACGCCACCGGCAACCTGCCCTTCTGGACAGGCGCCCCTATCGCCGCCGCCATGCGCCAGGTGCTGCGACTCCCCGTCATCGTGGAGAATGACGCCAATGCCTTCGCCTTGGCCGAAGGCAAATTCGGGGCCGCGGCGGGAGCCTCCTGCTACGTCGGCCTGACGATCGGCACGGGTCTCGGCGCGGGCGTCGTCATGAACGGCCAACTCCTCCGCGGGGCCCATCACATGGCGAACGCGCTGGGGCATATCGCGGTAGAGCCTGACGGGCTGCCTTGCACCTGCGGGCAGAAGGGTTGTCTCGAAGCCTACACAAACGCAGCCGCCCTGGCCCGCTATTCCGGGTCCATGGAGAAACTGGCTTCTTACCTCGCCCGCGGTTGCGCTGCCATCATCCACGCCTACGACCCCAGCGTCATCGTCATCGGCGGCGGACTCACCCAGAACAACGATCGCCTCTTCGAACTGCTCCGCGAGCGGCTCGCGGATCTCGTCTTCGCCTGGGAACGCCGCGGCACGAAAATTGTCCCTTCGGCCCTTGGCTACGAAGCCGGTGTGCTGGGTGCGGCGGCCGCGGCCATGGCGGGATAGCGAAAAATCCCCACCGGCAGTTGACAGAATTCCACGCCTCCCTCACGCCTGAGTGAGTGAAGGACGAATGGAACAATGTCACACCTCATGAGCTGGCCCACAAGAAAGAGACTTTCCCTGGAATCCGTGCATGTATTGCCGCAAGGCAAACTGGACGTGGCCTGCTGGGGCATGTGCCCCGGGCTGGAATTTGTCGCCACCGACGACCTCGACCAGGAGTTTGACATTGCGGCTGGAACGTACCGGGATGAAGAAAAGAGCAAGTACACACTCGGCACGAAACTGACCGATGCCCAATGCAAGGTGACGGACCTTCCCTGCACCGACCCCACGGTCGCCGCCAAACGATTTCAATTCAAGGACACTGGGAATTTCCGTATCGCACTGCGCATGGGTGGCCATGTCTGGGACTGGATGCGCGTCTACGTCGCGCAGTCGGCTCCCGATTCGATTGCCAACAAGGCCGTAACGGACGGTGCGCTGAACGTTGACATCGTTTGGGCCGCGAAGGAAGGATTCGGCCTGAACACCCTTCCGCACACGGTGACGGTGGCCCGCCTGCTGCTCGAAAAGCACGGCCTCAAGCTCAATGTGAATCCGGGCACGGGTTACAACGCGTCGCGTTACCTTCCCGGCTTCGAATCCGGAATCGTTTGTACGTACGGCACCGGAGGCAACCTCGAGAAGGTCGCCGATTCCCTGAAGGCCAAATCACTGTGCCGGTCCGGCGCCCTGACGGTCATCATGGCCAATGCACGCGAAACAGCCGATGCCAGCCAGGACAGCGGACGCCTCGCCGGAGCCACCGTTTCCCAGTACAAGCAAGTCAACCCCTTTGTCGTTCTCAACCTCAACACGGGCTCGGTGGACGGGGCCACGCTCCTCCACGAAATGGGCCATGCCGCGGGCTTTTGCACCCATGCCAAAGGGGCTCCCGCCCACTTCATGAGCTATGGCGCGATGCGCAACGAGATCACCAAGGAGCACGTTGCGAATTTTCGGAACTCGTTCTTCTGGTCCACGAAGTAACCGGCCTACTTCGCCGCTTCGATAGACTCGACCTTGATGATTCCCGTCTTCTGGTATAGCGTCCCGGTCACCTTCACCTTTTGACCGGCGTATGTAGCCGGCGTTTCCTGGTCGCTGAGTTTATATACCTGCTTGCCCACCAGCAGCGCGTACTTGCTGCCGTGCGTCCGCACGCAGGCCTTGACGCATTCCGGGTCCGATCCCATCTTCATCGCTGAGTGGTCATCCACGCACATCGTGTCCGTGATCACTCCCGTGAACGATCCGCCAAAGGCCGTAGCGGCCAGCACCATCAGAAGCATGACATGTTTCATATTCCACTCCCTTTGCTCGTGTATTGTTCCAAAATATTGCTCTGCCTGCCCTTCTCCAGGGCTTTCCACAGTTGTTCGTAGCGTTCTTCGCTGAGGCGTTCTTTCAACTGAAATCGAAAGGTCTTGAATCCGCCGTGGTGGTATCGTGACCGCTCGTAGGTGGTGAGGATCAGTTCGAAGGGCGATGTGCTGCTGACGTTTTCGATGTCCTCAAAACGCCAGAAGCGCGAATCGCCCTTGGCTTCCGTGCTGTAGCTGATCCAGTCCTTGCCCACCCGCAGCGTTCCTTGCGAGCCTTGGATGCCGCGGTGGTGCTTCACCGCAAGCGACCAGAGAGGCTCACCGGCGGGCTTGTGCGGCACCGCGCTTGCCAGCCGCTGTTCCAGGCGCGGCCGCAGGAACGCATCGAGCGCGTCGAAGCCGGCCGGTTTGGGACGGTCAAAGGTGAACACCTTGTCCGCCCCTAGTTTCCACAGTGAACTGTCCTCGTAAAGCCGCAATTGCACGCGCTCCGGAGCAAGCGTGAATTGCTGCACCTCCCGGTAGGGAACGTTCAGACGCATCGGCTTCTTGCTCTTCCCCGTCTCCTCGAAGATGAATCCCTCTTCCCCAAATTCCAACGTGCCCAGACGCGTCTTGCCGATCAGCTTCCGCGACGCCGACACATGACGCACGTCCCAGCGCAGGATCTCGGCGGAAGCCGTCCACGCCGCCGCCAAAACCAAAATCAGGCGAATTGTTTTTTTACTTCCGAATGCCATTTCCAAACCTCGTAGATTGCCGGGTATACCACCAGTTCCAACAGAAACGATGTGAGAATCCCACCCACCAAGGGGGCGGCGATGCGCTTCATCACGTCCGCCCCGGCGCCCGCCGACCACATGATGGGCGCCAGCCCGATGAACATCGTCGCCACGGTCATGAATTTCGGCCGGATGCGCTTCACCGCGCCATGGAGAATCGCTTCCTGCAACTCCTCGAGCGAGCGCAGGCGTCCCGCCTTCTTCGCCTCTTCATAGGCCAGTTCCAGATAGAGCAACATGAACACACCCGTGCCCGCGTCCACACCCAATAGCGCGATCAGCCCCACCCACACTCCGATGCTCATGTTGTACCCCAGCGCATACAGCAGCCAGATGGCGCCCACGGCCGAAAACGGAACAGCCAGCAGAATCATCGATGTCTTCACCAGTGACTTTGTGTTCAGGTACAGCAGAACGACGATGAGAAACAAAGTCACCGGAACCACGATCGTCAGCTTGTCCTTCACGCGCTCCATCGCCTCATATTGCCCGCTCCAAACCAGAGAGTAGCCGGCGGGCAAGGCAATCTTCTCGCGCAGGACTTGCTTTGCTTCTTGCACGTAGCTGCCCACGTCGCGGCCGTCCACGTCCACGTAGACGTATCCATTCAACATGCCGTTTTCATTCCGCAGCATGGCCGGGCCGCTGGCCATCCGGATGGAGGCAAGCTGCGAGACGGGAATCTGCTGCCGGCCGTTCATCACCGGAACCAGCACACGCCCGATGGCATCCAGTTGCGTCCGGTAGTCCTGGTAGTAGCGAACGTTCACCGGATACCGTTCGCGCCCTTCCACGGTCGTGGTAACGGTATCGCCGCCGATGGCGCTCATCACCACCATCTGCGCATCGTCGATGGAAAGCCCGTAGCGCGCCAGCTTCTCGCGGTCCCAATCCAAGTCGAGGAAATAGCCGCCGCCCGTGCGTTCGGCAAAAATGCTGCGCGTGCCGCGTACGGGCTTCAGCGCCGCTTCGATCTGCGTCCCGAGTTGTTCGATGCGCTGCAAATCCGCGCCATACACTTTGATCCCCACCGGCGTGCGAATGCCCGTGGTGAGCATGTCGATGCGATTCTTGATCGGCATCGTCCAAGCGTTGCTGACACCGGGCATCGTCAACGCCGCATTCATTTCGTTCACCAGCGCCTCCGTCGATATGTGATCCGGCGTGATGCGGCGCAGCACCGGTTTCATCCACTCCGGCGCGCGTGCCGACCACCATGTATCCACCTTGCGCCACTGCTCGTGTGGCTTCAGCAGAATCACGGTTTCCATCATCGACAGCGGCGCGGGATCCGTCGGCGTCTCCGCCCGTCCTGCCTTGCCCATCACCAGGTCAACCTCGGGAAAGCGCTTCAGAATGCGATCCTGCACCTGCATCAATCGCTTTGCCTCGGTCAGGGAAATGCCCGGCAATGTCGAAGGCATGTACAGCAGCGAACCCTCATCGAGCGGCGGCATGAATTCCGAACCCAACTTCTCATACACCGGCACCGTCAGAGCCACCGCGGCCACCGCCGCCCCAATCACGCCCCATTTCCAACGCAGCGAAAACCGGCACACCGGATCGTAGATCCGGATCAGAATACGGCTGATCGGGTGCTTCTCTTCGGAATGGATCGTCCCAATGAAGATGGAACTCGCCAGGGAAGAAAGCCAGCGCGGCCGGAACGAGAACCGCTCGCGATGCGTGAACAGGATGCGCAATGCCGGATCCAGGGTGATGGCGAGCACCGCCGCCACGATCATCGAAAGATTCTTCGTGTAGGCCAGCGGCTTGAACAACCGGCCTTCCTGCGCCTCCAGCGCGAGCACCGGCAGAAACGCCACGGCAATCACCAGCAACGTGAAAAAGCTTGGCCCGCCTACTTCCTTGACGGCATCGATGACAACGCGGCGGTAGTCCCCAACCCGCCCCCCGCGCTCCCATTCCTCCAGCTTCTTGTGCGTTTGCTCCACCACCACGATCGCCGCATCCACCATCGCCCCGATGGCGATGGCAATCCCACCGAGCGACATGATGTTCGAGGTCAGCCCCATCATCTGCATGGGGATGAAGGAAAGAATCACCGCAATGGGAATCGTCACCACGGGAATCGCCGCCGACGGAATGTGCCACAGAAAAATGAAGATCACCACGGACACAACCACCAGTTCTTCCAACAGCGTTGTTTTGAGATTGTCGATCGACCGCAGAATCAGATCCGAACGGTCATAGGCGGTGACAATCTTCACACCCTTGGGGAGCCCCGGCTCGATCTCCTTGAGCTTCGCCTTCACACGGTCGATGACCTGAAGAGCGTTCTCCCCCTGCCGCATCACCACGATTCCGGAAACCGCTTCGCCCTCGCCGTTGAGATCGCTCACGCCGCGCCGCAGATCCGGACCGAGGGTCACTGTCCCGATATCCCGCACGCGCACCGGAACCCCTCCGGGCCCCGTTGCCAGCACAATGTTCGCCAGATCGTCCGGAGACTTCGCATAGCCGCGCCCGCGCACCATATACTCCGCGCCCGAAAATTCAATCAGCCTGCCGCCGACGTCGTTGTTCCCTGCCCGCACCGCTTCCACTACCTTGTCGATGGAAACATTGTGCGTCTGCATGCGCCGCGGATCCACCTGCACCTGGTACTGCCGTACGAATCCACCGATCGGCGCGACCTCGGCAACACCCGGCACCGCCTTCAGGTAGTAGCGCAGATACCAATCCTGATACGACCGCAGATCCGCCAGCGAGTGCGTATGCGTGGGATCCACCAGCGCGTACTGAAACACCCAGCCCAGTCCCGTCGCATCGGGACCCAGTTCCGTCTTCACACCCTGCGGCAACCGCGGCAGCACGGCCGACAAATATTCGAGCGTGCGCGAGCGCGCCCAGTAGATGTCCGCCCCTTCCTCAAAGATCACGTACACAAACGAAAATCCAAAATCCGAAAATCCGCGTACGTCCTTTACCTTCGGCGCGCCCAGCATGGCCGTGACAATCGGGTACGTCACCTGATCCTCGACAATATCCGGACTCCGGTCCCAGCGCGAATAGATGATGACTTGCGTATCGCTGAGATCGGGAATCGCATCGAGCGGCACATGCTGCATGGACCACACGCCGCCCAGCACGCCGGCCGCGATCAACAGAATCACCAGCAGAGGATTGCGCGCCGAGAATTCGATGATCCAGTCAATCATGCTGGTGGCCTCCCGCCCCCGTTGCCGCCGACTGCAACTGGCTCTCGGAATCGAGCAGGAAATTGCCGCTCACCACGATCCGCTCGCCCGCCTTCAGACCCGAGAGAATCTCCACGCGCCCGTCGTAACGCTCGCCGACGGTGACGCGCCGCGGTTCGAAGAATCCGTTGCCTCGGTCGAGAAACACCGTCTGCCTGGTCCCCGTATCGAGCACGGCATCGACCGGAACCATCAGCCGCCGGCCGCCCGCGAAGGCAAACTCCACATCGACAAACATTTCCGGCTTCAGTTGCAGGCGTGGATTCTCGGCTTCCAGCCGCACCTGCACCGTGCGCGTCTCCGCCTGGACTTGCGGCTGTATATAGGTCACGCGCCCATGCAAGGCGCGCCCCGGCATCGATGCCACCGTAAGCCGCGCATGCGAGCCCACGCGCACCAGCGGCAAATCGCTTTCAAACACATCGGCGAAGATCCACACCTTCGAAAGATCCACCAAGGTGTAGAGGTCCGTATCCGGTTTCACCTGCTGATTGGGAAACGCGTTGCGCGCCATCACATATCCCGACGCCGGCGAAAACACGGTGATATTGCGCACCGGCGTCTGCGTGCGCGCGATCTCGTCGATCTGTTGCGGCGTAAGATTCCACAACTCGAGCCGCCGGCGCGAGGCGGCAATGAGGCTGCTCATCTGGCCGTGTGTGCTTTCGAGCGGGCTATGCGCCAACGTATCCCGCGCCTGCAACGCCAGCAAATACTCCTGTTGCGTGGCCAGCAGATCGGGGCTGTAGATGCTCAGCAGCGGCTCGCCCTGCTTGACTTCCTTCCCCACGAAATCCACAAACACCTTCTCAATCCAGCCCTCGGTCCGCGTGTGGACGCGGGCAATCCGCGTTTCATCGGCCATCACGCGCCCCGCCGCACGCACTGTCCGCGACCCTTCCCCCATCTCCACCACCGCCGTGCGGATGCCGATCAGTTGCTGCTTTTCCGCCGACACCTGCACTGTGCCGGCCGGCATCGCGGCCGCGTCGCCCTCGTACACCGGCACCAGATCATTGCCTGTTTCCGGATTCAACCCGGGTTTATCGGCGCGGTAATCCGGCGCTTGCGGGTCATGGTAATAAGCCACTTTGCGCTCCGGCATGGCGTGGCCTTCGTGGCCGTGCGGCGCCGCGGGTTCCTCGGCATATTTGGGAACCAGTTGCATGCCGCAATCCGGTGCGATCCCCGCCTTGTCGGACTTGTATGCCGGATGCATCGGGTCGTACCAATACAGAATCTTCTTCTCGCCCGGCTCTGCCGCCCCACCCGCGCCGCGGGCGCGAAACCAATACCCGGCCCCGAATGCCGCTGCCATAAGCACCACCACGAGCACTGCTTTCATGGCTGCACCTCCTCAAGCACCAGCCCGGTCAACTCTTCCAGCCGCGCAATCGCCATGTGCGCGCTCATCATTTCGTTGTGGTAATTCTCCTGGTATTCGAGGATCGTCCGCAGGTTGCTCAACACCGTCAGCAAATCCACGGCTCCCGTTTCATAGCTCGCCAGCGAAGCCTCCAGTGCGAGGCTCGCCTGCGGCACCACGGCGAACTCATAGGCGTGCATCAAACGGATGGAGGTTTGCGCCAGCAGGTAATCGTCCTTGATGCGAAACGCAAGGCTCTGCGCCGTGGCTTCCAGCATGCGCCGCGAGGCGGCCAGACGCGACACCTGCTCTGCTTCCGCGGACCGCTGTTTGCGGAAAAACGAGGTCGGCAACTGGATGTCCACCCGCACCTGGTACATGTCCGGCATGCGCCCCATGTTGAAGTAACCGGCCGAAACCGCGTAATCGGGGTAGTAATCCTTGCGCGCCAGATGCAGCGCCAGTTGGTTCCGCTCCACCATGCGCCGGTCCCGGCCGAGAGCCGGAGCGTTGCCGTTGGCCGCCGCCAGCATCTCCTCCAGCGTGACGGCAACCGGCTTCGGCACAGGCATCACGGGCACCCCCAGTTTCTCCGTCGGAGCGCGATTCAATAACGACAGCAGTTCCGCCTCTTTGCGCTGTTGCTCTTGCTCCAACCGGATGAGGCGCACATCGAGCAGCGAGACCTGCGTCTGCATCTGAAACACATCCTGCTGCGATGCCTTACCCACGCTGTAGCGGATCTCCGCCACCTTCCGCATCTTCTCCACCAGTTCCTTGTTTCGCAACAGCACATCGCGCAACTGGTAGGTGTGGGCCAGCTCGTAGTAAGCCTTTTTCACCTGCGCAACCACACGCCAGCGCACAGCCTGATACTGGTCCGATTCGGCCTGAGCTTCCTTGCGCGCGATGTCGCCGCGCAGCCGGCGCTTGCCGAAAAACGGGAACTCCTGCGTGACCATGAAGCCGGCGTTGGCCACCGGCATCTGGCCCAGTCCCGCCCCCGGCCACGGACGTCCCGCGCTCGAATATCCCACCGACAGCATCGTGTCGGGCAATGCACTTTCCTGATCCGGACGCAGGCGCGCGGCTTCCAAATTCTTCTGCGCCGCGCGCACCTCCGGGTTGCGATCCAGCGCTTCGGCAATCACATCCGGCAGGCTGAGGGATTCGCCACTCAACGAGCAGACGGATGCCAACGCGCAAGTGAGGAGTCGCCTGAACATAATCCCCCCCTTGTGGGCATTTCAATGGTGATGGATGGAAAACGAAAGGTGGGAAATCAGATCAGCAGAAAGCTGTGGAGCAGATACGCATGGCGCCCATCTTGCCGCACTCTGGATGCAACGCGTGTAGGCTCATCGGGCCGTACCGCCGGCGTGGCCCGCAACGCCGGGGCTTCGGCCAGCACTGCCATGAAATCTTCGCTGTGCTTGCCGTGCTTGGTGACGTCCAGGTAGTAAGCGATGAGCGGGCAGTCATCCTTCGCCGGCGCCTTCTTGGTGGTTTTCCCTCCCGGGCAGCAATCGTGCGCCGATTTCTCAGCTTGCGGAGTGGGACAGGCAGGGCACGGCCCGGCAACAAACAGGATGGTTACCAACAGGAGAGCGAGGATGTGATGAATCCGCCGCATCATTTCCATCATACGCCCGAACAAGTCAACGATTCAATGTTTTCTTTCCGCGCTGAGGAACCCGCGCGCTCCGTGCCTGCTCCCTTCACGAAACTCGGCTTGGATGGCTCCGCGCACCGGAAATCGAAAAAACATCCACATCCATGAAGGTCGCGCCCCCATTTCGTCGCATCCCAGTGTAGACGGGCCTTACACACGGCCCGCACCGACACAGAGGAGCAAATCACCATGGGCGTCATCACCTATTCCAGCGTTCCCAGCGCAAACCGGTTCCGCTCGGATTCCAGCGTCACCTTCGCCGTTCGCCGCAAGGACATCATCCTGTCCCACATCGACTGGCTGCTGTCCAAACTGGAAACGACCCCCGAAAAGCGCGTCGTCATCCTCTGCGATCTCTTCATGACCTGTAACTTCTGGATCAAGGCTTACCACGAGCACAATCCCAACATTGAGCGCCAGCGCTACCCCGTGGTTCTGGCACTATTTGAATCCATCGTCGGCGCCCTCGCCAAGACCTGGAACTGTTCTCAAACCAAGGTGGCCCAGACCATCCGCGAAATCTACGGCAGGGACATGCATACGCATGGTTTTCAGGTCGATTATGGCCAGGGCCGCGCCAAGTACTTCTCCCCCATCGAAGCCGCGCAATACCGGCTGCGCTTCAAGGGAGGCCTCGCCTACCAATACCAGTGGTGGGATCCCAAGTTGAGCCACCGCCTCACCCTCGCCGATTCCAGCCGCTGCTACACGGAAGTAAGCCGCAGAGGTGAGAACGGACGCATGGCCGTTGGATCCAAAGACTACTGCATCTTCGCCATGACGCTGGAGCGCGTCGTGTATCTCGGCAAAGCCGATGTGGGGGAAGCCGATTCACACTCGGGCATCTTCCACTCCTCCTTCAACGGCGGCGGCATTGTCACCATGGCCGGCACCATTCACATTGTCCATGGAAGGATCAAGGGGATCCGCGCCGATAGCGGCCATTACAAACCGACCGAGATGAACATGGCCCTGTTCCTCCAGGCGCTGGCGATGTACGGTGTTCCGATCGAGAACATCGCCCTCTTCAGCTACGACGGAGAAAGCCGCGGCTTCGCCCTGGAATTCCTGAAATCCCGCATGAGTTGGACCGAATTCGACAAGCAGCGCCGCCTGGAGCGTGCGCACCGCCTCAATGGCGATGACTATCGCACCGCCATCGATCTGCCGAAGAAGTTCCCCGACCTCAAGCGCGGCCCCGCGGTGCAACGTCCGGCGGTTCCCCGCACGAACCTCCCGCTGCCGGTTGCCCCGCCCTCGAGCGAACCCATTTTCTACTCCGCCGAATAGGGCGCCTGGCCCGCCATTTCCCCCCGAGCCTCGGCATCCCGCATATGATGGATGCTGAGGCTGGACACTCTTGAACCAACGAAAAGTCGCTTTGGTGACCGGATCGTCCCGCGGCATCGGCAGAGCCATCGCCACACGGCTGGCCCGCGATGGCGCCGCGGTCGCTATCCACTACCGGGAGCGCCGTCAGGAGGCGGAGCAAGCGGCCGCTTCCATCCGGCAGGCTGGGGGTGAGGCGGCCGTTTTTGCCGCGGACCTTGCCGTCGCGGAAGCCTGCACAACTCTCATCGGCGACGTTTCGGGCACCCTCGGCCCCATCGACATTCTGATCAACAATGCCGGCATCCTGCGCCGCGGCGACTTGTTTGACTTCGACTTCGCCGAAATGGAGCCGATGCGCAGCGTCAACGTCGACGGTCTGGTGCGTGTCACGCGCGCCGCCGCCGCCGGCATGCAGATGCGCGGCTGGGGGCGCATTGTCAATCTCACCTCCATCGCCGCCCTCGGCACATCCATGGCGGGCACCACTTTCTACGCCGCCACGAAAGCCGCGGTCATCGCCTTGACCCGCCGCTTCGCCCTCGAACTCGGCCCGTCCGGCATCACCGTGAACGCCATCGCTCCCGGATTTATCCTCACCGAAATGGCCGCATCGAGCGGCATGAATTTCGACGCCGTTGCCCAGAAGGCCATGATGCGGCGCACCGGCACGCCCGAAGACATCGCCGCCGCCGCGGCGTTTCTCGCGTCCGAAGAGGCAGGCTTCATCACAGCTCAGGTGCTCACCGTCGACGGTGGGCGCACCGATTTCATCGCTCATCCATAGCAGGAGGGTTCTTCATGTCCACCACCAGAAGGCAAGCCATCCAGGCCACGGCGCTTACGGCGCTGTCCTACCAGCGCATTCTCGGCGCCAACGACCGCATCGGCATCGGCCTCATCGGCTGCGGCGACCGCGGCATCAACGCCCTCATGAAGGGAGCCATCCCCTTCAAGGAGCAAACCAATGTCGAGTTTCGCGCCGTCTGCGACATCTGGAAACAGCATCGCGAAAAGGCCGCCGAGACTGCCAAACAGGCCAATGCCGGCGATCCCAAACAGATGGCCGCCTACCGCGAACTCCTCGCCATGAAGGAGATCGACGCCGTCATCATCGCCACCCCCGATCATCAGCATTCCACCATGCTCACCGACGCCGTCCGCGCCGGCAAGGACGCCTACGTCGAAAAACCGCTGGCCATGGAAATGAAAGAATTGCTGATTGCCGTCGATACGGTCAAAAAATCGGATCGCATTGTGCAAATGGGCACGCAAATTCGCTCCCTGCCCAGTTCCATGGCCGCCCGGAAATTCGTCACCGGCGGCGGCCTCGGCAAAATTTTCAAAGTCGAACAGGAGCGCAATTCCCTCAAGCCCTACTGGCACAGCCGCGGCAACCGCGACATCAAGCCCGAAGACACCGATTGGAAGGCATTCCTCTTCAACCGCAAAGACCGCCCGTGGGATCCCCAGATGCACACCGGCTGGTATGGCTACCGCGACTTCTCCCGCGGCCCCCACGCCAACCTGATGGTCCATTTCATCGACCTCGTGCACCACATCACCGATTGCGGCATGCCCAAGCGTTGCGTCACTCTCGGGGGCTCATTCCGCTTCAAGGACGCCTACAACGCTCCGGATTCGGTGGAAACCATCCTCGAATACGACGACTTCCTCGTCCGCTACTCGACCGCCTTCGGAACCGGCAACGGCAACTACCTCAAGTTCTTCGGAACCAAGGGCACCATCGATGCCTCGGGTTGGTCCGGCAAGCCGTTCCCCATCCTCAGCCAGGGGGCCGAGGATCCGCTGCCCGAAGGAACCGGCATCCCGGAAATGGAAAGCGACCCCCACATGCTGAACTGGCTCAAGTGCCTGCGCTCCCGCCAGCAGCCCAACGCGCCCATCGACGCCGGATACTCGCATTCGGTCGCTGTCATCCTCTCCGACGAAGCACTGATCCGTGGCCGGCGCATGGTTTTCGATCCGGTGAAGCGGGCAATACGCGAAGGGTAGCCGGATATTCCTCTTTTCTTCGCCCTGCAAGAACCGGCGGCGGGTCCGGCGTTATAGTACGTCATTCCGAAAGTACTGAAAGGCTGGTACCCGCCGCGTACCATCAAAATCCTACTATCCTCCTATTCTCCTATTGCCGAAGACTTCTTACTCTAAGGAAGCCCCGCATTGCGCAGCGAGAGGCATATCAGGAGGAACGCCAGTTGAAACGGCTAGTCGCAATCAGTCTGTGGTTGTGGTCGGTAGGAAGCACTTGCTTTGCAGGATCCGTGGAGTTTTCGGTGGGGAATGCTACCGTGAACTTCTCCTTGGTTGGCAACAACATTCTGCAAGTGACACTGACCAACAACTCGTTGATGACAGCAACATCTCCGAACGACGTACTCACCGGTGTGTATTTTTCCACCCAGCAGAACCTGACCCCGGTCATGGCCTATGTGAACAGTGCGCAAAACCTGCTGAATTGCCCCATTTGCACCAACGCCTCGGTCGACATCGGCGCGGAGTGGGCCTATCGGAATTCGGTCAACGGGGTGATTCCCACCGGCACGGTGAACCTGCTTGGCGCGGCGGATTTCGGGACATTCAGCCTCAGTGACCGGTTTGGCTCCAACAATATCTACGGAACGGAAGGCATTGGCGGAATCGATTTCGGCATCGTAGGCTCCGGCAATGTCAATTCCGCATTGACGGGATCTCCACTCGTTTCGCGTCAGGCAGTATTCGTATTCGAAGCCCCCTACGGATTCAACACCAGTGCCATCGGCACGGTAGGTTTCCTTTACGGATATAACGCTTTCGGTGGCGGCTATTATTCACTGCTGGACGCCGAAGCTCCGGAACCGCAAACCTGGGCTTTGATCGGCTTGGGCCTGGGCGCCCTCGGTTGGATGCGCCGCCGAAAAACCATCTAAGGCAGTTGCGGCGCTGCGATGTAGGCGGCGGGTAGCTCGCCGGTGAGCGACTTCAGCCAAGCGACGATCCGTCTCTGCTCCGATTCCGTCACGGGCCTTTCCACTTGAAGTTCAGACATGATCTGGACCGCCTTCTCCAAGGTGGGCACGGATCCATCGTGGAAGTACGGTGCGGTCTTCTCCACATTCCGCAGAGAAGGAGCCTTGAACACCAGCTTATCTTCCTCCCGTTTGGTCAAGGCGAAACGGCCAAGATCCCCTTCCCCACTCCACGGCTTGAACAGGCCGAGTTTCATGAACACCTGCCCTCCCACGTAGGTCCCTCCGTGGCAGACGACACAGCCGGCCTTATAAAACGCCAGAAAACCGGCCTGCTCTTCCCTGCTCAGCGCCGATTTGTCGCCCTTGAGGAAACGGTCCCAGCGCGAGGGCGTCACCAGTTTGCGCTCGAAGGCGCCGATGGCCCGCGCCGCATTGTCCAGCGTGACCGGTTGCGCTTCTCCTGGAAACGCCTTCGCGAAAGCCGCCTCATAACCCGGAATCGAGCGCAGCGTCTTTTCCACGTCCGCCGCCCCGCCCATCGCCATCTCCACCGGATTCATCATCGGACCCTTCGCCTGCTCCTCCACATTCCTTGCCCGCCCATCCCAGAATTGCAGTTTGTGCCCGGCGGCAAAGTAAACCGTCGGAGCGTTGCGCGAGCCACGCTGGCCGCGATGCCCCGCCGAAGTCGCCGCCCCATCCACACCGTAGCGGTCGAGCGGATGGCAACTGTTGCAGGAAATATCTCCGCCCTTCGATAGCCGCGTTTCGAAATACAACATTCGGCCCAAGACGGCTTTTTCCTCAGTGAAGGGATTCTCTTTGCTTTCGATAATCTCCGGCGCGGCGCTGAAGTTCGCGGTATATTCCGGATCGATTCCTTCCGTATCGAGGGGAGGCTGCCCGCAAGAAACCAGCAAAATCCCGGCAACGGCAAACGCACGCTTCATTCCTCCACCACAGCATACGCCGGGGGCGTGCGGCAACCATGGTCCAGCCTGTTAGAATGGAACGATCCAAGGATGCAACTCGAGCCTCGCTACAAACACCTGGATCATCTCATCAATGCTTTCGTGGTGGTGCTGATCATCTCCAATCTGGTCGCCCCGAAGCTGATCGCCATCGGCGATCTGCGCCTCAGCGGAGCCCAGATCCTCTTCCCCATTACCTACATCTTCGGCGACATCTTCACCGAGGTCTACGGATATGGCGCCTCGCGCCGCGCCATCTGGACCGGCTTCTTGGCATCCGCCCTGCTGGCCGTCATGGGAATGACCATCGTCGCCCTTCCTCCGGCGCCGGAATGGCACGATCAGGAAGCCTTCGCCAAAGTCTTCCACTTCGTCCCCCGGTTGGTCGTCGCCAGCCTCGTCGCCTACTGGTGCGGCGAGTTCGCCAATGCCTTCGTCATGGC
>CAYOBO010000060.1:2194-3874 GCA_964402295.1 uncultured Candidatus Solibacter sp. | reverse complement strand
AAATCGGAAGGCATCGACGTCTTCGATACCAACACCGATTTCAACCCCTTCCACGGCACGAAATAAATCGCATCACCCTCCGGCGGAGCCCGGCACCACCCGAGTCAGATCCTCGCTGACAATCGAGGGGCACCACATCGCCTCGATATGCTCGATCACCAGTTCCGTGCCGCGGGCGTGACTGACAAAGGGACGCGTGCGCGGGTCGTACATCGCATCCGTCAGGTCGCGCGCCAACACCACATCGAAGCCCAGTTGGGTCATCTGCCGCACCCCGAACCCGCGGTTCAGGATGCAGATGTTGGTGTGCACACCCATCAGCACGATCTTGTCGATCCCCTCCTGGCGGCAGAAATTGTAGATCTCCTGCCCGCTCTCGCTCACACCGTCAAAACCCGTAATGTCGATCGCCGGATGTTGGCGCTTCCACGGATACGGAGGACCGGAGAACTTCGTCACCACCGGATCGTCGCACCCGCCCGCCGCATCGTCGATCGGAAAATCGCGTTCCTCCTGCGGCACCCGCGGACAGCGGTTCAGAATGGGAAACGGAGATGGCGCCACCGGAGCGTTCCGCATCCGCTCCCGGTGCGGCGTCCCTTCGTAATAGGGCATGGTGTCGCTGGGCGAGTGGATGATCATCACGCCGTGGCTCCGCGCGGCGCTGACCACCTGGTTCATGCGCGGCGCCATCAGCCCCACCCGCTGCGCCGACAACTGGCAGTGGTGCGCATCCCACATGTCGCAGATGATGATCGCCGTGCGCGCCACCGGCCAGCGCAGAACGCTTTCCGTGGGCCCCGCACCCTTCTTCCGCCGCCGCGCCCGCAAGCTCAGCGTTCCCGGCACCTTCGGACGGTTCGGAATCGGACTACCGGGAGCAGCCACCAGCGCCGCCCCGGATAGCGCAGCAATCATCGACCGGCGAGAGAGAGATTTCATGCGATACCTCCGCTTCCACCCGGCGCGGGCGCCCACGCCGGGAGAAGCCCAGTATACACCGCCACCCGATCAACCAGCCGCCGAATGCGCCCGCGGACCATCCGCCGCTTCCCGCAGCATCCGCGGGTCGGCAATGATCATCTTCCGCCGGCCAAGGCTCACAAGCCCCCGTCGAGCCAGACTGTTCAACGTACTCGACGTGGTTTCCCGCGTGGCCCCAACCAGGCTTGCGATTTCACCTTGCGAGAATTGGACCGAATGCCCGCCGTCTTCTTCCGCAACACCCATCGCCTCGGCCAGATCCGCCAGATAGAGCAGGATCCGCTGCTCCACATCGCGCAGCAGCAGCATCTCGATCTTCTGTTCCAAACCCTGTTCCCGCCTGGCGAGCAGTCCCGCCAGCATGCGCCAAACCTCGGGCTTCGCATTGCAGAAGTTCCCAAACAAATCCTTGGGAATGATGTAGACTGAGCCTTCCTGCACCACTTCGGCGCTGGCTTGCCGGGGTCCTCCGACAAGGAGGGCATCCTCGCCGAAGATTTCACCCGCCTTCACCAAAGTGAGCAGGACTTCCTTGTTTTCCGGGCCTCGCTTGATAATCTTCACGATCCCCGATTCGAGGAAAAAGACGCTGTCAGCGGGGCTGCCAGCGGAGTAGAGAATCGTGAACCGTCTGCATTGGGGAATCCGTGTCACTCCGGGATTCGACAACAGTTCCGCGTTGAGCACACGCGCGAA
>CAYOBO010000060.1:0-2094 GCA_964402295.1 uncultured Candidatus Solibacter sp. | reverse complement strand
TGCTCATCGCTAATCGGGTCATATCGATAAGCCCTGGACCTGCCGCCGCCTTAGTACTATTAGCCCGAGACACAGCCACCGCAAGCGCCGTCGAAGCCAGTTGTGGAACATGCGAACAGCAAGCGACAACACAATCATGTTCGGCCGGCGTAAGGCTGGTCAGCCGGCATCCGAAGCCCAACACCATCTCCCGGAAGGCATCTAGATTCGCCCGCTCCACCGCTCCGCCTGGTGTCAGGATGTAAGATCGATCCCGGAACAGATTCGCGTCGGCCGACTCCACCCCCCGCGACTCCTTCCCGGCCATCGGATGCCCCCCCAGAAAGGAACCCGCCGGCAGGTGCGCCTCCGCGGTACGCACAATCTGCACCTTCGTGCTTCCGGCATCCGTCACCACCGCTTCCGGCCCTAGCAATGGGGCAATGCGGGGAATCGCCTCCAGGATCTGCGAGATGGGCTGCGCCAGATACACCAGATCCGCCCGCCGCATGCCATCCTCGAACGGCACCCCTTCATCGATCACGCCCAGCCGCTTGGCCGTCTCCAGCGTCCGCGTGGAACTGACTCCGAGAATCGTCCCCGCAAAGCCGCCCGCCCGCAGCGCCAGGGCAAACGATCCGCCGATCAATCCAACCCCGGCAATGGTGACAGTCCGAATCATTCCTTGGATCTCGCCTTAGATCTCGCGGTCCACGGCCGAGGCGATCACTTTCAACTGGCGCATCATTTCGTCGAATTGCTGCGGGAACAGCGATTGCGCCCCATCGCTGAGGGCCTTATCCGGATTGGGATGCATCTCCACCAGAATGCCATCGGCGCCGGCGGCCACGGCGGCCCGCGCCATCGGGATCACCTTGTCCCGGCGTCCCGTGCCGTGCGACGGATCGGCCATCATCGGCAGGTGGCTCAGCTTCTTCACCACGGGAATCGCCGAAATGTCCATCGTGTTCCGCGTATAGCTCTCAAACGTCCGGATTCCCCGTTCGCAAAGGATCACGTTGTAGTTGCCTCCGGAAAGCAGGTATTCGGCCGAGAGCAGCAGTTCTTCGATGGTCGCCGAAATACCCCGCTTGAGCAGAACGGGGATGCGCGATTTGCCCAGTTCCTTCAGCAGATTGAAATTCTGCATATTGCGCGCGCCCACCTGAAACAGATCCACATAATTGGACATCATGGGAATCTGCGTGTGGTCCATCACTTCGCTCACCACGAACAGATGGTTGCGGTCGGCGGCTTCGCGCATCATGCGCAGCCCTTCCTCGCCCAACCCCTGGAAACTGTAGGGAGACGAGCGCGGCTTGAACGCTCCCCCGCGCAATCCCTTCGCGCCGGCCTTGGCCACCAGTTCCGCGGACTGCTCAATCTGGTCGCGGTTTTCCACGCTGCACGGCCCGCCGACGACAACCACGCTTCGCCCACCGATTTCCACGCCTTTGATGGAGAATTGCGTCCCCGAAGGTTTAAAACTCCGGCTGGCGAGCTTATAAGGCGAGATAATCCGGTGGCATTCCTTGACGCCTTCCATCAATTCCAGATCCCGCGGGTCGATATCTTCCTTCGGCCCCACGCAACCCAGCACCGTGTGCACCACGCCTGTCGAGCGGTGCACGGTGAAGCCGTTGGTCACCAGCTTGTCGATGACGTGCTGGATGCTCTGCTCCGAAGCGCCTTCTTCCATGACTACGAACATAGGCTAGGATTCCTTTTCCGGGCTTTGGGCCGCCTGCATGCGGATGCGCTGCAAGGTGCGCATCTCATCGATGATCCGTTCGAAAACCCGTTTCACGGCGTCCGAGGGCATGGGTCCGGGGTTGTTCTCGGTGACATTGCGGAACACATCGTCCTCCCGCTTCGGCTCGTAAACCGGCATGGTCATCTGCTGCTTGATTCTGCCGATGTGTTCGACGACACTCGCCCGCTCGTTGAGGCAGGCCACGATGCGCCGGTCAATATCGTCGATCAACCGGCGGTGCTCGGCCAGCCGTTGCGTCGCTTCTTCCTGGGTCACGCCGCTACTCCATGCAAGGCAGTGGACAGGCTGCGGGCAAATGCTTCCAGTTTCGCTTCCAGGTCCGGGCTGTGCAGGTTCTGTTC
>CAYOBO010000059.1:0-38983 GCA_964402295.1 uncultured Candidatus Solibacter sp. | reverse complement strand
AACCGGCTCTCCCATCGCGACAGGGATATCAAGGGCGAAGCCCTTGGCTAGTTAGAAGAACCCCAGCGCATTCGGACTGTAGCTGACAAGCTGGTTCTTCGTCTGTTGATAATGATCCAGCATCATTTTATGTGTCTCCCGTCCGATGCCGGACTGCTTATACCCGCCAAACGCCGCATGCGCCGGGTACAGGTGGTAGCAATTCGTCCACACACGCCCGGCCTGAATTTCGCGTCCGAACCGGTAAGCCCGGTTGATGTCGCGCGTCCAAACCCCGGCGCCCAGCCCGTATAGCGTATCGTTGGCGATCGCCAGCGCTTCCTCTTCATCCTTGAACGTCGTCACGCTCACCACCGGACCGAAGATCTCCTCCTGGAAAATCCGCATCCGATTGTTGCCCTTGAATACCGTCGGCTGGACGTAATAGCCTCCCGCCAGTTCCCCTTCCATCTGTGCGCGAGCGCCGCCAGTCAGCACCTCGGCGCCCTCCTGCCGGCCAATGTCGATATAGGAGAGAATCTTCTCCATCTGCTCGCTCGATGCCTGCGCACCCAACATCGTCGTGGTCTCCAGCGGATTCCCTTGCCGGATCGCCTTCACCCTCGGCAGCGCCTTCTCCATGAACCGCTCGTAAATCGACTCCTGGATCAGCGCCCGCGACGGACACGTGCACACCTCGCCCTGGTTGAGCGCAAACAGCACGAAACCTTCCAGCGCTTTGTCGAAAAAAGCATCGTCCTTCGCCAGAACATCTTCAAAGAAAATGTTCGGGCTCTTCCCGCCTAACTCCAGCGTCACCGGAATCAGATTCTGCGACGCATACTGCATGATCAGCCGCCCCGTCGTCGTCTCGCCCGTAAAAGCGATCTTCGCAATCCGCGGACTCGACGCCAGCGGCTTGCCCGCCTCCAGTCCGAACCCGTTCACCACATTCACCACACCCGGCGGCAGCAGATCGCCGATCATCTCCAGCAGCACCAGAATCGACCACGGAGTCTGTTCCGCCGGCTTCAGCACCACGCAGTTGCCCGCCGCCAGCGCCGGCGCCAGCTTCCACACCGCCATCAAGATCGGAAAGTTCCAGGGGATGATCTGACCTACAACTCCCAGCGGCTCATGATAGTGATACGCCACCGTCGTTTCATCGATCTCCGAAATCGCCCCTTCCTGCGCGCGAATCGCGCCGGCAAAGTAGCGGAAATGATCGATGGCCAGCGGAATGTCCGCCGCCATCGTCTCGCGGATCGGCTTGCCGTTATCCCATGTCTCCGCCAACGCCAGAGTATTGAGATTTTGCTCCATCCGGTCCGCAATCCGGTTGAGGATGAGCGCCCGTTGCGCCACCGGCGTCTTTCCCCAAAGCCGCCGCGCCGCGTGCGCCGCATCCAGCGCCCGATCCACATCCGCCGCATTCGAGCGCGGAATCTCGCACAGCGTCTTGCCCGTAATCGGCGTCGTGTTCTCGAAGTAGCTTTGTGACAACGGCGCCATCCATTCTCCGGCAATGAAGTTTCCGTAGCGCAGTTTCAGGTTCGGCGGCGCAGCGCCAAGACTGGTTTCAAACGTGGTCATACAGTCCTCCTGCCACAGGTGTTTCCTGACGGTGAACAGTATATAGCAAGCCGGACTAGGCGAGAGGCGTCTTCCCTCCGCCAGCCGGCAGTGGATCGCGATCGTCGTGCTCACCTCCACCGGCTCCATCCCGAGCGGCCCTGATTTCTAGGAAGCTGGCTATGCCTTCTGTGCGTGCTATCCCCAGATAACTCCGAGGCATACCCCCCACGGGCCAATATTCGACTGCCCCTCTTCCGCCGATAAGTTCTGCGGGATGTCTATTCGATTCGCACTCGCGATGATGGCTCTGATGGCCGGGGTGGCCGCCGGACAGGCCCTGCCCACCCTCAGCCTCACACCCTCAGCACTTAGCTTTACATACGTCATCGGAACCACCGCCCTCCCCGCCGCCCAAAACGTCACCGTCAAGCGCAGCGGCGCGGGCGCCGCCCTCGACTACACCACCACGGTTACCCCCGCCTCACCCTGGCTCATTGTGACCCCACCCTCCGGCAAAACCGGCACCGCCTTCATCGTCCGCGTCAATCCCACATCGCTAACCGCCGGAACCTACACCGCAACCATTACGGTCGATGCCACGGGTGCCGCCTCCTCCGTCAGCGCCACCGTAGTCCTGATCATCAAGAACCCTCCTCCCACCATGGCCGCCACCCCCGCCTCGCTCGCCTACACCTGGCAAACCGATGCCGCCTCAAACCCCGCCCCGCAAACCATCACCGTCTCCACCGACGGCGAACCCCTCTCGTTCACCGCCGCCGCCACCGGAGGCACATGGCTCACCTTCACCCCGTCCGTCGGTGTCGTGCTCGCCGGAAGTCCCGCCACCATTACAGTCAGCGTCGACACCACCGGCCTGTTACCCGGAACCTACACCGGGAAGGTGACCCTCACGTCCACCAACGCCGCCAACAAGAGCATCGCCATCGGAGTGACTCTCACCGTCTCCCCCGGCACGGCCATCCTCTCCTCCATCTGGCCCAATGCAGCCCCGGTTGGCGCCGGCGATACCACCATCACCATCCGCGGCGCGCACCTTTTCAAGGCCAGCGTCGTCAAAGCCAATACAACCGATCTCACCGCCACCTGGATCAGCACCGGAGTCATGCTGGCCGTTATCCCAAAGGCAATGCTCAATGCCCAAGGCACGCTGAACGTTACGGTGCTCAACTCACCCCAGCCCGCCTCGAATCAACTCCCCTTCACCGTCACCGCCCCAGGACCGCAGATTCAAACCATCGTCAACGCCGCCAGTTTCGCCGTCAGCAGCGCCAAGCCCGCCATCGCCCCCGGCGAGATCATTTCCATCTTCGGCTCCGGCCTCGGCCCCAGCACCGCTATCACCGCCACCCCCATCAACAACGCCTTCCCCACAACATTGGGCACGCCGGCGGCCACCGTCGAATTCGAGGTCAACAACACCTGGGTCGCCGCGCCGCTCATCTTCATCCAGGCCAACCAGATCAACTGCCAGGCCCCATTCACCATCCCCATTGGCACCGATCTCAACATGCGTGTCACCTACAACGCCATCGTCTCCAGCAATTTCAAATACGACGGGGTCGCCGCGGACCCCGGCCTCTTCACCGTCGACAGTTCCGGCCGTGGCCAGGCAGCCGCGCTCAACTACGCCGATTCCACCTTTAGCCTCAACTCCGCCAACAATGCCGTCGCCAAAGGCGGCCTGCTCATTCTCTACCTCACTGGAGGCGGCGCCATTAATCCACTTCCCAACCCAGAAGGAACACTTTCGGGCACCAGCCCCCTTCCCGTTCTCACCAACACCCCCTCCGTCACCATCGGTGGCGACGCCGCCAGTGTTGTCTCCGCTACTGCCGTCCCCGGCGCTCTCGGAGGCCTCACCCAGCTCAACGTCACCGTGCCCACTTCGCTCAAAGCCGCCAAGGATCACGTCGTCGTTGTCTCCATAGCCGGACGCGCCACACCCGCCACCGCTACTGTCGCTGTCAAATAGCGCGTTACAATAGCGCACTGAGGCACACCTACTCATGCAACGACGTGCGTTCCTGTCCACTGCCGCGCTTGCTCCGCTCGCCCTGCCCGCGGCTCAGCGCCTTCCCATTAAAAAAGCGGTGCTCATTAGCATGCTCCGCCCCACTTCGCTCTCCTACAAAGATCGATTCCAAATGGCGAAGGACTGCGGCTTTGAGGAAATCGAATGCCAGACGGTGGCCGACCCCGCCGTCGCCGGCGAAATCCGCAAGGCCTCCGAAGCCACCGGCCTGCGCATCCACTCCGTCATGAATATGGCTCACTGGCAATATCCGCTCTCCTCCTCTGACCCTGCCGTCGTCGAAACCTCCGTCAAAGGCATGGAAACCAGCATTCGCAACGCCGCCGAATGGGGCGCCGAAACCGTTCTCCTCGTCCCCGCGGTCGTCAATCCCCAAACCAGCTACGCCGACGCCTGGAAGCGCTCCCAGACGCAGATCCAAAAAATGATCCCCTTGGCGGAAAAGAACAAAGTCATCATCGCCGTCGAGGAAGTTTGGAACAAATTCCTCCTCAGCCCACTCGAATTCGCCCGCTATGTCGACGATTTCCAATCCCCCTGGGTCAAAGCCTACTTCGATGTCGGCAACGTCGTCCTCTACGGCTACCCGCAGGATTGGATCCGCACCCTCGGCAAACGCATCGTCAAACTCCACTTCAAAGACTTCAAATTCCAGAACGATCCCTCCATCAAGAAGCGTGTAGCCGATTTCGTCAACCTCCGCGAGGGCGAAATCGACTGGAAAGCCATCCACGCCGCGCTCGCCGAAATCGGTTTCAAAGGCACGGCCACCGTCGAACTCGCCGGCGGCGAAGCGGCCTACCTCAAAGACGTCAGCCACCGCTTCGACCAGATCCTCGACGGCGTATAACGGCCCATGCGGTTCCTCGCCGGGGCATTCGCGGGCTGCATGCTCACCGTACTCACGGTGGGCGCCGCCCTCTGGCTCATCCCCTGGTGGATGGAACGCCCCCCTTCCGTCCCAAGCGGCGCAACCCTCATTCTGCCGCTCGCCGGACCAATCCCCGAAGCCCCAGCCGGCACCCTCGAACCCTTCGCCCCGCCCCCGCTCACCACCTTCGCCATCTGGGACGTCCTTCGCAAAGCCGCCGCCGACAAGCGCATCGCCGCCATCCTCCTCCAACCCGATAAACCCCAGGCCGGCTGGGCCAAGCTCACCGAAATCCGCGACGCCATCCTCCAATTCCGAAAGTCCGGCAAACCGGTCCATGCCCAGCTCCGCACCGCCTCCCTCCGCGATTACTACCTCGCCTCCGCCGCCGACCGCATCAGCGCCGCCCCCGGCGACTTCCTCGACATCAAAGGCATTCGCGTCGAACTCCTCTACGCCCGCAAAGCCCTCGACAAGCTCGGCCTCTTGCCCGAATTCGAAGCCCTCGGCCGCTACAAAGACGGCGCCGACGCCCTCACCCGCTCTTCCATGTCCGCCGAAACCCGCGAAGTCCTCAATACCCTCCTCGATTCCCGCGTGAAAACCTTCACCGAGGCCGTCGCCCGCTCCCGCAACAAGCCGTTGCCCGAAA
This sequence comes from uncultured Candidatus Solibacter sp., assembly GCA_964402295.1. Lineage (GTDB taxonomy): Bacteria > Acidobacteriota > Terriglobia > Bryobacterales > Bryobacteraceae > CADEFT01. The sequence continues at coordinate 33,853 of CAYOBO010000059.1, read as the reverse complement.
TCCAGGCCCGCCTCGACGAAGGCCCCTTCCTCACCATCGACGCCATGCGCGCCGGTCTCATCGACGCCGCCGAATTCCCAGACCAAGTCGAATCCTCGCTCGCCGCCAAACTCAATCAGAAGGAACTCCGCAAGCTCCAGGCCGAAGACTACCAGCGCGTGCCCGCGGCCAAACTCAACCTCGAATCCGGACCCACCATCGCCATCCTCGCCGCCGAAGGCGACATCCTCCGCCACCCCATCCCCTATTTCGCCGAAACCACCCTCGCGCCCGATGCCATCCGCCCCCACATCCGCGCCCTCCGTGACGACACCTCCATCCGCGCCGTCATCCTACGCATCGACTCCCCCGGCGGAGACGCCATCGCCGCCGAAGAAATCCTCCGCGAACTGCGCCTCCTGGCCGCCAAAAAGCCGCTCATCGTCTCCATGTCCGACGTCGCCGCGAGCGGCGGTTACGCCATTGCCCTCGCAGGCAAGCGCCTCCTCGCCAACCCAGAATCCGTCACTGGCTCCATTGGCGTCTTCTACGGCAAAGTCTCCGCCGCCGGCCTCCTTGATAAACTCGGCCTCAAAATGGAATCGCTCACGCGCGGCAAGCACGCCGCCATCGACTCCGAATACCAAGCCCTCAACCCTGAATCGCGAGCCAAGCTTCGCCGGCTCATCACGCAAACCTATACCGATTTCGTCCGCCAGGTTGCCGAGGCCCGCCACCGCAGGCCCGAAGAGATCGAACCCGTGGCGCAGGGCCGCGTCTGGCTCGGCGCCGAAGCCGTCCGCAACGGACTCATCGATGAAACCGGCGGCATCGCCAAAGCCATCGAAGCCGCCCTCCGCGAGGCCGCCCTCCCGGCGGACACGAAACCCAGGCTCGTCCTCTATCCTCCACGCCCCACCCTGCGCCAGACTTGGGAACAAAAGTTGCGCCTCTACAGTGCTTTCCGGCCCGCGCCGTCAGTCTGGAAGCGAGTCTCTGTGGTAGAGTGAGAATTTCGCCTGTAGCGGTCGCTCATGTCCATCCAAATTTTTCTGCAAGGCAAGCTCCTCGGCGTGCGGGAATTCCTGTCGAGTCCCAGCCACACGCCGGGCCTCTCCCGGGAGCAGGAAGAGCTGCTCTTTGCCGGCCGTTCCTACTGGCTCAGTCTCGTCAGCGAAGTCCTTCCCCGCGCCCTGCTCGCCGAATTCGGCCTCTCCAGCATGCTGCTTGGATCGAGCGGCGGCGGCCAGTTCCTCCTCGTTCTCCCACAGGAATTGCAAACGCAATCGGAAGAGTTCCTCGACCGCGCGGCGTCAGACATCGAATCCATCAGCGGCGGCAAACTCCAGCTTGTCTGGGCCGTCACCGAAAACCTCGGCGACTGGACCGTCGTCCGCCGCCGCATCCGCGAGGCCATGGCCGCCCGCCGCGCCACCCCAGCCCGGCATTGCACCGCCGATTTCTTCCAGCCCCACACCACCCCCGGCGGCGCCGGCGACGACTACTTCATTCAAAGCCTCGGAGCAGGCCTTGTCGAACAACGTTCCATCGGCTGGAATCCCGAAACCCCCGGCAAGGTTTTACTCGGCGAAGGCAAGCATAGCTGGACCCTCGGTTCCGATCCCGGCCAGATCCTGCTCACCCGCCACATCGCCCTGCGCGACGACGGCCACCAGCGCCTCGATCTCCGCGGCCTCGCCGAACGCGCCGACGGAGCCAAAGTCTGGGGCGTCCTCCGCGGCGACGTCGACAACCTCGATATCCGCTTCCGCCGCGTCCAATCCATCGAGGAGCATGTCCAGCTTTCCGTGCTCTACAAGCAGTTCTTCGCCGGTGAGCTCGAAGTGCTCGGCTCCATGCCCGAATTCTGGCGCAAGGTCACCATCCTCCACTCCGGAGGCGACGATTTCACCGCTTGCGGCTCCTGGGATGCCCTCATTCAACTCGCCCGCGAAATGCAGCGCCTTTTCCGCCGCTTCAGCGAGCAGAGCCTCAAGGATTTCCCCGGCGGCGAAGGCAAGACCCTTTCCATGGCCCTGGCCCTGGCCCCTTCCCCCGACGCCTCGCTCATCTCCGTCTACGAGGAGGCCGGCCGCATGCTCGAAGACGCCAAATGCTCTTCCCGCGATTCCATCGCCATGCTCGGCCGCATCCTCGAATGGCGGCAATTCAGCGGCGCCTCTGACCTCAAGGACACCATGGTCAAGATCATCCAGGAATTCCAGGGCAATAAAGAATTTCTCGGCGAACTGGCGGCCTTCTATCGCGAGGAGGTCTTCTCGCCGGTATCCGTATCTCGCCGAAAAGAAGGCGAACTCGAGCGCCCCTGGCGCCTCCACCGCCGCGTGCTGCGCGTGCTCCCGGCCACCAAAGACCGCGAACTCGAAAAACTCCGCAGTTCCCTGGTCGTCGATCTCATTGGCAAGAATGCGTCCCAGGTCAAGCTGCGGCCCGCTGGCCGAGTCGCGCTAGAATGGGCAAGACTACAAACGGAAGTGTAAGGACCAAAGGCTCAACGAAATGGCAGAAGGACAACAGGAACCGAAACGCGAGAATCGCCCGCCGCGGGAAGGCGGCCGCGAAGGAGGAAACCGCGAAGGCCGGCACCGCGAAGGAGGTGGCCGCCCCGGCGGTGGCCGTCCGGACGGACCGCCTGAAATCGATATCGACAAGCTGATGAACGACAGCCTCTACCTCGATAACCAGGCCCACGCCGTCGTCAGCCGCATGCGCGATATGGATTCCGGCACCAAGAGCCAGCTCCGCCGCTTCTATAACGCCGTCCGCCGCGCCTGCCGCGCCCCCGAATCCGAACGCCAGCACCAGTTCGTCATGCTGCGCGCGCGGCTCGCCTACACCATTGCACGCCATTCCTTGCGGAGCCTCGATACCCTCGAAAAACTCCTCCTCCAGGTCACCCGCAAGAACGACGTGCGCGGCTATGAGCGGTTCCGCGACCTTTTTGAAGCCATCGTGGCATACAACGAATAAGTGCGAGCGTATATGAGTTCCCATACTGCACAAACCGAATTGAAATTCGCCGGAAAGCTCATCCTCGAAGCCGACCTCAACTGCGAATCCGGCCTTCACATCGGCGCCGGCAAAGGCTCCCTCGAAATCGGCGGCGCCGATAACCCCGTCGTCAAAGACGCCTTCGGCCGTCCCTACGTCCCCGGCAGCAGCCTCCGCGGCCGCCTCCGATCACTCCTCGAGCAGGCCGCCGGACTCAACCCCGCCGAGATGGTCTTCCTCTCCAAACGCCGCGGCCAGGAAGTCCGCATCCACCAGAGCGACCGCCCTGACGACGAAATCTGCATCCTCTTTGGACGCAACCCCGGCCGCATGGAGCGCATGAGCGGCGACGCCACCGAGTCCGTCACCGCCACCCCCGCGCGCCTCACCGTCTACGACGCCCCCCTCGACGTCGACAGCATAACGGCCCAGATGCGGGAAAACCTCGATGACGAATTGACGGAGGTCAAAAGCGAAAACGCCGTCGACCGCATCACCTCCCAGGCCAACCCCCGCACCCTCGAACGGGTCCCCGCCGGCGCCCGCTTCAAGGTGCGCATGGTTCTCGACATCCTTTGCGAAGAGGACAAGGCGCTTGCCGCCCGCCTCGCCGAAGGCCTCCGCATGATGGAGGACGACACCCTCGGTGGCGGCGGCTCCCGCGGCAACGGCCGCATCCGCTTCTCCGGCATTCGCGCCGCATGGCGCGGACGCGCCTACTACAGTGAAGGCGCCGAGGAAAAGGAACTCCTCTCCGGCGCCGACTCGGCCGGCCTCCTCAGCCTCGTGCGCGGCGAAGAGTTCAGCGGTTCCCTCGAGTAGTTCGACAATGATTTCCGGCCTGCTGGTACAACTACGGCCCACCACGCCCTGGCGCATCGCTCCCGATTCCGGAGCCCGCGAACGCGCCGGTACGCTCTTCCACAGCGATACCCTGTTCTCCGCCGTCACCCACGCCATGGGCCAGTTGGGCGTACTCGACGAGTGGCTCGCCGCCACTGCCGCCGCCCCTGCTCCCGCCGTGCGCTTTACCTCCTGTTTCCCCTTCGTCGAAGGCACCCTCCTGGTCACGCCTCCCCGCAACTTGTGGCCCCCGCCGCCCTCCTCCCGCGTGCGCTGGAAAGGCGCCCGCTATGTCCCCCTGCCTGTCGCCGAGAAACTTCTCAACGAAGCCGACGGCCGGCTCAGGGACGACGAGGGCTGGGTCGTCGATGCCGCCAGCGAATGCCTCCTGCCTCCTCCCAGGCGAGGCAAAGCCCAAACCCCCTTCCGCGTTGCGGTCCGCCGGACCGCCGCCGTCGACCGTTTCACCGGCCTCGCCGGCGATTGCAGCAGCACCGCCTGCCTCGAATTTTCCTCCGGCTCCGGCCTCTGGACCTGCGCCGTCTTTTCCGGCGAGGAAGCCCGTGAGCGTTGGGCAGGCCCCGTCCGAGCCGCCTTCCGCCTCCTCGCCGACAGCGGTTTCGGCGGCCAGCGTTCCCGCGGCTGGGGCCGCGCCGAAGCGCCCGAGTTCCGCGAGGGTGCCTTCCCCGATCTTCTTCTGTCGGGCCCCACCCAAATCCAACCCGCCCCGCCTCCTGCCTCCGAGGAAGGCGAGCCATCCCCCGAACCCGCTCCGGCCTACGAAACCGGCTACTGGCTGCTCTCCCTGTTCCACCCATCCGATTCCGACGCCGTCGACTGGACTCGTGGCGCTTATTCCATCGTCGAACGCAATGGCCGCATCGAAAGCTCCGCCGCCCACGGCGCACTCAAGAAAAGCGTGCGCATGGTGGCTGAAGGCTCCGTTCTCCTTGCTCCGGCCCCTCCCCAGGGTTCCGCCGCCGATGTCGCCCCCGACGGATTCCCCCACCCCGTCTACCGCGCCGGCTTCGCCCTCTCCATTCCCATCTCTTGGAGGGTTGTGGCATGAAATACCGCGTTACCTGTCTCACCCCTACACTAGTCGGAGACGGACAGAAGCTCTCCCCAATCGACTACATGGTCTGGAAAGACCACGTTAATGTGCTCGATCAGAAGCGCATCTTTAAGCTCCTCGCCAAAGGGCCGCGCCTCGATGGTTACCTCACGCAAGTCAAGAAGGCGGAAAAGCTCGACTTCGCCAGTTGGGGAGGCTTCGCCCAGAACTTCGCCGGACGCCGCATTCCCTTCGAACATGCCTCCCTTACCGCGCTCTGGAACAAGCAGCGCGCCGAGGCGCTGTTCATCCCCACTTTCGCTTCCGGGCCGGCCGGCCCCTACCTCCCTGCCTCCGCACTGCGCGGCGCACTGCATACCGCCCTGCTCGCCTCCCGCTGGACCGAGCACACCTGGCGCCACGTCCAGGATCAGTTCCAGGGCGACCGCCTCCCCCGCCGACCCGCCGAGCCCGCCGAAGACACCGCCATCGGACTTGGCGGCCATAGCCGCATGCGCTCCTTCTCGCTCGGCGACTCGGCCACCGTCGCCGCCACCGCCATGAAAGTCTATCTCGTGCGCACCGCCACCCTCGTCGCACGCGGCCAGGGCAAACTCGAACTCGGCTGGAAAACCGTGGGACGCGGCAGCGTCGAACCGCGCCGCATCGAAGAGAGCAACCCCATCTTCTGCGAAATGGCCGAACCGGGTACGATCTTCGAGGGCAGTTGGACCGAGAGCGGCTTCCTCTCGCAGCCGGAAACCCTCCGCGCGCTGCGCTGGAAGGAACCCGTCCAAAGCGCCACCCTCACCAAGGCCGCCAACCAATACGCCGGGCAACTCATCGCCGCCCACCGCCGCTATGCCGCCATCGCCGGCATGAGCGCCCTCGATGGCTCGCTACAGCATCTCGAAAACTGGCTCGGCCGCGTCAACGAGCGCCCGGACGCCTGCCTCCTCCCCATCGGCTGGGGCACCGGCTTCCTCGCCAAGACCGCCCAGCCCGACACCGAGCAGGAAGCCTACCGCAAGCTGCTCCGCGTGATGCCCTTTTACAGCCGCGCCATCCAGACGGGGCTCCCCTTCCCCAAAACCCGCCGCGTTGTCTTTCTCAATGAGCAACCCGCCGCGCTGCCCGGCTGGGTCTTGCTCGAAATCGAACACTGACTCTCAAGCCTGCTCCCAAAACCGCCGAATAGGTGAGTAGGCCATGGAGAGGCGGCAGACCTTCCCCTTAGCCTCACTTGGAGGTGACCACGGAATACTTGGATGTGACCACGGAATCGTGCTAGCATGGCAAGCAGTGAAAGCCCCTGTTCAGAGGCTTACGGTATTGCTGTCTCTGGCGGCGAAGCTTTCGGAGGATCGCGACCGGTTTCCATCGGCGTGGATGATTAGGCTCGCCTATGTATAAAGCTTTCTTCGGTTTCAAAGAAAACCCGTTTAACCTCAGCCCGGATCCGGTCTTCCTTTATCGCAGCGCGATGCATGAGGAAGCCCTCGCCAACCTCATCTACGGCGTCCAAAGCCGCAAGGGCTTCATCGTTCTCACCGGCGAGGTCGGCACCGGAAAGACCACCCTCCTTGAATGCCTCCGCGATTTCCTCGACGAACAGTCTATCGAGTTCGCATTTGTCTTCAATAGCCGCATCACCCCCGATCAGTTCTTCGAAATGATCGCCTACGACCTTGACCTGCGCTGCAACCGTACGTCCAAAACCGAGGTCCTCTTCGCCCTCAACCACCTCCTCATCCAGCAAGCCAACGAGGGCCGCACCAGCGTCCTCATCGTCGATGAAGCCCACAACCTCGAATGGGAAGTCCTCGAGGAAATCCGCCTCCTGGGCAACCTCGAAAACCGGCGCGGTAAGCTCATCCAAATTATCCTCGCCGGCCAACCCGAACTCGACCGCAAACTCGACGCCCCCAACCTCCGCCAACTCAAGCAGCGCATCGTGCTCCGCACTTCCCTCCAACCCTTCAGCCCCGAGGATACGTTTGCGTACATCAACTCCCGCATGGAAAAGGCCGGCCTCCCCGAGCAAACCATCTTTTCCCCGGAGTTGATCGCCGAACTGCACATCCGATCCAAGGGCATCCCTCGCGTCATAAACGCGATTTGCGATAATCTCTTGCTTACCACCTTCGCCCTCGAACAGCGCACCTCCACCATCGACATGCTCGACGAAGTTTGCCGCGACATGCGCCTCGAATGGTCCGCCGCCCGTCCATCCCGCGGCGAACGCGGCCGCTACTCTCCCGGAGCCTACGACCAGCCCTCCTTCAGCCGCGGCGACTAACCCGGCAGCGAGTCAGTACCAATCCTACACATGGAACCCCACATATAGGTGTTCTACCCTATACAAACGCTAGAGGTGCACCTCTAGTACTAGAATTGTTTCAGTTACAAAAAATCCTTGCTTGTGCTCCGCCCCTAGGATATGCTTAAGTTGTTCCTCCTAGTTGCTTAGGTGTTCCCCGTCGTGGCTTCTAGGGTGAACCAGATTGTTTTCTGGCGGAGTTACGTATGACTCGTCTTGTTCAGGTGTTGGTACTTTGCGCTACCATGTCTATGGGAGCGAGTGTTGCCGCAACATCGAATGTCCCCAGCCCGTTCTTCCCGCCCGATCCGTGGGAACCGGATCCTCCCGGCTTGGCCCTCGTGGGCGATAACGTCCCGAGCCCGTTCTTCCCACCCGATCCGTGGGAACCGGATCCTCCTGGCCTCGCGCTCGCAGGCGATAACGCCCCGAGCCCGTTCTTCCCACCCGATCCGTGGGAACCGGATCCTCCCGGCTTGGCCCTCGTGGGCGATAACGTCCCGAGCCCATTCTTCCCACCCGACCCATGGGAACCGGATCCTCCTGGCCTCGCGCTCGCAGGCGATACCGCTCCGAGCCCGTTCTTCCCGCCCGACCCGTGGGAACCCGATCCAGTGGAACGCGCCTAGGGTACACTTCGGGCGGCAGCCTGAAGTTTTCCTATGACCGGTCTTCATTACCTGCAGGGTGGCCTTGCGCTCATCCTGCAGGTTTTTATTTTGTCCGCCATGCTCCGCAACGGCGTGCGGAAATACCGGCTCCTGCTGCTCTACATTATTTCTCTTTTCCTTTCCACAGCCGTTCTCATGCTCAGCATGTCTGGGTCCTCCGGCTGGTCCCGCGATGCCTTCCGTTTCTACTGGATTAGCGAAGTCGTGCAGCAAGCTCTTGTTTTCTGCACGATTATCAGTTTCATCCACCAGCGCCTTTCTTCGGAAACCACCCGCGCACCCCTCACCCGCTGGCTGATCGTCGGCGCGGCAGCCATCCTGCTCACCATCCTCACCGTCCACAAGAATCCCAGCATGAGCGCCTGGATGACTCCCGCCAGCCGCGATCTCAGCTTTGTCGCCACTGCCCTGAACCTTGTCCTTTGGACGGTGCTGCTCCGCGATCCCAGGCGCAACCAGCGTCTCCTCATGGTCAGCGGCGGACTCGGCGTCCAACTGGCCGGATCGGCCATCTGCCAAGCCCTCCGCGTGCTCTGGGAAGTCTCCAAGGCCTTCGCTACCCTCGGCAATTTCGTCGGTTCCGCCACTTACCTGATTTCCCTTTACATCATCTACCGCGCTTTCGCACAACCCGAACCGCAGCCGGCGGAAAGCGCTTTATCTCCTCCCCGGCCGGGAGTAAACTGAAAAGTGAGTTTCCGCTCGCAATCCTAGATAAGAGAGGTCTACCCATGTCGGCAAGCGATTTCGATCGCAGGGATTTTCTCAAACAGGCTGGAGGCGCCATGATGGCCGCCGCGCCGGCGATGGCCGCCCGTCCCGCGGCCAAGATGTCCGGGCGCATTCTCGGCGCCAATGACCGCATCCAGGTCGCTTGCATCGGCACCGGCGGCCGCGGCCGCTATGTCACCGGAGCCTTCGCCAAGTACGGCCAGGAAAGCAACCAGTGCGTCATCGTCGGCGTCTGCGACACGTACCAGAAACGGGTCAACCTCAACAAGGAAACCTATAAGTGCGACGGCACCCTCGACTACCGCGAAATCCTCGCCCGAAAGGACGTCGATGCCGTCATCGTCGCCACCCCCGACCACTGGCACGCCAAAATCGCCCTCGAAGCGATGGACAGCGGCAAGGATGTCTACCTCGAAAAACCCATGTGCCACACCATCGAGGAGGCCAAGCAACTCGTCGAAACCGTGAAGGAAACCAAGCGCGTCCTCCAGGTCGGCTCGCAAACCACCTCCGGCGATCAGTGGCACAAAGCGAAGAAAGCCATCGCCGACGGCATGATCGGCAAGCACATCATGAGCCAGGGTTCCTACCACCGCAACTCCATCGAAGGCGAGTGGAACTGGCCCATCGACAAAGCTGCCGGCCCCGACGGCAAAGGCGAAGACTACATCGATTGGAAGATGTGGCTTGGCCCCGCCCCGAAGCGTCCCTTCGACGCCGATCGCTTCTTCCGCTTCCGCAAGTATTGGGATTACTCCGGCGGCATTGCCACCGACCTGTTCTTCCACGTCGCCGCCCCCATGAACATCTGCTGGGGCGAGGCGCAATTCCCCTCCAAAGTCATGGCCTCGGGCGGCATCTATGCCTTCCATGACCGCGAAGTGCCCGACACCTTCCACCTCATCGCCGAATACGGCAAGGGCTACTCCGTCGTCCTCAGTTCCTCCATGGCCAATTCGCAACACATTCCCGGCCTCATCCGTGGCAAGGATGCCTCGCTCATCATGGTCGAGCATGGCCGCTTCGAAGGCTACGCGCCCTACATCACCGTGCGTCCGGAGAAGGCAGCCAGCAAGGAATACCTGGCCAAGTTCGGCAAGGAAGACATCAAGATTCCCATTGAAGCCAACGACACGATGCGGACGCACGTCGCCAACTTCCTCGATTGCATGCGCACCCGCAACAAGCCCACGCTCGATGTCGAAACGGCCGCCCGCGCCCAGGTGCTCATCTCCATGGCCGTCCAGAGCTACCGCCAGGGCAAGGTGCTTTACTTCAACGAATCGAATTGGAAGGTCAGCGATAAGCCAGTCAAGGCTTAGTCCTTCAAAAAGACGAACGGCTTGACCGCCTGTTCCAGGGGCAGGTGCAATTCCCGCACCTGCCCTTTTTCATTCAGCACAAACCGCGCCGGCCCCATCGATGTTTCAAACGTATCGTAGTGGAAATGTTTCAAACGCAGGGTCGCCGCGTCAAACCGCACGGCGAGTTGGTTTCCGTCCTGCTCCACCCGGATGGCTCCGTAGGCGGGATGGCGGTACACTCCGGCGTACTCGCCCATTTGCTTCGATGGCTTCGTCCCCGCCACCGGCCGCGCCTGCGGCCGCCGCGCATTGTTCCCGCCGCGCGGTTGCAGGATATCCCGAGGCGGCAACCCTAGCACGTAATCCGCCGCCAAGTGCGCGGCATCGCCGGCCAGCCCCGATTCGTCATTGATCATCGCCACGACACCCGCCTTCTTCTCCGGCAACAGGATCATATGCGCCCGGAACCCCGTAATCGCGCCGCCGTGGGAGAAGCTCGCGTGACCGCGATACGAGCCCACCTGCCAACCCGGCGCATATGACGCCGCCGCATTCACCACCGAAACCGGCTGGAACACCTCGGCCACCTGCTCGGCCGGCAGCACCTGCTTGCCGTTGGATTTCCCCTTGTCCAGCCACATCTGTAAGTAGCGGAGCATATCCTCCGCCGTCGAATTCACCGCCCCGTTCGGCCCCACGCCGAACTGCTGGTAGTAGTAAAACTCCTGCTCCTTCCCCCCCGCATGCGGCTTGGCGAAGTCATCGGACCTCACCGAATCCCGCGTCGACGTGTTCGACCGCGTCATCCCCACCGGAACGAAGATACGCTCCCGCACCAAGTCTTCCCACGTCGAGCCGGCCACCACCCCGGCCAGATACCCCGCCGCAACGAACATCAGGTTGTTGTATTGATACACATCGCGAAACGTCTTGTTCGGCTCCAGATACCGCACCCGCCGCACCAGCTCCTCCCGCGTCAGGAAGGTGCTGAAGCGGATGAAGTCATGGCGCGGCAACCCCGACCGATGCGTCAACATGTCGCGCACCGTGATGTACTCCGTCGCCACCGGATCCTGCATCCGGAACCACGGCAGATATTCCCGGACCGGCTTGTCCCATTCGAGCTTCCCATCGGCAATCACCGCGGCCACCACCGCCGCCGTGAACGACTTCGTCACCGACCCGACCGCGAACACCGTCTTCTCCGTCACCGGCTGCCGGGCCGTCAGCTCGCGCACGCCGTAGCCCTTCGCCAGCACCACTTGCCCATTTTGGATCACGCCCACCGAAAGCCCCGGCACGTTCTGCTGGGCCATTGCCTTGGCGATAGTGGCCTCGAACTCCGCCTGCCACGCCGGTCCCGCGGCCGCGATCTGCACTGCCAGCGAGAAGCAAACGATCAGGTATCTCATGGTTGCGCCTTTCCGTGTATTGTTGCATATGGTTTGCCCGAACTTTGCCGCCTCATCTGCGTATCCATTTATTGAGGAGACCAATCGCATGTTCACCTTCCTGGTTTGGCTGCTGTTGTTCGTGCTTTGCTGGCCGCTGGCCCTGATGGCGTTGATCCTCTATCCGATCGTGTGGATCGTGCTGCTGCCCTTCCGCCTGATCGGCATCGCGGCCGGCGGCGTGTTTGAGCTGCTCAAGGCGATACTGTATCTGCCGGCACGCATGCTGAGCGGCCCGAATCGCAAGGCAGCCTGATTGAACATTTACACGAAACCAACCGATACGAAATGCATCCGTTACTTTAGGTGGAGCGCGCCAGGCGCGCAATTGCATGCGCTTGGATGGTGCTGCTACAGTGATATCAGGACAGGTCCGGCGTCCAACATAGGGAACACATTTGTCTCACCGCATCCTACTCTTGACCTTGGCACTTTCCGCCGCGTCTTTCGCCGCCGGCGGTGCTATGGACGATGGTCCGGAATCCCTTGCAACAGAGTCGGTTCTCTCCCGTTACCTGGAGGCCTCTAAAGTCCAGCAACAGCAGATGCGCGGCGTCACCATGGACGTCCATATGACCGCCGAATTGCCCAAGATGAAGAAGAGCGGGCACATGCAGGCCCTCCGCACCATCTCCCGCATCGGCCGCATCACCTACGACGCCATCCGTTTCCAAGGCGACAACACCATCAAAAAGGAAGTCATCGCACGTTTCCTGTCCACCGAGGTGGAGTCCACCGATAAGACTGCCCCACCCATCACCCCGGAATTTTACAAGTTTAAATACAAAGGGTTAACCGAGCGGGAAGGGACACAAGTCCACGTCCTGCAACTCACCCCAAAGAAGAAGCAAGCAGGTACCTTCAAAGGCGAGCTTTGGCTCGATCCGGAAACCTACCTCCCCGTCCGCGAAGCGGGACGCCTCGCCAAAAACCCGTCCATCTTCATCAAACGCTTTGACTTCGTCCGCCAATACGAAGTGCGCGATGGCATGGCCGTCCCCGTCCACACCACCGGAACCGTCGAGACCCGGCTCTGGGGCAAGGCCGAGATGGCCATCGATTATACAAACTTTACCCGTGCCCCCGAGACCGCCACGCTCCCCCTCTCCGAATCCGATCTGGCCAACCGTCCGTAGCCTGATTGAATCTGTACAAACTTGTACAAGTAGCGTCCGAAGCGCTAACCTTGAAGTTTGGCATCCATGCGCACCTTATTCCTGAATCCCCCCAGTTTTGAAGGCTTCGATGGGGGCGCCAGTTCGCGCTGGCCGGCCACTCGGGAAATCGAGTCCTATTGGTATCCCGTTTGGCTTTGTTACCCCGCCGGACTCCTTCCCGACAGCAAGGTTCTGGACGCTCCGCCGCATAAAGTCAGCATTGAGCAGACGGTCGAGACCGCCAAGAACTTCGAGTTGCTCGTCTTGTTCACCTCTACTCCGGGCTTTGAGGTAGACGTCAAGATGGCCCAGATGATGAAGGACGTCAACTCCAAGCTGAAGGTCTGCTTCGTCGGTCCGCCGGTCACGGTCGATGCCGAGAAGATCCTGCGCACGACCCCGGCCATCGATTTCGTGGTCCGCCGCGAGTTCGATTACCCCATCGTCAAATACGCCACGGGCACGCCGCTCGATGAGATCCCCAACGTCAGTTTCCGCCGCAACGGACAGGTGGTCCACAACGCGGAAGGCGCCTACGTGGAGAACCTCGATGAGCTGCCCTGGGTCTCGAAGGTGTACAAGCGCGACCTCGATTTCCGCCGCTACAATGTTCCGTTTCTGAAACATCCTTTCATCTCCATGTACAGTTCGCGCGGCTGTCCGGCGCAGTGCACCTTCTGTCTCTGGCCTCAGACGCATAGCGGCCACCGCTGGCGCACACGGTCGGCCACCGACGTCGCCAACGAAGTGAAGTACGCACTGGAGAACTTCCCCGGGCTCAAGGAGATCTTCTTCGACGACGACACGTTCAACTACCAGAAGAAGCGGACGCTCGAGATCTGCGAAAAGCTGGGGCCGCTGAACTTCACCTGGTCCTGCACTTCGCGCGTCACCACGGACTACGACACGCTCAAGGCGATGAAGGAAGCCGGCGCGCGGCTGATGATCGTCGGCTACGAGACCGGCGATCCGCAGGTGCTCAAGAACATCAAGAAGGGCGCCAATCTCGACATGGCGCGGCGCTTCACGGAGAATGCGCACAAACTGGGGTTGACCATCCACGGCGACTTCATCGTCGGCCTGCCCGGCGATACGCGCGAGTCCATCCGCCGCACCATCGACTTCGCCAAATCCCTGGACACCGAGACCATCCAGGTTTCGATCGCCCATCCCTACCCCGGCACCGAGTTTTACGACTACGTGAAGCAGAACGGACTGATCACCATCGACTCGATGACCGACGAACAGGGCCATCAGCTTCCCAACATCCGCTACGAGAACCTCGACCGCGCCGAGCTGGTCGATTGGGTCGAGCGCTTCTACGGCGAGTATTACTTCCGGCCGAAAGCGATCTGGCGCGTGGTCCGTAAGGCGATCTTCAACGGCGAAGAGCGCCGCCGGCTGCACAAGGAGGCCCGCGAGTATCTGGCCCTCCGCGCCAAGCGCAAGAAGTTCGTCGAGGAACATCGCGCCGCGACGGCTGTTTCGGCACGCTAATGCACCGCCGCGGGCTGCTCTGGAAGACCGCCGTGTTCACGGCCATCGTCGTGGTCAGCAATGTCGCCGGAAACACCTGCCTCAGTCTTGGGATGAAGTCTCCCGCCGGGTTGTTCAGTCCTTGGGTGCTCGTCGGCGTAGCCTTGCTGATCGTATGGACGCTATCGAAACTGACCCTGCTCAGTTGGGCCGACTTGAGCTTCGTATTGCCGGTAACGGCTTTCGGATACCCGCTGTCGGCGTTCGCCGGACACTGGTTTCTGGGCGAGACGATTACCGTGGAGCGCTGGGCGGGCACCGCACTGATTGTTGCCGGGATGGTGCTGGTGGGCCTCACCGCGCCCTCCGCCAAGGAACACTCATGAAGTGGCTCTGGGTGGGGCTGGTGGTGACGGCCACCGTGGCCGGCGACCTGCTGCAATCGTATGAGATGAAGCGCCAGGGCGAAGTGAAGGACTTCCATCCTTCGGCGCTCGGGCGCATGTTCGCCGCCGTGCTGCGCCGCAAGCTGCTGTTGCTGGCCATCGCCTGCATGGCCGTGTCGTTCTTCGCGTTCCTGGAATTGTTGCGCATCGCCGATCTCAGCTTCGCCGTTCCGGTCACGGCGGCCACCTATGTCCTTGAAACATTTCTGGCCAAAGTTGTTTTGAAGGAAACGGTGGCCTGGCAGCGCTGGGTGGGTGCTGCGCTGGTGGCCTCGGGCGTTCTACTCTTATCCCTGTGATCTGGCTTTTCTACGCCATCTGCGCGGCGGCGGCGGGGTACCAACTCGTGGCGCTGGCGGCGGTGGTGCGCCAGTTGCTGCGGCGCGATCCGCCCATCGCGCGCTTCCCGTTTGTCTCCATCCTCAAGCCGGTTCACGGCAGCGATCCGTTCTTTGAGGCGGCGATCCGTTCGCACACGCGCATCGACTATCCGCATCACGAAGTGCTCTACGGGGTGAACCGCGCCGATGACCCGGCGGCGGAATCGGTGGAAGCGCTGCCCGGCGCGCGGCTCTATGTAAGCGGGCATGTGCGGCCCAATGCGAAGGTGGCGAACCTGATGGAACTGGAGCGCCACGCACGGGGCGAGGTATGGGTGGTTAACGACGGCGACATCCTCGTCACGCCGGAGTATCTGCGGAGAGTTGTTGCGCCGCTCGAAGATGCGAACGTGGGGCTGGTCACCTGCCTCTACCGCCCGATTCCATTGGGCTTCCCCGCGGCGTGGGAATCGCTGGGCATCGCCATCGACTTCGCCCCCAGCACGCTGGTGGCGCCGCTGGTGGGCATCCATGAGTTCGGACTCGGGTCGACGCTGTGCTTTCGCGCCGCGGAGTGGAAGGCGCAAGGCGGCTTCGCCACCATCGCGGATTACCTGGCTGACGATTACCAGCTCGCGCGGAGGCTGACGAAGGGACAGAACAAGCGGGCCGTGATGTCGCGGCTGGTGGTGGACACCGGACTGCGCTACGCATCGTGGAGCGCGATGTGGCGGCACCAGGTGCGCTGGGCGCGCACGATCCGTGTCTCGCGCTCCGAGTACATCGGGCTTCCGGTGACGCACGCCGGCTTGTGGGCGCTGCTGGCGGCGCTCTGTGGCGCACCGCAGATTGCGGCTGCGTTGTTGGCCATCCGCATCGTGACGGCATTCACTTCCGCCCGCTGCCTGCTGGGCTCGCAACTGGCATGGGCGCTTCCCTGCATTCCGCTGTGGGATGTGTTCGCATTCGCGGTATGGGCCGCGGGGCTCACTGGCAACACCATCGAATGGCGCGGCGCTTATCTGAAATTGGAGCGTAATGGGAAACTCACCCCATTGCGCTGAAAAATTTCTTATATAATGCCCCTCCAGTGAGTCATCACCATGATCTTTCGCATCGCCATGACGTTCTTCCTTCTCCTTGCGGCCATTGAGGGGCAGGAGTTCCGCGGCACGCTGCAAGGCACCGTCACCGATCCATCGAACGCCAACATCGTCGGCGCGGAGGTTGTGCTTCGCAATACCGGCACCGGCATGGAACGCCGCGGCACTACGGACGCCGAGGGTCACTATCTGTTCCAGTTCCTGCCGCCGGGCAACTACACGCTGACCACACGGATGCAGGGGTTCCGCAGCGATGAACGCAGCGGCATCGGGATCACGCTCGGCGACAACATCCGCCACGATGTGCAGTTGCAGATCGGGCAATCGACGGAGACGGTCACGGTCACGGGCGATGTGTCGACGATTCAGACGGAGACTTCCGCGCTCGGCTCCGTGGTGCGGCGCGAGGTCATCGACACGCTGCCGCTAAAAGGCCACTCGAGCCTGTTCATGTTCACGCTGGCCACGGGAGTAGTGAACAACCGCTACGGCGAGGACACGCGGCCGAACGATACCATCACCAATGTTTCGTATTCGGCGAATGGCGCGCCGACGGCCTCGGGAGACGTTTCCGTGGATGGCGTGGCCAACACGGTCAACGTGAACCGCGGTGTCAACATCTCGCAATGGGTGCCCTCGACCGATGCCGTGCAGGAGTTCAAGTTGCAGACGGGCACGCTGCCCGCCGAGTATGGACGCTCGGGCGGCAGCTTCATGAATATCGTCATCAAGTCCGGCACGAACGAGGTGCACGGGGCGGCATATGAGTATCTGCGCAATGCGGCGCTCGACGCCAATTCGTTCTTCAATAACACCACCGGACAGCGGCTGGCGCGCTACGGATCGAACACCTACGGTTTTTCAGTGGGCGGTCCGGTGTGGCTGCCGAAGCTGTACAACGGCAAGAACCGCACGTTTTTCTTCTTCAACTTCGAAGGCTCGCGCGAAGGCAACGGGCTGACGAACAACCTGAACGTGCCGACGGACAAGATGCGCAACGGAGACTTCTCGGAGTTCACGGGAGCGATCTACAATCCGCTTTCCGGGCGCAACGTGAACGGCGTTCCGGTGCGCGATCCGCTGCCCAACAAGATTGTGCCGGCATCGATGCAGGATCCGGCGGGCCGAGGCATTCTGAATAGCTGGCCCACGGCCAACACGCCGAGCCCGCGCCCGCAGACGCCATGGGTGCAGAACTTCGTGTACTCGTACAAATGGCCGCGCGACTACGACTCCATCGTGCTCAAGTTCGACCACTACTTCTCGTCGAAGAACCAGATGTTCGTGCGCATGAACCAGGGTTTGGGGACGCTCGTGTTTCCGCGTTCCTGCGACTGCATCTCGGCCAATCAGGGCAATCGTGTGAGGCGGCCGCATTTCGGACTGGCGATCAACGACAACCATTTGATCAACCCGAGCACGACGCTCGATATCCGTCTGGGCTATGCGCGCGGCGTGGAAGACAACAAGCCATGGTCGGACGGATTCGATCCAACGAGCCTCGGTTTCGTATCCGGATACAACCGGCTGATTCAGGGGCTCGCGTTCCCCACGGTGAGCGTGACGGATTTCACGACCCTGGGCGGAAGCCCGCTGATCAAGGATCCTGGCGATACGTGGTCGCTGCAACCTTCGCTGTCGCGGCAGCAATCGAAGCACTTGGTGAAGGTAGGCGGCGAAGTGCGGCTGCTGCGGGGTCACTTTTTCCGCAACACGGCCCCGTCGGGAAGCTATTCGTTCGCTCCGAACCAGACGGGCGGACCGAATGTGAACAACCCCACGCAGGGATTCGCGATGGCGTCGTTGCTGTTCGGTTTCGGCTCCGGCAGCTTGAGTGAGAACACGGGTGTCTCGATTCAGAACGTATATTACGCGGCCTTTGTGCAGGACGACTGGCGCGTCACGCCGAAACTGACCGTCAACGCGGGCATCCGCTATGAGTACGAAACGCCACGCACGGAGCGTTATAACCGGGCGACGCGCGGATTCGCCTTCGGAGCGCCGTCGCCGGTGCAGGCGCCGGGATTGAATCTCACGGGCGGGCTGCTGTATGCGGGTGTGAACGGACAGCCGCGGGGCATCTACAATCCGGACCGCAACAACATCGCCCCACGCATTGGCTTCGCTCTGACGCCGATGAAGAAGGTGGTGTTGCGCGGCGGATACTCGCTGAGCTACATTCCCGTCATCGGGTCTGTGTTTTCCGACGGCTTTAGCAATACGACTCCATGGGTTGCGTCGACCGACGGCGGGATCACGATCCTCAACCGGCTGTCCAATCCGTTTCCGGGCGGGCTGGTGCCGCCGATCGGAAGCTCGCTGGGACTGGCCACCCTGGTGGGACAGAGCGTGAACTTTCTGGAACCGTCCGACCGGACGCCGATGTTTCACAACTGGCAGTTCAACATCCAGCGGGAGTTGCCGAGCCAGATGTTGATCGAGGTGGCGTATGTGGGTTCGCGCGGCATCCGGCTGATCTCGACGACGGAGAATCTGAACCAGGTGCGGCCACAGGATTTCGGCCTTGGAGTGGCGTTGAAGCAGCAGGTGGAGAATCCCTTCTTCGGCGTGTTGACGAGCGGACCGCTGACAGGCAGGACCGTGGCGCGGGAACAACTGCTGCGTCCGTACCCGCAATATACGGGCGTGTCGCGATCGACGCCGGCATACGGCAACAGTGTGTACCACTCGTTGCAGATGAAACTCGAGAAGCGCTTGGCGCACGGACTTTCGGCGCTGGTGTCGTACACGTCTTCGAAGAACATTTCGGACCTGAACGGCACGCGCGATGCATACAACCGCGCGATCGAACGGTCGATCAGCGACATCGACGTTCCGCAGCGGCTGACGATCGCGGGCGTGTTCGATATTCCGGTGGGGCGGCGGCGGCATTTCCTGACGAATGTCTCGAAGCCGGTGGACTACATTGTGGGCGGATGGCAACTGTCGACATTCCAGACGTATCAGGGCGGCTTCGCGCTGGCCTACGGATTTCAGGGAGGAACGTTCCCGGCGGGGACGTCGCCGCGGGTGAACGTGAGCGGCGATCCGGCCGAAGGTGCAACGGGACCGCATGCGAGCCGGCTGGGCCGTTACTTCAACACGAGCGTATTCACGCGCCCGCCGGACTTCACGCTGGGAAGCCTGGGGCCGCGTATCGGCAGCGTGCGCAGTCCGGGAATGGACAACATGAACATCACGCTGAGCAAGTACTTCCATTTCGCCGAGCGCATGAAGATGGAGTTCCGGACATCGGCGTTCAATGCGTGGAACCATCCGGTGTTCAGCGCGCCGAACACGACCGTGGGCAATGCGAGCTTCGGACGGATTTCGGCGCAGGCCAACCTGAGCCGGCAGGTGGAGTTCGGGCTGCGCGTGCTCTGGTAAGGTAGGGCATAGCAGCTTATGCCCAAGGAAACGACGTACACGAACCTGAGGGAGCACTTGGCGCGCTTCCTCGACCAGGTGACCGGCGAACAGGAGATCGTCGTGGTGCGCCGCAAGGAAGGCCACGATGTGGCTCTGATTGACGCGCGCGAACTGGAGGGGCTGATCGAAACGGCCCATCTGCTGCGCGCGCCGAAGAATGCCAAGCGGCTGTTGAAGGGGCTGCGCCGGGCCAATCAGGACAAGGGCAAATCGAAGCCGGTGGAGGAATTGCGGAAGGAGGCCGGCCTTGCGTGAGCCGGTGTTCCATTCCGAATTCCGCCAAGACATGCTCGAGTGGGCGAAGGCGGATGCTTCGGTCGCGGAGCGCATCTTCGCCCTCATTGAGGAGACGCTGCGCGATCCGGCGGCGGGAGCCGGACGGCCCACGGCGCTGAAGGGCGTGCTGGAAGGATGCCTATCGCGGCGCATCACGTTGCAGCACCGGCTGGTGTACCGGGTGGCCGAAGGGCGGGTCCATTTTCTTCAGGCCAAGTATCATTGGTAAAGGTTCTCCTTTATGCGAATTCGATACATGATTCTGCCGGCCGCGATCGTGGCGGCGATGTGGATTCCGGCTCCCGCGCAACAGCCTGCTCCGAAGAAGAAAAAGCTGCTGGCGATCGGAGCGTGCAAGGGCTTTCATCACGATGCGGTGTCGCACGGGCTGGCGACGATCTGGAAGATCGGCCAGGAATCCGGGTTGTGGGACACCTACATCAAAACCGACACCGAGTTGCTGACGAAGCGCAAGCTGACGGGCAATGCCAAGAACCTCGATTACTTCGACGCGGTGCTGTTCTATACGACGGGCGAAATCGATTTGACGGATGAGCAGAAGGCCGATCTGCTGCGCTTCGTGCGCGAAGACGGAAAGGGCTTTCTGGGGGCGCATAGCGCGACGGACACGTTATACAAATGGCCCGAATACGGGGAGATGATCGGAGGCTATTTCGACCATCATCCCTGGAATCAATTCGAGGCTCCGGTGATTGTGGAGGACCGCGAGTTTCCGGCCACGAAGCATTTTCCGCCCGCGTTTACGATTCACGATGAGATTTACCAGATCAAGGAATTCTCGCGGGACCGCGTGCGGGTGCTGATGCGGCTGGATGAGAACAAGATCGATCTGACGCGAAAGAACGTGAACCGGAAGGACAAGGACTTCGCGGTGACGTGGGTGCGCGACTATGGCAAGGGCCGGGTGTTCTACAGCACGCTGGGGCACCGGGAAGATGCCTGGGACCGGCCGGACGTGCAGAAGATGTGGCTGGAAGCCGTGAAATGGGCCATGGGGATGACGCAGGGTACGGCGACACCACGGCCGCGGCCATGAGTGCAGGCCTGATTTGGGCCGCCGATGGACGCCCCGGAACGCCGAAAGGACTCGCAGGGTCTTGAGGGTGCGGTCATAGTCGCGGCGATAGCGGGCTTCGGCGCGGCGGCAGACTTCGATGGAGTTGCCCTTCATCCGGCAACGATTGCGGTGGCCGTATTCGTGGAGCACTTCGTAGGGTGCTTTGTCGAGGGCCGGATCCGGAGCCGCTTCAAAGGAGGCATGGCCCCATATTGCATCGCTGTACGGCCTCCGGTTCGAGTGTGGCACGAAGGCAGGCCGATACAGCGATATCCAAAGGGGGGGGGGATTTCCCCTAAATTACTTTATTTATTGTGGATTACAATATTTTTCGGCCGGTGGCCGCTGTTAGACCGCGATCAGTTCGGGCATGAAGCCGGCGAAGTTTTTCGGTTCGCGGAATCGCTGGAAGCGGTAGCCGACTCCGAAGATGGTTTCGATGTAGGTGTCGCCGTAAGGAAACAGCTTCTTGCGCAGGCGGCGGATGTGCACATCGAGCGTGCGCGTGCGAATGTCCTTGCCGTAGCCCCAGATGCGCTCCAGGAGAATGTCGCGGGGCACGATCTCACCGGCGTTGTCGACGAGAAGGCCCAGCAACTCGTGCTCTTTCTTCGTGAGAATAATTTCGCGAAGATCGATGTAGGCTGACGTATTGCCGTGATCGAATAAGAGATGCTGGTCCCGGTACGCGTTCACGGTAGTCGGTGTGGAAGGAAAAAGCATAGTTTTCTACCCTCGTTCTCCAAAGTTGATACTACGAGGCATACGAGGAAAGGTCGTGGGTAGAATGTAAAAAAATTGTAAAAGGTGCGAACCGGTGTGTGAACGGAGGGCCTCTTGATACGATAGACCATGGTTTCCGTACCAGAAACACACGAATACGCTCCTTATTTCGGCCGCTACATCAGCCAGGTGGAGGGGACCGACCTGTTCGCCGCGCTACGGACAGGCATGGCGAAGACGCAGCAATTGCTGGAAGGGCTAACCGAGGCACAGGGTTTGTACCGCTACGCCGAAGGCAAGTGGAGCATCAAGGAGGTGATTGGACATCTCATCGACGCGGAACGGATTTTCGCTTATCGGGCGCTGCGCTATGCGCGTGCCGATGGGGCGGAGTTGCACGGCTTCGATGAGAATGCGTTCGTGGCGAATGCACGCTTCGATGCAGTGAAGCTGGCGGATCTGGCGCGAGAATTCGCGCTGGTTCGGGAGGCCAACCTGTACCTGTTCCGGCAGTGGAATGACGAGGAGTGGTCGCGGACGGGGGTGGCGAACGGGAAGCGGATGAGCGTGCGGGCACTAGGCTGGACGATCGCGGGGCATGAGGTGCACCACCGCCATATTATTGAAGATCGATATCTGACGAACCCGGTCCTGTAACTCCACCCGGAGTGAATTTGGACGA
This sequence comes from uncultured Candidatus Solibacter sp., assembly GCA_964402295.1. GTDB lineage: Bacteria > Acidobacteriota > Terriglobia > Bryobacterales > Bryobacteraceae > CADEFT01. The sequence continues at coordinate 11,797 of CAYOBO010000059.1, read as the reverse complement.
GCAGTACTATACCCACCCTTACCAGTTGCTCTCTTGTTGGGACTGTTGCGGAAAGGCGACACTCGATGAAGAGCGGGAGAGTCCGCGGCTTCGGTCCGCGGCCACGCTTGGAGTGTCTCGACTTTGGAACGCATCGATCTCGACAACTGGAAAGCCCGCGAAGTCGCACGATTGCTGACTCTTGTAGAGAACGACCGGCGCTATTACCAGGAAATCCTGGCGAGCCTGCCGGTTCCGGTGGCGGTGGTATCGCGCGAACTCCACATGGCGATGGTGAACCGGGCGTTCCGGTGGACGTTTCAACTGAAGCACGAGGACATCGGCGATAAGCGGCTGAGCGATATTGTCACCGCGCCGGTGGTACGGGAGCGGGTGTTGCAGGCCTTTGAAACGAACACCCCGGAAACAGGCGTGCGGTTCACGGTGGTGGCGGCGGACAAATCGAAGAAGAACTGCCGGCTGACGGTGATACCGCTGTGGGACGCCTACCAGGACAGGCCGCAAGAGGCGGTGGTTGTCATTGAAGAGCCGGAGCAGGCTGTTTCGGCGGTAGGGAAGATTCTGGATGCGCTGGGTGCGGCAGCGTGGCAGTGCGATGCGCAGACGGGGGAAGTGAGCTTTGGCAACCGGGCAGCGGGGGCGTTTTTAGGCGAGAGTTCGGCGCAATGGGCGGACCGGGTGCATGCCGCCGACGCATCGCGCGTGGCGTGGGTGTTCGAGGCGGCGATCGATTCCGGAGCGGACGCGGTGGTGGAGTACCGCAGTGCGCGGACGGAGACGCGCTGGCTGATGGACCGCATCCATCCCGTGCTGGAAGCGGGGAAGGTGGTTTCACTCGATGTCATTACGACGGATGAGACCGAGTTGCGCCGGCGGCGCGCGCACGCCATGCAAGTGGCGGAGATGGAAGCCACGATGCGGCTGGCGCAACAGGTGGCGCACGAGTTCAACAATCTGTGGATGATCGTGACGGGGTATACGGAAGTGCTGGCCGAGCGTGTGGCGGGGGACGCGGAGGCGGCATCGGGGCTGGAGGCGATTCAGAAGGCGGCAGAGCGGGGGATCCAATCGACGTCGCAGTTGCTGCAATTCGGGCGGCCGCCGACGGCACATGCACGGCCCACCGATCTGCACGAACTGCTGCGGAACTGGTATCCGAATGCGGAACTCCGCCTTGGCGGCGAGCGCATGGGAGCATCGCTCGACGCGATCAAATTCGAACCGTGCCTGCGGGCGCTGACGGACTTCGCGAAAGCAAGGTTGGGCCCGGACCGGCAGTTGTATCTGGCGACGAGCATGGAAACGATTGTTTCGGATGCGGCGGACGGTTTGCCAAAGGGGCAGTTCGCGGCATTGCGGGTGGGTCCGGTGGCATCGGTGACTCCGAAGCTGCTGCGGCAATGGTGCCATCCGTTCTTCACGGAAGCGGAGAAGGCGGCGGGGATCGGGCTGGCTCCGGTGTACGCGCAGATGCGGCAGATGGGCGCGTGGATAACGCTGGAGCCGGTGGCTGGAAGCGAAGGTGAGTTTGTGGTGCTGTTCCCGCTGGCGCGGCTTCCGGAGCCGGAGCGGCGGCCTGCGGCGGCGGTGGAGGCTCCGAAGCCGGAACCGGCGGTGGCGGCGCGGGCGCAGTTGGAAACCATACTGGTTGTGGACGATGAGGAGAGCATCCGCAACTTGATCGGGCGGGTTCTGGCTCGGAATGGGTACGGGGTGCTGATTGCGGAATCGGGGGAGGAAGGGCTTCGCGCGGCGGAAGCCTATGAGGGGGCGATTGCGCTGATCCTGACGGATGTGATGCTGCCTGGGATGCGCGGACCGGAGATGGCGGCGCGGATCCGGCAACAGCGGCCGGGAATACGCTCCTTGTATATTTCGGGGTACATGGACGATCCGGACCTGGTGGCGAGCATTTTGCCGGCCGGGGAGGGATTTTTGCAGAAGCCCTTTACGCTGCAATCGCTACTCCAGACGGTTCGGAGTATTTTAGACAGGAAGCCCGCATAAAAATCCCACTTCTGCCGATAAGACAGGCAGGACCATGGACGTAGTGACCTGGCTGAACGTGATCGCCGGGGTAATTTTGCAGTTGGCGATCATTACGGCACTGCTGCGCGGAGCCTACCGCGCCTACCCGATGCTGCTGGTGATCATCGTGGCGAATTTGCTGGGCACGGTGGCCTCAATGGCGGCATTCATAGGGATGGAGCAATGGACGCCGTATGCGGCACGTGTGTACTGGCTGTGCGAGGCGACGCAATACATGCTGATTTTCGCCTTCCAGGCGCATCTGCTGTCGCAGGGGTGGACGGGGCCTGGGGCACGGCGGCGGATTGGGTATCTGGTCGTAGGCGGGCTATGTTTTGTGGTGCTGGCGGCGTGGTCGGCGCATCATGCGCGGCTGAATCTGTGGATGACGCAACTGATCCGCAACGTGAGTTTCGGCTCGATGATGCTGAATCTGGCGCTTTGGACGACGTTGTTGCGGAATCCGGACCGGTGCCGGCTGCTGATTACGGCAGCGGTCGGGATCTTGCTGGCTGGTGGGGCCGTGGGGCATTCGCTACGGCAGATATCGCACAGCCTGGTGCCGGCGGGCAACGTGGTGTTGATCGGGACTTACCTGCTGTACTTGTTTTTGTTGTGGCGATCGATATCGCGTTATTGGCGGAGTGTGCCTAGCGGGGCGCCATCCGCAGCGCTCCATCCAGCCGGATGACTTCGCCATTGAGCATCTCGTTCTCGACGATGGAACGGACGAGGGCGGCGTATTCCTCGGGGCGGCCCAAGCGGGGCGGAAAGGGAACTTGAGCGCCCAAGGAGGCGCGGACTTCGTCGCTGAGGCCGGCGAGCATGGGGGTATCGAAGATGCCGGGGGCGATGGTGACGACGCGGATGCCGTGGCGGGCGAGATCGCGGGCGACAGGGAGTGTCATGCCGACGACGCCGCCTTTCGAGGCGGAATAGGAAGCCTGTCCCACCTGTCCATCGAAAGCGGCGATGGAGGCAGTGAGCACGATGACACCCTTTTCGCCGGATGGCAGAGGCGCATTGCGGTTCATGGCGGCGGCACACAGGCGCAGCGTGTTGTAGGCGCCGATGAGGTTGACCTGCACGACGCGGGCAAAGGAATCGAGCGGGGCGGCGCTGCCATCCTTGGCGAGGACGCGCATGGGATGGCCGATGCCGGCGCAATGCACCAGGATATGGAGCGCGCCGAAGCGGGAGATGGCGGTATCGACGGCGGCCTCCATTTGTCCCGGATCGGTGACATCGGCGGTGACGCCGGCGGCGGCGGGGCCGGACACGGCTGTGGGATTGCGGTCAACGAGAACCACGCGGGCGCCGGCATCGAGGAGCATGCGCGCGGTGGCGGCTCCGAGTCCGGACGCGGCGCCGGTAACGAGCGCGGTGTTTCCTGCCAGTTGCATAAAACCCCCTTAGAGGATTCCGTACTTTTCAAACGCGGTGCGAGCGGGCATGCCCGCCTGAATTTCCTTTTGGACGTGCTTTTCGCCGCGGGCTTTTTCGAGCGCGGCGCGGAAAACGTCCTGTTCGGCTTTGCGGGGGACGACGCAGACGCCGTCGCAATCGCCAAACACGATGTCGCCTGGATGGATGACGGCCTGGCCCACCTGCACGGAGACACGGAAGTCGACGACCTTGCCGCGCGGCTCCTGATCCTGGGCGTAGGAGCCGAAGCAGAAGACGGGAAAGTTGAGTTTGAGGATACCGCGCATGTCGCGGGTGTAGCCGTTGAGAACGGCGCCGGCGGCGCCCAAATACATGGCGCGCGTGGACATAAGCTCACCCCAGAGGGCGTAGTTGGGCGAACCGCCGGTGACGAGATAGATTTCGTTCCGCTGGAGGCTGTCGAGGGCTTCCATCATCAAGCCGAACTTTTTGCGGGTAACGGGATTGGAAGCCTGCTCGAGATCCTCGTCGTTGGCATCGATGCTCATGACCGGCATGGCGCGGCCGATGGCCACCATGTCGCGGGTGAGAGGCTGGATTTGTGGCGGCAGAAACTGGCGCCGTAAACCCAGTTTATCCATGACATCGCCGACGACGGCAACAAAGAGCTCGCGGCGGGCGAGGTCGAACAGTTCGCTGTCGCCGTTCCAGAGAGAGTTCACCGCAGCGCCTTCTGCAATTCCTGGTCGATGGCCGCCATGAAATCCTCGGTGGTGAGGAAGGGATGGTCGGGACGGATGAGGATGGCCAGATCCTTGGTCATACGGCCGGATTCGACGACATCGACGCAAACCTTTTCGAGAGTTTGGGCAAACTGGACGACGTCGGGCGTGCCGTCCATCTTGCCGCGGTATTGCAATCCGCGGGTCCAGGCGTAGATGGAAGCGATGGGATTGGTGGACGTCGGCTTGCCCTGCTGGTGCATGCGGTAGTGGCGGGTGACGGTGCCGTGGGCCGCTTCAGCCTCGACGGTCTTGCCATCGGGCGACATGAGCACGGAGGTCATCAGCCCGAGTGAGCCATAGCCTTGGGCGACGGTGTCGGACTGGACGTCGCCATCGTAGTTCTTGCAGGCCCACAGGTAACCGCCGTTCCACTTGAGGTTGGCGGCCACCATGTCATCGATGAGGCGGTGCTCGTAGGTGAGGCCCTTGGCTTCGAATTGCGATTTGAACTCGGCGTCGAAGATTTCCTGAAAGAGATTCTTGAAGCGCCCGTCGTAGGCCTTGAGGATGGTGTTCTTGGAGGAGAGGTAGACGGGGTAGTTGCGGCCGAGGGCATAGTTGAAGCAGGCGCGGGCAAAGCCACGGATGGAGCTGTCGAGATTGAACATGCCCATGGCGATGCCGGGTCCGTTGGCCTTGATGATTTCGCGCTCGATGGGCGCGCCGCCGTCAGCGGGTGTGAAGCTGATCTTGAGGGTGCCGGGGCCTGGGAAGGTGAAATCCTGGGCGCGGTACTGATCGCCGAATCCATGGCGGGCCACGACGACGGGTTTGTCCCAGTGAGGGACAATGCGCGGTACGTTGCGGCAGATGATGGGCTCGCGGAAGATGGTGCCGTCGAGGATGTTGCGGATGGTGCCGTTGGGGCTGCGCCACATCTGCTTGAGGCCGAACTCCTTGACGCGGGCTTCGTCGGGGGTGATGGTGGCGCATTTGACGGCGACGCCATACTGCTTGGCGGCGTTGGCGGAATCGATGGTGATCTGGTCGTTGGTCTCGTCGCGCTTCTGCACGGAGAGGTCGTAATACTTGAGATCGATATCGAGATAGGGAAGGATGAGGCGCTCACGAATCCATTGCCAGATAATCCGCGTCATCTCGTCGCCGTCCATTTCGACGACGGGATTCATCACCTTGATTTTTGCCATGAAAGTAGACTCGCTCCTGCAAGTGGACTAGGGAAAGTTCATTATCGCTAAAAGGGGTTGTTTGCGGCTACATGATTTGGGGTAGAAAAAAACATGAGAGTTTGGGCTCCGTTGTGCAACTTGCCAGTGTAGAGGCCGAAGAAGTATGTTCCTGTACCGGCTGTTCGACTATCTGCGGCACCGGGGGCGGCTGCGCCAGTGGGATCCGGGCCACGCCTGGGGGCGGCGTGGCGAAGACTTGGCACACCGGTTCCTGCAACGGCTTGGATACACGATTGTGGCGCGGAATTACCGGACGCGGTCGGGATCCGGGGAAGTGGACCTGATCGGCTGGGACGGAGAAGCACTGGCATTCATCGAAGTGAAAACGCGGGCGACGGAGGAGTTCGGGACACCGGAGAGCGCGGTGGATGCGGAAAAGCAGCATCACATTCTGGTGGCCGCGCGCGACTATTCGCGGCGCACGGGCATCGCATGGGAACTGGCGCGGTTCGACATTGTGAGCGTTGTGTTGACGTCGCCTCCGGCGATCCGGCTGGAAAAAGGTGCGTTCTCCAAAACACAGCCGAACTACCGCATAGCGGTATAATGCAATCTTTCTTCGATTCGAGGACCGATTGCCTGAACTACGCAAAGACCCGGTGACCGGCCGCTGGGTGATCATCGCCAGCGACCGCAGCCGCCGCCCATCCGATTTCACACGCCAGTCCGTCACGGTGCAAGGCGGACGTTTCTGCCCGTTCTGTCCGGGCAACGAGTTGAAGACGCCGCCTGAGGTGCTGAGCTACCGTTCGCACGGGCAGGCAAACCAGCCCGGCTGGACCGTACGCGTGGTGCCGAACAAGTTTCCCGTCTTGCGCGTGGAAGGGACGCTCGAGCGCCATGGGGACGGGATGTACGACAAGATGGACGGGGTGGGGGCGCATGAAGTGCTGATTGAAACTCCGGAGCACATGGTGACGTTCGGCGATCTGCCGGAGAAGCAGATTGAGAGCATTTTCTGGGCGTTCCGCGACCGTACGCTCGATTTGAAACGCGATCTGCGCTTGCGCTACATCCTGTTCTTTAAGAACCATGGAGAACTGGCTGGGGCGTCGCTCGAGCATTCGCATTCGCAATTGATCGCGCTGCCGGTGGTGCCCAAGCGCGTGCTGGAGGAATTGGAAGGCGCCAAGCGCTATTACGATTTCAAGGAACGCTGCGTGTATTGCGATATGGTGCGGCAGGAGGCCGAAAGCGGGGCGCGCGTGGTAGTGGAGACGGAGCAGTTTCTGGCGGTGGCTCCGTATGCGCCGCGGTTTCCGTTTGAGACGTGGGTGATTCCGCGGCGGCACAGTTCGCATTTTGAGACGGTGGACGCGCCGCTGCTGGAGAATCTGGCGTGGGTGATGCGGACGGTGATCCGCAAGCAGGACCGCGTGCTGGAGAGTCCGCCGTACAATTTTGTGCTGCACACGGCGCCGGTGCATGAGGCGCACATGCCGCACTATCACTGGCACCTGGAGATCATTCCGAAGCTGACGAAGGTGGCGGGCTTTGAGTGGGGGACGGGGTTTTATTTGAATCCGACGCCACCGGAGGAAGCGGCGCGTTACTTGCGGGATGCGGGGTTGTCGTAGGAGGCATCGAGCAAATACTGGGGGCGGTCGCGGAGAAGTTGTTTTGCGGCGGCGTCGGGCTGTTCGCTTTCGAGGAGGCATTTGGCCAGGCCATGGAGGCCGCTGACGGCGACTTTGCCGCCGGATTGGGAGACGCGGTACGCCATGCGTGCGCCGCGCTCGGCAGCGAGGCGATCGAGAGGCCAGTCGTTGTTGGGGAGCAGGTGCATGCCGCCTTCGCGTCCAATGAGCACTGTCATCGATTCGCTGGTGGCAAAGCCGATGCTTGCCGCGGCTATTGCCGCATCCATGATTCGCGCCGCGTTATCCCAGAATAAGCTCACGATTCCCTTATCGGAGCGGCGGGGTCTTCCTTGAACTGCGACGGGCAGGCGCCGTGGAAAAAACCACAGCGGGTGCAGTGCGGGCCTTCGCGCAAGGGGAAATGGAGGCCGGCCTGGGCTTCCCTGAGGGCGCGGACCTGGCCGCGGGCCTCCTCGAGCGCTTCCGGGCCCAAGCCCACTCGGACGGCCGCGCCTGTACGCAAGTACCACAGCAGTGCGACATCGGGGAGCCTGCCGGTGAGCCGTTCGAGGGCGATGGCATAGAGCCGCAATTGCGGGCGGTAGCGAGAGGCGTGGCGCCATTCCTCGCCGGCCGTCACCTGATCCGATTTGTAATCGACGAGAACGAGCTGGCCGCTTTCCTCAAACCAGAGATCGATTTGGCCGCGCAGGATCATGCCTTCGAGGTGGATGAGAAAATCGAACTCGCGGCCGGAGCGTTGTGCGGCTGCGGCACGGCGGCCCCACTCGCTTTGCTCGAAGCCTCGCGCCATCTGGATGGCAGCTTCGGGGGCGTCCGGGACGGGCGTTCCGGCGAGCAGTTCGTGGACGAGGACGCCGAACTCGGAGGCTGACCATTCGCCGGTGTCCTTGGGCTCCTCTCCGGGCTCGGGGGGCTGGGGGGAGGCTTCGAGTCCGAGGTAGCGGGCAAGGAAATACTGACGCGGGCAGAAGGCGTGCTGGGCGACGCTCGTGACGGGGGCGACGGCTTCCTGCTCGCCTTCGCGGGGAGGCCGGCCGACGATGAGGATCTCGTTGGGGAAAGCTCCTGTTTCGGGACGGGGCGGGACGGGAGTGACGAGCCGGGTGTGCGTGAGCACGACGCCGTTGAGGATATCGTGGCGCTCCTGCTCGGGTTTTTCGTGAGGCAGGCGCAGGCCTTCGCAGACGCGCTTGGCCCATTGGCCGCTGCCGGTGGGCCCGGCGGTAAGAATGAGATGCTCTTCGGCGCGCGTCATGGCCACATAGAGCAGGCGGTCTTCTTCCCCGGCTTCGATGCGCTTCTTGCGGGCGCAGACGTGGAGATGCACGGGATCGGAAATGCCGGAGCGCTCCGAGGGGTGACGCCAGGTGATCCCCAACTCGCGCTGTTCGTTGAAGCAGAAGACCGGTTCGCGGCTTTGCGCCCCGTTGCGGAGCGCGGCGAGGAAAACGATGGGGAATTCGAGGCCCTTTGCGGCGTGGACGGACATGAGCTTGACGGAGTTGACGATTTCCTCGGCGCCGGCTTCGGCCTGTGAGCCGGATTCGCGCCACTCGCGCAGTTCGTCGACCAGTTCGCCGATGGTGCAGGGGCGGCGTGTGAAGCGCTCGCGGAGCATGGCGAGGAGTTTGGCGATGTTCGCCTTGGGGCGCGGGGCGAGCCCTTCCATGTAGGAGGACTCATCGAGGACACGTTGCAGGAGCGCATCGGGCGATGTCGTATCGGAGGCGGCGCGCTGTTCGCGGAGGAGGGCGAGAAACCAGGCGAGACGCTCGTCTTCGGATGCCTCGATGCCGCGGATCAATGTATCGGCGCTGCGTTTGAGGCGGAAGATGAGTTCGTCGCTTGCGCCCACCAAGGGAGAGCGCAGGACGGTGGCGAGGGCGATCTCATCGAGCGGATTGGCCAACAGAGCGAGCCAGGCCACAAGGTCGCGGACTTCGCGGGTCTCGTAGAAGGAGCGGCCGCCGCTGACGGTGCAGGGAATACCGTATTCATCGAGTGCTTGCTGGACGGCGCCCAGTGCGCCGATGGTGCGGGCGAGCACGGCCATATCGGCATAGCGGGCGGGGCGCTGTTCGCCGGGCTTGCCCACCAGCAGCGTGCCCTCGATCTGGCGGATGCGATTGGCGATCCAGCGCGCTTCGGTGCGCACGGCGTCATCGCCGGGATGGCCGGCGTAGACGGCGGTGAATTCGATGGAGGGATCGGATTTGGGCGGATACTCGCGCAGTGCTTCGAGGCGGTGCATCTCGACACCGCCGCTGAGGAAGGGAGTGACGGCATTGACGGCGTTGACGATGACAGCGCGGGAGCGGTAGTTTTCGTGCAGCTCATCGACTACCTTGCCCTGGCGGGCGAGGGAATCGCGGTAGTCCTGAAACACGCTGGGATCGGCGTGGCGGAAGTAGTAGATGGACTGATTGATGTCGCCGACGGCGAAGAGGGAATTTTCGCGGCGGACGAGATCGATGAGGCGCCACTGGAGGCGGTTGGTATCCTGGAGCTCGTCCATGAGCACCTGATCGAAGCTGTCGCGGACGCGCCGGCGCAGGGCTTGGTTTTCTTCGAGGAGGCGGATGGCGCACTCCTGCAAGTCTTCGAAATCGAGCATGCCGGCGCTGCGCTTGGCTTCGCGGTAGGCGGCGTGCAGGCGGCGCAAGGCGTCGAGGCAGAGCGGGTAGAGGGGCAGACGCTCGGCGAGGAGGATGGCGGCTTTGGCTTGCGGGACGAAGGTTTCGTGGAGCTTCTTGGCGGCCTCGCGGGCGCGCGATCCGGCCTTCATGCCCTTGAGGGCAGGCATGGCATCGAGCATGGAGAGCTTGTCCCGCCATGTCGTGGCCGGGGGCATGCCGGCCACGCGCAGCGCCCACTGCTGGAAACGCTGGTGCACTTCCTTGTGCTTGAGATTGCCGAAGGGGATTGGCTCGGAGGCGATGATGCGGGCCTCGCTCTGCAACTGGGTCCAGCCGTCATCGGAAGGCTGTGGAGGCTGTAGTGTGCCGATGGGCACGCCGGCGGAGCGGGCTTCGGCGTAAAGATCGGTGAGCGCCTGGGCGAGGTCGCTTGCAGCTACGTTGAGTTCCACAAGCAGGGTGCGCATGGCGGCGGGCTGCTCTTCGAGCAGGGCATCGAGCACCGCCTCCGCCGATCGGCGGGCGAGAATATCGGCCTGCGGCTCATCGAGGAGGCGGAAATCGGGATCGACCGCCGCGGAGATGGCGTTTTCCTTGAGCAGGCGGGTGCAGAAGCCGTGGATGGTGGATACCCAGGCGCGCTCCATTTGCTGGCGCATCTCGCCGGTGGAGGCGACGGATTCCATGAGCCGCTTCTTGATTTCGGTGGCCGCCTTTTCGGTGAAGGTGACGGCGAGAATGCGCTGCGGGTGGATGCCTTTGGCCTGGACGAGCCAGCGGAAACGCTCGATGAGCACGCGCGTCTTGCCCGAGCCGGGACCCGCCACGACACAAACATCCTGCCCCCATCGCTCGACGGCGGCGCGCTGGGCGGGGTTGAGGGAGATGCTCATCCGCCGCCTCCGGCAATGCGCACGAGCGGGGCGGGCTGCGTCTCGACGCGGCAGGTATCGCGGAACTCGCACCAGGCGCATTTCTTGCGATCGGCGGGAGCGGGCTGAATCTCGCCACTGGCGATGCGCAGGGCGACGTTGCGGCTGCCTTCGAGGGCGGTGTCGACGATTTCGCGGAGACGGTCCTCGCCGGCCGATTCGCCGAGGTCCTGCCATCCGAAAGCAGGCAGATGCCAGCCGTCCCAACTGACTTCGCCGCGAAGCCCGCAGTAGAGCATGCCGGCGGCGGGCTTGCGGAAGAGCTTTTCGGCCGCCCAAAGGTAGAGTCCGCCCTGCACGAGATCGCCGCTTTCGTGTTCGCGCACCCGGGCGCGGACGCGCTCGCGGCGCGAGTACTTGTAGTCGATGACGACGAGGCCGCGGCCGGAGACCTGGGCCACGCGGTCGATCTTGCCACGAATGCGGACGCCGTCGTCGAGCTTGAGGTCGAAGCTGTTTTCGACGGCCACGGTGGAGGCTCCGGTGAGGGGCGGGCTTTCGAGGAAGCGGCGCAGGTTCGCATCGAGTTCGAGGCGCACGCGTTCGGTGAAGCAGCCGTGGGGCAAGGCGTTTTCGCGCACGGCTTCGGCGAAGCGGCGGGCGAAGATCTCTTCGACGAAGAGGGGCGAGCCTTCAGCTTCGGCGAGCGTCGCGTGAAGGATGTTGCCCTGAAGCAGGAAATCGAGCCTTTCTCGCGGGCGGGGCGGCGGCCCCTGGAGTTGGAGGGCATGGCGGGCGAAGTATTGATACGGACACTGGAGGTAGGTCTCGATGGCCGTTGGGGAGAGCTTGGCCCTCAGCTTCTGCATGGCGGCGAGCAGGTCTGGCGCGGCGATGGCGGCCGCGGCGGTGACGGCCTTCGGCCAGCGGGCCGGCACGCGGCAGGATCGCGCCCGCTGCGGTGTTTCGTTTTCGGGGAGGAAGAACGAGCGGAGTGTCTCCTCGCCTTTCTCGTTGGTGCGGGGGTAGCTGAGGATGAGCTGCCGGCGCGCCACGGCGGAAGCGGTTTCAAACAGGATGGCCTCTTCGCGCTGGCGTTCGGCGGAGGTGCGTAGGGTGATGCCGTGGCGGCGCAGGGCGAGGCGATCCTCGTCGGTGAGGATGGGATGGCTCGAGTGATAACGGGGGAAGGATCGCTCCGTCATGCCGCAAAGGAAGACGACGGGCAGCTCCCATTGCCTGGCTTCGTAGACATCGAGCACGTGGACCACGTTGCGGCGTTGATCGCGGTTGTTG
>CAYOBO010000058.1:30689-39607 GCA_964402295.1 uncultured Candidatus Solibacter sp. | reverse complement strand
GGCGGTGTGGGCTCGGGGCCTTTCTTGGAGACAGGATCGTCTTTCTTGCCAAGATAGGTGACGATCAGGACAATCGCGATCGCCACGGCGGCAACAGCGGCGGCAATGGGGAGAAGGGGCAACTTCTTTTCCGGGGCCGGCGGTGCGGGTTGCCGATTGGCGGCGGGCGCGGAAGGTGCGGCGGCGCCGCCCTGGAGTTTGGCGAGAATAGCCTCCAGATCGGCGATGACAGCCTCGAAACTCGGAGGGCGCTCCTCGACTTTCTTAGCGGCGCAACGCTCGACCAGGCTGATCAATTCGGGGGGAGCGCCGGACTGCCGGAGCGGCTCCATGTTGAGCTGCTGGTGAAGGATGAGGTAGAAGAGGCTCTCGACGGTCTCGCCGGTAACCGGCTTCAAGCCGGTGAGCATTTCGTAGAGAACGATGCCGAAGGCGTAGATGTCGGCAGCGGGGGTGACGGGCTTTCCCATCACCTGCTCGGGCGCCATGTAGTAGGGCGTGCCGATAGCGAAGCCTTCACGGGTGAGATTGAAATTCTGCGCTTTGGCGATGCCGAAGTCCATCAGGCGCACACGGCCGTTTTCATCGATGTGCAGATTCTCGGGCTTGATGTCGCGGTGAACGATGTTGCGCGTGTGGACATAGCCGAGCGCGCGGGCGGCCTGTAGCGCGATGTTCAAACGCGACTTGAGGTCGCCCAGTTGATTCTTGTCGATGGCGCCGCGGAGATCCGTGCCGGTGAGAAACTCCATGACGATGTAGGGGATGCCGCCCAACTCGCCGTAGTCATGGATGCGGATGATATTGTCGTGGACGAAATTGCCGCTCATTTGCGCTTCGAGCAGGAAGCGTTTCTTGGCGTCTTCGTCGCGGCAGCCCTCGGGCGTGAGAATCTTGACGGCCACGGTTCTGCCGAGCACCGTGTCGGTGGCTTTGTAGACCTGGGACATGCCACCGCCGAGGAACTTCTGGAGTTCGTATTTCCCGAACATCTGCGGGAGTTGCATCATGTCCTAGCTCACGACCCTCAGCACAAGGCGAAGCATGAGGACCAGGATGACCATTCCGCAAATGACGCCGACGGCGACGATGCCGATGAACCATTCCTGGGTGCGGTATTGTGCGGGAAGGATCTGCATGAAGGCGGGCAGCGCCTCCTGCTGCTGCGCCTGAGGCTGGGGCAAGGGAGGCGGCTGCGGCGCCGGTGTCATGGCGGAAGGCCTGGTGATGGGGGCGCGCGGTGCGGGAGGCGCGGGCGTTTCCCACTTCGCGGATACGGGCGCCACGGCGGGGCCCAAGCCGGTGCGGTCGGGCGTTGCCGTGGGGGTCAATTCCTCGATCATGCGCTCGAGTTCGACGATGATGGCGCCGAAGCCTTGAATGCGCTGTTGCGGCATCTTGGCGGTGCACCGCTCGACCAGCTCGACGACACTTTGCGGAGCGCCGGCCTGGCGGAGCGGCTCAAGATTGAGCGGCTCCTGGAGAATCTGCATGAACACCTTGTCGATGGAATCGCCGCCGATGGGCTTCGTGCCGGTGAACAACTCGAAGAGCAAGATGCCGAAGGCGTAGACATCGACGAGAGGAGTGACCTGCTGGCCAAGCACCTGCTCGGGAGCCATGTAATAGGGCGTGCCCAAGGTGAAGCCGACGCGGGTCAGGGCGACGTTGTGGGACTTGGCGATGCCGAAGTCCATCAGCTTGACGCGCGATTGCAGATCGAGGTGAATGTTGTCGGGTTTGATGTCGCGGTGGATGATGCGCTTGGAATGGATGTAATCGAGGGACCGCGAAATCTGGAGGGCGATGTTGAGCTTGCTGCGCAGATCGCCGGTGTGCTGGTTCTTGATGGCGTCGCGCAGGCTTTCGCCGCGCAGGAACTCCATGATGATGAAGGGGCGGCCCTGGTCCTCGCCAAAATCGAAGACGCTGATGATGTTGTCGTGGGTGAAGCTTCCGGCGGTGCGGGCTTCCTGGAGGAAGCGGGCTTTGGTTTCCGGATCGGCGCAGCCGGACTCAGTGAGGATCTTGACGGCCACAGTTCTGCCGAGCACAGTGTCCTGGGCGCGATAGACGTGACTCATGCCGCCGCCGAGAAACTCCTGCAACTCGTATTTTCCGATCCTTGCCGGTAGATCCATTTGATTCTTACTCTCAATTCTACTTCGTTGCCACGGTGGCGATACAACGCAAGCCGCGCATGAAGTCGCGGTCGAAGACAGCCGGTGCGCCCTGCAAATCCACGGAGAAGCGGGCGTTGGCGATTTCGCGATTGCCCTGGCCGCCGCGCACGGGCCAGGTGAGTTGGGTGATATTGCCTTGGGCGGTGACCTTCGCATCGACGAAGAAGCGGAAGATCGCCCACAGGCTTTGCTGCTGGAAGGCAGGGCCATCGTTGTATTCAAAGGCCACCGTATGGGGACCGGACCAGGTGAAGCTGACGGGACCGCCACCGATGCGGGCGGCTTTGCCATCGACGCTAATGCTGCCCGATTTGGCCTGGGTATTGTTCAGAAGCAAGTCGACACCGTTCAAAGTAATGGTGTAGTTCAGCTTGGGATCGTTTCCACCGCGGTAGAAAGCTTCCGATAATCGCGCGACCTGGTTGAAGAAATTGACGAAGGCCGGATTCAAGGTAACTCCGGATCCGGTGGGAACGTAGGAGGCGCCTTGTTTCTGGAGGAACTGCTTGAGCGACTGCTCATAGAATTGCCAGAATTTGCCGGTGCCAGGGCGCAGCAGATCGTTCAACTCATTGATCTGCACTTCGGGGGCAGCGCCGGGATTGAACGGGAATTTATTGGTGAGAACGTTGAACTGCTGGCACATGGCGGCGCCGCCGGCATTGAGCATCTTGGCGGGGCTGAAGAGTCCTTCGGTGCCGCGAATGGGGGCTTCGAGAATGCGCATCAGCGTCTGATCGAGGCGGCCTTCGGTGTCCTGGCCGGGGAAGGCGGCGACGGCGCGCGTCTGGCCCAGAGCATCCTGGGCACGCATGACGGTGGCTTGCGCGGCGGCCGGATCGGGAGGGGACTGCTTGGAAGCGGCATCGACGGCGATCTGGAGATTGCTCAAGCCGGTGGTGTAGGGCCGGTTCTTGTCGGTGATGTAAGCGCCTTCGGCGGGCGGGACGATGACGCGGGCCCATTCAAATGCCTTACGCACCTTTTCGGCATAGGGGCTATCTTTGGGGACGTCGACATTGGTGTGCCAGCTTCCGAGGCCGATCAAGGCGAGGATCGGCGCGCGGCCATCGGAATGATGCAGCAGCTTGGCGGCAGCATCGGCGGGTCCGGTGTAATCGACGACGCGGGTGCTGTTGAAATAGTCGCGCCAGGCTTTGATGTAGTCGACGGTGTAGCGCTCGCGCAGCATTTGATCGAGATTTTCGGGGACGGCGGCTTCGGATTTGTACTTGCTGCTCATGAGCACCCATTCCTCGCCGCCGAATTTCTTGCCGCGATCGTTGAAGGCGGCCTGCATGAACTCCCAGCCTTTCTTGGTGAAGGCTCCGCGGATATCGCGGTTGTTGACGACGACGGCCGACGATCCGGCGTACTGGCGGTTGAAATTGACGGACGGGTTTTTCTTGTCGGCTTCGGCGAGCATGGCGTTGTAGAACCGGTCAAAGCCGCTGAAGAGGGCCAGATAGCGGCGCGCGGCATCGACCGCGGCGGCATCGTTCTTGTTGGAGAAGGGATTGCCGTTTTTGAGGTCGCCGCCATAGAAGAGGAACTGCGTTTCGGCGAGCGCCTTGCGCTCATCGCCGATTTCGGCTTCGCGCTTCTCCATCCAGCGGGCCGTCAAGGTGTCGCGGAGGAAGGCGTCCTCGCCCTGGCCGGAACTGCGTTCCCAATCGGAGGTAGTCATCAGGTGCGCGCGGAGGGTGTTGTAGGCGTAATTGTAGTCGTCGGTCTGACTGGGCTTGGTGAGCGGGCGGAGGAAGGCCAGCATGCGCTGGTTGGTATCGCTGAAGAGGAGCTGGTTGAAGGAATTGTAGTAGGCTTTGCGGGCGAGGGGCAGAAGATCCTCTCCGGTGTAGAGGAACCAGCGATAGCTGTAGGGCGCCCCTTTGGCTTTCCACCGATTCAGGCGTTCGAGCTGGAGGCGGAGGGAATCGAGGCGCTTGAGGTCGTCGACGCTTGGGACGGCGCCGGGAGCAAGGCGGACGGCCTTGATCTGCTCGGCGGCTTCGATGATTTCGCGGCCCAGTGTGCGGTTGCGGACGAAGGAAACGGTGGTGCCGATGATTGCGCCGAGGGCGAGCAAGCCGAGGAGTCCGAACAGGACACGGCGCACGCCGCTGGTTTTGGTGCTGGCTTCGCTCGCGCCCAATGCGGCTTTATCTTCGAGCAAGACATCGTTGAAGAGGTGGCTGAGGAACACCCACTGGGGGACTTTGCGGCCGCCGGAGGCCTGCGGAGCGGCCATGGGCACCTGCTGTTGGAGTTCCTTCATGTTGAACATACGCGTGGCGCTGCCGCCGCTTTCAAAGGCGGGGCGTTGCGGCTGGGCCACCGGCGTGGGGGCCATGTCCTGAATGACGACGGGACGCACCCCGGTGAAGTAAAAGCCGCGCAGGAAGGGGCTGGTGTTCAACTGGCTGGGACGGCCGACATCGACGAGGAACTGCACCAGCGCGGCGCGCAGCTTGCGAAACTCGCGGGGGAACTCGTAGCAGCCGGGCAACTTGGTGGGATCGTTCTCACGGGGCAGGAATTCGACGCGTTTGTCGGCGAGCGAGAAGAAGAGCTCGTCGAACATGGCGTTGAGGCGCTGCGTTTCTTCCTCCGCGTAAACGCCGCCGCGATTGGCGCGCATCGGCAAGGTAACGCCGAGCACCTGAGTGGATTCCTCGCGGCTGAGGTTTCGCACGTAGTCGTGGAAGAAGCCGACGCGGTCGCAGCGGGTGAAGAGAACGTAAACGGGGAAGCTGATGCCGAAGTGAGTGCTGATTTCGTTGAGGCGGGCTTGAACGGAGCGGGCCATGGCCTGCATGGCGCTGGAGGCGCCCGGTTGCTGAAAGCGTTCGATGTCGACGCAGAGAAGGACGGCGCGGGGTGCGGAGCCACCCTTGCCGAAAGCGCTCTTCAACTTCGGCGGGGCCAGTTTTTGGAGTAAGCGCGCCCAAGCGCCGCTATCGGACCAAGTGGGTCCGCCGGCTTCGACGAAGACGGCCTTGCGGGCGAACCAGAAGTTCGAGGCCCGGGTGGGGGCAATCATGTTGTCCTGCTGGTACACCTGGCCGGCGAGCAGCTCCTGCTCCATGCCGGAGTTGGTAATGACGGTGGTCTTGGTGGCGCCTTTGTCGCCGAGAACGAAAATGACGGGCAACTGGCTGAGGGACGCGCCGGCGGTGGCGCGAGAGGCGGCGAGTTTCGATTCGGCTTCGCGCACAAGGATGTCGATTTCCGTGCCGCCGCCTGGCGCCGGAGCGCTGGTTTGGCCTTCGCCGCCACCGTTCTGCGAACCAGCCTTGCGGGACTGCCACCAGGCGACAAACGCCGTAACGCTGATGCCCAAGGCAGACAGCAGCATGAAAACGTAATAGGCATACTCTCCACCAATGTCATAGGCGAAGACCATGGTTGCCGCGATCGCCATGTAGGCAATGAGAGAGGCCGCATATCCCCAGGTAATCTTCATCGCAATCGCTCCTAGCGCATCCCCGTCAATTCGTCGAGATTGGAAACCATGCCACTCAGTGAGAATTTGTAAACCGCGAAGAGGATGATGGCCAAAGCAACCAGGACGCCGCTGCCGATCATGATCCCTTTCAGAACTTTGTCCACGCTGGTGAACTGGATGTTTTCGATGGGCAGCCGCCAGCGGGGGGACAATTCGGGTCCGGTCTGGCGGATGCGGCGGATTTTGGCCGCCACGGCCTCAATAATGGCCCGCAGTTCCGCTTTGCCTCCGATACTGTAGCGTCCGGCGAAGCCGAGCAGCATGCAGGTCTGGTAGACCTCGAGCAGATCCGCCAAATCGTGCGAGTCGTTTCTTCCGAGGAGGGTTTGCAGATTCTGGAAGAAGATTTCGCCGGCGATGTGGTGGCCGAAGAGCTCTTCCTGCATGGGCTGCCGCGGCCAGTCGGCGAAGGCGGGCTGGCGCATGTTGAGGATGGTTTCATCGAGGAAGGCGACAACGGCGAAGATGGCCAGTTGGATGTCTTCGGCGGTGTAGCCGCGGCGGCGGCCTTCGGCATCGGCGGCCTTGAGAGCCTCGCGAATCTGCGCACGAAACGACAGGGCGTCGGGCACGTTCTGGCGTCCGGAGCGCATGCGCTCGATGACGGTGATCAACTCCTGAAAGATTAACGCCAAGTTTTCGGGGCGTCTCTCGCCGGATGCGGTTCCGGGAGAGCCGCCGCCAGGTGTCTGCACCATGTCGGTCTATCTCCTGATTGCCCTGGAGGGCGAGTCCTTGCGGAAGGACGAACTATTCCAGAATCGCGAACAACTCCACTTCGGGGTCCGGCAGGTCGCCGGGCACATAGACGCCCACCTGCCTAGTCATGACGATGCTATCCCAGCAGCCGCCAGCGCGGCTGACGCCAAAGTACTGCGTGTCGATACGGGCCGAAATCGCGGGGGGAGGCACTTTGAGGTGCGTCAACGCAAGACCGGGAACAGCCCGGCGCACCAGCTCGCCGATGAACTTGTTGGAACAGATCTTGACGATGTTCGGCGTCCGCTGAATGATCTCCGCTTCGCCGATGCGGGAATTGATGGCGAAAACCCAGCGGGCGCGGTCGAGGCAGCGCTGGTCGAGGACATCGCCGGCGTAGAAGTAATCCTGGGTTTTGGTGAGCGGGATGGGGATGCAGGTGGTGGGAACGATGATCTCGAGGTGCCTGCGGATATGCTCATCGAGAGCGTTGAAGCACTCATCGAGTTGCTGGTGATTGTAGGCGGGGATGGAGCGCGGGTGGGAATCGATGGCGAAGGTGCAGAGGGCGCCGCCGAGCCGGGCCATTTCACGGTAGAGTTCTTCGGGGTGGCCACGTTGCGTGAGGAGCAGATGCTTGAGCGGGGGCAGCGCGGAGTGGATGGAATGCAGCATCCAGAAGCGGGCGATGTCGGAGGTGGAATACTCGGCCCAGGTCTTGCCGCTGGCGCGTTTGGTGCTGGAGAGGGCGGTACTTTTTTCTTCGAGAATCTCCACCAGGCGTTGGGTGATGGTCATGAGACGCTCACTGGCGGCCAAATCGACGCAAGGGGGGATGAAGTCCGGGTCGAAGACGTAATTGCCGGAGCCGTCGCGTTTCACGCGGGCGACGGCAAGGGCAACCTCATCGCCCGTAAGCTCGGTATCGAGAAGGATCTGAATGTTCTTGCGGCCGAGGGCGACCGGTTTTTCATCCAACCCGGTGGTTTCGTCGCTGATGACGCGGATTTCGGAGAGGAACCGTGCGGATCGATCCTTGGAGGCTTCGGCGATGGGAATGCAATTGACGCCGTTCCAGCGCCGGGGAGGAATGGCCAGCAGGACGGTCACGCGGTCTCGTGTGGGCGGGAAGGCGTCGCCGATGGAGCGCACAGGCGGCAGCGCGTCGGCGTCCGGCATGTGGAAGGGGAGGCCGTCGGGAAAGGTGCCGCGCGCGTGAATGATGGAAATCGTGCCGTTGCGGAGGGCTTCGGCATCCAGTTCCGCGCCGATGAGACCGAAAGGTTCGAACCACAGGCTGTCGGCGACAAATCGAATGGAATCCTCGAAGTACCTGCTCTGTGCCTGAAAATGATGGGGACCGAGGTACATCCCTTCAGACCAGACGACTCGCGACAGATTCTTCATAGTAACCGGGTTCGACCTAGCTTGCTCCTGACATACTCTACCATAGCCACGCGTCAAGATTCGGCGATGGAGAGAGCCCCGACAAACTGCGGGCCCCGCACATAGTCAAGCGCGAAACCGACGGGCATCCAATCACGGCGGCGTTGTTTTTTTGCCGCCGGCGACGTTAGACTTGGGAAGCTATAGGATAAGCCCTGCCGGGGAAAATTTCATGGGCGATGATGGAATCCACGGCTGGTTTTCGCTTTAAACTACATTAGCCCTGTGCAGGAGACGCCGCCATGAACTTCTACCAAAAATACGAACTTTTGGAAGTCCTGCGCGATGACGGGGTGAAAAGCTTTCAGGGCAGGGAACTCGCGACGGGGCGGGACGTGGAAGTGCACCTGTTCGTCGGGGTTCCGGGCAAGGTAGAGCCGCCGTACGATCTGGTGGAGAAGATCCGGAATCTGCCGAGTGAGTCGCGGACGCACCTGTTGGAAGTCGGCGAACACCTGGGAACGCCCTATGTGGTGACGCTGCCGCTGCAAGGTTTTTCCAGTTTGCGGGATTGGGTGAATGCGAAATGCACGCCGCCGGCGCCGCCGCGAAGCTACGATCCGCTTTCGCGCGTGGGACGTTGGCGCGTGCCGGCGGGTGCAGCGCCAACGACACCGGCTCCAGCTCCTTCCCCAGCGGTGCCGGCGGCAGGTTCCGACATCACGGCGATGTTTAAGACAGCGGAGATGCTGCCGATGCAGCCTTCCGCACCGCCGCCGGTTGCTCCGGCAGCGCCGGCGCCGGCAGTTGCCGATGAATTCGATCAATTGTTTGGTTCCCCCGCGGTGAGTGGCACTACCGGGCAGTTTGTGACGCCACCGGCGCCCGCCACGGAGCCGTTCCGGCACACGGGGGAACGGGAAGCTCCGGTGGAACCGGCTCCGCCGGCGGTTCCAGCGAGTCCGATTGGACTGGCGGAGACGCAGTGGAGTGGGTCAGTGCCTGCTGAGCCGGTGGGCGAGGCAAAGCCAGGTGAGTTTACGGCGATGTTCCAGACGTCGCAAATGCCGTCGCAGGCGGCTCCGGTTCCGCCGCCCGCTCCTGCGCCGCCCGCCGCTCCGTCGCAGCCTGGGGAGTTTACGGCG
>CAYOBO010000058.1:0-30589 GCA_964402295.1 uncultured Candidatus Solibacter sp. | reverse complement strand
CCGCCGGTTGCTCCGTCGCAGCCCGGGGAGTTTACGGCGATGTTCCAGGCTCCGGCTCCCGCCGTCACCGCGCAGATGAAATCCCCTGCGCCGCCGGCTGCTCCTCCTCCTGCTACTCCGCCTCCCGCAGCACCGCAGCCCGGGGAGTTTACGGCGCTGTTCCAGACGTCGCAGGTACTTTCGCAGGCGGCTCCGGTTCCGCCGCCCGCTCCTGCTCCGCCGGTTGCTCCGTCGCAGCCCGGGGAGTTTACGGCGATGTTCCAGGCTCCGGCTCCCGCCGTCACCGCGCAGATGAAATCCCCTGCGCCGCCGGCTGCTCCTCCTCCTGCCACTCTGCCTCCCGCAGCATCGCAGCCTGGGGAGTTTACGGCGCTGTTTCAGACGTCGCAAATGCCGCCGCAGGCGGCTCCGGTTCCGCCGCCCACTCCCGCGCCACCTGCCGCTCCGTCGCAGCCCGGCGAGTTCACCTCGATGTTTCAGGCTCCGGCTCCCGCCGTTACCGCACAGATGAAATCCCCTGCGCCGCCGGCTGCTCCTCCTCCTGCCACTCTGCCTCCCGCAGCATCGCAGCCTGGGGAGTTTACGGCGCTGTTTCAGACGTCGCAAATGCCGCCGCAGGCGGCTCCGGTTCCGCCGCCCACTCCCGCGCCACCTGCCGCTCCGTCGCAGCCCGGCGAGTTCACCTCGATGTTTCAGGCTCCGGCTCCCGCCGTTACCGCGCAGTTGAAATCCCCTGCGCCGCCGGTTGCTCCTCCCCCTATCGCTCCGCCCGCCGCAGCATCGCAGCCTGGCGAGTTCACCAGGATGTTCCAGGCGCCCGCACCTTCGGCGGCGCCTCCCGCGGCATCGCAGCCCGGGGAGTTTTCGTCGATGTTTCAGGCTCCGGCATCGCAACCGTCGACGGCGAGGCCGCAACCGCCGGGCCAATCCAATGAACCTGGGGAGTTCACACGGCTGTTCACGACGCCGGTGGCTCCGAAGCAACCACTACCGGTGGCGAGCCCACAGCCAGCGCCGGGAACTCCGCCGAATCCGTTCGGAGCTGGTTCCATGCCTCCGATGGGGACGTATGGGATTCCGGGCCAGCCACACCAACGTCCCGCGCCGCAGCCCAATGTACAGGATGAGTATCAGCGCCTGTTTGGGGGTGGCACGGCGGGACAGGCGGCGAGTCCGGTGCAAGGGCAGCCGCCCGTGTTTGGCGGAGCCACGCAATCCTTTCAAGCGCCGCAGATGTCCGCGCCCAGCGCCGCGCCGGTGCAGGCGGGCCCGAGCGAGTACACGCGGATGTTCAGCGCGCCTCAGGAACCAGCCATGCCGCAACAGCAGGCGCCGGCGCCGCAGCCTCCACCGGTTGCGCCGCCAAAGCCGGCTCCGAAGTGGCCGTTCTTTGTGTTCGGAGCCGTCATTCTCATTCTGATTGCCGCGGTCATTTTCCTGCTGATGCGCGGTTGACCGCATTCGGAGGAGTTTCCATGCCCGATATTCCGGTTCGATTTCCGAGCCAAGAAGTATTCGACCGCGTTCGCGCATTTTTTCAAGGGGCCGGTTTCGACGATGCGCATTTCAACCACATGATGGGTGAGCTGAAGCGCACATCGGCGGTACCCAAGCCTGGAGATCTGGTGGCGTCCACGGAGCCGTGTGAGAGCATGTTGATCCGGCTGTTCCTGGGCGGGCGAGTGCGGGAGAACGATTTCCTGCGACTGGCAGGGGAGGCTGTGTTGCGAGATTTGCGGGAGCTTGGCTTGATTGTGAATGAGTCTCCCGGAATCCTTGCCTCTACCGTGCGCGTGCGTCCGTTCCTGGATTTATATGTTCTCTCCGACCACTTCATCGAGGGGAACGATTTTGCGGACGATTTCGTGCATGCGCCGGACGACGCGAACACACTCAACTATTTGAAGTACATCTCCCTGCGTCCGTGCGATCACTTCCTCGAGGCCTGTGGCGGTTCGGGCATTGCCGCATTGATCGCCGCGAAACGATGCGCGAAGCAGGCATGGAGCAGCGATATCGCCGAGCGGTCATCGACGTTCGCCCGTTTCGGAGCGGCCCTCAGCGGGTTGGGGAATTTCACTGCCGTAACCGGCGATACCTATGAGCCCGTGGAGCACCTTTCGTTCGACCGGATCGCGGTGCATCCGCCGTATATTCCGGTGCTGCGGCACAGCTACATCTTTCACGGCGGCGGGGTGGACGGCGAGCAGATCACGCGAAAACACATCGCGGATTTGCATGGCCGGTTAAAGCCGGGGGGACGGCTTTACTGCCGGTGCGCCGGGACTGACCGGAAAGGCGAGGCGCTGGAGCAGCGTGTCCGCAAATGGCTCGGCGAACACCAGGGAGAATACGACATTGCGATGCAGGTTCTGGGCTATATCGATCCCTGGCGTTTTCTCACGAAGTCGGTACGATCCGGCCGCACGAAGCCGGAGGAACTGAAGCAGTGGGAGAAGGTATTTGAAGAAATGGGGTTGGAGAAGCTGGTGATGTCGGTGTTTGTGGTGCAGCGGCATGACAGCCCGAGAGAGCCTTTCACGGTACGCCGGGAGGAGGGCCCGTTCAGCGGTCCGCGCGAGCTGGAGTGGCTGTTGGACATGGAGACCGAACGCGCCCGGCGCGGTGTGGAGATGGTGTTGTCGTCGCGGCTGACGATCAATCCGATGGCGGTGCTGAACATCATGCACGTCCCCCGAGAGGGCGATTGGCAGATGCGCAATCAGTTGGTGGAGGTGTTGCATCCGCATCCCATGAAGTTCGAACTGGATCCGCTGAGCGCGTATCTTCTTCCGAAACTACGGGGGCGGATGACAGGCCGTGAACTGTTCGCATCGCTGATGGAGGAAGGATTGATTGCGCCGGACAATGTGGAAGAAGGGGTGTTGAATTTTGGGGCGGGGTTGTCGAATCTGGCCTCTGGAGGCTTCCTGTTTGTGGAGGGATTCGAGCCGCCTGCTCCGGCCCGGCGCGAGGAGCCGGAAAGTTAGTTAGCTTGGCTTAGACCAGCGTTGCGCCGCCGTCCACCACCAGTGTTTGCCCCGTAATGTAATTGGAAGCCGGCGCGGCGAGGAATACGGCGACGCCTTTCATTTCCCCGGGGCGGCCTCCACGGCCCGTGGGCACGCCGGTCTCCATTTTCGTTTGTGCCGCATCCCAGATCTTTTCCGTCATTCTGGTTTCGAAATAGCCGGGTGCGATGGCGTTGACGCGAATGTTGTGTTCCGCCCAGCGGGCGGCCAGTTCCTGCGTCAATCCGATCACACCGGCTTTCGAGGCGACGTAGCCGGCAAGATGCGTCTCCTTGAGAATGAGGCCGCCGTACATGCCGTTGATGGAGGCGATGTTGATGATGCGCCCAAAGCGGCGTTCGATCATATGGCGGCCGGCATGCTGGCAGAACAGGAACGTGCCGGTCAGGTTGATATCCAGTACCATGCGCCATTTTTCGAGCGGCATGTCTTCGGCCTTTGCGCCCCATGTCACTCCGGCGTTGTTGACCAGTATGTCGATCTGGCCGTAACGTCCGATCGTATGAGCCACGACGGCCTGCACCTGCTCCGGATCGGAAACATCGCAGAGCATGCCTTCCACCTGGAGTCCCTTGCCGCGTAGCTCCGCGATGGATGCGTCGAGCCATTGCCGGCGCCGTGCGACGATCATCAGGCCGGCGCCGGCCTCCCCGAGTCCTTCGGCGATCTCCTGGCCCAATCCGCGCGAACCACCGGTGACAATGGCGACCTTTCCGTCGAGCCGGAACAACTCGTCGATGCTGCTCATAGGTATAGTAGAAGACGTTAGCATGAACACCTTCAACGCTTTTCTAGTGCGCCAAAGCGATGGCCAGACGAGCTTCGGCTTCGAGCAGATACCGGTGGATTCCTTGACCGCCGGCGATGTCCTGATCCGCGTGGAGTATTCGAGCCTGAACTACAAAGACGGACTCGCGGTCACCGGAAAGCCCGGTGTCATCCGTTCCTACCCGATGATTCCCGGAGTGGATCTGGCGGGGACCGTGGTGGAATCGGCGAGTCCCGATTTCGTGCCGGGACAAGCAGTGGTGGTTACCGGATGCGGGACCAGCGAAACCATCTGGGGCGGATATGCACAGATGGCGCGGATGCAGGCGGCGCATGTGGTGCCGCTACCCGAGGGCATGTCGCTGCGGCAATCGATGGCGGTGGGGACGGCGGGATTCACGGCGATGCAAAGCGTGATGGCTCTGGAGCAGCACGGCCTCAAGCCGGGTGGCAAGCCCGTGGCGGTGACGGGCGCGGCAGGCGGTGTCGGCAGTGTCGCCATCGCGATTCTGCACAAACTGGGATATACGGTGGTGGCATCGAGCGGACGCGCGGAAGCGGCGGAGTATCTGCGTTCGCTCGGCGCCAGCGAGATCATCGGGCGCGAGGTTCTCTCGGCCGCCAGCAACCGCCCGATGGAATCCGAGAAATGGGCCGGAGCGGTGGACAGCGTGGGAGGCGATACGCTAGCGGGACTGATTCGCACCATGTCGGCGGGATCGAGCATCGCGGCATGCGGACTGGCGGGTGGATCCAAGCTGAACACGACGGTGTTTCCGTTCATCCTGCGCGGCGTGAATCTGTTGGGCATCGATTCGGTGCGCACGTCGAACGCGACACGGCGCGCCATCTGGCAACGTCTGTCCCAAGACCTGCCGCTGGACAAGCTGGATGCCATGACCGAGGTACATCCCCTGTCGAACATCCAGGCGCTGGGAGAGCGGATCCTGGCGGGCCAGACGCGCGGACGCGTGGTGATTGACGTCAATCGCTGAGCGCGCCGGTTAGGGAAGCGGCGCCGTGCAGCGATCCTGCATCGAGTGCGCCCGCGGCGCGCCTGGCGTGGCGCCGATCAGATCCTCGAAAGTGCCCAGAGGCAATGGGTGGCCTTGCGCACCCACAGCCGGGACGGCTGCCCATCGTTCGCGCGCGCTGTTCGGATACGAAGCGACTCCCGACGGAACTGCGTCATGGCCGATGGGGACGCAAAGCTCCGGATGATCGAAAGGCGCGCGGTCGTGGCGCACACGCTCATCGGTGAGCGACTTCAGAAAGGCAACCAGCGAAGCTTTCTGGGCCGGCGTGACGCGGAATGCGCGGATGGCGCCGTTGTTCGTTCCGAAATCGCCGCCGCGTTCGTAGAACTCGATCACCTGCTCCAATGTGGCTTGGCCGCCGTTGTGGAAATAGGGGCCGGTGAGTTCGACGTTACGGAGTCCCGAGGATTTGAAGTTGCCGTTGGCGATTCCGGGATCTTCCTCGACGGGCCGAACGCCGGTGCGGGTGAAGGCACGATTGTTCCGTCCACCGCCGGCGGTGAAACTGGCCGCGGTGAACTCCGCGCCGCCGTGGCAGGTGGTGCAGCGCGCGGTGGTTTGGAATAAACGCAGCCCTTCCTGTTGTTGCGCGGTGAGTGCGGATGTGTCGCCTTCCTGGAAGCGGTCAAACGGCGAATCGTCGGACACAAGCGTCGATTGGTAGGCGTGCAGCGCAAGGCCCCAGAACAACGAGAAGTTGGCTTCGGCCTGTGAGAAATCGCCGTCCGCGGGAAGCGGCGATTCCCATAGGGCGGGGAGGAACGCCTGTTGCACGAGGGCGAGATAGGAAACATCGCCTCGCAGCCCGCGGCCGCTTCCATCGGCAAGCGGGCCAAGCACGCTATCGTCGGGCGCCACCTGCTGGAGCGCGAGCGGGCGCAGACTGTAGAGCTTTCGCGCCAGATGCGGCCACGTGCGGCCCTCATAGGACATTTCGAGATGATCCATGATCGGACCGACGGCCTGGGAGGCGAGACTCGCCGGATCGAGCCGCACGGGGCGCCGCTCCAGGCCTGCTTGTGTGGCGTACCAAACGCCGGGCGCATCCGCCGCACTGCCGGTGGGCGTGAACCCGTTGAATACGCGGTTGGCGCGTCCATCCCAGAATTGGGAGACGAAGAAAACCGCGTTGATGACAGACGGGGAATTGCGTTGCGTGACGCGCCGCAGGTGGAGCCCGCCGAGGGTGAACTCGGGTCGGTCTTGCAGTTCTTCTCCCAATTCGGCGGCGTGTCCAGGTTGGATGCCGAGGAACTTCCTCCGGTAGAGGCCCATGGATCCGACGCGCATGCTGAGATCGCGCAGCACGGCGGAGCCGCGATCTTCGGGGTTCGACAACCAGCGGAAGGGGAAGTACACCATGTCGAGCATCAGGTTCGGGGGAAACGGCTTTTGCGGATCGACTAACTGATTTTGCGCCCGGTGGTCAGCGCCTGCGTGGAAGTGGCATGTGGCGCAGGCCGTCACGCCGTCGCTGCCTGTTTGCATATCCCAAAAGAGCGCTTTGCCCAAGACAACCAGCGCGGTTCGATCCCGAACGTAGTTTTCCAGCCCCGCCGGCCTGGGAACGGGAACGGTCTTGAGCGACCGCAACTGCTGTGCCTGGGCGGACAGCGCCAATGCGGCGACACAGCAAACCGGCAGATACTTCATGCGAAGAAAACCCCTTGTTGTTACGAGGCTAATGGCCGGATCAGCCGGTGTCAAGGCCGCAGGTGTTGTTCGAACAGCTTGAGGATGCGCTTGTATTCATCGGCCCAACTGGAGGGCTGGATGAAGGCGTGATCCTCGACGGGATACACGGCAAGCTCCCAGTTTTCCTTGCGCAGCTCGATGAGGCGTTGCACCAGGCGTACGGTGTCCTGGAAATGAACGTTCACATCCACCATTCCGTGCGCGATGAGCAGCGCTCCCTTGAGTCCTTGCGCATGATAGATGGGCGAGGATCGCCGGTAGGCTTCCGGGTCCGTTTGCGGCAGATTGAGGATGTTCGATGTGTAGGGATGGTTGTAGTGAGCCCAATCGGTGACCGGGCGGAGACTGGCTCCGGCGGCGAATACGCCGGGCTGAGTGAACATCGCCATCAGCGTGATGAAGCCGCCGTAGCTTCCACCGTAGATGCCGACGCGCTTGGGATCGACGCCATGTTCCTTCACGGCCCAACGCACGGCATCCACTTGATCATCGAGATCCTTGCCGCCCATATGGCGATAGATGGCGGTGCGCCAATCGCGGCCGTAGCCCGCCGAGCCTCGGTAGTCGACATCGAGCACGAGGTAGCCGCGCTCCATCAGCAGATGATGAAACATGAATTCGCGGGCATAGGACGACCATTTGCGGTGCACGTTTTGCAAGTAGCCCGCGCCATGGACGAAGACCACCAGCGGCCCGCCGGGTTGGAACCGCGGACCTTTGTAAAGGCGCGCGGGTACGGAGACGCCGTCGCGGGCGGGGATCTGGACGATGGGAACATCGAGCCAGGGATATGTTTGGAAATCGGGCGCGGGGGAATCGGTGACCTGGACGGGTTTCGCGGCGGGCCGGCGCAGATCCTGCAAGTACAGCTCGGGTGGCCGGTTCGTGTAGGAGTAAACGGTGGCGAGCATCGTGCCATCGGGGGATAATCTGGCATCGTGGCTGCCGGGCATGGCGGTGAGCCTGGTGCGCGCGCCGCCTTCGATGCTCATCCGGTAAGCGTGCTCCTCGCCGGGATGGACCTCGCTGGTGGTCAGCAGGAAGTGGCGGCGATCGGCAGTGAGGGCAACGTTACGGACTTCCCACTGGCCCGAAGTGAGTTGCTTCGGTTCGCCGCCGGCGTAGGGGACTGTGTACAGATGCGACCAGCCATCGCGCTCCCAGGTGAAATAAAGATGCTCGTTGTCGGGGAGCCAGCCGAAGGCGGATTCGGCGGGGCCGCCAATCCAGGCATCGTCGTGCATGGCGACGATGGTGCGCGCCTTGGCGGTTTTCGGATCGACGGCGAACAGCCACGCGTCTTTATTGTCGGCCGATCGCGCCGCGACAGCGAGTTTTGCGCCATCGTAGCTCCAGCGCATCTGCCGGTAGCGGATTTCGCGTTCTCGCTTCTTGCCGTCTTTGTCCGCTTCCTCTATACCGGAATCGAGCCACTTCGATTCGCCCGTTTTCACGTCCAGGAAGAGAATGCGGCTGCGCGATTGCTCGTCGCCGGCCTTGGTGCGCGCGCTGAGGTTGGCGGTGTAGGCATTTTCCGTGACGTAGCTGGGGACAATGGTTTCCTTGCTCGATGCGGGCCGTTCGGCAACCAGAGCGGCCACGAACGATTCGTCCGGGGAGAGGTGCATGGAGCGGATGGATTGCCGAGCGCTTAGGCGGAAGCTTTTCCGCGGGTTTTCCTTCTTTCGCCTGGCGCGCTCTTCTTCCGTTTTCTTCGCCCGCTCGCGGACGTATTCGAGCAGCTCCCGTTCTTCCTTCTTGAGGAACTCCTGACTGTCGGCGCCCTTCTTTTCCTCGTCGTCGCCAGAAGCACTGCCGGTACGGATGTTGGTGAGTTGTTCGACGAATCCGTCGCGCGGCGACAGCACGTAGAGATTATTCCCGCGCACGAACGCGATCCGCTTTTCATCGTGAGTGAACGAGGGGTCGGATTCGATGTCGGAGGTTTGGGTCAGCCTGTGGCGGCGTCCGGCCATCCGGTCGTAGAGGAACAGGTCGCCGGCATCGGAGTAAACCGAGAGTTTCCAATCGAGGGTATCGTTGCCCGATTGTGGCGGTGCTTGCTTGGCTTCTTCTTCGCTAAGCTGGCGCAGCCCTGTCCCATCGCGGTTCACGACGTAGGTGGCGTATTCGTCGTTCACCGATTGGTTGTGGCGTTTCCATCGGAAGTAGACGCGCTGGCTATCGCCCGACCAGCGCACAGCCTGCGGAGTGTAGCCGTACAATCCCGGCCCGCGCATGATGGTGTCCACCGTCAGTGACAGGCGTCCCTGGCCGGGCAGTAGCAACAGGGAGCAGAGGAGTGCGGCGAGACAGCGTGTCGGCATGGGGAATCGTCCCCACCTTAGCATAGGCTTCGCGTCACGCCGCGATCCTCTACAGCAGACGGAAGTTCACTTCGATGGTGGCGCGCACGGGAACCGGCTGACCGCCTTTGGCGCCGGGCACGAATTGCCACTGCGAGACGGCGTGCATGGCCTGTTCATTCAGCCCAAGCCCGAGTCCGCGCACGACACGGATATTGTGGGCTTTGCCGTCCTGGTGAATTTCCACCGAAAGAACCACGGTGCCCTGGTAGCGGGCAGCGCGGGCTTCGTCGGTGTAGGCGGGCTCCACCTTGGCCACCAGCGAAGGCGCCTTCACGTCACCGCCGACTTTCTGGGCATCGACGCTTGGGGCGGGCGCATAGACGGCGGTCTCGACCTGCTTGCGGATGGCCATGGCGCGGTCCTTCATCACGGTGGCCTCATCGTTTCGGTTGGCCTGTTCGAGCATGGCGGCGTAGAGTTCCATGGTGGTGGCGGCGTCCTGTGAGTTGGCGGGCTGTACGGCAAGCGCCGATTGGAACAAGGCCTCGGCTTCGGCGATGCGGTTTTCATTCTGGCGAACCATCGCCATCCACATGGTGGCGGCGCTTGCCTTGGCGGGATCGAGCAACTGGGCTTTGCGGAAAAACGCTTCCGCCGCGGCCAGGTCTTTGCGGACCAATGCGAAGACACCGAGCGTGGTGTAGGCCTCAATTGCTTCGGGCTTGTCGCCGAAAGCCGCGATGGCCTTGCGATAGGCCGCTTCGGCCTCGTCGCGCTTGCCGAGGCGGCGTAGGGTTTGCGCCTGGCCCAGGAGCGAGGGTCCGCTTGCCGCGCGAGTGTCGCGCACCTCGGCCTGACCCTGCTGGGCCTGCAAGGAGGCGAGTGGGGCGGTGATGCACACGGCCACCGCGACAGCCGCACCAGCCAGTAGCGCTCCGGCGCCCTTGCGGTCCATCTTTGCATCCAGAATCGCGATCATTCTATCCTCCAGGTCGGATTTTCTTGCCATGGCCACAGCCGCGGGACTGCTGGATTGCATGGCGCGAGCAATGTCGAGCAGGTGACTGGCATAGCCGGGCGCATCGGTTCCCATTCGCAGCACGAGATCGTCGGCAGCACGCTCGCGCTCTTTCAGGGATTCGCGCCACGCCAGCCAGGCGAGCGGATTCCACCAGTACAGAATCAACGCACAGCGGGCGAGCAGATGTGTGGCCAGGTCGCCTCGCTCGACATGGGCCAACTCATGCAGCAACACAATGCGCCGCCTTTCGGCGCTCCATCGAGCCGATTCCTTCGGCAGCAATATCGAAGGTTGCAGAATGCCGCACACCATGGGCGCAACCCCCTCGCCGGCGATGAACAGGGTGACGCGTTCGCGGATGCCGAGCAGGGCACGCAGCGCGTCGATTTCGGCGGCATCCGCGGGGACGGCGTGGCGGCGCATTTGACGGATCCGTAGCCACGCTGCCATCATGCGCAAGGCGCCGAGGACCGCTCCGGCAGCCCAGACGACCAACAGCCACGCGCCCCAGCGGAACGAAGCGTTCGACGGCGCCTGAGCCGGCAACGGCGCGGCGGCAGGGAAAGACGGTGTCCCCGTGACAACGGCGACCGTGCGAAAGACGAAGCCTGATTCGGGCACGATTTCGCGCACCGGAACGGACCACTTCGGTAGGGCGGTGACCAGCAGCGGGAGAGCAACCAGAGCGGCGGACGACGCCGTCCAAACCAGATGCCTGCGCGCCGCCGATGCCTTGCGCATGAGCAATGCCACCATGCAGGCCAAGGCCAGCACGAGGATGCTCTTGAGGGCGATGCCGCCCCATGCGGCGATGACGGGTGCGCTGGGGAGTAGCATGCTACTTACCCTCCTTCCTGGCTCGCTCAATCATTTCCGACATGCGGTCGAGCTCTTCCGGAGTCAGCTTCTTGGCGGAGACATCGAGCAGGGCCGCGACGATCTGTTCGGGGGAGTCGCCGAAGAATGTCCGCAGCAGGTGCTTTACCGCCGAGCGCTTGGCTTTCTCTTTGCCGAGCGTGGGAATGTAGACGTACCTCAGGCGATCCATTTCGTGGTGGATGTGCCCCTTTTCCTCGAGCGTGCGCAGCATGGCGCGCACGGCGGAGTAGCTGGGTGCGTCGTCCATGGCGGCGCGGACTTCGGCGGCGGAAGCCTTTCCACGCTGGTAGAGGATGTCCATGATCTGCCGTTCGCGCCGGCTGAGTGCGGCCTGTGCCATCGGATCTCCTTGCTGCCTATGTGCTAGTTTTCCAGCACATGCTAGAAAAATAACACAGCCGCGGAAGCGCGTCAATAGGCTCATCGGCGGGGAGAGGGATTACTTTCGGGCGGCGCGTGCCGCTTCGACGTCGGAGAAGAAGGGGAACACGGTGTCGAGCTTGGTGACGCGGAAGGCGGCGCGTACGGCGCCGGTTGCTCCGGCCATGCGGAGGGTTGCGCCGTCCACCTGGAGGATGAGGTTGTAGCTGGCGATGAAGCGTCCAATGCCGGTGGAGTCGATGTGAGTGAGGCCGTCGAGGTTGAAGACGAAATCGCGCACGCCATCGGCGAGGAGGCGGGCGACGGTCTGCTCCACCTGATGGCTTTCGGCGCCCAACATCAGGCGGCCGCGGACGTGGATGACCGCCATGGCCGGCGCAACGCGTTCATACTCGATCTGGAACATTGTCTAACCGTAGGAGGATAGCACGCCCGCTCGAGTCCGGCGGCGGGAGGGAAAGTGGACTTCTCAGTTGAGTTTGGCGTTTGCGCTGTGCTATAGGTTTCATTCTATGGCTTACGTTATCGCTGAACCCTGCATCGGCACCAAAGACACCGCTTGTGTGGACGCTTGCCCGGTGGATTGCATCCATCCCAAGAAGGACGAGGAAGGCTACGAGGCTTCCAACCAGCTTTACATTGATCCGCAGGAGTGTATCGACTGCGGCGCGTGCGTACCCGTATGCCCGGTTTCCGCGATTTTCGCTCTGGACGATCTGCCGGAGAAGTGGGCCAGCTACGCGCAGACGAATGCCGCTCACTTCGGCCGGTAAGTAGCAACGGCGGTGTCCGTCTCCCACACTTTCACGGCGTGAATGGCGACGGGCACCTTGCCCATTCCCTCATCCAAGCCCTTCTGCATCTCCTCACAGAAAAACTTTGCCATGTTTTCGGCCGACGGGTTGATCTTGTCGAACGGAGGCAAGTCGTTGATGAACTGGTGATCGAGGTAGGCGATCGCCTTGCGCAGCACGCGTTTCATGTCGGCGAAGTCCACCAGGAGTCCGATGTCGTCCAATTCCGGGCCGCGGAGAATCACTCTCACTTTGTAGTTGTGCCCGTGCACGTTTTCACACTTGCCTTTGTAGTTGCGCAAGGCATGTCCGGCGGCGAACTTTTCTTCCACTGAGACTTCAAACATCGAAAAAGCTTTCTACCTCGTTCCAGTTCATAGTGAATCGGTAGTCGGGGAGACTATCGAAGAAGACCTGCCCGTAGCGCTGCCGGGTGATGCGGTTGTCGAGCAACGCCAGGATACCGCGGTCGGACCGGGTGCGGATGAGCCGCCCGAATCCCTGTTTCAACGCAATTGCCGCCTGCGGAATCTGGTAATCGTAGAAGGGGTTTCCGCCGCCCTCGCGAATCATGCGAATGCGGGCTTCCACCACCGGATCGCTGGGCACCGCGAACGGCAACCTATCTATGATAACGCAGCTCAACTGTTCGCCCGGCACGTCGACGCCCTGCCAGAAAGACGAAGTGGCAAAGAGGACGGCATTGGGCGTGGCGCGAAAATCTTCGAGGATGGCGTGGCGTGGCGCCGTGCCCTGTAGGAAGGTGGGGTAATCGATGGCGGCGGCGATGCGCTCATGCGTGGCGCGCATTTGCTGATAGCTGGTGAAGAGCACGAAGGCACGCCCCTTTGTGAGGCGCAGCAGGCGGAGGATCTCTTCGCAGGAGGCAGGGAGGAAGGCGGGACTGCGCGGATCGGGGAGATCCTGCGGCACGTAGAGCAGCGCCTGTTTGCCGTATTCGAACTGGCTGCTGACGGTGAGGGTGCGGGCGTGCGGCACGCCGAGGCGGCTTTGCAGAAAGTCGAAGTTGCCGGCGACGGCCAAGGTGGCGGAGGTGAGAATCACCGTATCGACGCGGTCGAACAACTTTTCGGCCAGCACCGAGGAAACATCGATGGGGGTGGCTTGCAGGAAGCAGCCGCGGCCGCGGCGCTCCACCCAATAGACGAATCTGGCATCGCCGCTTTCCATCCAGAGGCGGAGGCTTTCATGCATTTCGCGGGCCCGGCGGCGAAGCGGAAACACCTCATCTTGCGCGCCTTTCACCAACTCCAGATGCGTCCAGGTGAGTTCGAGTCCGGTGAGGACATCGCGGTACTGTTCGGCGTACTGCCGGAGGAAGGAAGCGTGGCGGTTGAATCCGCTGCGGCCTTCCGTTTCGCCGAAGAGCCAGAAGAAACGTTCCGCGGCGTCCTGCATGCCGATGAGGACGCGGTCGAGCTCGGCGGTGGCGAAATCCTTGCGGCGGCCGAGAGCCATGGTGTCGCGCACGAGTTCCTGGAACTGATAGTTGCTGATGCTAATGCCGAAGTAGGCGCCGGCCACATCTTCCACTTCGTGCGCTTCATCGAAGATGACGGCGTTGTAGTCGGGCAGGATGCCGCCGTATTCTTCCTCGCGCACGGAGAGATCGGCGAACAGGAGATGGTGGTTCACGATGATGATGTCGCTCTCGTGCGCCTTCATGTGCATTTTGGTGAGGAAACAGCGGTCGAATTGCGGGCATTTCTGGCCGGAGCAGAGTTCGCGGCGGGCATCGAGTTTGGCCCAGGCGGTACTCTTTTCGGGAAGCTGCTTGATCTCGGCGCGGTCGCCGGTTTCGGTGGTTTTTTCCCAATCGCGGATGATGCGAAAGTCGTTGATCTCTTCCAGGCCGTCGAGGATGGGTTCGTTCTCGGCGGCGTAGAGTTTTTCGCGGCAGAGGTAGTTGCCGCGCCCCTTCATGTAGCAGACTTTGAGCGGCTGCGCGAAGTGCTGCTGGAGAAACGGGATGTCTTTGTAGAAGAGCTGTTCCTGGAGGTTCTTGGTGCCGGTGGAGACGATAACGCGGCGTCCGGAAAGGATGGCGGGAACAAGGTAGGCCAAGGTCTTGCCGGTGCCCGTGCCTGCTTCGACAATGAGGTGGCGTTTTTCGAGCAGCGCCGCTTCGACGGCTTCCGCCATTTCCAGTTGTCCTCGGCGGAACTCGTATTGGGGATGCCAGCGGGAAAGCGCGCCGCGAGGTCCGAAGAATTGACGCGCGCTCTGCGCCTTCGCGATGCTTGACATGCCCTCTTCCAGTATAGGGATTCTCAACCGCGTCCCAAGCCACTGGTATAATTGGGATGAATCCGTAGTATGCCCTTTTCTCTCAAACAGTTCTTCCGTATGGCGGCGCATGTGCAGTTGCTTCCCGTCTTGGAAAGCGGCGAAGAAACCCTCGTCGGCGGCCAGGCCGTGATGGAGGGCGTCATGATGCGCGCGCCGCACAGCTATTGTGTCGCCGTGCGCAAGGCGGACGGAACGCTGGTGACGGAAGAAGCGCCGCTGCACAAGGTGTCGGAAAAGTATCCCATCTTCAAGTACCCGCTGTTCCGCGGCGTGGGCACGCTCGGGCAAGCCATGTGGCTGGGGGTGAAGGCGCTCAAGTTTTCCGCCAACGCCGCTTTGGACGAGGGCGATCCGAACGCCAAGAAGGAGGAAATCTCGTCGTGGGCGATGACCCTGAACCTGGTGTTCTCGTTCGCTTTCTTCATCTTCCTGTACAAGTTCGTGCCGCTATTCCTCACCGCGCAGATCGAAAAAGCCGCGCCGGTGGTCCACAACCGCGTGCTGTTCAATCTGGTGGACGGCGTCATCCGCATCGCCATTTTTCTTGCGTTCTTGTATCTGATCTCACGGTGGAAGGACATCCACCGCGTGTTCGAATACCACGGGGCGGAACACAAGGTGGTGTACAACTTCGAGTCGGGCACGCCGGTGACTGTCGAAAACGCCCAGAAATTCACTACGCTGCATCCGCGGTGCGGCACCAGCTTCCTGCTGGTGGTGATGATGATCTCGATGGCGGTGTACACGGTGTTGCCCTTCGATGGATTCGTGGAGAAATTCCTGTCGCGCATCGTGCTGCTGCCGGTGATCGCCGGACTGAGCTACGAGATGATCCGCTACGCCGCCAAGAAACGCGGCAGCACGCTGGCCATGCTTACGGCGCCGGGCCTGTGGCTTCAGAAAATCACCACACAACCTCCGGCGGATGACCAGACCGCGGTGGCGATCCATGCGCTGGAAGGCGCCATGGCGCTCGAAAAGCAACAGGGCGGCCAGTTGGTGATCGCTTAACGGACCTCAAACACGCGCCATGCAATATAGAGAAAAACTGGAAGAACTCGAATCGCGTTTCGTCATGCTCACGGAGCAGATGGCGGACCCCGGCGTCATCGGCGACCCCGACTCCTACCGCAAGACCGCCAAGGCGCATCGCGACCTGGAAGAGATCGTGGCCAAGTACCGCGAATGGAAGAAGGTGCAGAGCGATCTCGAAGGCGCGCGGGAAATGCTTCAGGAAGCCGATGAAGAACTGCGGACGATGGCAACGGAGGACGTGGCGCGGCTGGAACCGGCGCTGGCAAAGATCGAAGACGAGCTGAAGATCCTGCTGCTGCCGAAAGATCCCAACGACGATAAGAACGTGGTGCTGGAGGTGCGCGCGGGCACGGGCGGCGACGAGGCCACGCTCTTTGCCGCGGAGATCTTCCGCATGTACACTCGCTATGCGGAAACGCTCAACTGGAAGGTGGAGGTGACGCACACCAGCGAATCCGCGGTGGGGGGATTGAAGGAAGTCATCGCGCTGATCAGCGGCGATAAGGTGTACAGCAAGCTCAAGTATGAATCCGGCGTGCACCGCGTGCAGCGCGTTCCGGCGACGGAGACCCAAGGGCGGGTGCATACCTCGGCCGTCACCGTGGCCGTACTCCCGGAAGCCGACGACGTGGAAATCAAGATCGACCCGAAGGATATCCGCATCGACACGTTTTGTTCGTCGGGACCGGGCGGGCAGAGCGTGAACACCACCTATTCCGCGGTTCGCATCACGCATCTGCCGACGGGCTTGGTGGTTTCCTGCCAGGACGAGAAGTCGCAGATCAAGAACCGCGCCAAGGCCGAGCGCGTGCTGCGGTCCCGCCTGTATGAATTGGAATTGGAGAAGCAGCAGGAAAAGATCGGAGCCGAGCGGAAGACCATGGTGGGCACCGGCGACCGCAGCGAAAAGATCCGCACCTACAACTTCCCGCAGAATCGCGTCACCGATCATCGCATCGGGCTCACGTTGCATCAGCTCGATCTGGTCATGGATGGACGGCTACAGCCGATCACCGACGCGCTCATCTCCTTCTATCAGGCGGAGAAGATGAAGCAGCAGAGCAACACCGTCAATTAGATGACGCTGCACACCGCGCTAGGCCAGGGAACGAAGATCCTGGAGGAGGCGGGTGTGCCGGCGGCGAGGCTGACGGCGGAAGTGCTGCTGGGGCACGCCATGAACGTGCGCCGCGAATATTTCTACGCGCATCCGGAAGAGGAGTTGACGGAGCTTGCCTGGATTCATTACGGGCGCTATCTGCATGAGCGGATCAACGGGAAGCCGACGCAGTACATTACCAAGCAGCAGGAATTCTACGGGCGGCCGTTCTTTGTTTCGCCGGCAGTGCTGATTCCGCGTCCGGAAACCGAGCACGTGGTGGAGACGGCGCTGCGGCTGGCGAGCGGTGCGCGGCGGATTGTGGATGCCGGCACCGGATCCGGCGCGATCGCCGTAACGCTGGCGCTCGAAATGCCGGCGGCCAAGGTATCGGCATGCGATATTTCCTTCGATGCACTACAGGTGGCGCGGCGCAACGCGCTGGCCAATCGGGCCGAGGTGCAGTTCGTGGCCTCCGACCTGCTGAGTGCTTTCGCGTCGCGCTCGATGGATCTGGTGGCATCGAATCCTCCCTACGTCCCGGAGGGCGATGAAGCGAACTTGCAGCGCGAGATCCGCGAACATGAACCGGCGGTTGCGCTCTATGGCGGGCCGACGGGCAACGAAATCTACCAGCGGCTGATTCCGGAAGCAGCGCGTGTGCTGCGTCCCGGCGGTTGGCTGATCGTGGAACTCGGCTGGCGCTCGCTGGACGTGGTGAAAGCGATGTTCGACGAGGGTTGGCATAATGTGGAGGACGTGGCCGATCTGGCGGGGATTCCGCGCGTGCTGGCCGCGCAACGCAGGTTATGAAGACCATCTTCCACCTCGACATGGACGCATTCTTCGTGTCAGTGGAAGAGCTGTACAATCCGGAGCTGAAAGGAAAGCCCGTGGTTGTCGGCGGGCAACCGAACCAGCGGGGCGTGGTTTCGGCGGCCTCCTATGCGGCGCGCAAGTTCGGAGTGCATTCCGCCATGCCCCTGCGCACCGCCTACAAGCTATGTCCGCAGGCCATCTTTGTGGAAGGGCATCCCAAGCGCTACAAGGAATGCTCCGAGCAGGTGTTTCGCGTGCTGCGGTCGTTCTCGCCGCAGGTGGAGATGGCATCCATCGACGAAGCCTATCTCGATCTGACCGGGTCGGAGCGGTTGCACGGCCCGCCGTTGCTGGCCGCGCACAAGCTGCATGAGGCGATCCGGGAGCGCACGCGGCTGAACTGCTCCATCGGTGTGGCCACTAGCCGGCTGGTGGCGAAGATCTGCTCCGATCTGGCGAAGCCGAACGGCGTGCTATGCATCATGCCGGGCCAGGAGGCGCGTTTCTTGGCGCCGCTCGATGTGCGCAAGATTCCGGGCGTCGGCAAGGTGACGGAGAAGGCGCTCCACGATTGCGGCATCCGCAAGATCGGCGATCTGGCGAAGCTCGACGAAGCCTTCCTGGGGCACCGTTTCGGAAAGTGGGGACTGGCGCTGGCGGGCAAATCCCGTGGCCTCGATGCCGGTGGCTGGTTTGACGGCGACATCGGCGATCATGAAGAGCCGAAGTCGATCAGCCACGAGACCACCTTCCATGAAGACACGCGCGATGTGGCGTTGATGGAAGCGACGCTGGCCAAGCTGTGCGAAATGGTGGGCAGCCGTTTGCGCGAGCACAAGCTCTATGCGCGCACGGTGCAACTGAAGCTGCGCTACTCCGATTTTTCCACGTTCACGCGGGCCGTGACGCTGGATCATGCCACGCAGTTGGACATCGATCTAGTGGAGCAGACGCGCCGGCTGTTTCACGGCAACTGGACGCGCAAGGCTGTACGGTTGCTCGGGGTGAATGCGTCGAACCTCCAGCATGAAGAAGGGCAGATCAGTCTGCTCGAAGGCGAGAAACACGAGCGGTGGAAGAATGCCCTGGGCGCCGTGGACAAGATCCGCGGCAAGTACGGAGCATCGAGCGTATCGCTCGGCAGCGCGATGGGCGGCGGTTTCCGCGAACGTGTGCACGATACGCCGGCCGATCTTCCCGGGCGCCACCGCCGGCCGGACGATGCATAACTACTGCGGCAACTCCCCGAGCGGGCGCACGTTCTTTTGCAGGGAAGCATCGAAGGCTTCGGCCATCTTGCGCAGCCGCGCGGCGACCTCTGGATGGAAGCGCGCCACATCGCGCTTTTCGCCGATATCCTGCTGAAGATCGTACAGCGCGCCGGTTGTCAGCCACAGCTTCCACCGCTTTTCGCGCACGGCTTCCAATTTCGAAGAGTGCTTCGGACGCCCGTCTTGCGCCTTGTAGAACACTTCGCCCGAGTAGTAATAGAAAACCTCGCGCGGCGACTTGGCCGCCTGCCCCGACAGGAACGGCCAGAGATTCAGAGAATCGAGCGTGCGGTCTTCAGGCAGCGCCGCGCCGGCAAGCGAAGCGAAGGTGGCGTAGATGTCGATATTGGCCGCGATCTCGCTGGTGACGCGCCCGGCGGCGATACGCCCCGGCCAGCGGAACACCGCGGGCACGCGGACGCCGCCTTCCCACAACGTGCCCTTGCCATCGCGCAACGGGCCCGCCGAACCCGCGTCAATGCCGTAGTGCAGCCACGGACCATTGTCGGAAGTGAACACAATCAGTGTGTGCCGATCGAGTCCGAGGCTCTTCACGTGATCGAGCAAGCGGCCCACGCCGGCATCGATCTCCTCGATCACATCGCCGTACTTGCCACGCAGCGAGCGGCCGGCGAATTCCTTCGAAGGATGCAGCGGCACATGCGGCATGCTGTGCGCGAGATACAGGAAGAAGGGCCTGGCGCGGTTAGCGCTGATGAACTCGAGCGCCTCTTTGTTGTAGCGTTTCGTGAGCTCCGTCTGGTCGGGGTTCAGTTCCACGACGTCGTCGTTGCGCATCAAGGGAAGATCCGGAAACCACGTGCGGGGATAGATGTCGCCCTGTCCCTGATAGCCGGTCATCTCCGCGCGCTTGCGAATCTCCGTGAGCCGCGGGTCTTCGTGTTCATGCTTTTCGATCTTCGGATGGAACGGCCACATGTCATTCGAATACGGCAGCCCAAACCATTTGTCGAAACCATGTTTTGTGGGAAGGAACGGCGGCGCATCGCCCAAGTGCCATTTGCCGACGATCATCGTGGCGTAGCCTTTGGTCTTCAGCAATTCGGCGAGCGTGACTTCGTTGGCATGGATGCCTGTCTTTGCACGAGGCAGATGGTTGAACATCATGCTGTTGCGCGGCGGATAGGTGCCGGTCATCAGCGCCGCGCGCGACGGGCCGCAGAACGGTTGGGCATAAAAATCCGTGAAGCGGATGCCCTCGGCCGCCATGCGGTCAATGCGCGGCGTGCGAATGTAGGGGTTGCCGTAGCTCGACAGGTCGCCCCAACCCTGGTCATCGGCGTAGATGACGATCAGGTTCGGTTCGCGCGCACAGGCGGCGGAAGCAAGCAGGAGAATCAGGGCATGTCGCACAATCTGCTAGCATGACGGTTTTCCCATATGCCTGCAACCAGTGCGAACTCAGAATCCATCGGTCTTCCGAGAACGGAGTTGGAGACTCCGGCGTTGTGTCTGGACATAGCTGCGTATCGGCGCAACGTGGAGCGGATGGCTTCTTTCATCATCGGCAAGTGCGGGTTGAAATGGCGGCCGCACATGAAGGGGCAGAAGGCCGTGGAGCTGGCGCAGCATGCGGTGAGGGCGGGCGCCATCGGGGTCACTTGCGCCACGGTGTACGAAGCCGAAGCGATGGTGGATGCGGGAGTGACACAGATCCTGCTGGCCAATCAGATCGCCGGCGACCGCAAGGCGCGGCGGCTGGCCCGGTTGCAGCGGCAGGCGACGGTGATTTCGGCCACCGACAGCGCGGCGCATCTCGAGATCCTTTCCCGCGCGGCTTTGGCGGAACAGGTCACCATTCCCGTGATTCTGGAACTCGATGTCGGCATGGGCCGCTGCGGCGTTGTGCCTGGATCCCCGGCCGTGGACTTAGGCATTGTTGCAACGCGCACGCCTGGCGTGGAATTGCTTGGGCTGATGGGGTGGGAAGGCCACATTTTGCAGTACGATCCGGAAGAGAAGAAGCGGCAGGCGCATTCCGCGATGCAGGCGTTGGTAGCTACCGCGGAGCGGTTTCGTAAAGAAGGCTTGCGCGCGGAAGTGGTCAGCGCGGCGGGCAGCGGAACGTTCCTCGTGTCCGCGCCGGTGGCCGGACTGACGGAAATACAGGCAGGTGGCGGCGTGTTCTCCGATCTCAGCTACCAGAAATGGGGGCTGGAGCACGAGTTCGCCCTCACCATCCTGACTCGTGTGGTGAGCCGCCCCTCCCCCACACGCGTGCTGGTGGATGGCGGATTCAAAACCATGAGCTACTGCCATGGCTATCCGCGGCCGCTGGGCTTGGGGGAGGTGAAGAGCCTCGTGCTTTCCGCCGAACATGGCAACATCGAACTCGCCGAGCCGAATGAGAGCCTGCGCGTCGGCGATCTCGTCGAGTTCGTGCCCGGCTACACCGACAGCACTGTCTGCCTGCACGATGAGATGTGCGTCGTGCGCGATGGCGTGGTGGAAGCGGTGTGGGGCATACCCGGACGCTCGGGACGGCGGTGAAACGGATAGGAAAGAAACGCGGCTGGGGGCGGCGGTTGGTGCGCTGGGCGCTGCTCGCTGCCGCGGCGTTTTATCTGTTCTTCGGATTCCTGCTGCTGATGCTGCGCTGGGTGGATCCGTTCACCACCTCGGTGCAGATCCAGCGGCGCGTGGAATCGTGGAGCAGCAGCCGGAAATACCAGAAGCGCTACCGCTTCGTTCCACTGCAACGGATTTCGCCGCACCTGCGGCATGCGGTGATCGCCGCCGAGGACGGGCGTTTCTATTCGCACCGCGGCTTCGACTGGCAGCAGATCCAACAGGTGCTGGAGGAAGAATTGGAGAAGGGCCGCCTGCGCGGAGCCTCCACCATCACGCAACAAACGGTGAAGAATTTGTTCTTTACCACACGCGGGTCATTCCTCCGCAAAGGGGCCGAAGCAGCGCTGGTGCCGGTGGCGGAGACGGTGCTCTCGAAGGACCGCATCCTGGAGCTGTACCTGAACATCGCCGAATGGGGCCCCGGAGTGTTTGGCGCGGAGGAGGCAGCACGGTATCACTACGGCGTGAGCGCGGCGCAAGTGAGTCGGGAGCAGGCGTCGCGCCTGGCCGCGGTGCTGCCGTCGCCATTACGCTGGCGTCCGGCGCGGATGGACCGCTATGCAGGCATCATTCAGGAACGGATGCGGCAGATGGGCTGGTAGTGGAGTAACATGACGTTTACACCCTGAAGCTCAATGTCTTGCTCGATTCAATACAGCCTATATTCCGCATCCAACGAGCAGGAGATGGTCCGGTTGCTGGGCCATGTGTTCGCCAGGTACGATCCGCCAGCCGTGGCGGTGGGGCTTACGCCGGCGGAATTCGAGGATTTCGTCCAACTGTGGTGTAAGAAGGCGGCAGTCTGAGCGGCTAACCGTCCTGGCCAGATCAGAGCAGACAGGAGAACTGGTAGGGGCCCTGTTGACGGAAGATGCGGCGTCTGCGATGCCTGTCGGCCTGGATCGAATCAGCCCGAAGTTTCTCCCGATTTTCGAAATCCTCGGCGGTCTGCATGCCGCCTATCGCAGCCAGTTCAGCCCGCGTCCGGGCTACGCACTGCATCTCTTTCTGCTCGGTGTGGACTGGAGATTCGGGGGACAAGGAATCGCTTAGCACCTGGTGCAACGATGTTTGGCGAACGCGATGGAGAGAGGTTTTCAATCCGCGGTCACCGAAGCCACCAATCGCCGATCACAGCATATATTTCGGAAACTCGGATTTACGGAGCGCGTGCGGGCTTCCCACGTGGAGCACGTTTTCGAAGGGGCTGCGCACTTTGCGGCGATCGCCGAGGAGGAGGTCCGATCCTGATGGACTTGCAATTTCGCCCCGCCGAGTCCGGACCGGAAATGACACGCGCCTGATCTCAGCGCGCGGACTCGGTCTCCATCCGCTGTGCTTCCTGCCAGCGCATGCGGTCCTGATACTCCTGCCAGAGCGTGGAGACGCCGGCCCAATAATAGCCGCCGACGAACAGCATGAGAATGGGCACGGCAAGCAGATTCAAGGTGTCGATGGCATACGCCACCATGCCCAGGAAATACGTGCCGAAGGCCAACTCCAGGTACGGCAGCCAGCCGCTGCGGGAGCGGTACTTCTTCTTCTCCACTACCGCTTTCTTCTCCCCGATCCCGAACTTGGCGGTGCGCACGAAGCTCGATTGAATGCGCAACAGCGCCTCCGCCACGGCCTTGGTGTTGATCAACGTCAGCGCGATGCCGGCGCTCATCAGGGCAGGAAGGAAGAAGAACGACTTCCACCAAGTGCGCGGATACAGCTCACGTTGCGCAATCACGTAGAACGCCGATACCGACCAGAACGAGGCAATCACCAGCGGCAGGTCGATGAACAGCATCTCCCACCAGCCGATGTAGAAGCGCACGATCATCACCGGAAGCATGAGGGCGCTTACCACGATCATCAGCGGATAAGAAATGTTCGGAGTGAGATGGCAAAAGGCCTCAGCCTTGACCTTGAACGGAATATCGGCCTTCAGAATGCGGTGGATCAACTTCATGCACACCTGCATGAGGCCCTTCGCCCAGCGCGATTGCTGCACCTGGAAGGCGTGCGTATCGACGGGCAATTCGCTGGGGCATTCCACCGACGGCACGTAGTGGAACCGCCAGCCCTTCAACTGCGCCCGGTAGCTGAGGTCGCTGTCCTCGGTGAGTGTATCGTGCTCCCATCCGCCGGCATCTTCTATCATCTGGCGGCGCAGGATACCGGCCGTGCCGTTGAAGTTGAAATACTTGCCGGCGCCGAACCGCGCCCCGTGCTCCAGCACGAAATGCCCGTCCAGCAGCATCGCCTGCACTTCGGTGAGCAGGTTGTAATCCCGGTTCAAATAAGTCCAGCGCGTTTGCACCATCCCCACCTTGGGATCGGTGAAGTAGTGAATGGTCCGCCGCAGGAAATCGGTGGGAGGAATGAAGTCGGCATCGAAGATGGCGAAGAATTCGCCCTTCGCCTTGTACATGCCTTCCTGTAGCGCGCCGGCTTTGAAGCCATGCCGGTTGGTGCGGTGGATGTAGACGATGGGGTGCCCCATGGCTGCGTACTCGTTCACCAGGCGCTCCGTGAACGGATGCGTCTCGTCGGTGGAATCGTCTAGCACTTGGATCTCCAGCAACTCCCGCGGGTAGTCCATCTTCGTCACGGCTTCGATCAACCGCTCCACGACGTACCGCTCGTTGAACAGCGGTAGCTGAATGGTCACGCGCGGCAGCTCCTGCCATTCCTTTGCGGGGGGCTGATTCAGCACATGGCGGTGCTGGAAATACTCACGGATCACCGCATACCGGTGCAGCCCGTAAATCGATAAGACGATGAGAACAGTGAAGTAAGGGATCAGCAACGCATAGTCGAACCAACCGAGCGTGTGGATGCCGGCGAACGTGTCGTCGAGCAATTCCCGCTGCAAGCGGCTGAGCGTCGTCGCTGTGGTTAAGAGGGCAAAGGGGAGATTGGCTGGTACCATGGAGATTCGCTCCCGATCAGCGGGGAGTCCGCATGAGCAGAGTACC
The DNA here is from genome assembly GCA_964402295.1 of uncultured Candidatus Solibacter sp. Lineage (GTDB taxonomy): Bacteria > Acidobacteriota > Terriglobia > Bryobacterales > Bryobacteraceae > CADEFT01. The sequence continues at coordinate 6,581 of CAYOBO010000058.1, read as the reverse complement.
CATCCGGTTCGTCATTCCCGCACTCATCGAGTGGACCGGGTTGGCGTTGCTGAACACCAGGACGCCACTCGACAGGCACATCGTATCGGTCATCGCGATTCTAGTTGTGACTTCCGCAGTATACCTCATTTCCTGCGGCCTCATTCTGAAGGAATCTCAATCTGAAAAGCCTTTTCAGGGGAACAGCTTAGGCTTTTGGATGGTGGCGTTCGCCATCCTCTTCCGGCTGACGGTGTGCGGGCTGCCACCGGCCTTCACCGACGATGTGCTGCGGTACCGGTGGGAAGCGCGGCTGCAATTGGAGGGAGGCAGTCCCTATGAGGTGGCGCCCAGCGATCCCGTTGTCCTGCACCTGCGCGATGCCACGTATTCGCGGCTGAGCGGCCCGGACTTCAAGGCCGTCTACGGACCCTTCACGGAGCTTGTCTACCGCTTTGCCTACCAGGCGATTCGTCCACTTGGCGGCGGCGATCCGTACCGCGAAGTGTTCTGGCTGAAGCTGCCCGCCGTGGCTTTCGATCTGGCTCTGCTGGCGGCGCTGTGGGCGTGGCGAAAACAGCGTGCGCTGCTGTACGCCTGGAGCCCGCTACCGGTCTTCGAGTTCTGGGTGAACGGACACAACGATTCCCTGATGCTGTTGCCGCTCGTGCTCTCCCTCATTGCCGCCGAGCGCGAGAGATGGGGCGGCGCGTTCATGTGGCTGGGATTGGCGATTTCCGCCAAGATCTGGCCGGTGGCGCTCCTCCCGGTCTACGTGGGCCGCAATCTGGCCCGCTGGAAGTACGCGCTTCTGGCGGCGGCCGTCTGCGCCGCGTTTCTGGCGCCGTTCGGAACAGGACTCATTCGCAACGGCCCTTTCGCCACCGGTTTTCTCGGCGGGTGGCGCAACAACGACAGCATCTATGGCGGTCTATTGTGGCTTACCGGCGATGCCTATCTCGCCAAGTACAGCGCGGCGGCGATGGTTGGCGTAGCGGTGCTATGGGTCACCGTCCGGCGGTGGCCGGCCTCGCGGGCTGCTCTCACCGTCACCACTGTTCTGCTGCTGGTCGCCTCGAATAATCATCCCTGGTACCTCACCTGGATGCTCGCCTTGCTTCCCGCGCATCCTTCCCTGGCGCTGCTGCTGTGGTCCGCGCTTGTGCCGCTGGCCTATCGGGTGCTTCCCGCTTGGGAGATTCTCGGGCAGTGGAACGGAGTGAGTCCATTGCGGTGGTTCATCTACGCGCCGGTATTCCTCGTACTGTTCTATGAATGGTATGCCCTAACCCGAAAACGGGGCGGAAAAATTTTCGCGCCGTGATGGGATTTGCCCGGCATCCGCACGTTCCATGATGTAGGCGGTTCGGGAAAACAAGAGAACAGAAAACAAGCACCCAGCCGTTCTCAACAAGATTCCGTTCACTCATCTTAGCGAGGAGCACCCACAAGCCGCCGGAGAGCGGATGGTCATTGGAGGAGGATCGGAGGACGCGAGGCGGATTGCGGATGGGAACACGCATCCGCCTCGTGCACCGTTACAATAGAAGCGAACGCACAAGTTCCCCATGGAAGCACATCTGCGGAGGATCGGATACCTGAACATCGCGCTTGGCGTGTTCGGGATTTTTGTGTGTGTGGTGATTCTGATCCTGTTCAAGGGACCCAGCGGAGTGCTGCTCATCAACGCCCGAGTGGGAGGTTCCACGACAACCACGGAAGGCTTCGTCACGGCGTGCGCCATGCTTTACCTGATATTGATGGCCGGTCCGCAGATCTTGCTGGGGAAAGGACTGCTGGAGTGCCAGGAGTGGGCTCGGAATCTGGGGATGATTCTGTCGATTTTCGGTCTTATCAACTTTCCTTTCGGAACGGTGGTGGGTGTCTACAGCCTGTGGGTGCTGACGTCGTATGAGGTGGAACCGCTCTTTACCGCTCCTCCGCGAGGTCCCGGCGACTTACCCCCTCCGCGCTAGCAGCGTCTGCCGCATTTCGTCCAGCAAGGCCACCAACCGCGGCGCGGCGGCGCGATCATTCCCGTATCGCAACGAATTATAGACGTCGGTGAATTCCCCAACCAAGGCCGCGGCCCGCGGATCTTTCACCGTGACGGCGAACTCGAGCGGTGTCACCCAAGCCGGTTTCTCGATTCCGCGTTGATGCAGCAGGTCCAGCATTTTGCCGTAGAGCAGCGTAGCGTCGGAAGCCGTTACTTGCCCGCGGCGCACTTGTTGGACGCGGAAGGCGGTGCGGACCTGCTTCCACAATGCCGGCCCGAAGAAGATGGCGGCAGTGAGGAAGGCCACGGCAAACACCGCCAGCCAGGCGTATTGTTTGGCGGAGTCGGCGCTCTTCTTAAGCCGCTTGACCCAATCGTTGACGGCTCCTTCGAACCAGCGCAGTTGGAAGTTGCGGCTGGATTGCTCCACCTTTGCGGCGAGGTTCAGTTGCCGTTCCATGTCGTAGCTGAGCACCCAATCCTGCCAGAAGACCTGTAGCGCATCCGCGTAGAGCTGGAGTTTCATCGACAGGGTCATTCCCGGAGGGTTCGGATCGGGCGGTGTGGGATCGAAAGTAGTCCAGCCCTTGCCTTTGAGCCAGACCTCCACCCAACTGTGCGCGTCGCTGGCGCGGACAAGGTACCAGCCGCTCAGCGGATTGAAGACCCCGCTTTGAAATCCCGTGGCCACGCGTGCCGGAATGCCGATGGAACGCAGCATCACGGCATGGGCGGAAGCGAAGTATTCGCAGTGCCCTTTCTTGCGGTGGAAGAGAAAATCGGCCACCGGATCGGCGGTTTCCACTTGCGGCAGTTCAGTGGTGTACGGGTAGGTCTTGCGCAGGTAGACTTCGAGCACCCTGGCGCGGTCGGCTTCCGACTCGTAGCCCGCGGTGACCTGCCGGGCCAACTCGGCGATGCGCCGGTCGAGGGGAGGCAGCCGCAGATTCACCATGCGTTCCTCGGCGCTCAGCGAACCGCCCAGATAACGCGGATCGCCATCTGTTTCGAGCAGAGCGTAGACGCGATACCGCAGTTGGTCGGCCGGCCCAAACAGGCGGAACGTATTGGCCGGTGTGCGGATCACCAGCGACACCCCGATTTGGATGGTTTCCGGTGAGCCGGCGAGAAACAGAGCGTCCGATGTGGACTCCTGCATTGCCACTTCATAGCTGATCCGCCGGGCGCGCCGCAGCGTGTCCTCAATCGAACTGAGGCGCAGAACGCCTCCTTCGACGCGCAGCACCTCGGTGGAGTTCGTTTCGTTGAACCAGCGCTTGCCGTCGAATTGCGTCAACGCCGCGCCGCGCCATTTCAGCCCGTGGGGAGCCACGGCATTCCCGGTGAGAATGCGCGCGTGCAGGATGGCGGTGTTGCGCAACTTCAATTCGCCGATCTGGCCCAGCGTCACCTCGTTGGAGAATCCCGGAACATGAAAGCGCTGCGGCACCAGCCGCTGAAAGGCGGCGCGCGCCGTTCGCGGCAACAGGAAGAACAAGGACGCGGTCAGCACCAGAATGCCGCCCACGGTGAATACCGTGAGGCCGAGCAGCCGCATGTTCAGCCCGCGTTGTCCGGAACGCACCACGCTATCGGTTCTCGCCGCCGATCGGCGCATCTCCGAAGCCGCGAACGTCCCCACCCCGAAGGTCAGGAACAATGCCAGAAAGACGAAGTAATTGGCGCTCGAGGACAGTACCGACGCGGCCAGCAGCTCCAGGAACGCGATCACCTTGACGTAGAAATAGTCGCGCTCGGTCTTTGCCGTGAGGATCTTCACCACCGCGAGAAAGAACACCAGATGCACGGTCGCCGTCAGGAAGTCGCGCGAAACGTAGAAGTAATCCACGGGGTAAAACGCGACATAGGCGAGCGTCAGCCAGTTGACCGCCTGCGCGGAAAAATCGAATCGCAACCAGCCGAGCACGAACAGCGCTCTTGCCAGCAACCCCAACGCCGTGACGAAGGCGGTGGGAGTATCCAGATAACCCGATCCCACCACCGCCAGATAGCCGCTGCCGAGCAGGCCGAGCAGCGCAGTCTCGAAGAATGCGTCCGCGGCGGTCCATCGTGGGGCGCTCGGGTTCACTTCTTCAGCGAAGCCTCCAGAGCGGCCGCGAATTCGTTCCGCACTTTGTTGTCCTCCGGGGCGCCTCCGGACAGAATCACGAAATAAGGCCCTTGATGGAACGCCATTTTCCCGGGCTCGGGACGCCATTTCTGCACCATCTCGAAGGCCACGGCCTGGCTGCCGTATTCATACACCGATGCCGTCAGGCGCACGCCGTTGGCTTCGTAGTTGCCGCGCCGCGCCTGTTTGATGCCGCGCTGCTTCAACTCCTGGGAGTGCTCCTCCGGAGGCATGTTCTCCACCGACGTGCGGCGCCATGCACCAAGCCTCATCGGCAGAATCTCGATTCGTTCGTTGGGATTTTCGCAAGCCGCCAGCGGCAGCAGTGCGATCCACCAGAGGCGGCGCGTGATCATTGCTATTTCATGGTAAAACGAGAACCACCCCGCCAGGGGTGCTCCTGCTACGATGAACCTTTATGAGTAAGTTCAAGCCCGTCCGGAAAGGGCCGCGCGCGGAGCAGCCCAAACCCGGAGCGATCCCCTGCGCCATCCTCATCGTTTCCGGGATCGCACTGCTTTCCATGTTGTTCTACGCCGCACTTAGTTCCAGCGTGAAGTAAATGAGAATCGACCAACGCCTGCCCGACCAGCTTCGCCCGGTCCACATCGAGCCTGGATATCTATTGACCGCGGAAGGTTCCGCGCTTATCAGTTTCGGCAATACGCGTGTGCTCTGCGCGGCAACCGTCGAAGAGACCGTCCCTTCCTTCCTGCGCAATACCGGCAAGGGCTGGGTGACCGCGGAGTATTCCATGCTGCCTCGATCGACGGCCACGCGCACGCCACGTGAGGTGAACAAAGGCCGGCAATCGGGCCGCACGCTCGAGATTCAAAGGCTGATCGGCCGGTCCCTCCGGGCGGTGGTCGATCTGGAGGCCCTTGGCGAGCGTTCTTTGATCGTCGATTGCGACGTTCTTCAGGCCGATGGCGGCACGCGCACGGCATCCATCAACGGAGCTTTTCTCGCCCTCGCCATGGCGATCCGCCAGTTGGTGAACTTCCAGCAGATCAAAACGAATCCCATCCGCGACCATGTGGCCGCGATCAGCGTTGGGATTGTCGACGGCGTCCCCATGCTCGATCTGTGCTACGAGGAGGATGCAAAGGCCGAAGTAGACGCCAACATCGTGCTCACCGGAGCCGGCAACTTCGTCGAGTTTCAGGCCACCGCGGAACGCAACTCCTTCGACGATGCACAGATGGCGCAACTCGTGTCGCTCGCGCGCAAAGGCGTTGCCGAGATCGTCGAGATGCAAAAGAAAGTACTCGCCGGAGTCTAGCTTGCTCACTCTGTATTGCGCCACCACGAACGCGGGTAAGTTACGCGAATTTCTCCACGCCGCCGAAGAATTGGCCCCCGATTTCTTCTCCATCCAGCCGCTGCCAGGCTTGAAGCAGATCCACCCACCCGAGGAGACGGGAGAGACGTTCGAAGCCAATGCCATCGAAAAAGCCCTCTACTATAGCCGGTTCACACCGGAGTTAATGTTCGCCGAGGATTCAGGCCTGGAAGTGGATGCTCTCGGAGGCGCTCCCGGAGTGCGCTCGGCGCGCTTCTCCGATCCCGGCGCCACGGACGAAAGGAACAACCGGCTTCTGCTCGAGAAACTGCGCGGCGTCACCCAGCGCACGGCACGCTATGTCTGCACCATCGCCCTAGTCCGGCAGGGAGAGGTGCTGGGGACGTTTCGCGGCACCGTGGAGGGAGAGATTCTCAATGAGGAGCGCGGAGCCAACGGGTTCGGCTACGACCCGATGTTTTATTGCCCGGCGTTTCAATGCACCTTCGGCGAGGCAACCGCGGAGCAAAAGCTCGCAGTGAGCCATCGCGGCGAAGCCACCCGCAAAATGCTCCGATTTCTCAAGGAACGCGCTACAGCAGATCGCGCACCAGGATCGTAGCGTCGCCGGTCAACGGGGTCTGGACGGTTTCCTCCTCCGAGAACGCAGCAATGGACTGGTACACGCCCTCCACCGGTTGCTGGTGGACAATCAACCGCCGCCCATTCACGTCCAACACCCAATATTCGGGAATGCCGGCCCGGGCGTAGAGCGCCGCCTTTACGCCCAGATCGAACGCCAAAGTGGTGTCGGACACCTCCGCCACCATCCGGATGTCCTGCGGGCGAATGGATCCTTCGATCTCCTCAATCGAGCGCCGCAGAACCACGGCATCCGGTTCCGGGTTGTTGATGGCATTTTCGTCTCGCGCAACGTCGATGCCGGGTTCTTGCACCGAGCGCATTTCGAACAGCATGTGCAACCAACGAATCAGCTTTCGCAAGGCGCGGGTATGAGGCAGTTTCTTTCCCATCTTCTGAATCAGTTTTCCCTCAATCAACTCGTAATCCCGGACTCCGACCAGTCCGGCTTTCTCGAGGGCCTCGCACTCCTCGCGCGTCCACTGTTTCGTGGGAGGATAGACGCCATTGTCTGTCCGTGGCTTGGGCGGACTCAGTACAACAGGCAT
>CAYOBO010000057.1:0-40016 GCA_964402295.1 uncultured Candidatus Solibacter sp. | reverse complement strand
GCGCCCCACCACGCTTGCTTCCCGGTTGCGGGCTCTTGGGATCAAGCAATCGCCTGGATCCTCCGTTCCTGCGAAAAAGTATTGACTGATCGTTCCAAACATGAGACGATGATGGGGTAGACTCATTACACCATGCCTTGGGACAAACAGTTCGACGTCGACGAGGCTCTGGACCGGGCCAAGGATCTCTTCTGGGAGCATGGCTACGAATCCACCTCGATGGAGATGCTGCTCAAGGCGATGCGCATTAACCGGGGCAGTTTCTACGACACATTCAAAAGCAAACGCGATGTGATGATTCGCGCTCTACGACGGTATGACGCCGATAACCGGGCCTCGGTGCTGCGTGCGGTGGCCGCGGGGAAGTCTCCGAAGGAAGCGATCGCGGCCGTATTTCGCGGCATGATCGACGGATCTCGCGGCCCGCGGGGAAGGCACGGCTGTTTCCTGGTGAACTCGGCGCTGGAAGTCGCGCCTCAAGATGAGGAGGCATCGCAGATCGTCCACGAGGGCCTGCGGGACGTGGAACGGTTCTTCGCCGACCTGATTCGTTCGGGACAGCGGAAGGGCGAGATCCCCAAGAACATCGATCCCACCGCGATGGGACGGACGCTGATGAACCAATTGGTCGGCCTGATGGTGCTGGTGCGATCCAAAGCGCCGAAAGCGGTTCAGGAATCCGTCGTCCAGCAAGCATCGGCAATCCTCGCCTGACGGCGCAGTTTTTTTTGACTTTGTTTGGAACGAAAAGTCCAAACAAGAACATCTCAACCGATGACAACAAGGAGTCCGCATGATCGATCTCAAACCGCTCAATGACCAGAACGCCCCAGAGGCCGCCCGCACGGTGCTCGGAGAGGCGAAGCAAAAATACGGGTTCATTCCCAATCTGCTCGGCAACATGGCGAATGCGCCTGCGCTGCTGAAGGCCTACCTGTCGGTAGGTTCGCTCTTCGACCAGACATCGCTCAGCGCCACCGAGCGCCAAGTGGTGCTCCTGACGGCCAGCGCTGAAAACGAATGCGGCTACTGTGTCGCGGCGCACACGGCCATCGCCGGCATGCAGAAAGTTCCTCAGGAGGTGGTGCGGGCGATTCGTAACAATGAGCCGATTGCCGACCCGAAGCTCGAAGCATTGCGCGCCTATACGCGGGAAGTCGTCACACGGCGCGGTTGGCCGTCGGCGAGCGCTATCGAACGCTTCCAGGCGGCTGGCTACACGAGTGAGCAGGCGCTGGAAGTCGTACTGGGTGTCGGCATGAAGACGCTCTCCAATTACACCAACCACATTGCCCGCACTCCGCTCGATGCGCAATTCGCTCCGGCTGCCTGGGAACCGGTGGCGGAGGTGGAAGGATGAGTCCCGTACGTCCAATATTGGGTCACAAACTACTGGGTAGCGGACCTGAAAAGGTGCTGGTGATGCACAACTGGGTGGCGACGCATCGCAGCTTCGAGCCGGTTTGGCCGATGCTCGACGGCAATCGATTCACCGATGCTTTCATGGACCATCGGTACGGACTCTCCCGGCAGATCGCCGGCGAGTATACTGCATCGGAGGCCGCCGGCGACGGCCTCCACGTGGCGGGCGCTTTCGGATGGCAGCGCTTCCACGTAATCGGCCATTCCATGAGCGGAATGGTCGCACGGCGCCTTGCATTGGACGCTCCGCCGCGGATCAAGTCGCCTGATCGCCGTGACGCCGGTCCCTACATGCGGAGTGCAACTCGACCCGAATAGCTCCGCCAGGTTTTCTTCCGCCATCACGAACAGCGAGAACTGGAAGGCGCTCGCCCACATGATCACCGGTAACCGCCTCTCCGTCTCCGCGAAGTCAACTTGCGGAACGGCTGGACGTGAGATACCTGACCGATCAGGTGTCCGAGAATCCCATAGCCCATATTGGAATAGAGATGCATTTCCCCAGGGCGCTTCATCAGTACGCCGCAACAGCGAATGCTGTTTTCGATGGCCGGAGGTCGTGGTTTCTCATCCTCAAAGAAGAAACGATAGTGCGTCGGCAAGCCAGCAGTGTGACTGAGAACGCGACGAACCGTTGCTTCCTCCACCGTGCCCACGCGGGCGGCCAGCCGCGCAGATCCCAAGTACTCATTGACCGGGCGATCGATGCTGATCGCGCCGTTCCCGTGCACTATCGCCGTCGCTGTAAACGGCTTGGTCGCTGAGCCTACGGCGTAGGGCGTTCCGGGCACCGCTGGACGCTTTCGTTCGCGATCCGCGAAGCCAAAGCTTCCTCCCAGATCACACTGCCGTTCCTAGCGACGGCGCCCACCATCGATGGCACCGCGCCGATCCTGATCGATTGCTCGATCTCGGCCCGTACTCCATCGAACTGGCCGGCAGCGTCGCTCCTCATGGCGAGTGGCGCGGCTGCGCGCGCCACCAGCAAGGCTCTGATGCAGCATTCAACGCGACGGCACCTTCGCGGACGCGGCATAATGACGAATGATAGCATCAACACAAAAGCATGATGATCACGAGTCGGAGCCTCGACAGGACGCTGGCGCGCGCCCCATACTGAAGGACGGAGCCGAACCAATGTCGCTCGCCTGTTTGCTGACCTTGCTGTTTGTTCCCGCTACTCTCCACGCGCACCCAGCCATCGGGATTGTCGCGGACGCCGCGGGTAATATCTTTTACTCGGACAACGTTCACGTATGGAGGATTGCCCCCGATAGCAATCGCTCGATCGCAGTCGAAAACGTCCACACTCACGAACTCTGGCTCGATTCCACGGGCAACCTTTACGGCGAACACCTCTGGTATGAAGGCGAGCGAACAAACCGCTGGGGCCACCGGGTGTGGAAGCGCAGTCCGGCCGGCGAGATCGTGGACTTCATCGCGGCCCGCCAGGGTTTCCGCGAGGACTACGGCGATTTCTCGTTTGTTCGTTGCACTGACGGCTGGTTCTACTGGATGGCCCGTGAAGGTTCGACCACCGCGCTCAAGCGCGCCCGCCCCGGCTTGCCCGCGGCGACCTTCGTGGAACTTGGCAGCGTAAGACCCGGCTGGCTCGGAATAACTTCAACCTGCGACCTCATTTTCGCCGACCGCGGTGTCGTCCACCGGGTCAGCCAGGGCAAGGCCGCTGCCCTTCACTCGCGCCCGCTCGGCGAAATCATGGGCCTCTGGGCGGATCGAGCCGGCAATGTTTACGCGGCGCTTCCTGAGCGGCGCCAAGTCGTCCGCATCGCCCCTGATGGGGCAGTCTCTACCGCCGCAACAAGCCCGGCGCCTTGGCGCCCCTCCAGCGGCCTTGTCACTCCAGGCGGTGATCTCTGGCTGCTCGAATTCGACTCTGCAAATCGCCAACGTGCCCGCCGCCACAGCTCAGGGGGGAGACGGTGAGATCTTCGGGGCCACCCGCAGGAGGGCCGATATGCGTGACCGCCGTGTTATGCGGTGGCGTTCGTGAACGATGATGGCAGTGCAGTCTCGGAGCGTCCGGCCTGAGGTCGGAAAACCCGTGCCGCCCCGCTAACCAATTCCTGGTCCCGGTCCAGAGACGGGGAGAAACGGCCTCCGGCAAACGTCGCGGGGGTGCACGGCTGGCTGTTCGAGGCGGGATTTAGCGGAGCCCATGCTCGGCGATCGAACAGACAAGACCACTACCCGACTTTGGTGGAGATAGCGTCTTCCTTCACGCGAGTTGCTCCCACCGCAACAAGTAGCCAAGCCAGCGCGAAGCAGATAAGGGAGGCCGAAGAGGTAATGAGTCGCTCGCTGAAACCGACCGCAATCCATGGCCAATCGTTGTTGCTGAGGTCGGACCGTTGGCTCATGATCTGGAGCAACGTAACGATACCGAATATACTGCCGCCACTTCCCGCGGCGACCGTAGCAAGCGACAAGGCTTTCGTGACGGCGAGCCGGCGCGCAGTGGGGCGAGCGGCGTACAAGATGCCCGCCACTACGGGAGCAAGGCAGAGCAGCAGTGGGATCCATTCGATTTGGTGACTACGGATGGCCATTGGCAAAACAGCGCCGCCCTGCTCGCCGGCGGGCAGCCATTCCTGCTGGTATTCGGATCGCTCACCTGTCCGGTTACCGCAAGCGCCGGAGACGGCCTCAAAGAATTGCATGCCCGCTATGGTTCCCTCGTGCGCTTCGTGCTCATTCTGGTGCGCGAAGCGCATCCCGGAGACCGTATGCCACAACCAAAGTCGCTCGACGAAAAACGGCGTCGCGCGGCTGACCGGAAGGATCATCACGCCATTCCCTTTGAGGTGCTCTCCGACGACCTGGAGGGAACGTTTCACCAGCGTCTGGGCGCAAGGCCCAACAGCCTGTACGTAATCGATTCCTTCCACCGCATCCTGTTCCGGGCGCAGTGGCCAACGAAACCGCTGCCATCGCCGAAGCCTTGGATCGCATCGTTGGCGGCGAAGCCCCACCGAACCCCAGCGTCACAAGAACCCTTCCGGCAATGATGAAAGCAGTGGGACACATGAGTCCAACTCTCAAGGCGGCTGGCCGTGGCGCACGCTGTGGTCTGTGGGAGATCGCCCCACCCATGGGCATGATGATGCTCATGTCGGACTTGCTTGTGGTCTGCCGCGAGACAGGCGCGGCGCGCCAGCGATGATCCTTACCATGCTGCCGATCGGCGCTCTGGCCGCCGCCGTTGTCTGGTGAGAAACTACATACACGGCGCGTTACCAACTCTCTAATGCGAGCGAATCATCGAAGTGGAATGAAAAGCGTAGCTCTGTCGTTGATCCTGGCGCTCCAGGCGTACGCCCAGTTTGCCGAAGGCGCGTGGAAGACCGACAAATCGAAAAAATCGATCGATCTCAAGGAACTGCTGCGCGGCGGCCCGCCCAAGGACGGCATCCCCTCCATCGATAATCCGCGATTTCTGCCGGCCGGCGCGGTGGACTGGCTGGCGCCTGAGGAACTCGTGATCGCGCTACAGGTGGATGGAAAATCCCGCGCCTATCCGCTCCAGATCCTCATCTGGCATGAATTGGTGAATGACCGGATCGGGGACACCCCGCTGCTGGTCAGCTATTGCCCGCTGTGCAACAGCGCCATCGTATTCGACCGGAGAGTGGACGGCGCCGTGTTGGAGTTTGGAGTCTCCGGCATGCTTCGCAACAGCGACATGGTGATGTACGACAGGCAGACCGATTCGCTATGGCAGCAAATCACCGGAGAAGGCATCGTCGGAAAGTACACCGGGGCCACGTTGCGCATGCTCCCCTCACAGATGATCCCGTTCCGCCAGTTCCAGGAATCCTATCCCGAAGGCGAGGTACTCAGCCGCGATACCGGCGTTCCCCGCGACTACGGCCGCAATCCATACCGTGGATACGAGTTCGGCAACGGACCGATCATGCCCGTGAAGTCCTCGCGCAAGACCTCGCTGCGTCCGATGGAAAAGCTGGTTGTGGTCAAGGATGGCCGGACCTATCGCGCCTATCCCGTATCGCGGCTGGCGCGCCACGGCGTGATTGAGGATAAAGTGAATGGCCAGCCGATTGTCTTGTTCTATTCGTCCCAAGGGCTCAGCCCCGTGGATGCCACGGCCATGGCGCAGTCCCGAGCCGTGGGTTCCATCGGCGTGTTCTCGGCCGGGAACGGCTCGGCCAGGTTGCGCTTCCGCCGCGTCAAAGATCGAATTGAGGACCGCGAAACCCGTAGCGGATGGAACATCACCGGAGTTGCCTTCGATGGCGAGAAAAAGGGAACGCGGTTGCAACCTCTGGAACACGGCGTCTACTTCGCCTTCGCTTGGCTTGCCTTCCAGCCCGATACGATCGTCTCCGGCGAGAGCGCTCTCCCGCCGGACCAGCAACCCTGAAGGAGTCGGACTCGATGATACTTTCCCGAAACCGCATCGTATGGACCGTGGGGCTGATCCTTGTGGCCGGCCACGCCGGCGGACAGCAGGCGCGCGTGAGGCCACTACCGGAGTTGGACAGAAACATGAAGACAGGTCCCGCCGTTGGCAACCCTATCCCGGCGTTTGAGACCATCGACCACACGGGGCGCAAGCAGACCTTCGCATCCCTGCGCGGCGAGAAAGGTTTGGTTCTGCTCTTCATCCGGTCGGCCGATTGGTGACCCTTCTGCAAAACCCAACTGGTCGAGTTGGAACGGGAGAAGCAGAATTTCGAAAAGCGCGGCCTGAAGGTGGCAGCCTTGAGCTACGACAGTCCCGCCTTGCTGGCCGACTTCGCCAAACGGCGGTCGATTACCTATCCTCTACTGGCGGATCCCGATTCCACCGTCATCCGCGCCTTCGGTATTCTCAACGAAAACTTCCCCAAGGATCACGAATGGTACGGCGTCCCGTTTCCCGGTACGTACATCGTAAACGAGCGGGGAATTGTGGCCGCGAAGTTCTTTGAGGAGGATCACCGTGACCGCTACACCGCGGCGGCCATTCTGTCGAAAACATCCGTCCCGGTGGAAGCCGCGTCCGGGCGCGTGGCCGAAACCGCTCATCTCAGGCTTCGATCCTCGGCAACGGATACGGCCGTACGGGCCGGTAGCCGCGTCGAACTGGCGGTGGAGATCGAATTGAAGCCCAAGATGCACGTCTATGCGCCCGGTGTTCAGCCCAGCTACAAGCCGATCTCCTGGACCATGGAAGAATCGGCTGCGTGGCGTGCTCATCCCACGGCATTCCCCCAGGCTCGAACCTTGCACTTGCCCGCCATCGGAGAGACCGTGCCGGTCTACGAAGGCAAGTTTCGGCTGACCCGCGATCTGTCCATCGGCCAGCAAGCGGAGGTCCGGCCGGCACTGCCGAGCGGTGGCAATGAACTCGTGGTACGGGGCACGTTCCGCTATCAGGCCTGCAACGACCGAGAGTGCTTCCCACCAACATCGGTTCCGCTGGAGTGGACACTCCGCTACGAGGCTCACGATAGCCAGCGTGCGCCCGCGCATCTGCGGCGGAAATAGGCGCCGGAAATCGAGACTCCGGATTTGGTTGGCCGCCGTCCTCAAGGGTTGTAGGGTGAATTGTCGACCAGTGTCCAGTCTAAGGGATGGCCTAACGCGGAGATGATCCATTTCTCCGGCGAGAACACCCACCAGCGTCCGGTGCCACCCGTCTCTCCATTGACCTCGCCTGCCCGCAGATCGAGGCGAACGCGGCCGGTCATTTGCAGTTGACGATTGCACTCAAAATCGACGAACGTCAGCCCCGCGCGCGGATACACCGCGAAGTTTCCCAGCGTCAGGAACATCGAGTTGCCAGGATAGTCAGGGATGTACAGTTCACTGCCGCGCAACTGGATAAACCCCGGATTGCCTCCCCGGTGCGACGTGTCGACAGGACCGCTCGGCTGGGCGCTGGCTACGAAAAACGTATCTGCCGCGGTGACCCATGGAATGAGTTCCTCCCCCAGGCCCCGGCCATATACCGGGCTTGCCGCGCCATGCCGCACCTCCGCCGTATTCCCTGCTTCGCGGCGCTGAATGTATTTCGGGCAGTTTGCAAAGGCTTCGGCAACCTCGATACGAAAATGCGGCGGCGATACCTCAACCGCCTTCCCATTGATGCGAAGCCTGCGGCGCGTCGCAAGCTCCACGAAGAGAATACCCACCTGGTCGCCGGCGCGTATTTGGTCCAGCGCAGGAGTGGGGGATCTGCCGATGTCCAGAGATAGGGCTGTCCCAGCCTCGTCCGGCGAGGCGAAGCCGGATGGCCCCGTCACAAAACAGGACCACACTTCGCCTTCCGGCGAAACCCACCCCACCGCGCAATACCGCTGCTGGCGCAGGAAGGCCCGCGCACCGGCCGGAATACGGCCGCCGATCGCCCTGCTGTTTAGCAAGGCTCGGTCGCGCTCGCCGGTAAGTTCCTGAATCTCACGCTCGCCGGAATGATACCGCTCCATCATTGTTCCTCCTGATAATCCCGCACAGGCCGGGGCGGCACCGCGCGCGGCACGACGCAGAGCCCGTGCGCGATGCCCACCGGTTTGCATTAGAAGTTCAGGATGCGGTAGCCCTCGTCCAGATACTTCGATAGGTCAATGATGCCCGACGTGCCGGGGATCGGCTTTTCATGCACCAACGCCCCACCCGCCGCCTTGACATCGTCCGTCGCACCGAACACATCGGCGCAACCGCCGCACACCCCGGCCACGGTGTCTTTCACGGCGTTATACAGCGCATGGGCGGGATGCTCGGGTTTCACCACTTCGCTCGCCCACCGTACCCCCGCGCCCTGAAACAGCAACACGACATCCTGTTTTTTCTCCTTCAGCTCATAGGCCACGAACATTCCGTTGAACAGGCGGCCCAGCGCCTCGTCCGTACCCGCCTTGGGGTCCGAGTAAATCACAATCGCGGTCTTCGACATTGCCTTTGCTCCTTTTGGGGATTGACTATTACCGAACGGTCGGTATAATTGAGAGTAACCGGAAACGCCCGGCGCGTCAAGTATTTTTTAACGTCCGTTCGGGAAATTATTGTCCGGCAAAGGAGACCTCATGGGACGCAAGGCATCGATCGACGAGAACGAACTGATCGCCAGGCTCACCGCCGTCTTTCGCGAGGTGGGCTATGAAGGTGCGACGCTGACGATGTTGGCGGAAGCCTCGGGACTGAAGAAGGCGAGTCTCTATCATCGCTTCCCAGAGGGAAAGGAACAGATGGCCCGCGAGGTTCTGGAGCATGCCGGGGCCTGGGTGGAGGAACACATTCTCGCGCCATTGCGTGGCGAAGGAGCGCCGGCTGCGAAGATCGACGCCATGCTGGCGCGGCTCGACGAGTTCTATTCGGGCGGACGTCAAGCCTGCCTGTTGAACATGCTGTCTTCGGCCCGCATCCACGATGGCCCCTTCACAGAAACGATCAAGGGCATTTTCGAAGCGTGGATCGCAGCCTTGTCGAGGGTTCTTGTGGATGCCGGAGTCGACAAGAGGACCGCTAGGTCGCGAGCCGAGCGCGCGGTGGTGCTTCTTCAGGGAAGCTTGGTTGTTTCGCGCGGCATGGGATCGACGCAGCCGTTTCGCGGGCTCCTGAAATCCTTACCGGATGAATTGCTGGGGAGTTAGATCGCGCTAACCCGTGGGACTCGACCGTAATCGTGGGCCGCGGCCGGCACGGAATACCGGCAGTCCTTGCCGGCTGCGACTCTCTCCCCTTCCGCGCCATTTGCGGGCTAGGATTGAAGGTGACCTTCCCATGACAGGCCGTGAATTCTCTGCTCTCGTCGCAACACCCGCCACTGCCGCGATTCGTATCGCATCTCACCAAACTCGGCATTACGCTGCCGATTGTCAGTCACCGCGGAGGCATTCATTGTGCAGCGGCCCGGCGGCGTGCGCGGCGCATTGTTCCTTCTCGCGGTCGTCGTATTCACCGCTTCGGCTACAGTTGTGGCCATGCACCGGGACCAACTCCGCGAAGATGTTCGCTGGCTTGCCGCCTGCGGGCCTTCACTCGCGGCCCGCTGAAAATCCGCTGACCGGATCCCGCCGGCGGGACACGCATTCATCAAGCTCTCTTGCCACCCCTCCGCCCCTCACACCCTCACGGCGTCCTCTCCCCGTGCACCTCCGCCTCACCCGGATTCAAGTGCCGGTAGTACCCCAAATCCGCCCCCGTTAGCATCTTCGTCGCAAACAGAATCTGCCCCGTGTGCATCGCGAAATGCTCCACCACGTGAAACACCGCCTCCAGCACCGAAACATCGTAGCCCTGAATGCGCCGCCTCTGGGCCAATCGCGCCGCATCGAGCGATGCAATCACTCCACATGCTTCCTCCACGGTTTCCCGTAACCGCCGCAACATCTCCCCCGCCGCAATTCCCCCTTCCGCCGCGAACTCCTCCGAACGCCTCCGCGTGTCTGGGGCGCCGCCAACCCCGCTGATGATCCATTGCCGCACATTCCCCGCCAAATGCAACATCAGGTTCCCCACCGCATTCTCGTTGCGCGATCCCCGCGCCCAAACCTGCTCCTCCGTCAGCCGCGCCACGCAGTCCCCTATCCGCGCCATATATTGCTCCAGCCGCCGCGCCGCCGCGTCTGTGAAAAGAAGATCGAGGTTTGTGGTCATCATCCTAACAATAGCGTGTTACCTTGGAATTTATGGGGTCCATCCTTTCCGCAGCCCTCGCGGGTTGCCTCGTGATGAGTGTGTGCGCTCCCGCGTTCGCGGCCGGCGCGCTTTCCAACCGCCGCGCACCCGGCTTTTCGCTCCCTGATTCCAACATGAAGCAGCACGACCCGCTCGATTACAGAGGCAAAGTCCTGCTCCTCGAATTCATGCAAACCCACTGCCCCACCTGCAAGGTCCAGAGCGGCGTCCTCGAACAGATCAAGGCGAAATACGGATCCAAAATTCAAGTCCTCAGCGTCGTGGTCATGCCTGACACCATGGACCACGTCAAGGCCTACATTAAGGACAACAACATCACGTCCCCCATCTTGTTCGACTGCGGGCAAATGACGGCGTCCTACCTCCAGATCACGCCGCAAAACCCCACCGTCAAATTCCCCCATCTCTTCTTCATCGATGCCGGCGGCACCATCCGCTTCGACTTCGATAGCAACGACTCGGCCAAGGGCGCAGTCACCGTCAAATCCATCTCCGCCGAATTGGACAAGCTGCTCCAGGGCACTCCTCAGAAACGATAGACTATTAAATCCGGCAAACCATCATGGCAGATCAGAATCTTACTATTACCGACAATCGGACTGGAAAGACTTATACCGTCGCCGTGGAAAACGGCGCCATCAAAGCCACGGATCTCCGGCAGATCAAACTCAATGCCGACGATCCCGGTCTCTGCACCTATGACCCCGGCTTCATGAACACCGCGGCCTGCAAGAGCCGCATCACCTTTATCGATGGGGACAAGGGTATCCTCGAATATCGCGGCTATCCCATTGAGCAGTTGGCCGAGCACTGCTCCTTCCTCGAAGTCGCCTATCTCCTCTACTACGGAGAGTTGCCCACCCAGTCCGCCCTCGACGATTTCGTCTACAACATCACCCACCACACCATTCTCCATGAGAACGTGAAGCAGTTCATGCAAGGCTTTCGCTACGACGCCCACCCCATGGGGATGTTCGTTTCCACCGTCGCCGCTCTCTCCACCTTCTATCCCGACGCCAAAAACTTCCACGATCCTCAGGTCCGCCTGAAACAGTTCTACCGCCTCGTCGCCAAAGTCCCCACCATCGGCGCCTTCATCTACCGCCACAACGTCGGCCTCCCCTACGCCTACCCCGATAACGACCTTTCCTACACCGGCAATTTCCTCAACATGCTGTACAAGACCACCGAGTCGAAGTACAAAGTCAATCCGGTCCTTGCCCGCGCCCTCGACATCCTCTTTATCCTGCACGCCGACCATGAGCAGAATTGCTCCACCACGGCCATGCGCTCCGTCGGCAGCGCGCAGACGGATCCCTACAGCTCCCTCGCCGCCGCCGCCGCCGCTCTCTACGGCCCCCTCCACGGCGGCGCTAACGAGGCCGTCCTCCGCATGCTCCGCACCATCGGCAGCAAGGCCAACATCCCCCAATACATCGAGCGCGTCAAAGCCGGCGAAGTCCGCCTCATGGGCTTCGGCCATCGCGTCTACAAAAACTACGACCCCCGCGCCCGCATCATCAAGCAGACCGCCGACCAGGTCTTCGAAGTCACTGGCAAGAACCCCCTCATCGACATCGCCATCGAACTCGAACGCATCGCCCTCGAAGACGACTATTTCGTCAAACGCCGCCTCTATCCCAACGTCGACTTCTATTCCGGCATCATCTACGAAGCCATGGGGATCCCCACGGAAATGTTTACCGTGATGTTCGCCATCCCACGTACCGCCGGATGGCTGACTCATTACGAGGAAATGCTCCTCGATTCCGATCAGAAAATCGCCCGTCCCAAGCAACTCTATCTCGGTTCGCCACGCCGCGAATTCGTGCCGATGGACAAGCGCTGACCGGGCAGGCTCACGGGCACTGCCTTCGACAAGGAGCAAGAATGGCGTTATCCACGGAGGCAGTGCACAGGGCAAAGCCGGACCCCAAGCTCGCCCAAACGCTCTCCGAACTCGCTTCCCACGCCAACGTACGCAAAGCGGTCAAGTTCCTCTCCGCCCAGCGCAACTGGATTACGGAGCAGCATCTCGCCCTTTGCCGCATCCCCGCCCCCACCTTCTTCGAAGAGAAGCGTGCCGAATGGATGGCCGCCCAGTTTCGCGCCCTTGGCTGGGACTCCAAACTCGACCGCGCCGGCAACGTCGTCGCCTTCCCCGACTCCCGCCGCGAAGGCCCCTTCGTCGCCCTCACCGCCCATCTCGACACCGTCCTCGCTCCCAAACGCGCCGAGGATGTCTTCATTGCCCCCGACGGCCGGTTCCGCGGCCCCGGCGTCTCCGATAACGGCGCCGGATTGGCTGCATTGCTCGCCTTCGCCTCCCTCTGGAAATCCGAGCCGCCCCTACCCGCCTCCCCCATCCTCATCGCCAACGTCGGCGAGGAAGGCGAAGGCAACCTCAGCGGCATGCGCTTCCTTTGCCGCCAGTCCCCCCTCGCCGGAAAAATTCGCACCTACCTCGTCCTCGACGGACCCGGAACCGATCACATCACCTGCCGCGCCCTCGCCAGCCGCCGCTTCGAAGTCACCGTCACCGGCCCCGGCGGCCATAGCTGGAGCGATCACGGCACCGCCAACCCCGTGCATGCGCTCTCCCGCGCCATCCATTTCTTCACCGAAGGGCAGTTCGAAGACGGCTTCGCCGTCTCCCCGCGCGTGTCCTTCAACTTCGGCATCGTCGAAGGCGGAATCAGCGTCAATTCCATACCCACTTCCGCCCGCGCCAAACTCGACGTGCGCTCCGAAGAGCAGGAACGCATCGAGGAACTGTCGCAATACCTCTCCTTCGCCCTCGAACGAGCCGTCAGTGTCGAAAATGAGCGCGCCTCCGCCGGCCGCGTCCAAGCCAGAATCCGCGAAATCGGCGCCCGCCCCGGCGGCGTCCTCCCCCCCGATTCCCGCCTCCTTCCCTTCCTCCACGCCGTCGACTCCCACCTCAATATCCGCGCCCACCTCGATTGCGCCTCCACCGACGCCAACATCCCCCTTTCCATGGGCCTCGAAGCCGTCTCCATCGGAGCCGGCGGCCAGGGCGGCGGAGCACATACCCCCGAGGAGTGGTTCGATCCCGATGGCCGCGATGTGGGCCTCCAGCGCATTCTCCTCACCCTCTGCCTGCTCCTTCAGCCCTGAACATCCCCTCCCGGCGCCGTCGCCGCACCCGCCGTCACGCCGGCGCTTGAAATTTTATTTCCCAAATTTACAATCATTTGCAAACAATGAAGGAAATTTCCCCGCACGTTTTCCGACACCCGCCCTGTATCGTGGAGTTGTGAGTGAGGCTTGCTGCTGACGCGGCGGCCCTCGCGGAAAGGAATTCACCCATGAAATTCTTCGCTATTCCCGACGCGCGCGCCGGCGCCGTCTCCAGGGAAGCCCTTGCAGCCTTGCAGCAGGCAAACATCATTCCCCACCAGATCGGAGCGTTTGCCTCCGAACAGCACTGGATCCAGGCCGTCGGCGTCATGCCCCCAACCGAAGGCACGGGCCCCAAATACTGGCGCGACAACAGCACCATCTGGAATCCCTCCCGGGAATCCTTCGAATATCTCACTCTCGACCGCAATCCCGACGGAACCATCGTCAAAATGCCGCTCAATTTCAGCGACTCGACATTTGAAATTTACTCCTCCGGCACGGCGAATTTCTATCGCACCTACGCCCAGTTGTTCCAGACCATCCCCCGGCTGGTCATCAAAAAGATGAGCCGCTTCGATGCCGGCCGCCTCAACTTCGGCCCCGGTATCCCCGAGGATTACCCCCTCGGAGTCCCCACCGGCGACCCCAATACCAAAACCACCTTCCCGGCCAACATGGCCCTTCGCTTCAATCCCCAGAACGGCCAGGTCGAAGCCTTCTACTGGGAGGAATTCGTCCGCGAAGTCCCCATCGACTGGACTCCCAAAATCGTCACCCGCAAGTGGAGCGACGAGGAACTCGTCGGCGCCGTCACCGGACTCCTTGCCGCACCTCTTGGCGTGAAGGAAAAAGCTGCCGCCATCCGTCAAATGGCCGGCCAGTAACACCCCCGATTCGTGGGCTTGCCGCCGGTGTTCGTGAGGGGTTCCGGCGGCAGTGGCCTTGCCTGTCGCGTTTGGCGGGCGCGCCGGCAAGGCCCATGGCGGCGCACCGGACTGCGCGGTTTGAGCGAACCTGCTCCCCGGTCCGGTGCGCCCGTTTTCTTACCCATTCATACAAGCTTCTCCGGCCGCGGCAGCCCAATCCCCGCGGCCGGCGAACGCAGGATGCGGCCGGACGCGGCCCTTTCCTGTCGTGCGGAGCGGCGAGGCCGATTTCATCCTACCTTATTCCTTTCACCGGCCCCGCCACTCCCAGATTTCCTAAGCTTGCGGCTGGAGTTTTCGAGGGCTCCCGCCGCATGGCCGCGTTCTCCCAACAAGGCGGGCGGGAGAGCACGGCCCACGGTGCGCGGGACTGCGCGGTCTCGAGCGAATCCGCTCCCCGGTCCCGCCGCGCCGTCCCCCTACCGGATCTGCCGGTACCTGCTGTTGAAATACAGCAACGGATCCCCTGCCCCGGCATGAATCGCCACAGCCTCCGCCAATAAAATCGTATGATCCCCGCCTTCAATAATCTGACGCGTCGCACATTCGATCGCCGCCAGCGACCCCGTAATCAGCGGCGCTCCCGTTTTCCCCGGCCTCCAGGCCACCCCAACGAATCGATCCTCCGCTCGATACGCAAACCGGTTCGAGATCTCCTGCTGTGCTTCCCCCAGAATGTTCACCGCATAGTGCTTCGCCCGCACGAACGCCTCCAGCACTTGCGCCCGATAGTCGATGCAAATCAACACCAGCGGTGGAGCCAGCGACACCGACGTGAACGAATTGATCGTCAGCCCGTGCGGCTCCCCCTTTTCCCCGCGCACCGTGGCCACCGCCACACCTGTCGCGAACAGCCCGCATGCCTGCCGGAACGTTGCTTCGGAGATACCTGATGGAACCATGCTTGACAAGACTATAAACTCAATCCTATCATGAGGTTTGCCGCCGAATGCGCTTTTTCTTCGGGGCGGAGGCCCATCCTCCTCTCCACACGAGCGGCGTGAGGAGGTTTCTCTTGATTAAGCTCGATATCATCAACGAAGTCGTAAACAAGACGGGCATCACCAAAACCAAGGCCGAAATGGCCGTCGAAACCGTATTCGAATGCATGAAGCGAGCCCTCGGCAACGGCGAACGCATCGAACTGCGCGGCTTCGGCATTTTCAACGTTCGTCCCCGCAAAACCGGCATCGGCCGCAATCCCCGCACCGGCGCCGAAGTCGCCATCCCCCCCGGCAAGGCCGTTCGCTTCAAGCCCGGCAAGGAATTGCAGACCCTGCAATAATCTCGACCTTTGTATCCGACTCCATCGACCTGGATACCCATCGCCGCGCGGCGCCGCCTGTGGCTGCACATCCTCCTGTTGCTGCTCACCGTCTTCAGCACAACCTTCGTCGGCGCCCGCATCGCCGAAAACTTCCACCACAATCGCCCCGCCTTCGAACTCGAATCCGACCTCGACGGCTACGTCGAAATCTGGCATAATCCCTCCCGTATGGCCGCCGGCCTGCTCTTCTCCCTCCCTCTCCTCCTAATCCTCCTCGCCCACGAATTCGGCCACTATCTCGCTTGCGTCCACTACCGCCTCGACGCCAGCCTCCCCTACTTCCTCCCCGCCCCAACCTTCATCGGCACCCTCGGAGCCTTCATCCGCATTCGCTCCCCCATCTTCACCCGCAAGGAATTGTTCGATGTCGGCGTCGCCGGCCCCATCGCCGGATTCGTCTTCCTCATCCCCGCCCTCGGCATCGGACTCGCCTTCTCCAAAGTCATCCCCGGCATCGCCGATCAAGGCGACCTCGTCTTCGGCGTCCCCCTTCTCATCCGCGCCCTCGAAGCCCTCATCTTCCCCGGAGTCCCCGCCGCCGACATCTACCTCCACCCCATCGCCCGCGCTGCTTGGGTCGGCATCTTCGCCACCGCCCTCAATCTCCTCCCCTTCGGCCAGCTCGACGGAGGCCACATCCTCTACGCTTTCGCCGGACCAAGATTTCGCCACCTCACCCGCGTATTCTGGGTTGTGTTGCTCGCACTCGGCTACTTCTACTGGCCATGGCTCATCTGGGCGGCCATTCTCTTCTTCTTCGGCCTCAAGCACCCGCCTATCTACGACCCCGAACAGTTGAGCCGTGGCAGAGTCCGCCTCGCCTTCCTCAGCATCGGCATCTTCGTCGTCTCCTTCATGCCCGTGCCCATCGCCACGGCGGCCCTATAGCCATGCAGATCTCGGCCACCATCATCGCCCGTGACGAAGAGCGCAACATCGCCCGCGCCATTGAAAGCCTCCGCTGCTGCGACGAAATCGTCGTCGTCGACAGCGGCTCCATCGACCGCACCATCGAAATCGCCACCAAGCTCGGCGCCCGCGTCGTCGAAGCCGGCTGGCGCGGCTACGCCGCACAGAAGAACTTCGCCGCCGAATGCGCCAAATACGATTGGATCCTCTCCATCGACGCCGACGAAGCCCTCAGCGAATCCCTCGAAGCCGACATCTGGCTGCTCAAGAAAAACGGCCCTCGATTCGACGCCTACACCATGCCCCGCCTCGCCCAGTATCTCGGCAAGTGGATCCTCCACTCCGGCTGGTACCCCGATCGCAAAGTCCGCCTCTACCGCCGCGACAAAGCGAAGTGGATCGGCGATTACGTCCACGAAAGCGTCACCGTCTACGGCACCATCGGCCACCTCGATTCCAATCTCCTCCACTACACCTGCCAGTCCTTCACCGAACATTTGAAAACCATGGACCGCTACACCACTCTCGCCGCCGAGGAACTCGTCGCCCGGGGCAAGCGCGTCACCTACCGGCATCTCCTCGCCGATCCCGCCTGGACCTTCTTCCGCACCTACTTCCTCCAGCGCGGCTTCCTCGATGGCGTCGAAGGCCTCGCCATCGCCTACATGGCCGCCCTGTACTCCTTCCTCAAGTACGCCAAAGCTCGCAACATGAGCCCCGGACGCTGACCATGCACGTTCTCCACCTCGACAGCGGCAAACAAATGCGCGGCGGCCAATGGCAGACCCTGTACCTCGCCGTCGGCCAGAAAACCATCGGCTGGCAGCCGCTCCTGCTTGCTTCGCCGCACTCCCAACTCTACGGCGAAGCCCGCCGCCGCGGCGTCCCCGTCGCTCCCCTCACGCTCTGGAACGTAGCCAAGCAATCGAAGAACGTCGCCATCACCCACGCCCACGATGCGCGCTCCCATACCATCGCCGCACTCGCCGCCAACGGACCCTTCGTCGTCTCGCGGCGCGTCGCCTTCCCCCTCCGCACCGGATGGCTCTCCCGCTGGAAATACTCCAAGCCTCGCCGCTTCCTCGCCATCTCCGCCTACGTGGCCCGCCAGTTGCGCGACTACGGCATCCCCGAACACCGCATCGGCATCGTCTACGACGGCGTCCCCGTCGAGCCCACTCCACCCCACCGCGGCGATCGGCTCATCGCCCCCGCCTGGGACGATCCCCGCAAGTGCGCCGCCCTCGGCCAGCAAGCCGCCGCGCGCGCCGGCGTCCCCCTGCTGCTCTCCAAGAACCTCGAACACGATTTGCCCTCCGCCCGCGCCCTCCTCTACCTCAGCGAAATGGAAGGGCTCGGCTCCGCCGCGCTCCTCGCCATGTCCCACGGCGTTCCCGTCATCGCCAGCAAGGTCGGCGGACTCCCCGAAATCGTCCGGCCCGAACAGACCGGCCTCCTCGTCCAAAACGATGTGGAAGACATCGCCCGCGCCATCCACCGCCTCATGTCCGATCCGGCACTCGCCCAACGCCTCGGCGACACCGCTAGGGAAACCGTCCGCAACGGATTTACACTGGCCCATATGGCTTTGCGCACCGTCCACGAATACAAGCAGGCCCTGGCATGATCGAAGCCCTCACCGCCGGATTCTTCGGCCTCCTCATCGGCAGCTTCCTCAACGTCTGTATCTACCGCCTGCCGCGCGATCTCTCCGTCGTCCATCCCCGCTCCCACTGCCCCAACTGCGAAAAGCTCGTCGCCTGGCATGACAACGTGCCCGTGCTCAGTTGGCTGCTGCTCGGCGCCAAATGCCGCCACTGCAAAACGCCCATCCACTGGCAGTATCCCTTTGTCGAACTCGCCACCGGCGTCCTCTTCTTCTGGAGCGTCTACACCGCCGGCTGGACCATGCTCGGCCTCAAGTATTGCCTCTTCAGCGCCATCATGGTGGATCTCATCGTCACCGACTGGAATGACCGGATTCTCCCCGATGAATTCACCCTCGGCGGATTCCTCGCCGGCCTCCTCATCGCCGCCTTCACACCCGCGCCCTCCAGCCTCATGACCCTCTTCCTCCCCCACGGACTCCCCGCCTGGATTCCTTCCGTCGCCGAAGCCGCCGCCGGCGGCCTCGTCTGCGCCGGCCTGCTCTATCTCACCGGCAAGATCTACGAGAAAATCCGCCGCCGCGAAGGCCTCGGCTTCGGCGATGTCAAAATGCTTCTCACCGTCGGCGCGTTCCTCGGCCTCCCCGGCGCCTTGATGACCATCTTCATCGGCTCCATCTTCGGCGCCGTCCTCGGCAGCATCTACATCTGGAAATCCGGCCACGACATGACCTACGAACTCCCCTACGGCAGCTTCCTCGGCGCCGCCGCGCTCTTCGTCGGCTTATTCGGCGAACACCTCGCCGCTTGGTACTGGAAGCTGTTCGTCTAGTTCCAGCAAACCCGCGTAGTAAAATCAGGAACAATGCATACGGGCTACGCAACGGCGGAGGCAACGGCGCGATTCGCCGCCCGCTTCCCCCAACACAACGGCTTCTACCGGCAGGTGCAATCGTTGACCGCATCCACCCTCGGACTCGGCACCTACCTCGGAGCCATGGATGAAGCCACCGATACATCCTACGCGCACGCCGTCACGGCAGCCGTCGAAGGCGGCATCAACGTCCTCGACACGTCGCTCAACTACCGCCATCAGCGCTCCGAACTCGCCATCGGAGCCGCGCTCGAAGCCCTCTTCCGCACCGCCAAAGCCGAGCGCGGCGAACTCATCGTCTGCACCAAAGCGGGTTACCTCGTCCCCGACGCCGTTCCCCAAGGCGTCCTTGACCCGTCCGACATCGTCGGCAACATGCACTCCATGGCCCCGGCCTTTCTCGAAGATCAACTCGAGCGCAGCCGCCGCAACCTCGGCCTCGAAACCATCGATGTCTTCTACCTCCACAATCCCGAAACGCAACTGCGCTTCGTCAGCCTCGACGAGTTCCACCGCCGCGCCGAAGCCGCATTCGCCGCCTGCGAGCGCTTCGTCGCCGAAGGCAAGATCCGCTTCTACGGCACAGCCACGTGGGACGGCTACCGCAAGCCCGATCAACTCTCGCTCGCCGAACTCGAGCAGATCGCACGCCGGCTCGCCGGCGAGAATCACCACTTCCGTTTCATTCAACTCCCCTTCAACCTCGCCATGCTCGAAGCCCTCTCCAAAGGCATCGCGCCCTACGCCCAGAAACTCGGCATCTCCGTCATCGGCAGCGCATCGCTGCTTCAATCGCGGCTAGCCAGCGGACTCCCGGAGCAGCTCGCCACCGCTCTCGAAGGCCCCGCCACCGATGCCGCCCGCGCCATTCAATTCGCCCGCTCCGCGCCCCACATGGACATCGCCCTCATCGGCATGAGCCGCCCCGAGCACGTGCGCGAAAACCTCGCCGCCACAGCCTACCCTCCCCTTGACGCGGACCGCTTCCTGCGGCTATTCGGAAAGTAGCGTGCACCAGCTCAGCTTCGATGCATCCACCGTCGACCAGCGCATCGCGGAGTGTCCCGATCGTCCCGCCGTGTTCCTCATCTGGCCGCGCGAAGGCAAACCGTACCTTGGCAAGACCTCCCTGCTCCGCCGCCGCCTCAAGCGTCTGCTCGGCCCGCGCGCCCACGCCTCGCGATTCCTCCACCTGCGCGCCGTCGCCGAACGCATCGACTACTGGCTCTACGGTTCGCGCCTCGAAGCGAACCTCCGCATGTACGGCCTCGCCCGCGAGCATTTCCCCGATGACTACTCGCGCATTCTCAAACTGCGCCAGCCATCGTACGTGAAGCTCGTCCTTACCAACGACTATCCGCGCACCCACGTCACCACGCGCCTCAGCGGCTCCGCCTCGCTGCACTACGGTCCTTTTTCCACGCGCGCCGCCGCCGAACAATTCGAAGCCGGCTTCCTCGATTTCTTCCAGCTACGCCGCTGCCAGGAAGATCTCGTCCCGTCCCCCGAACATCCCGGCTGCGTCTACGGCGAGATGAACAAATGCCTGCGCCCCTGCCAGCAAATCGTCAGCGTCGAAGAGTACGCAAGCGAAGCCCAGCGCGTAAGGGCATTCCTCTCCTCCAACGGAGCATCGCTCCTCGATTCGCTTGAGGCCGCACGCGACCGCCTCAGCGCCGATCTCGAGTTCGAAGAAGCCGCGCGCACGCACAAGCGCCTCGAACGCGTGCAAAGCGTCGTGCAGAGCAAAGGCGATCTGGCCACCGATGTGCATCAGCTCTGCGGCATCGCCATCGTCCCTTCCGCCGTCCCCGAATCCGTCAGCCTCTGGCCCTTCTTCCACGGCATGTGGCGCGCCGGTTGCGATTTTGCATTGCGGGAAGAGGACGGCTCGCCGCGCCCCATGGATCGCCGTTTACGCGAAGTCTTCGAATCCTTGCCCCCGGCCCGCCGCATCGCCATCTCCGAGCGTCAGGACCACATCGCCCTGCTCACCGGCTGGTATTTCTCCAGTTGGCGCGATGGCGAATGGGTCGGCTTCACCGACCCCGCCAATCTCCCCTACCGCAAGCTGGTCAACGCCATTCACCGCGTCGCCAAAGCAACCTAACCCATGCGCGCCCGCCGCTGCGCCATTCCACCAACCAACGCAAACGCCGGCAGCAATGGAAGCCGGGCCAGAGTGAACCACACCAGCGAATTGTCCTCAACCAGAAACATCCCCATAAACAGAAACATAAAAAGAAAGGAAGCGAATTCCCTGCTCACTCCACCCCGTCCCAAATACGAAGTCACAGCACCCGCCACCATCGCCGCACACACATCAAACCCCAAGTAGAACGCTTCAAATTCCCAGGAACGCCCGCTTCACCGCATCAGGCGCCACCAGTGGAACCACGGCCAGCATCGCCCGGCTCAACCCGAACAGCACCACGAAACCGGCACAGACAATACCGGCAGTGCGCATCGCTTAGCTCCCCAGGCAAATCACCTTGCCGTCCTGCGTGGCAATCACCACACGCCCCTCGGCCAGCGCCGGACTCGCCGACACCGGCCCGCCCGCCTCAAACTCGAACAGCTTCGTCCCCTTCGCCGCATCCAGCACATACAACCGCCCATCGTTCGATCCCACATACACCTTGCCGCCACTCACCGCCGGCGACGATTCCACTCGCGACCGCGTCGGAAACTCCCACAGCACCTTCCCCGTCTTCGGATCCATCGCCCGCACAATCTTATCGCGCCCGCCCAAAATCACCCGGTTATCCGCCACGGCCGCGGACGAATAAAACGGAAATTTCCGCACCGGATGCTCGTAACGCCACGCGATTTTCTTCGCCTTCCGATCCAAAGCCAGCACTTCGTTGGCATAGGTGCCGACAAAAAACAGATCCCCCAGAATCGCCGGCGAAGCCCCCATGTAGGATCCCGTCTTGATCTGATACATCTCCTTGCCGTCTTTGATATCGATCGCGCGAAACACGCCGTCGCACCCGGAAATATAAGCCAGCCCGTCCTGCACCGCCGGAGTCGCATGCACCGGACCATCGGTGTGGAACGACCACGCCTGCTTGCCCGTCTTCAAGTCCAATCCATACAAGCTGCCATCGTAGGAGCCGATCAACACGCGGTCGCCCACCGCCACGGGCGACGATTTAATCTCGCTGCCCGTGCGGAACGTCCACGCCGCCTTGCCATCGGCCACATGCACGGCATGCAGCACCCCGCCCAAGTCGCCTATCATCACCAGCCCGCCGCTCACCGCCGGAGTCGATTCCCCCACCATCTCCTTGGTGTCGTACTTCCACTTCACCTTGCCCGTCCCGAGATCGAGCGCCAGCAGTTCCTTCGTCGAAGAGCCGATGTACACGACGCCGTTGTCAATGGCCGCCGACGACTCAATCACATCGCCCGCCTCATACGTCCACAGCACCTTCAACTGCGCCGGCACATTCACCGTGCTCACTCCCGTCAGCGACGGATTGCCGCGAAACTGCGGCCACTGCGCCAGCAACGGCCAGGCGCAAACCAACATCGCTACCACGCGCATTCGTACACCTCCCGTGCGCCCGCCGCATCGAGCGGACGCGGATTGAAGCGGCCGGTCCACTGATGAGAAGCGGCTTCACTCAATGCGTCGAAGTCGGCTTCCTGTACTCCCGCATCGCGCAAACGGCCGGGCAGTCCCGCCGCCTGCGCCAGTTCCTCCAGTCGCGCCGCCAGCGCGCCATGCAATTCCTTGTACGCCCCATGCACCGCCGGTTCATTCCATTCCACCACGTGCCGCAACAGCAGCGCGATCGCCACCCCGTGCGTGGTGCCATACCGCGCCGTCAACGGATTCGCGCAGGCATGCGTCGCCCCCAACATCGAGTTCTCAATCGCCATCCCCGCCAGATGCGAACCGAGCAGCATCTGGCCCATCGCCTCGACATCGTCCGGCGCCGCCATCGCACGTTCGAAACTCGCCTCCAGCAGCCGCCACGCCTGCAAGCTGAAGCTCAGCGATATGGCGTTCTTCTTGTTCGTCACCCACGTTTCCACGGCATGGCTGATGGCATCGTAGCCGGCCGCCGCCTTCACAGCGGCGGGCGCGGTCAAACACAACTCGGGATCGAGCAGCGCGATCTTGAACGCCGCCTGCGGATCGCCGCACGCCATCTTCACATGCGTCTCGGCATCGCTGATCAGCGCATACGTCTGCGCCTCGCTCCCCGTGCCCGCCGTGGTCGGCACGCCGATCATCGGCAGCATCGGCTTCGCCGCCTTGCCCCATCCCCAATAGCCCTTCATATTGCCGCCATTGGTGAGCACGAAATTGATCCCCTTGGCGCAATCCATCGAACTGCCGCCGCCCAAGCCAATGATCGAATCCACCTGATGCGGCCGTGCGAAGGCGCGCCCCGCGTCCACCATCCGCGTATCCGGATTGGCATCGAAGGCGTGAAACGGATACACATGGATGCCTTGCGACTCCAGTTGCCGTTGCGCCGCATCCACATAGCCCGCCGCGCGCACGCCCTCATCGGCAACCAGCAGCGTGCGGTGAAACCCGAGTTCCTTCGCCAGCCGCCCCAGTTCCCGGAACTTCCCTGCCCCGAACAGCACCCGCGTACGCGGAATAAAATCCAGTTCCGCCGGCATCTACTCTGTCGTCTTTCCTTTCCCGATTTTCGCCCGCCCCACCAACTCTTTCACTTCCGCGAACAACCGCGGGGCGTGGTACACATACCCGTCCTTCACAGTCCACTCGATGCCCTTGCGCAACGGACTCAGCACCTTCAGATTCTCCAGCGGATTGCCGTTGACAATCACAAGATCGGCCGTCCATCCCGCGCGCACGCGGCCCAGCGTGCCATCCTGCCCCAGCACTTTCGCGCCGTTCACCGTGGCATGCCGCACCACCTGCAACGGATGAAATCCGGCTTCCTGATGCAATTCCAACTCGCGCAGAAATCCGAACCCGTACATCTGATAGATGTAGCCCGCGTCCTCGCCCGTGGTAACCGTGCCGCCCATTCGCGCAAAATCTCTGACGGCTTTCATCCAGATCCGGTAGTTCTCTTTCCAGTACACTTCATCGGCCGTGGTCCAGTCGAAGAAGTACGATCCATGGTTCTCGCGGCTCGGCTCAAAGAACCGCGCCAAGGCCGGATGCAAATACTCGCGAAACTCGGGCTTCGTCTCCGCCCGCTGCAAGTCGCGGCTCGCCTCATAGATATTGAACGTCGGGTCCCAGGCCACCCCGGCTTCCACCATGCCGGCCAGCACCTTCTCAAGCCGCGCCGGGTCGGCCTCGCGCCACAGCCGCCCCGCATAGCGGAAGCGATGCACTTCATCGGCGTAGTTGTATTCCGGCGGAAAGTTCTGCACGCCATCGGCGAGCGCCGCATCCGGTATGCCGTACCAATGTTCAATCGAAGTCGTACGGTGGCGAATGTTGTCCCAGGCGTTGGTTTCTTCCACGCCGACGTGATGAGCCACGGGAAGCCCCAGCGCCCGCGCTTCCTCCATCGCCGCGTCCATCGTGTCGCGATGAATGCCGACGATCTTGATGCCGTCCGCGCCCTGCTGCTTCAACTGCCGTACACGCGCGCGAGCCGCCTCCGGATCGCCAGGCCGCCCAAAAAACGGATACACGAAAAGCCGCGGAGCCACCATGCGCCCCTGCTTCGATGCCTCGCGCGCCGCCTTCGTCTTCTCGAAGTTGCTGCCCACATCGCGTACGGTGGTGATACCGCAAGCAAGCCAGAGCTTGTAGACGTACTCCACCGGCATCGCCACGCCGCCGCGCTCATCGTGGCTGTGGCCGTGCATGTTGACGAAGCCCGGCAGCACGTACTTGCCCTTGGCGTCGATCTCCGCATCGCCACGGCCCGCCGCCCCGCCCACACTACGGATGACGTTGTTCTCGATGACAATGTCGCGAGGGCCGGACGCCGGAGTCCCTGGGCCCTCCACAACCATGGCGTTGCGAATCACCAGCCGCGCGTAGCGTTTGCCGTGTTCCGGCTGCTGTGCGGAAAGGCAGAGAGCAGCCAGCAGCAGCGCCGCCCCAAGCCGGCGGACCATCAGCGCTGTACCGCGCCGCTGCGTCCCATGATGGGCCATACATCGATGATACGATCCCCATCGGCGACATAGTAGCGGTCGTAGACGTTCGTGCTGGTGTCGAGGTTGGTGCAGTACAGTTCCACCTTATCGCCCAGCTTGTATGCGTCGCCGTCCTTGTATTTCAGGATGCCGTACTCGGCGCCCTGATTCTCCACCACCACCTCGGGCCGTCCCTTTACGGCATCGGTGGGACGCAGCATGGCTTTGTTGCCCGCATCGATCGTCACCTGCCCCGGATGGTTGGCGCTCACCACCGTGGTCAACACGGTGAGCGATGGTTTGAAATCGGAGTATTCCTTCGTGCCGCTCTTGCTGCCAATGTTCATGTAGGCGGTGTCCATGAACACATAGGAGCCCGCCTGCAATTCCGTGAGCCCGATCTCCTTGTCGATATTGTAGGTGCCCGTGCTGCCGCCCGTGACGATCGGCACGTTCAGCCCGGCCTTCTTGCACATCATGGCCGTTTCCACCACCGGCGCAATGTCCTGGATCGACTTCTCCCGGCGCTTGGTCCAGACCTTCGTGTGCGACGCGCCACCCGAATACCCCATCACTCCGCCGAACTTCAGATTCTTCTTGGCATCGATCCGCTTGGCGAGCTCCAGCCCCGGCTGTCCCGTGGCATGTCCGGCCCGCGTCAATCCCGAGTACAGGTCAATGAGCACAATCGGCTTGGCGCCCGCCGTCTCGGCAGCTTCATCGAGCAGATCCACCGTGATCGGATCGTCGGCCACCATCATGAACGTGGGGTCTTTCTTCGACAGCAGAATCCCGCGCCAGATCTTGTTCTTCCCCGCCGGCTGGCAGGTGTAGAGCACGTTTTTGATGCCGGCGCCCACCATCAATTCCGCTTCGGCGATGGTGGCGCAGCAGATGCCGAGCGCACCCAGCGCCACTTGACGCTTGGCCACGTCGGTCGATTTGTGAATCTTGCAATGCGCGCGCAGGTCGATGCCTGTGCTCTTGCAATGATCCGACATCGTTTTCAGATTCTGGTCGAACAGAGCTTTGTCTAAAACCATGCACGGCGTGGGCAGGTCGTCTTTGAAAATGCCGGTGAAGTCCTTGCGAGCGATC
Organism: uncultured Candidatus Solibacter sp.; assembly: GCA_964402295.1. Classification (GTDB taxonomy): domain Bacteria; phylum Acidobacteriota; class Terriglobia; order Bryobacterales; family Bryobacteraceae; genus CADEFT01. Next base: position 13,952 of record CAYOBO010000057.1, on the reverse strand, counting down.
TTGGCTTCAATATCCGCATAGCGAAACGAACGTTTGGTATAACCAGGAGTGCCGGCGGCAGACGCCCAGGCACTGCCCAGAGTGGTAGCTAGCATGGTTCGGCGGGTCATGCCGTTCATGATATCGCAGGTGGAACGGACTCATGCGATCGCGACACACCCGCGCCGTCGAACGTCGCCATCTCATGATAAATGCGGCATGCCGTCTGAAACACCCCGATCCACAGCGCCGCCCCCGATCCTTCTCCCAGCCGCATATCCAACTCCAGGCAAGGCCGCGCCCGCAGCGCCGCGAGCATCAGCCGGTGCCCCTTCTCCGCCGAGCGGTGCGAATACGACACGCAACCGAGCGCTTCCGGCGCGATCGCCTGCACTATCAGCGCCGCCGCGCAACTGATGAATCCGTCCAGCACCACGGGTAGCCCGCACTTCGCGCCACCCAAAATCATCCCCGCGATCGCCAGAATCTCGAAGCCCCCGAACGCCGCCGCGACATCCAGCCCATCGCGCGAAGCATGCCGCGCCAGCGCCCGCCGCAGCACTTCCACCTTGCGCCGCACGCCCTCGGCATCGGACCCCGCCCCAGCCCCCACGGCCTCCTCCGGATCCAGTCCCGCGTAGGCGCACAGCAGCGCCGATGCCGCGGTCGTATTCCCGATCCCCATCTCCCCGCAAGCCACAACGTCGTAGCGAGCCGCCGCTTCGGCAGCCAGCTTCTTGCCGTGCTCGAGCGCCGCAAGCGCCTGCTCGCGCGACATGGCCGGCTCCTTCGCGAAATTGCGAGTCCCGTTCGCCACACGCATCGCGCGCACGCCCGGCACCGGCTCACCGGCAATCCCCACATCCACCACATGCGCGTCCATGCCGTAGTGCCGGCACATGACGCTGATCGCCGCGCCGCCACCCACGAAATTCAGAGCCATCTGCCGCGTCACTTCGCTCGGCCAAGCACTGACACCTTCGGCCACCACGCCATGATCGCCGCAGAAAATATAGGCCGCCGCGCGCGGCTCTCGCGGAGGCTCCGCCTGCCGGATGCGCGCATAGTCGAGCAGCATCTCTTCCATCCGGCCCAGACTCCCCGGAGGCTTCGTCAACGAATCCAGCCGCCGTTGCACACGCTCACAAATCATACGTTCGTACCTCGCAATAGTCTTGTAAAAAGCCCTCGGGACGACGCCCCGTCAGCAGCGAATCGAGCACGGCATGCAATCCCTGATGGCCCACCGCCACGGCCGGAAACGGTCCCTGCCGCATGCGCTCGAGAGCCTGCTGGGCGCGCGATACGATCTCTTCCCACCGCTCGCCGCCAGGGGCGGGAATGCCGAACCAGTTTGTCAATTTCTTCGCCGCCAGTTCCGGCCACTCGTCCTCCACATCGTTCCACCGCAGCCCTTCCCAGTCCCCCAATCCGATCTCGGCCAGCCCATCCAGCGTGACCTTGGGAATGGACTCCCGCAGACACGCCGCCGTCTCCTGCGCCCGCCGCAACGGACTCACATAACACACCGCGGCATCCAGCCCCGCCAGCGCCGCCCGCGCGCGAGCGAGCCCGGCCGCGCTCAAGCCCGTGTTGAGCCGTCCCAGCAGCACTCCCTTGCGCTCGGGCTCTGCGTGCCTTACCAGAAGCAATTGCGGCATGAAACAAATAGTAGAGCAAATGTTTCCGACACCAGGCACGTGGCGCCCAGGCAATCGCCGTTCACCCCGCCCAGCCGCGCATCGAACCAGCGGTTCAGTACCATCGTGGAAAGGCCGGCGGCAATCAGGATCGCCAGAGCCGCGGCCACGCCGGGAAGGAACGCAAACGCCACGCCCGTGGCGATGGCGAACACCGCCGCCGGCGAATGCAGATCCCGCGAGAAGGCCGCGCCCAGCCCATCGCCCACCGGCCGCGACACCCATGCCTGCGCCACCAGCGCCGCACGCGACACCGCCAGGCAAGCCACCAGTTCGTTCACCGGATGGGCGGGCATACGCACCAGCGCCTGCCAGCGCATCGCCACGATGTACACCAGCGCCAGCGCGCCGAAGACGCCGATGCGGCTGTCCTTCAGAATCGTCGCCATCTTCTCTTTCGTGCGGTGGGCGCGCAATGCATCGGCCACATCCGCCAGCCCGTCTTCGTGCAATCCGCCGGTGAGCAAGGCAAGAAACGCGAGCACCGTCACCGCCGCCAGCGAAGACCCAAGCCACGGCTGAATCATTAGCAGCCACTGCCCGGCGAGCCATCCCAACCCCGCGCCGATGAGCGGAAAGAACAACGCCGATTCACCGGGCGAAGCCGTCCGCATCCGCACCGGCAGCACAGTCAGGAATTGGATCGCACCCAGCAGCCGTCTCATCCCTTCACCTTCATGGGGCAGCCGAACACCACCCAATATACGGCATCGGCCGCCTGCGCCATACGCTGATTCATCCAGCCCGCTTCATCGCGAAAGCGCCGCGCCAGTTCGTTCTCCGGCACAATGCCGCTGCCTACTTCATTGGTCACCAGCACCACCGGCAAGCCGCGGCACGCCTCGGCCAGTTCCTCGCCATGCGGACGCAAATCGTCCACGCCATTCAGCATCAGGTTGCTGATCCAAAGCGTGAGGCAATCCACCACCACGGCGTCGAAGTGAGCAGCATGCCGGCGTATGGCAGCGGCCAGTTCCCGAGGCGCTTCCACGGTTGTAAACCGCGCTCCACGTTCGGCGCGATGGGCCGCCGCACGCCGGCGCATCTCCTCGTCCAATAGCTCGGCGGTGGCGATATACAGCAGGCGATCCCCCATCGATGCCGCCTGGTCCAATGCGAACCGCGTCTTTCCGCTGCGGCTGCCTCCCCCGACGAGGATCACAAAACTACACCTGCGGCGGAAGCATGCAATCGTTCATCTTCTCGCGCAACAGCGGCTGAATCTGAACCGTCGACGCCGATTCGAGCAGCCGCGACATGTCGGTCTCACCGCATAGCAGATCCTTCAGCGTGACCTTGCGCAACACACCGTCGAGCACTTCCTGCACCGTGGTCCACAGCACACGCAACGCGCAGTCGGTGGCATGTGTGCAGACCTTGCCGAGGCCGGAATGGCGATCGCAGAACTTGGGACTGAAGAAGCGTCCACCGAGTACATCCATCACGGCGCCCACAGTGATCTGATCGGCCGGCTGGGCGAGTGTGTAACCTCCCGATTGTCCGCGCACGCTGGTAACAATGCCGCCTAATCGCAGCAGCCGCATCAGCTTGGCGACGTTGGGGATGGACAGCCCCTCGGCGCGGCTGATCTCGGGGATACTCAGGCTCTCCCCCTCCTGGAGCCGTGCCATATGGATGAGGCAACGGAGCCCATACTCTTCTTGGGCGCTCAACTTCATTCCACTATTCTAGTCCATGCGAACAAAAACGTAATGTATGGATATTAGCGAGCCTGTATTTCAATCCCCACCGGGCTCAAGTTGCCGCTTGGTTCGGGAGTCTCTTGCGGCGGCACATACTCGACGCGCTGTTCGGGCAGGTTGGTTTGCCACCATGCCGCCGCATCGTCCTCGCACCAGGGCAGGTCCTTCTTCAGGGCGCGCAGCCGCCGGCTCAGTTCCTGCGCCGAGAAGATTCGCTTGGCCGGATCCTTTTCGAGCAACTGCATCACGATCTCTTCGAGCGCGGCGGGGATCGGCAGCTCGGTCCGCTGGCTGGGCGGCACGGGCGTCTTCTGCACGTGGGCAATCGCCAGCGCCGTGGGATTCGTTTCGGTGAACACCATCTGGCCCGTCAACAGGAAGTAGGCGACGCAACCCAGGCTGTACAAATCGGCGCGCCCGTCGATGGCTTGTTCGCCCATGGCGACCTCAGGGGAAAGGTAGGCAGGCGTTCCCGTGGCCGTGCCTTCCATGGTGTGCACCGACATGTCTTCGCGCATGAGCGTCTTCACCAGCCCGAAATCGAGCACCTTGGCGAAATCGTATTCGAGACCCAACCGGCACAGGAAGATGTTCTTCGGCTTGATGTCGCGATGCACCATCCCGGCGCGGTGCGCTTCTTCGAGCGATTGGCAAACCTGGTTGAGAATGTGCACCACGCGGCCGGCGGGCATCGGGCCGTAGCGGTCCACCAGCGACTGGAGGTCGATGCCGTCGAGCAGTTCCATCACGTAGTAGAAGGTGTTGTCTTTCGTCTTGCCGAAGTCGAACAGCGCAACCGTATGCGGACTGCGGAGACTGGCCGTGGCCTTTGCCTCACGCTCGAAGCGGCGCTGGATGACATGCTCCTGCCGCGCCGAAACCCCGGCCAGCACTTCGGGACGAATCAGCTTGATGGCGGCATCGCGGGCGAGCATCTTGTGCTTGGCGCGCCACACCTCGCCCATGCCGCCCTTGCCGATCATGAAATCGAGCTTATAACTGCCCAGTTCCTCGGCCTTCTGCTCGGTCAATTGCATCTTGTACATGCGCTTGCTGAGCACGTACATCCAGACGGCCATGAGGAACATGGGGAACAGCCACACCGCCAGGCGATTCGGCGGCAGAGGCGCAAACCCGTAGAGCCGCAGATTGATGTGATAGGCCACAGGCCAGGAGCCGGCGCTGAGCAGACCCGCCAGACCCGCCTTCATCGGCGCATTCGGCAACAGCAGGCCGCACAGGGAGAGCCACACGGCAACGGAGGAAAGCCCGCGCACCGGCTCGTTCGGATTCCACCCGAGCGACGTTTCAAACATCGCGATGGCGAAGCTTACCGCAATCTGAAACAGCACACCCAGATCGATGAGCGTTTCCTTCTTGACGAGGCGGTAGCGGTTGATGGCCGTCAGCCCAACGGCCAGCAGCAGCAAGCCCAACAACGTGAGCCGCAGCGCCGGCTTATCCAGTATCGCGCTCATCTCCGGCTGCAACAGATTCTGGAGCGAGAATGTGACGACGGTGGTGACCGCGCACATTACCGAAATCCAGCAGAGCCGTTCGGCGGCTTTCTGGATCATCGCCGGGGGGAGCTTAAATGCCACCGGACTAGGGCTATCTAGTCCGCTGGACGCTCTGGCTACCTGCATCGGATCCACCTCTTCTATCTCCTACTAGATTACGCGAACTGGCGTTTGGTTTCAGATCAGGCCCAAGCGCCCTTTTTCAGCAATTACGATTTCTGACCCCGGTTTGGTTCCCGGTTGCACCTCCTTGGGGTTGTGCCAAACTAATACTAGATTCGCCACATCTTGGAGGTTGGTCTCATGAATTCACGCATCCTGCTGATTTGCAGCATGTTCGCTGCTGCTGCGGCATTCGCCCAAAACCCGGTCGTTTCCGGCCGTATCTCGGATTCGAGCGAAGCCGCACTCCCCAACGCGAAGGTGGAGATCCGCAACCGCGCCACGGCGGTGCTGACGGCCACCACTACCAACAACGAAGGCTATTATGTGACACCGCCTCTCACTCCGGGGGTATACGACATAGTGGCATCGGCCACCGGGTTCAAGGAAGCGCGCATCGAGGCGCTGCGGCTGGAAATCGGACAGGCGCGCACCATCAACCTGACGCTCCAGCCCGGCGAGGTGCGCGAATCCATCACGGTCAGCGATGCAGCGCCGCTGCTCACCACCAGCCGACCCGACCGGGGCACGGTGGTGGAGAACAAGTTCCTCATGTCGATTCCGCTGAACATCCGCAATCCGTACCTGCTGCTGGCGAATGTTCCGGGAGTGACTACGGGCCGGCTGGCGGGCGACAATACCGCCTCGCAATCGACGACCAACAATTTCCGCATCAACGGCGGACGCGGCTCGACGAGCGAAATTCTCATCGACGGCGCGGCCAACACGGGCACCTACAACAATCAGGTGTCGGCCATGCCGCAGTTGGACTCGATACAAGAGTTCAAGGTGAACACCTCGCCGTATGCCGCCGAATTCGGCCGCACGGGCGGGGGTGTGGTCAGCTTTTCCATCAAGTCGGGCACCAACGATCTGCACGGCACCTTCCACGAGTTCCTGCGCAACTCGGTGTTGGACGCGGCGGGCTTCAATTCGAACCGCGCCGGGCTGACATCGAAACCGGCGTTCCGGCGGAATCAATTCGGACTCACCAGCGGCGGACCCGTACTCCTCCCCAAACTGTACAATGGCAAGGGCCGCACGTTCTGGTTTTTCGCTTATGAAGGATTGCGGCAGCGCAGCCTGAACCCTTACACGGGCACGGTTCCGACGGAACTGGAGAAGACGGGCGACTTCTCGCGCAGCTTCGACACCAACGGGCAGCCTTTTCTGATTTACGATCCGCGCACCACGCAGTTGGATCCGGCCCGTCCGGCCGGAACGACGCGCTACATCCGCACGTTGTTCCCCGGCAATATTGTACCATCCTCGATGATCCATCCCATCGCGGCGAACGTGCTGAAGTACTACCCGGCGGCCACGCAGCGCGGGCTGGGGCAATCCGACATCAACAACTTTTTCGTGGCCGCGGCGAACGCTCTGGACGGCAACCGCGTGGACGCGCGCGTCGATCACCAGATCAACGCCAAGCACACGGCCTTCGTCCGCTACAACTGGTTTCAGAACATCAACTCGCAGCCGCTGGTGTTCGGGCACTTTGCTTCGCCGGTGGAGACGCCGAACCGGATTCCGGGTATCAACATCGTGGGCAACCACACGTGGACGATGGGAGCGGGCAGCATCTTCCAGCATCACTTCTCGCTGGCGCAGAGCGAGACGAACCGCACGCCGCTGAGCCTGGACTTCGATCAGACCTCGCTGGGGCTGCCGCGGAGCCTGGTGGACCAGCAGCGGGTGAAATACTTCCCGCGGTTCAGCATCAGCGGCTTGACGCAGATCGGTGTGACCGGCACGGGCTACAACGCGGTGAAGTCGCGGACGTGGCAGTACAACGCGTCGATGACGATGTTGCGCGGGACGCACACGTTCAAGATGGGCGCGGATTTCCGGCGCTTCCCGGTGTCCATCGATCAATCCTCACCGCTTGCCTTCAGTTCGACGGGGGCGTTCACGGGCGGACCGAATCCGCAAGCGGCGGCGGCGCGCACGGGGCGCGGGCTGGCCGATCTGCTGCTGGGTGTGGCCACGGTGAGCTATCAACTGCGGCCGCTCGAGTTGCATCGCCATCCCTACTACGCCTTCTTCTTCCAGGATGAGTGGAAGGTGAAGCCGCGGCTGACGCTGACGCTCGGCATGCGCTACTCGCTGGAGCTGCCGCGCACGGAGGATTCCAACCAATACGTCTTCCTCGATATGGAATCGACGAGTCCGCTCGAAGGCAAGGTTCCGGGGATGACGGGACTGCGCGGCGGAGTCGGCTTCGTGGGCGTCGGCGGCTTGGGACGGCGGACGCAGATCGCGGACCGCAACAATTGGGATCCGCGCATCGGGCTGGCCTATGAGCTGAATGAGAAGACGGCCATCCGGACGGGATTCGGCGTGTTCACATCCTCGATCGCTCCGAACACGGACGCGGCATTGGGCTTTTCGAGCAACACCACATCGCTGGTGGCGCAGCCCGACGGGGTGACGCCGTTGTTCAATCTGTCGAACCCGTTGCCGAACGGCTTCATTCAGCCGACGGGCAATACGCTGGGATTGTCGACGAACCTCGGCTTGGGGATCTCGGGCCCGGTGCGGCGGCAGCGGCTGCCGTATCAGATGCAGTGGTCGCTCGATGTGCAGCGGCAACTGCCTTGGCAGACGGTTGTGGAAGTCGGCTATGCCGGTTCGGCTGGCGTTGCGCTGCCGAGCGGGGTGCAGTACAACCAGCTCCCCGACCAGTACCTGTCGCTGGGGACACAACTGAACCAGACCGTGCCGAATCCGTTCTTCGGGGTGATCACCGAGCCGACATCGACACTGAGCCGCGCCACCGTACAGCGCGGGCAACTGCTGCGTCCCTTCCCGCAGTTCACGAGCGCTTCGGCGAATCAGGCGCCGGTGGGCCATTCGACATATCACGCCATGCAGATGAGGGTGGAACGGCGCTTCGCCGATGGGCTGGCGCTGCTGTTTGCCTACACGCACTCGAAGCTGATCGACAACGTGGGCGACTTCGGCGGGTTTCTCGGGCCGGGAGGATTCGCCAATGCCAACTGCTTTGCCTGCGACCGGTCGCTGTCGTACTACGACATCCCCGATGTGGTGCGCGTGAGCCTGCGTTACGAGCTGCCCTTCGGAGTCGGCAAGCCGCGGGTGAACCGGGGGGCGATGGCGCGCATCGTGGGCGGATGGTCCATGGGCATGTACTTCACGTGGGACAACGGCACGCCGGTGCAGGTGACGAATCCGAACGACTCGAATTCGTTTGGAGGCAGCGCGCGGCCGGTGGCGACGGGGCAGAAGGCGTCCATCGGGAAGCCGAAACTGGAAGACGGAGCATTGTACTTCAACCCGGCCGCGTTCGCGCGGGCGCCGCAGTTCACGTTCGGCAACGTGAGCCGCAACCTTCCCGATGTGCGGGTGCCCGGCAACAAGAACTGGGATCTGCTGATTGAGAAACGCTTCAGCATCACGGAGCGGATGGCGCTGGACTTCCGCACGGAGTTGTTCAACGCGTTCAACAACGTGGTTTTCGGTGGACCGCAGACAAGCATCACGTCGGCGGACTTCGGCCGTATCCGCCTGCTACAGGTGAACGTGCCGCGTCAGATCCAGTTCGGATTGCGCTTCAGCTACTAGCAGATGTGCGCGCCGATGGCTTCGGTGTAGACGGCATAGAGCGACTGGCTGCCGGTCATGAAGAGGCGGTTGCGCTTGGCGCCGCCGAAGCAGACGTTGGAGCAGATCTCGGGCAGATGAATCTGGCCGATGCGGGCGCCGTCGGGAGCGAAGATATGAACGCCATCGTAGCCTTCGCCCACCCAGCCGGCGCTCGCCCAGATGTTGCCGTCGGTGTCGCAGCGGATGCCGTCGGCGAGGCCGGCTCCCTTGCCGGGGAGTTCCATGGAGCAGAACTGTTTGCCGTTGCGGAGCTTGCCGTCGACGATGTCCCAGACCTTGATGTTCTTGGGGGCCTGCTCATAGTGGGTGGCTCCGGTGTCGGCGATGTAGACCTTCTTGTAGTCGGGTGAGAAGCAGAGGCCGTTGGGCTTGAAGATCTCGTCGGTAAGCTTTTCGATGCGGCCGGACTTGGGATCGACGCGGTAGACGGCTTCCTTCAGTTCAAGCGGGCCTTTGTTGCCTTCGTACTCCATGAGGCTGCCGTAGCCGGGATCGGTGAAGTAGAGGGAACCGTCGGCATGGACGGCGCCGTCGTTGGGCGCGTTGAGGCGCTTGCCTTCGAACTTGTCGGCGAGCACGGTGATCTTGCCGTTGTATTCATAGCGGACGACGCGGCGGTTGCCGTGTTCGAAGGAGATCTGGCGGCCTTCGAAATCGAAGGTGTTGCCGTTGCTGTTGCCGGCGGGGTTGCGGAAGACGCTGGTCTTGCCGTTCTCTTCGAGCCAGCGGATCTGGACGTTGTTGGGGATGTCGCTGAAGACGAGGTAGCGGCCGACACCGTTCCAGGCAGGGCCTTCCGCCCAGAGGAAGCCCGTGGCGAGTCGTTGAATGGGCGTGTTGCCGATTTTGTATTTGGCGAAGCGCTTGTCGAGGACGACGACATCGGGTTCGGGGTAGCGGACGGGGGTTTTGCCGGTCCAGTCACGGGGTGTCTGGGCAAGGGCAGCCGAAGCGGAGGCTGCCGAGAGAAGGAAGCTGCGGCGGTCGATCATTCTTACTACACTACACCGGGCGGCTTGCGGGATGCAGCGGGGGCGAGGTCAGAAGGCCGAGATCAAAGGGAGTCATAGACTTTGTCGTCTTCGTTGTCCCAATCGGCGAAGGTCTGATTGGCGGCATCGAGGAGAGCGGAGTGCTTCTGGCGGTTGGCGAAGTAGGCGGAGAGCGCTTCGACCACAATGGACTTTTGCGATGTGCGGCCGTGCAGGGCGACGCGGCGAAGGGTTTCGACGAGATCGGGTTGGTCGCCGAAGTCGAAGGTTAGCTTGAGACGTTTGCCGGCATCCATAAAATGGGGCATTTAGAGCAAGTGCCCGCACGAGTGCGGGCACGGCGCGCTGGAGAGCGCACGCCACAGCCGGGGGTCAGCGGCGGGCGAGGATTTGCATGATGCGCCACATGGACGAGGTCTTCTTTTCGCCGAGGGCGAAGAGCTGGCTGCGGTTGGCGATGAAGAGCATGCCGTTGGCGGCGACGGGTGTGGAGTAGATGCTGCTGCCCATGTTCATTTCGGCGATCAGCTTCTTGGTCTTGGAGGCTTCGAGAACGGCGACGTCGCCGTCTTCATCGCCCATGTAGACTTTGCCGTCGATGACGATGGGGGATCCCCAGATGGCGGCAAGCATGTCGTGGGTCCAATAGGGTGTTCCGGTCTTGGCGTCGAGGCAGTGGAGGAAGCCGGAGAAATCGGAGTAGAAGAGCATGCCGTTGTAGTAGGCTCCGGTGGAGACGGAACGGCGGATCTTGTCGTAGTGCCAGATCTGTCCGGTTTTGGTGATGTCGCCGCGCTTGGTGCCGTCGATGGCATAGAGGTGGCCGACCCCTTCACCGTGTTCGGGATCCTGGCCGTTGGCGATGTAGACCACGCCATCGACGATGATGGGCGTGGAGATGATTTCGTTGCGGGTCTTGGGCCAGACGGAGTCCTTGGGGTTGGAGTCGAACTCCCAGAGCTTTTTGCCGGTGGTGACTTCGTAGCCGCGGATCCAGCCGTCGCCTTGGGGGCTGACGACCTGCATGACGTCGCCGATCTTGCCGATGGCGGGGGAGCTCCACTGGCCGTGGAGGATCTTCTCGCCGACGGAGTTGTCTTCCCAGACGAGCTTGCCGGTCTTCTTGTTGACGGCGATGATGGCTGGGGCACGGGGCGAGGGGATGTGGACGTGGCTTTCATCCTGGCCGTTGGCGGTCATGACGATGAGGAGGTCGCCGTAGGCGACGGGGGAAGAGTTGGCCATGTTGTGGGGGAAGGCTCCGACTTCCTCCATCATGTCGAACTTCCAAAGGACATCGGCATCTTTTTCTCCCTTGAATTTTTCATCCTGGACGACGCCGTCGTTCTTTCCGTCCTTGAAGCCTTTGGTGTCGAGGGCGACGATTTCGCAACGGTTGGAGACGTAATAGAGGACATCGCCTTCGACGAGGGGGGAGGAGCAGACACCCTGGAAAGGCCAGTCATTGACGCGGCCGGCGGGGAGCTTTTCGTTGGTGTGCTGCCAGAGGAATTCGCCATCGGAGACGCGGAAGGCCATGAGGACGCCGCGGTCGCCGGGCTGTTTGGGATCGCGCATGCCCTCGTTATTGGTGCCGACGTAGATTTGGCCGTGAGCGACGGTGGGGTTGCCGTAGGTCTGCGAGCCGAGGGCCTGAACCCAGAGCACGTTTTCCTTCTTGGCGATGTCCCACTTGGTGACGATGCCTTTGGCGTTGGAGACCATGTTGCGGTCCATGGATCCGCCCCACATGGGCCAATCGCCGGTGCCGGGATCGGAGGCCGTGACGGCAAGGAATTGCGGACCGAGCCAAAGGGCGGCCGCGGTGGAGAGAACGGCGGCGGAGAGAAGAGTCTTTTTCGTCATGAATGATGCCTCACTATCCTATTTCTTTTTGGGGGCGGCTTTGGTGGCGGCTGGTTTGGGGCCCGCGGAGGCGCGGAGTGGAGTGACCTTGAAGTTATCGAAGTAGACTTCAAAGGGGGCGTCGGCATAGAAGCCGGCGGCTCCGGATTGTTCGCCCATGGGGTCGGTGCGTTCGATGGTCCATTCGGCGGGTTCGGGGTCGGCAGAAGGCCAAACCTTGCCGCGGGCGCGGACGCCGTTGGGGAGGTTCTGGACTTCGAGTTTGAGGTGATACCAGGTATCGCGCTTCCAAGGGAATTCCTTGAGGACGGTGCGCTCGGTTTCGGGCTGCCAGCTTTGGAGTTCGAGGCGCTGGTGATTGCCGAACAGGGCGAGCTGGAAGCGCTGGGCGACGACACCGGCATCGCCCATCTGGCGGCGTTTCTCGGTGGCGAGGATATCGGCTTCGACGACGTAGTTGCTCCAATTAGAGGGGCCGACGTAGGTGCGGGCGCGCTTGGTGAAGGGGTTATCGGCGAGCTTGACGAGCACCTTTTTGCCGTCGATTTCGCGGACCTGGAACTTGCCGGAGGTGTTGATCCAGTGGGGTGGGACTTTGCCGGGTTCGATGCCTTCGAAGTCTTCCGAGAGGGGCGGATTGGGGATGATGCGGACACGGGCTGAGCCGGTGAGGGCTCCCCATTTGGCGCGGATGTAGCCGGAAGAGGCAACGTTGTCGGTGGAGGCAATGAAGAGGTTGCGGTTCAGAGTGCCTTTGGGGCCTTCGAGGGAGTATTCGACGGGGATTTCCCTAAAGAAGCGGCCCTTGTTGTCGAAGAGGCGGGCGCGGAGCTTCAAGCCTTCGCCGGGTTTCAAGATGGATTCGGCGGGGAGGATCTGGAGGTGAGTCATCGGATTTTCGTCAGTGGGCTGGAGGACGGGCTCGGGCTTGTAGGGCTCGGGGGGTACGCCGGGGCCTTTTTTTCCGATGGCGTAGAGATTGTTGATGGAAGCGAAGTAGATGCGGCCACGGGCGACGGCGGCGGAAGCGAGGATGTGCTCATCGAGGGCGAGTTCGACGGCGCTGAGAATCTCGCACTTGTCGTTGCCGGGCTTGAGGATGAAGAACTTGCCGCTTTCGGTGCCGACGTAGAGTTTGCCGTCGGCGAGGACGGGGGACGCCTTTTGAATGGTGCCGAGGTTCTGCTGCCAGAGCTTGCGGCCGGAGAGGAAATCGAAGGCGAAAAGGTTGGCTCCGTTGTCGATTTGGAAGATGCGGTCGCCATCGAGGACTGGGGAGGAGTAGCCGCCCTGGAAGCCGGGGATGCGCCACTTGGTGTTTTTGGCGGTGAGGTCGCCGGTAGCGGTGGCATCGACGGCGGCGAGGAGGCCCATTTCGTTGGTGTCGAGGTTTTCTTCGCTGTGGCTGACGACGGCGAGGTTGTTGAAGACGAGGACGCCGGTGTTGACGCCGCGCTTGGAGATGACGTATTTCCAGACGGGTTCGCCGGTGCGGACTTTGATGGCGTGGATGGTGCCGTCGCCGCCGCCTGCGATGAGGAGCTTGACGCCTTTGATCTCAGCGATGATGGGCGGGGAATAGGTGGTATCGAAGGGACGTCCGCCAGGGGTAGAGATATAGACGTATTCGCCGGTGTTCTTATCGAAGGCGATGAAGCGGTGGGCGGGGGGTGCGAGTTGTCCCCAGCCGGTGGAGACGCCACTAACGATGACGAGGTTTTCAAAGACGACGGGGGAGACGGTGCGTCCGCCGTGGGTGGTGACGAGGCCGAGCTCTTCGGTGAGCGAGCGGGTCCAAAGGAGCTTGCCGAGCTTGCTGATGGCGGAGATGGAGCCGTGGACGCCGTAGACGTAAATATTGCCGGTTTCGGGGTCGACGGCGGGGGAAGACCAGGCGACGCGGTGGGCAGGGACATCGCTTAAGAAGACGTTGAAGCGGTATTCCCAGATTTTGCGGCCGGTGTCGGCATCGAGGCAGAGGAGGCGCTCATGGAGCGTGGGTCCGTGGCCGTTGGGCTGGAGGAGATAGAGCCGGTTGCCGTGAATGACCGGGGCGGAACGGCTGCCGTAAGGCATTTTCCATGCCAGGTTTTCGCCGGACAAGGACCAGGAGCTGGGGAGATTGCGGTCGGGGGACGTACCGTCGCGTTTGGGGCCGCGGTATTCGGTCCAGTCGCCGGCGAAGGCCATGGCAAGGGACACGGAGAGCGTGACGAGAGAGCGGGAGAGTAAATGGGTCATCGTCTTTATCAGTACTCAGGCTTCCCTCCGATTATATTCCCATCGGTGAGGCGCCTGTTTGCGCAGGGGCTTTGCCGTGGAGGACTGGGGGAGCATTCTTGCCGCAGCAGCGCTTGTATTTTTGGCCGCTGCCGCAGGGGCAAGGGGCATTGCGCGGGGTTT
>CAYOBO010000056.1:0-40080 GCA_964402295.1 uncultured Candidatus Solibacter sp. | reverse complement strand
GCAACCAGGTCCGATTTCTCCTGCGCGGTGAGTTTGAGCGGCTTCATGGTCTTATCCAAATTCTTGTTCGGAATACCGCCTTTATCGTAGAACTCGACGACATCCTCCAGCGTTGCCAGCGATCCATCGTGCATGTACGGGGCGGTCCGGGCAATTTCACGCAAGGTTGGGGTCTTGAAGGCACCCCAATCGGCCGGATTCTTCGTCACCGCGAACCGGCCTTCATCCGGGTTCGGCTTGTCCGTCCCCACTCCCAGGTTGTGATAAGCATTCGAGGTGAAGTTGATTCCTTCATGGCACTGATCGCACTTGGCCTTGTTGAAGTAGACATCCATCCCCCGAATTTGGGAAGGGGTCATTGCGGACTTGTTGCCGGCCTTGTAGCGATCATAGGGCGAGTTCCCGCTCAACACGGTACGCTCGAAGGTAGCGATCGCTTTGGCCACATGGTCGATGGTGAACTCCTCCGTCCCAAAAGCCTTTGCGAACAACTGGCGGTATCCCGCGATTCCGCGCAGCTTATTGACGCAGGATTCGTGCGACTGATCCATCTCGATGGGATTGGCGATCGGCCCAATCGCCTGAGCTTCCAGCGTTGCCGCGCGCCCGTCCCAAAACTGCGCCAAGCTGTAGGCGCGATTGATTACGGTAGGCGCGCTACGTCCTCCCTTCTGCCCACGGATCCCCGTCGAGACAGGCTTTCCATCTGTATAGGCAAACTGCGGCGAATGGCACGTAGCGCAGGAGACGGTGTTGTCGCCGCTCAGCCGCGTATCGTAATACAGCAACTTACCCAACTCGGCCTTCTCCGGCGAATAGGGGTTGTCCTTCGGGAACTGCACCGGAAGCAGCCCCAGCGGAACAGGAATCGGACTCTTGTTCTGCTGCCCGAGTCCGACTGTCAAACTCAAAACCGCGGCGCAAGCGGCCACTGCATAACGAAGGACAAACCCTTTCATGCGATCCCCCAGTTTTGGTTCTACTTCTTCAGGTAGCCCTGCACGTAGAGGGCGCGATAGCCACCGTGCTCGAAGATGGTTCCGGTCACTTCCATGATATGGGCGGCGTGCTCGATAGCGGTCTTGCGGAAATCCGTCAGGCCGTCGCGCCGCGGATCGTGCTCTTCTTCCATCAGCATGTACATTGTGCCGTCCTGGGCGAGCAAGCCGATGGGTTGTCCGGCGGTGAAACACTTCTGTGCACAGGAACGATGCTTTTCACCGTGCTTGCCGATTTGCAAATAGCAGGAAAAGTCGAGGATCTCTCCGACGACCGTACCCACCTTGCCGGCATTCGCCTGACCGTTCACGGCAGCGCCCATGGTAGTGGCAGTCCAGGTTTCTCCCTTGGTTCCCAGTTTTCCCATGGGAGCACTGTAGCTGCCGCCTTCCACCTTGCCCCATTCCTGCTGCAAGATCCCAGGGCCTTTCTTTCCGCCCTTGGTCTGTGCGGCTCCACTCAAGACGAATCCCGCCAGCGCGCATCCGCCCACCAGCAAACCCAATCGCATCCAGTTCTTCATTTCCCTTGAGCCTCCTCTAAAACATCAGCCGCGGACACTGGCCGCGGGAATCTTACGGGTCAAATCGAGCAATTCCTCGCGGCTTTCCGCCCCGATGGTGAAACAATCGACTACGTTTTGTGCCAGGGCGAACTGCAAACACTCGTCCGGCTTGTGCCGCAGCTTGCCCGCTCCCAGAATCTTCATGCCGATAATGCCTTTGCCTGCCGCCTTCATCTGGCGGAGCACTTCCAGAACCACCGCCGGATCCTTGTGATCCATGGCCACACCCGCCGGGTTGATGCGCGCCAGATCCACCTGCACCCAATCGGTTTTGGCCGCGGTCTTCAAGGCTTCCAGCGTATGGCAACTGGTGCCATGCGTGCGGACAATGCCCTTCTCACGGGCCTCGGCAATCACCTCCATGGCGCCTTTTTTGCGCTCAGGCCAATTGCCGTCGATCATGCAGTGCAACAGCAGGATATCGATATAGTCGGTGCCGAGTTCGCGGCGGAACCGGTCGAGATCGGCCTTCATCTCGGAGGCGGTCGAGGCGTGCGTCTTGGAGAGGATAGTCACCTTTTCGCGCGGCACCGATCGGAGCGCCTCCTTGACATGCGGGTGCGTACCGTATTGATCGGCCGCATCCCAGAACGTTACGCCGTTGTCGTAGCCGGCTCGGAACAGATCCGCCACGCCGGACAAGCCGAGTTTCTTTGTCTGGTTGCTGCTGCCCCCGACACCGTTGGTTCCTGTACCCATCGCCAGGCGGCTTACCTCTACGCCCATGGGACCTAGCTTGATCCGGTCGCTGGCGCTCTTTTTCTGGCCGTTGGCATATAGGGGATACGGAAAATTGTGGAACGCCGCCAAACCCAAAGCGGTTCCGGAATGTTGCAGCAAGTGCCGTCTCTTCATCGAAGTACCCTCAGCGGTGAGACACGTCTCACTTTTCGATTTCGTCAATCACTAACGAAGATAACACAGCCCTTGAGCAACCTTATGGATTACGAGGCCTGGCCCAGTTCCATCTCGACAGCTTGCGCGATTCGCTGTGCATGATGTTCCACTTGCGGAAGATCCGGCCCCTCCACCATCACCCTTGCCAGGGGCTCAGTCCCGGAGAAACGCACCAGCACTCGTCCAGCGCCTTCAAACGCGCGCATCGCGTCCTGCACTTGGGCTTGCACCGCTGGAAGCTCTTCGATAGGACGTTTGTGGTGGACGCGGACGTTGACCAGGATTTGAGGATAGACTCGCAGGTCACGCACCAATTCATCCAGACTTTGTCCCGATTCGCAGACCACATCGAGCACGCGCAGCGCGGTCAGCATCCCGTCGCCCGTAGTGGCGTAACGATGAAAGATGACGTGGCCGGACTGCTCTCCCCCGATGGGGGCCCCGAGCCGGATCATTTCTTCCAGCACATACTTGTCGCCTACAGCCGCACGCACCAACTTCACACCGCGCTGCCGCAACGCTAGTTCCAAGCCCAGGTTCGACATCGCCGTAGCCACCACCACCGCTTCGCCGCCTTCCACCGCCAGTTGCCCCTTGGCCAGCAGTGCATCGGCAATCAGAAGCAGCATGCCATCTCCGTCGACAACGCGTCCCGAGGCGGCTACGCAGATCGCACGATCGGCATCCCCGTCAAAGGCGACACCGGCATGCGCGCCCGATTCCACTACCTTCTTCCGGAGTTTTTCGACATGCAGAGCGCCGCAATCGCGGTTGATGTTTCTGCCATCGGGCCGGCAACCGGTCGCGATTACCTCGGCGCCCAGCCGGGCGAACAATTCCGGCGCCAATTCCGAGGCCGAGCCGTTGGCGCAATCCAACACGATCCGAAATCCTTGCAACCGGTGCGGGAATGTGGAGACGAGGAAATCGAGGTATTCCTGGTCGAGTCCGCGATCCACGGTAAGCGGGGCTTCGCGCACATCCAACTCCGTCGCCAGGAGCGCGAAAATCGCTTGCTCCAGATCTTGTTCAACGGCATCGGGAAGTTTGTAGCCGGAATGGTCAAACACCTTGATGCCGTTATCGCCGTAGGGATTGTGCGAGGCCGAAATCATCACGCCGGCAACGAAGTCTCGCTGCTTGGTGAGATAGGCTACTCCAGGAGTTGTAATCAATCCGGCAAAGCGAACCTTCGCTCCGGCCTGCTCGATGCCGGCGGCGACAACGCCGGCAATCCACGGTCCCGACTCCCGCGTATCCATGCCGATGAGGATGGAAGACTCCACACCGTGCAACCGAACCGCCCATTGCCCCAGGGCCGCACCCACCGCGAACACGGTGCGCCGGTCCAGAGGAAACGCCCCGGCAACACCCCGAATGCCGTCGGTTCCGAAAAGCTGTCTACCCAATGGGCCCCTCCTTCCGCGCGGTTTCCGATCCCCGCTACCCTATCTATCGGGCCTTCTCCAGCGCGACCTTTATGCTCACCTTGAGGTCGCTCTGGACCAGCCGAACCTGCGGATCCCCGGAATAGGTATGTACATGAAAAGACTGTATCCCTTCCACGGCTGTCAGTTCGATGGGATCGGTCTGCACGCGGTCGATGGCATTCACCCGGCTCTCGGGACCGAGTATGCGCACCAATTGTGGCGTAATCTCCTGGCTGACAATGCGCAACCCCTCCGGCGCCGGACCCGCGTAACGGACCACCACCGGAACTTCGCGTGACACCTGATACTCCAAGCGAATGCGAATCTGAGCGGGAACGGCGCGTAGAAACTGTACCCCGGAAGGAAGCTTCACGTTCTCCGCCTGAATGGAATAGGTTCGCTCACCAGGACGGTTCTCGCTGGCCAGATCGATGACAACAACGGTGTTGGCGAGGCTCGATCCACTCAGCCGTCCACTGGGGCCGCGCACTTCGACATAGGCCGATTCCCGCATCTCGGAACTGACTTCGAGATTCGCCGGGATGTTGCGGTATTGGACGGGGACCGCGATTACCGTAGCCGATTCCGGCTCTCCCACGGTTGCCAGCCACAGCAGCACGGCCACGGCGAGGGAAAGCAGCTTCAAGCCCCAATTGTCCGTAATCCAACTCATCACGATTCCTGCGGCTGGCGCACCGGCCTGGGACGGCGCGGCGGCTTTTTCTTCACGCCATAGCCAAGGGCGTCAGACAGTGCTTCGAGCAGGCGTTCCTCGGAAACCGCGTGCTCGATCTCCCCCGAATAGGCCAGCGATACGGTTCCCCGCTCTTCCGAGACGATCACCGACAAACAGTCGGATTCCTCGGTCACACCGATCCCGGCACGGTGCCGCGTCCCGAGACTACGGGAAACAGGGTTCATCGTCAATGGGATAAAACAGGCTGCCGCGGCAATCCGGTCATTCTGAATAATGATCGCTCCATCGTGCAGCGCCGAATTCTTTTGAAAGATTGCCAGCAGCAAGTCTCTGGAGATCTGCGCGTCCATCAGCACACCGCTTTCGACGAACGTACGCAGCCCGATCTCTCTTTCGATGACGATCAGAGCGCCCGTCTTTTCTTCCGCTAATTGCGCGATGGCGAGTTCCAGTTCTTCCAAGGACTCGCGCCGCTGTAGTTGCGAACCAAAACTGAACCAGCCCCGTTGCCCGATTCTGGCCAGCACCCTGCGAATGTCGCTCTGGAACATCACGATGAGAGCAAACGCTGTGTAGGGAGCTAGCGTCGCCAAGAGAGTTCTCAGCAGTTCCAGCCGCAGCCAGACGGAGAGAAGGTACACCATGACCAGCACCCCGACCCCGGCCAGAATATGGGCGGCGCGCCTTCCCCGCACCATGAGGATCGCCTGATACACCAGTACGGCTACCAGAAAGATATCTAGCACGGCCGTGAGCGTCAGGTGCGGAAAAAGAGACACTAGTACCAGTGTACCCTTTCAGACCGTATGCAGACGGTGTATTTTCCGCGAATCTTTACGGAGCTATTCGCTCATTTTCCATTCCTTCTCGAGCATCCGTGTGTATTCACCGGAAGCAAAGAGATCGAACTGGAAATTCCGCGAGCGCACCTCTGTAAACGGGTTCATCTGCTGGGCACAGGCGAACATGTGGTCCGCGTACCGGTAGTAGTTCCGAATGAACTCTCCGTTTAGGATTTCGCGTCCCGGAACCTCGGCGAAGATAGAGTTCAGCCCCAACGCCCGGGAGAAGATGGCCTTGTAGTCGGCCACGCCCCAAACCTTGAGTTTCTCACGGACATTATCCGGGGGATCCTCCACCAGCATCGTGGCGAAGCTTTGGGCACGGATACCCGCTGTCTTCAAAATCTCATCCCGCTCGACCAGTTCCATGCACTGCTCCAACCACCGGCCCAAATCGCGCCCCAGGTAGAACAGCATCCGCAATTCGCAGAAACGCCCATCGAGAAGTTTCTGTTCCAATTCCCAAGCCGTGAAATCGCCGCTTGGCAGCAAGCCTTGCAACATCAGACTGGCGCGCGAACTTTCGAGCAGTTTGTTCGGACCGCTTGAATCCGAAAATGGATGCAAGATCAGCGGCGGCAGCCTCCACACCTGATGCGGACTGATTACGGTTTCCATGGTCCCACTTCCCTTCATCGTCAGAATCAGCCGAAACATTTAGCACGAAGTTGGGATACTACTCCTACTTCCGGGCCTCCAGTGCGACATCCGCCTCAACGGGAGTGCCGCCCCGGAGCACCTTCACCCTTACCACATCGCCCGGCTTCTTTGCGCGCAGCGCATAGGTATAATCATACAAATTCTGGATCGCTTTTCCATCGAACTCGACCAGGATATCTCCCCCGCGCAGTCCCGCTTTGGCCGCCGGAGATCCGGCACGGATGTCGGAGAAGCGCACGCCATTGGGCACTTCGGCAAAGTCCGGAATGCTGCCGAAGTAGGGCCCGTAGCCTCCGCTGCCGCCGGCGGAACCGGTGGGCATCTTGGGGGGCTCCACCTTGGCAAAGAGGGGCCGCTCGGAAGCCCCGCTCAAACGGTCTGTCACACCGGCCACGATGCGCAACACTTTCACGGCCGAGGGAGCATCGATCTTGTCCCAGGTGTCGCTCGGCTTATGGTAGTCCGCATGTAAACCACTGAAAAAGAACAACACAGGAACTTCCTTCGTGGTGAAGGAAGTATGATCGCTCGAGCCATACCCGCTCTTCTCCGTGAGATCGGCATTGAGGTCCACGCCCTTGGCGGACTCCTCGACCATTGCCTTCAAAGTCGATCCGGTGCCCGTCCCCCCGACAAAAACCTTCCCATTCTGCACCCGGCCGATCATATCCATATTGATCATCGCCACCGCCTTCTGGAGCGGTGCAATGGGATGATTCACGTAGTAGCTCGAGCCAAGCAGCCCCAATTCCTCTCCGGCGAAGGCCAGAAACAGGATGCCCCGCTTCATTTTCGGCCGCGACCCGAAATACCGCGCCAGTTCCAGTAAACCCGCCGTACCGGAGGCGTTGTCATCCGCCCCATAGTGGGGTTTGCCGATCAACGCCGGCGCCAGCGAGTGCTGATCCCCCAACCCCAGATGGTCGTAATGCGCTCCGATAATAATATATTCGTCGCTTTCGCCCGGCAGATAACCCGCCACATTTCGAACTTTCTTCTGCACATGGCGGATCTCGGTCTCGATCTCCAGCCGCAGGGAATCGTCGAAGGAGAACGACCGCGGCTTGAGGTCGTGATCGATTCCCTTGACAATGCCCGGCAGATCCTTGCCGGCTTGCTTCATCCACCGCTCGGCAACGTCGTACTTCACCTGGACGAAGGCGATGCCGGCGTTGGCCGGGCCACTGGTTTGCCCGAACGTCTCCAGTTTGTCGGTCTCACCGGAGCGGTTTGCCATATTGTTGATGAGGATCACGGCGCGAGCTCCGCGGTTGCGGGCATGGAAAGCCTTGCTGGGCAGTTGCGCATGTTCCGTGTACGCTTTCCCCGCGAATACGCTCTTTTCTTCGAACTCCTGCGGTTCGTAGCGCAGCACCAGCACGCACTTGTCTTTCACATCAAGCCCGGCATAGTCGTCGTAGTTGAGTTCCTTGGCACTGATTCCGTAGCCCGCAAAGACTACCTGGCAGGAGTTCTTTGCCGTGGCGGAGAAATTCAAGGGAATAAAATCTTCCTGGAGTTTCAGGCTCGTCTGCGCAGAGCCGGATTGGTAGGTGAACTTGTTGCGGGATCCCAACTCCGCCCGGACCGTCACCAGGAATTCCTGGAAATAGCCCCCGTTCAAGGGCTTCAGGCCATAGGACCGGAACTGCCTGCCAAGGTAGTCGGCGGCCCGCTCCAGTCCCTGGGTTCCCGTGCCGCGCCCCTTCAATCTTTCCGAAGCCAGAAACTTGACGTGTTTCAGGTAACTGTCCGGGTCCAAATCCTGCACGCCGGCGCGGCTGCCCGCAAAAAGAGACACGCCAACGGCGGCCGCGGTTGTCCACAATAGCGTTTTCATATCGATTTACTTCGCTCCCGGAATCGCATGCTTGGCGGCGTAGCCGATTTCGTAGTCGACAATGCGCTTTAAATCAGGCCATGCTGCGTTTCCCACCACTCTGCGGCCATTCACGAACATCGTTGGCGTCGATGCCACCTGAAGAGCCCGGCCTGTCGCCACGCTCCGCTCCACTTCTTTCTCAGTCACTTTGGCATCGATACATTGCGTCAATTGGAGCGTATCGAGCTTGCCATTGAATAGTTCCAGTGTCTTTGGCTTGAGGTTTTCCACAGTGATGCTCGCCTGCTGTTCGAAGATCCAGTCGTGGTACTGCCAGAATGCGGCGCGGTCCAGTTTCAGCACGCAACGCCCGGCAATCGCCGCCGGACGAGCCCAAGGATGAATCTGATCGAGGGGGAAATCGCGGAACACCACACGCACCTTATCCGCGTACTCCTTCTCCACATTGGTCCGGAGTGTTTTCGCCGCTTCCTTGCAAAACTGGCATTGGAAGTCGCTGAAAACCTCGAGAGTAACGGGAGCGTTCTCCGGTCCGGTGGCAGGGTAGCCGGTATTGTCCAGAAGCTTCAGATCGCTGGCAAAGGGGCTCTCGGCGATATCGAAGACTTTGCCCTGGATCATCTTCCTGCCATCGCTGCTCACGTAAAACTCCACCCGCTGCTTCATTTGCGCCCCATCGGTCAGGTTCACACCCACCAGCAGCATGGAAGGGATTTCCGAGTGTTTCGGATCGTCCACGGCAATACGGATATTGGCAGGGATGAGGAACTGGTGCCGGAGGTAGGCTTCCAGGGCTGCTTTGTCGAGCGCCGACGGCTGTTTGGACTGGCTGAACGCCGCCGTTGCGAGGCAGATCCATACGGCTGCCCCGAATACTACTTTGCGCATATACGAACCATTGTAAGCCGACAGATAAAAAACGGGGCGGAGTGGCCTCCGCCCCTTGATGAGGGATTGCGCTTTTGCTTTGCGTTTCGCCGAAGATTCTTAGAGTGTTTTGGCAATCGTGATCAGCGTCTGCCCGGCATCCGCGGTCACCTGGCCGCGAGCGATCCCGGCTTCCACCTGCTTCACGTAGTTCTTGATGGCATCGGACATCGTCGCCGTGTCGCCCTGCGCTTGCGCCGTCGCCGCGGCATCCACGGCCGGCAACAGCGATGCTTCCAGCCTCGCGTGGCCCACCATGCTGACCGTCAGGCCGCGCAGTGTCGAGATCTGGAAGAGGATCGGATCGGAAGGCACCACGTTCGTGCTCCGGATACCGGGCAGAGCGGTCCATTCCTCCCGATTCGCCCCGAGTTGGAGCGCCTTGGCCATCGAATTCCAGAAGTCCGTGGTGACCGACCGCACAGAACCGTCGCCCATCGCCACCAGAACCCCTCCTGTGTGCTGGAAGGTGATCTGCCCGTTTGCGTCCGCCAGGCGAGCCGCTGCATCCTGGGCCGCTGCCGTACTGGAGGAATAGGAGCGGACCTGTCTGTAGAGATTATCCTGCTCGATGTACGGCAACAGTTGCACCAACGAGTTTACAGACCGCGCGGAGATCTGAAAGCACTGATCCCACATGTTGCTCAAACCCTTTTCCGCGCCTGGGGTGGGCGTGAAGTTGATCGCGTAGGTAGCGCCCGTAAACTGAAGAGTCCCGGTTTCGGTGCCGGTGACGCCCGGTACCGGATTGCCGGCGATGGCAAACTCAGTAGAAGTGGCCTTCACCACCGTATACCGGTAGCCGCCTACGACGCCGTCTTCCGGCAGTTTGGCCAGGCGCATGGCTTCCGCCAGGCTGCCCGGATATCTCTTGGTGTTGTTGTAGTTGCCATGAATCGCAATGGCCAGTTGTTTCAGGTTGTTAGAGCACTGGCTGCGGTTCGCCGCCTCGCGCACCTTTTGCACCGCCGGCAAAAGCAAGCCAATCAGAATCGCGATGATCGCGATCACCACCAGAAGTTCAATCAGAGTAAACCCGCTTTGCGATTCCCTCGACTGCCGTTTCATCGTCATCTCCTCTATTCCAGTCTTGGAAGCCTCTCTCGTGCTCCTTGACTGGTAACGGGGAAATGGCGGGGAAAACCCATCACGGGGGGATGGCTCCTTGGCCACCCATCCGGCACTGCATCCGAAGAGTATAATCAGGCATAGTCAAGGACGACTCCCCGAATGCTGTCCGTTATTGTGATTGCCGCCGACGAGGACAGGCTTCTGTCCATACAGGCCCTAATCAGGGGTTCCGGACGCACTCGGATGATGCGGTCCTATAATCGCTATCCGGATTCCCCCTCCATGATTCGCCTTGTTCGCGCGGTGAATCCCGAGGTGGTTGTCCTGGACTTCCATCAGCGGACCGCGGCCGCGGAACTGGCTCGCCAGATTTACCGCATCTCGCCGCGCACGGCGATCCTGGCCTTCGGAGCCGGATCGAAGGAGATGCCCGACCCCTATACAAACGGAGTAGTCCAGGTTTTCCCCGCCATTCCCGATGAGGCGGAGTTCGACAAGGCGTTACAATCTGCTGTACATGCAGCCTCTGGACTAGTGATCGAAAATCTCTGTACGTTTCTGCCGGCCAAAGCCGGTAGCGGCGCCAGCACGGTGGTGCTCGCCACAGCCACCGCGCTCGCCAGTTCCCTCAAGAAGAAGGTGCTGGTCGTCGAGGCCGACTTGCGGTCCGGAGTGCTCTCCTTCCTCCTCAACCAATACCCTGTCCAGTCGGTGCGCAACCTGCTGGAGCATAAGTTGCCGCTGGACGAACCGGGCTTCCACCGATTCCTGACGCGCTGCCATGGCATCGACTTCCTCTTCTCCGATCGGGCTCCGCTGGCGGCCCGGCCTGCCTGGGACGACTATTTCCGCCTGCTGGAATTCGCCAAAGCGCGCTACGATTTCATCCTGGCTGATCTGCCGGAGGTGATTAACGACGCCAGTTCGGAGCTGGTGCGCCGGGCGAAAGCCGTGTTCCTGGTGGGCACGCAGGAAATCCCGGCAATCAAGCTGGCCCACGCCCGTGTCCAGGAACTCGCCCACTGGCGTGCCGATCCGGCTCGCTGCGCCCTGCTGGTCAATCGCTGGCACAGGCAGGATCTCCCCGTGCCGCAGATCGAGGCTCTGCTGGAGCGCCCCGTGGGGTGGACGTTTCCCAATGACTACAGCGCGGTCAGCAAAGCGGTGAACAAAGCCGAACCCGTGGCGCTCGATTCCCGTTTCGGACTGTCCAGCCTGCAATTCGCCCGTGCGCTGGCCCAACCCGGCGCGGAGTTGCCTCCGGAATCGAATGCGGACCCGGCCTTCTGGGAAAGCCTGCGTCCGGAGAGCGCCCTGCGCTGAACCACCGGCCCTGTGTATCCTGAAGCGCATGGAGCCCTCGAAACGCTTTGAGGCGCGCGCCCAAAGACCCATTCAACTTGACAGCTTCATTGAAGAGTGGCCGGAAACCGGATTGCGCCTGTTTCCCGGCCCCGGCGACCCGCGTCCGGGCATCGTCATCCGCAGCCAGCGCATCGTGGAACTGGACGGAAAGCCCGAGGCCGAATTCGACATGATTGACCGCTTTATTGCGCTCCGCTCGATCGATATCGACATAGCCGGAGAAGCGATGGCGGCGCCACCACTCGAGGTCGCCCGCATGCTGGTGGATATTCACGTCCCACGGCAGGAGGTCATCCGCCTGTTCCGCGGGCTCACTCCCGCCCGCATCGTGGAGATCGTCAACCTGCTCAACGTTGTCGAAATGATGATGGCATTGCAGAAGATGCGCGCCCGGCGCACTCCCTTCAATCAGGCTCACGTCACCAATCGAAAAGAAAACCCCGCCCTGCTGGCTGCCGACGCCGCCGAGGCCGTCGAACGCGGCTTTGCCGAGTTGGAAACCACAGTGGGAGTAGCCCGCTATGCGCCATTCAATGCCATGGCCATTCTCATCGGTTCGCAAACCGGACGCGGGTCGGCACTCACGCAATGCGCCGTGGAAGAAGCCCTCAGTCTGAAGCTGGCGCTGGCAGGGCTCACTACCTATGCCGAAACCTTATCGGTCTACGGTACCGAGCAAGCGTTCCGCGACGGCGACGACACCCCGTGGTCCAAGTCGTTCCTGGCCGCTGCCTATGCCTCGCGCGGCATCAAGGTGCGGTTCACTTCCGGGACAGGGTCAGAGGCGCTGATGGGCCATTCCGAAGGCAAGTGCATGCTGTACCTGGAGGCGCGATGCCTCATGGCGATTCGCGGCGCCGGTTCACAAGGCGTTCAGAATGGCTCCATCAGTTGCATCGCACTGCCCGAGTCGCTACCCGACGGCGTGCGCGGCGTACTTGCCGAAAATCTCATCGCCAGTCTTCTCGATCTGGAGCTTGCCTCCGGCAACGATGCCATGGCGTCGCATTCCGAAATTCGCAAGAGCGCCAAGCTGATGTTGCAGTTCCTTCCGGGAACGGATTTCATTTACTCCGGATACAGTTGCATGCCCCGCGCCGACAATCTCTTCGGCGGCGGCAACTTCGACACGTTGGACATCGACGATTACAATGTCTTGCAGCGCGACATGCGTGTCGACGGCGGAGTCCGTCCTGTGTCCCGCGACGATTTGCTGGCCGTGCGCCGGCGGGCCGCTTTGGCTGTGCAGGCCGTATTTCGCGAACTGGGTCTTCCCGCAATACGGGACGAGGAAGTGGATGCCGCCGTGGCCGCGCTATCGAGCGAGGACATGCCCCAACGCGACGTGGTAGCCGATCTCAGCGCCGCCGAGCAGTTCCTGGCAAAGGGCGGGAACAGCATCGACATCATCCGTGCGCTGGCCACGGCGGGATTCCGGGACATCGCCGAAAAGATCCTCGCCGTACAGAAGCTCCGCGTTTCCGGCGATTACCTGCAAACCTCGGCCGTCGTGCTCCCTGGGGCGAGGGTTCTCAGCGCGGTGAACGATCCGAATGACTATGCGGGCCCCGGCACCGGGTATCGGCTGGATGGCGAGCGTTGGAGCGAAATCTGCGCCATCCCACAGGCTCCGGACCCACGGACGATTGGCGCCGGAGCAGGCATCGCTGCGCCGGTTTTGGAGCCTCTCGCCGAGGCGTGCGCATCGAGCGATCCGGCCGACGTTGTCATTGCTGTCGGGCCGGCGTTCGGTGTCGCGCTCCAGTCCACGATTCTCGGCCTTGGACATCGAGATGTCCTAGCCGCACTTCTTGACGGCGTATCTTCGGAAGGGCTCCGCCCACGCATCGTCAAGATTCGCGCCAGCTCCGATTGCGGTTTCATCGGACATGCCGGTGCGGGATTGAGCGGCTCCGGCATCGCCATCGGAATCCAAAGCAAAGGGACTACGGTCATCACGCGCCGCGGCTTGCCCCCGCTCAACAATCTGGAGCTGTTTCCGCAGGCGCCCAACCTGACGCTGGAATCCTACCGCGCCATCGGGCGAAACGCCGCGCGCTATGCAAAGGGTGAACCGGTTCTCCCCGTCCCCACGCAAATCGACAACATGGCCCGGCTGCGGTATATCGTGCCAACCACGATTCTGCATCTGAAAGAAACCGCGGAGGTGATGTCCTCCGCCAAGCCGCTGGAAATGCGGGTGAACCAATGAGCCACTATCCTCTTTCGGAAAAATCATCGCAGGATTTGCGAACGCCCTCCGGCCGGGCCTTCGACAGCATTACGCTCGACGCCGTTCTCGATGGCCGGATCGCCATGGACGATCTGCGGGTAACTCCCGAGGCTCTGCGGCGCCAGGCCGCGATCGCACTGGAAGCAGGCCGCCGCCAGCTCGCTGACAATCTTCTCCGCGCCGCCGAACTGGCCACGGTTCCGGAGAGCTTCATCCTCACCGTGTACGAAGCGTTGCGGCCGGGCAGAACCACACGGGAGAGGCTTCTTGAAGTGGCCAAACAGTTGGAGCAGGACTTCCAGGCGCCCCTCTGCGCGGCCCTCGTGCGCGAAGCCGCCGGATCTTGACATCCTGACCGCCACGGGGTACACACGATATATGCGGCGTTTCGCCACATTCTGGGCCTTTGCCGGGTCCTTGCTCATGCTGTGCCTCCTCGGGGGAGTCGGCGAAGGAGCGAAGGACACCGATAAGGCGTTGCGCAACCAGCGATCCCGCTCCACGCGCGCCACCAGACTCGATGCGGATTACGACGCCTACGATTGCGCCGGAGACTTGCTTGCCGGATCGAACGCGGCAAGCCTCAGCCGGCAATCCACGCCTTGGCAGCCAGCTCCGCCGGCCATCGCCGCAGCGCCTCAGCCGCAGCTCCCCGAATTCCATGGGTGGGAACCGCTTGACGCACCCCATCCGATGCTCTACCGCGCCTCACTGCACGGCGCTTCCTCCGGCCGTTCCCCGCCGGCCGTTCTCCTTTAATCACACAGTCCATAAACCATAACTGTCTTTCGAGGAGAACCATATGAAGAAACTTGTCTCTGGATACGAGAAATTCCTTGCGGACGTCTTCCCGGGGAAGAAAGATACCTTTGAGCGCCTTGCGGGCGAACAACATCCCCGCGCTTTATTCATCACGTGCGCCGATTCGCGAATCCTGCCGGCGATGATCATGCAGTCCGAACCCGGCGAGTTATTCATCCAGCGAAACGCCGGCAACATGGTTCCGCCCTACAGCGAGCGCATGGGCGGTGTTTCGGCAACAATCGAATACGCGGTCATGGCGTTGGAGGTACCGCATATCGTCGTCTGCGGCCATTCCGACTGCGGCGCGATGCGCGGCGTGCTCTACCCAGAGAAAGTGGCCAAGATGCCCACTGTCTCCTCCTGGCTGCTGCACGGCGATGTGGCGCGCCATATTGTGGAAGAAACATGCGCCGGCCTCAGCGAGGAGGAGAAACTGAACGCGCTCATTCGCGAGAACGTACTGGCGCAACTCGCCCATCTGCGCACTCACCCGTCCGTCGCTTCGCGCCTCAAGACAGGTGCTCTGCGCCTGCATGGCTGGGTCTACGAAATCCACACCGGAAAAATCGAAGCCTTCGATGCCGATACAGAGACATTCGTGCCGCTGATGGCCGAACACATTCCGAACGCGGTGCGCGCCTCGCGCAAGAAAGCTGAGGCCATGACCAGCGAACTGGTTGTTCCCTAACGCTGCGCCAGCAGGCTCTGCACACTGATCCCGATGAGCGCCACGGTGAGACCGCTCATGACGATCACCGCGCCCCATGCCGTGAGGTTGTACAGGGGCGAGTTGCACCACTCCTTCATCAATCGCCGCTTGTTGACCAGGACGGTCATATAGCCCAAAACTAACGGGAGCACCGCGCCATTCAAGATCTGGCTCCATAGAATCAGCTTCACCAGCGGCACGTTCGGCAGCAGCACGGCAGCGGCTCCGGCCAGCAGGAGAAACCCGAACAGCCCATAAAAAACCGGCGCTTCCTGATAGCTTTTGTTGATCCCCGACTCAAAGCCCAACCCTTCGCAGACCGTATATGCCGTCGATAGCGGCAGGATACATGCGGCAAACAACGATGCGTTGAACAGGCCCGCCGCGAACAGGAGAAACGCGTAGTCGCCGAACGGCTTCAGCGCAATGGCAGCGTCCGCGGCGTCTGTAATGTCGCGCGGCGCCACCGACCAAATGGCACCGGCGCACGCCACGATGATAAAAAAGGCGATCACCGTCATGACCACGCAGCCTACGATCACTTCAATGCGCGATTCGGCGTACTCCTTCGCCGAAATGCCCTTCTCGACCACTGCCGCTTGCAGGAAGAATTGCATCCAGGGGGCTACCGATGTGCCCACCATTCCGATGACCATCGCAAGATAATCGGCCTCCAGGAGCAACACCGGACGCACACTGTAAATTGCCGCCGATTTCCAGTCGGGACGCACCAGCAACCCCGACACGATGTAGCAAACATACAACGAACAGGCGAACAGGAAGATCTTTTCCACACGCTGGTACGAACTGCGCGTAATCAACACCCACACCAGGGCAACCGCCAAAGGCACGGAAATGTAGCGGCTGATCTGAAACAGCTCCAGCGAGCTGGCCACCCCGGCCAGGTTCGCCATCACGTTCGTCAAGTTCGCCAGCAGCAGCGTGATCATCAGAAAGAACGTCGTGCGCAGCCCGAACTCCTCGCGAATCAGATCGGACAATCCCTTGCCGGTAACGGCACCCATCCGCGAACACATTTCCTGCGTTACGATGAGCAGCAAAGTAATCGGCAGGAGAGTCCACAAGGGCAGATAACCGTATTTCGCGCCAGCCTGCGAATACGTGAAAATGCCACCCGCGTCGTTGTCCACCACGGCCGTGATAAACCCCGGCCCGATCACGGAGAAGAACACCGCCATGTGATAACGAAACCTGCGCCACATCGTTTCGCGCTACCTCTTCCTTCTCAGCAGGGAAATCACATCGTCGGCGGTGATCACCCCCAGAATCCGCTTCTGCGCATCCACAACGGGGAGACACAGCAGGTTGTAGCGATCGAACATTTCCACCACCTTCTGTTCCCGCGCGTCCACATCGACATGCACCGCCGGCTCCTGCTCCAGGTCCGCCAGCCGCGCCGAGGAGTCCGCCAGCAGCAACTTCGCCACGGGAATCTGCGTGGACAATCTGCCGTCGCCATCGGTAGCGAAGATCACGGGAAGCAAGTCTCCCGATTCACTGGAGAGCCGCAGGAGTTCCCGGGCCTCGGACACGGCCGCATTCCGATGGAGCGCCACATAATCGACGTTCATCAACCCACCCGCCGTATGCTCATCGTATTCGAGCAGTTCTTCCACATCCTCCTTCGTCTCCTCATCCATCTCTTCCAGGATTTCGCCAGAGTGCTCTTCTTCGAGTTCCTGAAGAACATCCGCCGCCTCATCCGGCGCCATTTCCTCGAGTATTTTCGCTGCCTGGTCCGCCTCCAGGCTTTCCAAAATACTCACCTGGATATCGTGCTCGACCTCGGACAGGGTCTCGGCGGCCGCCTCGCTATCCATCGAGGTCAACACCGCTTCGCGCTCCTCGGGCCCCAGTTCTTCGACAATGTCCGCCAGATCGGCCGGATGCATCTGCTCCAACTGCGTCGGGGTGATATTCAACCGCAACCGCCGCATCGGATCGGGTTCGATGATATTGCAGGTCTCCCAGGCAATGGAATTGGGCGGAATGGGTTCCTGTAGCCGACGGATCCAGCGCCGCGGTATCACGCCCTGTAACAACCGCCGCAGGATGCTGCGCAGCCCGACGTCCACCTCCACTACGGCCAGTTCCACCCCATCGTCCCGCGAACGAATCTCGAATGTTACGTCGGTGACACGCACCACCTTCCGCCCACGCGCGTCGATGATTTGCTGATCCAGCAGATCACGCACCAGCCGCAGCATGTATTCGTCGGAGTGGTAGGGAGTGACCCGCTCGTCCTTGAGGCGGATGCCATCGAGCGCGATGGAAGCGACCTGTTGATGCCGGATGGTCCACCACGCATCGCCGGCGCCCACCAGAAACCGGTCTACGCGCGTCGGATCCACCAGCGGCACGATGGCCGCTTCCACAATGCGGCCAATACCCCGCCCTTTGAGGTCGAAGACCCGCAAGCCGACCAGTTCCGTGAGATAGAGAATCGGTGCTGCCATGTCGAAGGTTCTGGGCCCATAGGTTCGCCGCGCGCACGGCAATTCCCACTATGGCCCATCGCTCGCCGGGGACGCAAGACCGGTTTGGTATACTCTCTGGAACTTATCAGCCGAATGGGAAGGAATACACGCACACGTGAGCCAGCCATTGGATCCAGGGCATATCATGCAAGTCGGTCTCGGCTTTTGGGCCTCGAAGACTCTCCTCAGCGCCGTGGAAATTGGCGTATTTACGGAACTCGCCAAACGCCCGGAAGATTTGAAAACGATACAGGGGCGCCTGGGCTTGCATCCGCGCGCTGCCGCCGACTTCCTCGATGCTCTCGTCTCCCTGGGTTTCCTGCGCCGCATTGGCGGGCTCTACTACAACACTCCCGAAACCGATTTCTTCCTGGATAAACACAAACCCTCCTACATCGGAGGCATCTTGGAGATGGCCAATCACCGCCTCTATCGCTTCTGGGGACATCTGACAGAGGCGCTGCGCACCGGCCATCCGCAGAACGAAGCGAAGGATGGTGGCGCATCCCCCTTCGAAGCCCTCTATGCCGATCCGGCACGCCTCCGGGAATTTTTGAAGGCCATGACGGGGATTAGCCGTGGTGCGGCGATCGCCATCGGTGAAAAGCTCAACTGGAAGGACTACTCGACTTTCTGCGACGCCGGATGTGCCCAAGGCGACGTCCTCGTGCAAGTCGCGCGCATCCATCCGCACCTGCGGGGCATAGGCTTCGATCTCGCTGAAGTCGGCCCCATCTTTGAAGACTACATCGAAGCCAACAGCCTTTCCGAGCGCATCCGTTTCGTTCCCGGCAGTTTCTTTACCGATGATTTGCCGAAGGCCAACGTCATCATCATGGGCCATATCCTTCATGACTGGGATCTGCCGACGAAGAAGATGCTCATCCGTAAAGCCTACGACGCCCTGCCCGCGGGCGGATCTTTTGTCGTTTTTGAAGCCATCATCGACAATGACCGCGCAAACAACACCTTCGGACTGCTGATGAGCCTCAACATGCTCATCGAAACCCCCGGCGGTTTCGATTATACCGGCGCCGACTGCGAAGGTTGGATGCGCGAGGCTGGATTCCGATCCACCCGCGTCGAGCACCTTGCCGGCCCGGATTCCATGGTGGTAGGAGTGAAATAGCTATGTCCGCCAAGATTCTCATCGTCACGGGCGATGCCGGCGAAAGCTACGAAACGCTGTACGCCTTCCACCGCTTCCAGGAAGCGGGCCTCACGCCGGTCATCTGCGCCCAATCCAAGCGCCGCCTGCACCTGGTGCTGCACGATTTCGAACCGGGGTGGGATACCTACGTCGAACGCCCCGGCTATTCGCTGGAATCGCAGGTTACCTTCGATGAAGTGAATCCTGAGGATTACGCGGCCATTCTGCTAATCGGCGGCCGCGCCCCGGAGTATCTGCGCCACAACGAGAAACTCATCGCGCTGGTGAAGCAGTTCCATCAGGCGGATAAGTGGCTGTTCGCCATCTGCCACGGCATTCAGGTGTTGATTGCCGCCGATGTGGTATCCGGCCGCTGCGTCACCTGCTATGAGCACATCCGCTACGAGGTGAAGCTCGCCGGCGGCACGTACGCAACCAGCGAAGCCGTCCGCGACGGCCGCCTCGTCACCGCCCAAACCTGGCAATCGCACCCCGATTTCTACCGCGAGATTTTCCGCTGTTTGAGCGAGGACGGTAGAATCGAATCGTGATCGTCTCGCGATTGGTGCTGAAGAACTGGCGCAACTTTCGTAGGCTGGACGTGCCCCTCTCCGATCGTGTGTTCATTGTCGGACCCAATGCATCGGGGAAATCAAACCTCCTCGATGCACTGCGTTTTCTGCGCGACATCGCCAAACCTGGAGGCGGTCTGCAAAGGGCCGTTGCGCAACGCGGCGGCCTGCCCAAAATCCGCTGTCTCGCAGCCCGCAAGGAACCCGAGGTAGAACTTGAGGTGGAACTTGCAGAGGGCAGCGAACGAAAATGGCGCTATCAGATCGGCATTACACAACAGCCTCGGGGCCACCGTCAGCCGGTGTTGGCCTATGAGAGAGTGTTTCGCGGGGATTCGCTGCTCCTCGAACGCCCCGATCAGTTCGACGCAAAAGATGAGGAACGAAGAACACAGACCCACTTGGAGCAGATTGGGGCCAACCAGAGATTTCGGGAGATTGGGCGCTTTTTCGAGAGCATCCGGTACCTTCATCTCGTGCCCCAATTTCTCAGGAATGCCGACAGCATCCAGGCCATCTCCGCCGCGGATGATCCCTTCGGGCGGAGTTTCCTAGAAACCGTCGTCAAGACACCCGAGAAGACAAGGATTCGCCGCCTGGGCCAAATCGAAAAGGCCCTCAAAGAGGCGGTGCCACAACTTCAGAATCTAACCGTCACGCAGGATGAAACCGGAGTCCCTCACCTGGAGGCCACCTATTCGCATTGGCGGCCCAACGCCGGCCGTCAGCGCGAGGATCAGTTTTCCGACGGCACCATTCGCCTCATCGGCCTTTTTTGGTCCCTACTCGACGGTGACGCGCCTCTGCTTCTGGAAGAGCCCGAATTGTCCCTGCATGCGGCCATCGTCTCCAAGCTCCCCGCTCTCTTTCATCGGCTCCAGAAAAGCAAGAAAACGAAGAGGCAGATCTTCGTCAGCACTCACAGCTTCGATCTCTTGTCTCAAAAAAGCATAGGCGGCGAGGAAGTCGTGCTCCTCACACCGGGAAAGGAGGGCACGGTTGCCAGAATCGCGTCTTCCATCGCCGAGATCAGAAGCCTTCTCGATGCTGGGCTGAGTATCGGCGACGCAGCCCTGCCTCACACCTTTCCGGCAGAATTGAAACAATTGGACCTCTTCTAAATGAGTCCGATTCCCATCAACTTGGCCACGGAGGACGAACTGAGCGAACATATTCTCCACCGGCTTTGAACTGAAACCGGAAAATTTGCAGTCGGAACCCGCTACCGGCGGGGTGGCAACGGATACCTTAAGAGAACGATCAACGGTTGGAACAAGGCGGCGGCAGGCGTCCCATTTCTCGTACTGACTGACCTCGATCAATACGCATGCCCAAGCGCTCTGCTCTCCTCATGGCTCCCCGTGCCACGGCATGCGAACCTTTTGTTCCGCATCGCGGTGCGCGAAGTGGAGTCATGGCTCCTTGCGGATCAAGTAAACCTTGCGAGGTTTTTCGGCATCGCGCAAAGCTCAATTCCGGCAAGACCGGATGAACTGCCGGACCCGAAACAGAAACTGATCGATCTGGCGCGCAAATCAAGAAACAGGCGCTTGCGGGAGGACATCGTCCCCCGCAAGGGCAGCACTGCCAAGCAGGGGCCTGACTACAACGTCAGGCTGGAGGAATTCGTTAACGCCATTTGGAATCCACGTACCGCCGCGGAGTCCTCGCCGAGCCTGCACCGAGCGACCCTCAAGATCGAGAGGTTCCATCCGATCTGGCCGGAAGCCTAGCCCAGCTTCGCCCGCAACATCTCATTCGCCATCCCCGGATTGGCCTGCCCCTTCGACGCCTTCATCACCTGCCCCACCAGGAACCCGATCACTTGCGTCTTCCCGCTCTTGTACTGCTCCACCTGCTTCGGATTCGCGGCCAGCACATCGTCGACGATCTTTTCAATCGCCCCGGTATCGCTGATCTGCTGCAATCCCTCGCGCTCCATGATGACCTTCGCCGACTCCCCGCTCTGGTACATCTTCGGGAAAATATCCTTCGCCATCTTGCCCGAAAGCGTGCCCTTCACAATCAGCCCCACCAGCTCACCCAGCCGCTCCGCCGTCACCGGCGACTCGGCAAACGCCTTGCCTTCGGCATTCAGCACGCCCTGCAATTCCACCATCACCCAGTTCGCCGCGATCTTCGGATCGCCGGACGCTTTCGCCACGGCCTCGTAATACTCCGCAATATCGCGACTCTGCGTCAGCACGCCGGCGTCGTATTCCTTCAAGCCATAGGATTCGATGAAGCGCTTCCGCATGGCGCCCGGCAACTCCGGCATCCGTCCGCGAATCTCGGCAAGCCACTCCTCGCTCACCCGTACCGGCACCAAATCCGGCTCCGGGAAATACCGGTAGTCATGCGCATGCTCCTTGCTGCGCATCCCGATCGTCTCCCCGAGATCCGGATTGTAGAGACGCGTCTCCTGCATCACACGTCCGCCCGATTCCACCAGCGCCACCTGCCGCGCAATTTCGTAATCGAGCGCCATCTTCAGAAAGCGGAAGGAATTCAGGTTCTTCACCTCGGCCTTCGTCCCGAATTTCTCGGCGCCCTTCAACCTCACGGAAACGTTGGCGTCGCAGCGCAGATGCCCTTTCTCCATATCGCAAGTCGATACGCCCACGAATTGCAGCACCTGCTTTAACTCGGTCAGATAGGCGTACGCCTCATCCGAACTGCGCATGTCCGGTTCGCTGACAATCTCAATCAACGGCGTGCCGCTGCGGTTTAAATCGACGTAGGTGTACTTGGCCGAATCGCGGAATCCTTCGTGCTGGCTCTTGCCGGCGTCGTCCTCGATATGCACGCGCGTCACGCCGATCGTCTTCTTCACGCCGTTCACTTCGATCTCCACCGCACCGTGCTCGGCAATCGGCTGATCGTATTGGGAAATCTGGTAACCCTTCGGCAGGTCGGGATAGAAATAGTTCTTCCGCGCCAGGCGGGAATATCGATTCACGCGGCAATTCAGCGCCACAGCCGCCTCAATCGCCAACTCCACTGCTTTCAGGTTCAAGACCGGCAGCGCCCCCGGCAAACCCAGACACACCGGGCATACGTTGGTGTTCGGAGGTGCGCCGAAGCGCGTCGCACAGCCACAAAAGATCTTTGTCTTCGTGGCCAATTGCACGTGCACTTCCAGCCCGATGACAGGCTCATACTTGGCGATCGTTTCCGGAGAAGGGAGCGTAACAAATCCAGCGGACATCGCCCTATTTTAGCGTGCCGCCCGGCTTAGGCCACAGACCGGCGCCGCTGCGGCCCTCTGAGAAAGCGCGCATCGAAATGCCCTTGCGCCTCCAACTCCTCGAAACGTTTGAGGATGTGCTCGCGCCGGAAGGTCACATGCCGCCGCATCACCGCGTCGGCCTCCAGCGGATCGCCGCTCGAAAGCGCCCGCACCAGGTCGCGATGCCATGTCGCGGGCAGCGGCTCCATATCCGCCGCGGCATTGAACAGCCAATTGTTGATCAACACCCGGCTCCGCTCGATCGCATCCACCAGCGCCGGGCAAGCGCAGCATTCCGCGATGCGCGTATGCAGGCGCAGATGCAGCCGCTCGAACTCGAATGACGATTCGTCCCGATGTGTCTCATCCATCTTCTCGATGGCATTCGACAGCCGGTCGAGCAACTCGGCCATCTCCCGCAGTTCGCGTTTTTGCTCTTTGGTGGCCAGCGTCGCAAACAGACGCGCCGATTGCGATTCCAGGGCCTCCCGCACTACGTAATGCCCGCGAATGTCTTCGAGCGTCGGAACACGCACGCGCGTGCCGGCGCGCGCCTTCGATTCCACCAGCCCTTCCGATTCCAGCTTTTGCAGGGCTTCGGAAACCGGAATCAGGCTCATCCCTAACTCCTCCGCCAATCGCCGCCGCGAAAGCGGGCTCCCCAACGGATACTCGCCCGTTAGCAGCTTGCTGCGAATGCGGTCATATGCAATCAAACTCAGTGTTGCTGTCGATTTCGTTTTTGCCATGATACGGCTCGCTTCCAAGGCGAGCTTCCCCGTTCTGGATGCTTGCAATATATATGGGCGGTTGCCCGTGTGCAAGGCTGCCAATCTTTCCATTCTCCCATGCCCCGGCATCGTGAGAGAATCGAAGGCGGTCATGTATTCGCTCCCCTTTGGCGAGTCTTCGCTCGCCTGCCGCCTCAACGCGGAACTCATCTGCCACCGGCTCACGGCTCCCGTGCCGGACGAGATCGCGGCAGTCCGGGATGCGTTGCGGCGCCCCATCGGAACGCCGCCACTCGGCGAGATTGTGCGCCCCGGCGAATCCGTAGCCCTCATTGTCAACGACATCACGCGGCTGACGCGATCTGACCTTATGCTGCCTCCGCTGGTGGAGGAACTGAACGCCGCCGGCATCCCCGACGATCGCATCACCGTCGTCTTTGCCCTCGGCATCCATCGCCCGCAAACGCGCGAAGAGCGCCGCCGCATCCTCGGAGACGAACTCTTTCGGCGGCTCCGCGCCATCGATCACGACGCGTTCGACGAGGCGAACCTCGTTCCCATCGGCGACACCTCTTTCGGAAACCGCGTCGCAATCAATCGCACGGTGTGGGAATCCGACCGCATCCTGCTCACCGGCGAAATCATCTACCACCTCATCGCCGGCTACAGCGGCGGGCGCAAGAGCCTGGTTCCCGGAGTCGCCGCGGCCACCACCACCACCTTCAACCACAACATGATCTTCGATCCGCGATGCCGCTCCGGCGTTCTCGAAGGCAACCCCGCGCACGAAGATCTGCTCGAAGCGGCGCGCCTCGCCGATCCTGACTTCATCCTCAACCTCGTGCTCAGCCCCGAAGGAAACCTCGTGCGCGCCGTCGCCGGCCACATGGAGCACGCCCACCGCGAAGGCTGCCGCGCCGTCGATCGAATGCTGCGCGCCGATCTCGATGAGCCTTACGACTTCATCGTTGCCTCCGCCGGCGGGTATCCGCTCGACATCGATCTGCGCCAGGCGCACAAGGGTCTCGAAAACGCCGTGCAAGCGCTCCGCCCCGGCGGCACAATCCTCTTCTACGCCGAATGTCCCTCCGGTTCCGGCCATCCCGCCATCGATGAATACGCATGGCAATACGCCGGCGATGCCGAGATGGAACAAGCCCTGCGCCGAAAATTCGAAGTCGGCGGCCACAAAGCATGGTGGCTCGCCCGGCTCGGCCGCCTCTACCACGTCCATCTCGTCTCCACGCTCCCCGAAGCTTTCGTGCGCCGCTTCGGCTTCCATCCGGTTGCGCCGCAGGACCACCAAAGGGTTCTGGGCACTCTCATCGCCGAAGCCGGCCGGAGCGCCCGCATCGGCGTGCTGCCCTATTCCGGATTCACTCTGCCCTTCATCGCCAATCAGGAGGTTATTCCCGCATGAATCGCCGCCAGTTCCTCCCGGTCCTCGCCGCGGCGGCCGCTCCCGCTGCCACGAAGATCAAAGCGGCCTTCTACGGCACGCGCCATTCCCACTTCGGAGGCAAGCTGAAAGCCGTCGCCGGCAACGCCAGCTACGAAATCGCCGGCGTCTGCGAGCCCGACTCCGCCGCACGCGAAAAAAACAAAACATCCTACAAATGGTTGAGCGAGGAAGAACTCCTCGGCGACCCAACCATCAAGATGGTTGCCGTCGAAATGCCGCCCGCCACCGGACTCCCCTACGGCCGCAAGGTCATCGCCGCGGGCAAGCACTTGCACATTGAGAAGCCGCCCACCGCCGATCTCGCCCCCTTTCGCGAGTTGATCGAAGAAGCACGCCGCAAGAAGCTGCTCGTGCAAACCGGCTACATCTGGCGCTTCCATGAAGGATTCCGCCGCGCCAAGGAAGCCATCGACAATGGCTGGCTCGGCGAGGTCTACCTCATGCGGGCCACCATCCACACCGACATCAACGCCGCCGGCCGCGCCGAACTCGCGTCTTTTCGTGGCGGCATGATGTTCGAGCTCGGCTCCCATCAGATCGACCGCATGGTGCATCTGCTCGGCCGCCCGCACGATGTCCGCAGTTGGCTGAAGAAAACCTCGCTTGGACAAACCGACGGCCTCGCCGACAACACCCTGGCCGTCTTCGAATACCCCGGCGCTCTGGCCGTCATCACCACTTCAGCCAAATTCCCCGGCCACTCCCCGCACCGCGGCTTCGAGGTCATCGGCACCGACGGCGTGATCTGGATGCAGCCCGTCGAGCCTGGCACGAAAATGCGTGTCAGCATGCGCCAGGCGCGCGGCCCCTACCGGCAAGGCTGGCAGGAAATCGAACTGCCTCCGCAACCGCGCTACATCGGCGATTTCATCGACCTCGCCCGCGCCATCGAAACGAACACGCCGCTCACCTATTCCTACGATTTCGAACTGATGGTACACGAAACCATCCTGCGCGCTTCGCAGCAGATCTAGCGCACACGCGACAGGATCCCGAAAATCGCAGCCCCGTACTTCTCCACCAGCTTGAGTCCCAGTCCCGGCACCTCCAGCAACTCCCGAGCCGACCGCGGCTGCCGTTCCGCAATCGTCTCCAAAGCCTTGTCCGTCAGAATGCGGAATGCCGGCACCCCTTTCGACTTCGCCTCGTCGAGCCGCCAGGCGCGCAGCGCGGTTTCAATCTCCTGCCGCCGCGAGTCCACCACCTTGGGCGCCGCCGGCACGGCGTCCTCCACCGGTGCTTGTTTCTTGGCTGCCTTGGCGGCTTTCTTCTTCCGCGTCCGCGCCGATTCCACCGCCAGAGGCACCATCAACTCCAGGTCGCCATTGGCTCCGCGGCCTGCGTCCGTCAATCCCACCCGCCGGTACTCGACGGTCCGCCCATCTTTTTCGAAGCTCGCTTCCTGCACGTCCACCAGTCCGCTGCGAGCCATCGCCCCAAGCAGTTCCTCGAAATCATGCCGCTCCATTGACCGGTCCGGAAACAGGGCCGCATGCAACTTGCCCGTCGATGTGGGACCGCCTTTGCGCAGTCCTTCCAGGATCTGCCCCGCCTGCCGCAGTTCGGCATCCGTCGCCACACGATACGGCTGTGCCACTGCATCCTTCGCGTTGCAGATATCGCACACTCCACAAGCGCGGTTGGCATCGGCCATGTCGCCGAAATACCGGATTAACGACACCATCCGGCATGTGGACCCGCTGGCGTAATTCAGCATCCGCTCAAACTGCGCCTGCTTATGCTCCCGCTGCGCGACGTACGATTCCTTCCAATCCGCGGCTCCGCGAGTCATGTTCTCGGCGTAATCCACCATCGCCCCGCCGTGAATCCAGAGCTTCTCCATTGCGATGTCGAATTCATCCGCATTCACCCGCGAGCGCCGCTGCACCAACTCCTTCGGCTGCGGCTCAGCGGTGAGGCAATCGAAAATCGCCGCCAGCACAGAGGGCTCCGGATAGTCCCTCTCAAAGAAGAAATCGTGCGTGAAACGATCGGCATATGCATGCATCAGAATCGCCCGCGACGGCTTCCCATCGCGGCCCGCGCGCCCGATCTCCTGGTAATAACCTTCCAGGCTCCCCGGCAGCGCCGTATGGATGACCGTGCGCACATCGGGCTTGTCGATCCCCATCCCAAACGCAATCGTCGCCACAATCACTTCCAAGCGGCCGTTCAGGAATCCGGATTGCACCTGGTCCCGCCGCTTCGCATCCAGCCCGGCGTGATACGCAGCCACGGGCATGTCACTCTCCAAAAACTCCGCCAAGCTCTCCGCATCCCGGCGCCTGGGCACATAGACAATGGCCGGCCGCCGCTCCTCATCGCCCAAAATCTCCGCCACCAGCCTCTCCCGCGATTTCGGTGTAGCCTTCACCACCTCAATGGCGATATTGTCCCGGCGGAAGCCGTGAATGAAGCGGCGCGCCGTGCGCAACCCCAACTGCGCCGCGATGTCCTCCTGCACCATCGACGTTGCCGTCGCCGTCAACGCAATCACGGGAGCCGGCCGCAGCGCCGGCAGATGCTTGCCAAAGGTGCGGTAGTCCGGCCGGAAATCGTGCCCCCATTGCGAAATGCAATGCGCCTCGTCGATGGCGATCAACGCCGGCTTCCGCTTCGCCAGCATCTCCGGAAATCCCTGCACCCGCAACCGCTCCGGCGCGACAAACAGAAAATGCAACTTCCCTTCCAGATACGCAAAACAAGCCTGCCGCAACGATGCCCGGTCCCGCCCCGAATGAATGCGCTCCACCGCGAACCCCTGCGCCGCCAGCTTCGCCACCTGGTCCTCCATCAGCGCAATCAACGGGCTGATCACCAGCGTCGTGCCACCCAGTGCAATCCCCGGCAGTTGATAACAGAGTGATTTTCCCGACCCTGTGGGCATCACCAGCAACACGTCCTCACCTTGCGTCAACGCCCGGCACACCTCTTCCTGATTCGGACGGAACCTCTCAAAGCCGAAACATTTCTTCAAAATCGTGTTTAAATCAGTTCCCGGCTCAACTGTTGTCTGCTTCAGGACCGGCGGGGCCGACGCCACCGGGGGAGCAGGCGCAGGCGTGGGACGGCGAACCGCAGTCCCAACCTTCCCCACCACCTCCCGCACATAGTTTTCAATCCCCTCGATAAACGGCTCTAACTGTGCCCCACCGCGCTCGATCTTTTTGAGATATGCCTCCCATTGGCCCGTCATCGCGGGCGACTTCACCTCCGGATGCACCGCCTCAATCAGCCGGATCCCCTTGTCCGTCGCCTCCAGGCTCTTCCCCTTGCGCGCAATAAACTCCCGCTTCAGGAGCACTTCAATAATCTGCGCCCGCGTCGCCGGAGTCCCCAACCCGCTCTCCTTCATTGCCTCCGACAGCTCTTTGTCATCCAGCGTCTTGCCCGCCGTCTCCATCGCTGTCAGCAGCGTCGCCTCCGTCAGCCGTTTCGGCGGCCGCGTCTTCTTCGACACCGAATCCACTTCCAAGACTTCCTGCGCCTGCTGTTCCTCCAAGCCGGGAGGCAGCGCCGCACCCTCGCCCTCGCCGCCGTCTTCGCCCTCCTCGCCGGCGCCCGTTTTCCTCTTCCCGCCGGACTTCTTGCCCCCGGCAATATCCAGCACCTTCCAGCCTTCTTCGCGCACCATCGATCCGCTCGAATGAAACCGGTCCGTCGATCCTTCCGCCTCATTCCGCACAGCCGTAATCACCGTCGTCACCGACCAGACATGGTCCCCATGCCAAGCCATCAGCAAACGCCGGCACACTAAGTCATACAACCGCTGTTCATCGGATCCCGTCTGCAACGAAGCCCCGGAACCGCCTGTGGGAATAATCGCGTGGTGGTCGGTGACCTTGGCATCGTCCACATACCGTTTCCCCAGCGGCTTCTCACCCGTCCCCGCGGCCAGCATCTTCTCATACGGCCCTCGCACCGCCTGCACGATCTTCGGCAACGTACGTGCCACGTCCCCTGATAAATGCCGGCTGTCGGTGCGCGGATAACTGATCAGCTTGTGCTTTTCATACAACGCCTGCGCCGCTTCCAAAGTCCTTTGCGCACTGAATCCGTACAGCCGGTTGGCATGCCGCTGCAATTCCGTCAAATCGTAAAAACCCGGCGGCGCCATGCGCTTGGTCTGCATCTCCATCCGCTCGATGCGAGCCGTCCCCGCCTTCACCCGCTCCACCACGCTCTTGGCCAATTCCCCATCGGGAGGCAGCTTCATCGCCGCTTCCATGGGCTCCACATCGGGCTGGAAGTATGTTCCCTCGTAAACCCGCCCCTCGCCCGGCGAGAACTTCGCCACGACGTGCAAATAATCTTCCGGCACAAATGCCCGAATGGCGAGTTCGCGCTCCACCACCATCGCCAGAGTCGGAGTCTGCACGCGCCCCACGGAAATATCCTCGCCCGAGGCCAGTGTATAGGCGCGAGACAGATTCATACCCACCAGCCAATCCGCCCGGCTCCGCCCTTTCGCCGCCGCCGCAAGCCGGTCGTACTCGGCGCCACTTTTGAGATTCGCGAACCCATCGCGAATCGCCTCCGGCGTCAGGGACGAAATCCACAATCTGCGAAACGGCTTTTCGCAACCCGCTTTCTCGTACAGGTAACGAAAGATCAGCTCCCCTTCTCGCCCCGCATCCGTCGCGCAGATCACTTCCGCCACCTTCGGCGAAGTCAGAATCTTGCGCACAATCTCAAACTGATCCTGCGTCTGCTCAATCACCACCAGCGGCCAATCGCGAGGCAGCATGGGCAGCGTTTCGCGCCGCCAGGATTTCCATTCCGGCCGGATCTCATGGGGCTGCGCCAGACGCACCACATGCCCAATCGCCCACGTCACCACATAGCCTGCGCCATGCAGGTAACCTTGTCCTTTTTGATTTGCCTTCAGAACCTTGGCAATGTCGCGGGCCACCGATGGCTTCTCCGCCACCACGGCCACCGTGCCTGTTGAACTCATTCCTCGCTTCCGAGAATAGCACCCCGCTTGCCATATAGCGCCTGCGCTGCCGGGATGTAGTGGGCCAGGATGTCAGGATCGTGGAGCAGAAACTCTTGGAATGGCGTCCCCGACGGGATTCGAACCCGTGTTATCGCCGTGAA
Organism: uncultured Candidatus Solibacter sp.; assembly: GCA_964402295.1. Taxonomy (GTDB): domain Bacteria; phylum Acidobacteriota; class Terriglobia; order Bryobacterales; family Bryobacteraceae; genus CADEFT01. The sequence continues at coordinate 10,296 of CAYOBO010000056.1, read as the reverse complement.
AGGGCGTGCTAGCAAGCTAGCAGATTGAAAATAATATGGCTTAGTGGTGATTTGCGGTAACGATTTTGGGTAGGGTGTTACCAGGGCGTTACCAAATTTAAGGTCTGCATAGCCCCTCAGTTGAAGGGTAGAATCGCTATGAGACTGCTTGCCCCATGCCAGACCGCAATCAGAGAGCGAAGATCGAAGCCATTCGAAAAAAGATCACGAAGTGCATTAGTTCGCTCGAAGACATGGAGACGTCTGCGAAGTATACCCTCCATGTCGAGGTTACGAAAGACCTTCTTGTCCTGTGTGAAGCTCGTTTGAAACGCGCGTTAAACAAACTGAAGAGGCCCGCAAGTGACTACACTCCCCACGAACTCTTGGGAGCGATCCTTGGCTTGGGTAATTCCGCTACTCGCCCATATCGCCCCGCACCTGGGCCGAAACCGGACGAAGAGGAAATCGCCAAGTTAAGAACGGCACAAGAAAAGTTCGTGGAATCAACCGGGTACGAGTGGACATGTACACGAGAGTTTTCCGAATTTGCTCTCCTCCTCGACGAGACCGGCTATGCCGTCCCCAATTGGATTGGCTATAGGACATGGACGATTGCCTGGGAACAAGGTGATCCTCGTTCGAACCGAAAGTTGACGAAGCTTGTGAGGGAACGTTGGAGACGCATTCGAGAGCGTGACATGCAGCAATGAGGTTATCGATCTCGTGTCACCATCAGGAGAATGAATATCATGGAGTGTTCTTGACACGAAATCTAAGTAATCGTCGTACCCAGGGGACAATGGGGGAGATGAAGAACATTAATAATTTCCCGACGTTGCCCCATGGCTCTGTCGCCAGTTTTGCGCCTTCGGTATTGCCCCAGTGGGTCTTGTGGAAGATGAAGCCCAAGGAAAATGGGCGTTCAACAAAGTTACCCTTTAACCCCCATCACACTTCTGAGTTGGCCTCAGTTCAAAGAGCCACGACTTGGGGGAGTTATCAACAGGCCTCTGCGCTCATGTCAGAAGGGTTCGACGGTACCGGCTTTGTCCTAACTGAGCAAGACCCCTATTCAGTGATTGACCTCGACAACTGTCGCGATCCTCAGACTGGCATTACCGCACCGTGGGCCCTGTCCATCGTGGAGCTGTTTAAATCGTTTACAGAGGTGTCCCCTTCCGGGACGGGCCTCCATATATGGCTCAAGGGGAAGTTGCGGGGCGGGGGCCGACGAAGCGGGCAAATCGAGGTCTATTCAGACCACCGATACATCGCTTTTACCGGCGACCTCTTACCCGGCTTACCCGCCACCATCGAGGACCGGCAGCAAACCTTAGACGCTTGGCTACCAGAAGTCTTCCCGTCGCGAACTTTACCCCGCCGAATGGAGAGAACACAGTGGGGTGTACAGGCTTCCAAAAAACCAACCTCTCGCTTCCCGCAACGCTCCGATGAGGAAGTCTTGCGCAAAGCCGAACAGGCCCCGAATGGAGCCCGTTTCCGAAACCTCTATCACGACGGCGATCTCGCGCCATACGATGGCGACCACAGCCGCGCCGATCAAGCGCTTTGCGGCCTACTCGCCTACTGGACTAACGACGACGCCGAACAGATTGACCGGCTGTTCCGCCGGTCGGCACTAATGCGCTCCAAGTGGGACGAGATGCGGGGCGAACTAACCTATGGAGGAAAGACAATCCAGGTGGCCATTGAGGGGAGGCTGTAGATGTCCACGGTTCAATCAAGTCAAGAAACGCTGTTTCCCCGTGGTGCACTTGTCGGTTCAATCGGACAATTCGCGAAGACAATGGCCGCTGGCACCGAAGTGCCGGAAGAGTTTTACATGGCTGCCGGGCTCACTTGTTTAGGGGCAATCAGCAGCGACAGCCTTACCCTCGATGTTGGTTTCGACGTGCAGCCGCGCCTTTACACGGTGTTGCTGGGCGATTCTTACGGGTCGAAGAAAAGCACGGCGATGAAGAAGACAGAGGAATTCTTCAGCAAACTCGACACAACCCGGTTGCCCCACCCTATGTACGGTGTCGGCAGCGCCGAGGGCCTAACGATAAAGCTGAACGACGAAAAAAACGTGCTGCTGTTGTACGACGAGTTCAAGACCTTTGTTGACAAGACGAAGGTTCAAAGCTCGGTTCTCCTTCCGATGGCAACATCGTTGTTCGAGCAAAACCATTGGGAGAACGCGACAAAGAATCGGGCCGCATCTATTCAGGTGAGGGACGCACACCTGTCTATCATCGGCTGCTGTACTGATGCGACTTATTCAAGCATGTGGACCAGCGACGCCATCAGCATCGGGTTTCCAAACCGGCTATTTGTGGTTCACGCCGGGGGAAAACCCCGCGTGGCTTGGCCCACCCCGCCCGACCGGGAAGCGCTCGAAGCGATTAGGCAAACACTCCAACGGCAAATCGGTAGACTGCCTCTGCATTACACAATCGAACCGGACGCGAAGCTGCTATGGGAGTCGTGGTACAACGGGCTACCGTCAAGTGAGCACGCGCGCCGTCTGGACACCATCGGCTTCCGGTTGCTCGGACTCGTCGCATTAACCACCGACAAAACGGCGATTGACAAGGAAACCGTCGAGATCGTCACGGCGATCATGGATTACGAACTAAAGGTGCGCATTCTCACCGATCCAATAGACGCAGACAACACAGTGGCGGGGTTGGAGGAGAAGATTCGACGCCAACTCCAAAGTAGAGGGCCGCTTTCGCAACGCGATTTGAGGCGGCACACCCATGCCGACCGCGCGGGCTTATGGGCGTTTGACGCTGCCTTGAAGAACCTGACCAAGTCCGATGATGTGTGTGAATCACGCGGCCTTTACCGGCTGGCTGAATTGTCACCAGTTTTGTCGCCACTGCCAGAATCGGCGCTAACTCTTTGATTTAGAGCATCTTATCTGTAAGGAGGTCCGTCTATGGTGGGGTGAGATGCTTTTAACTATTGTCAGTTGGTCTTACCGATGCATAGAACAGATTATGCCATTGATAATAAAGAGATTATTTGCGTGATGGACCTTGGCGACAAATTTGGTGACACACACCACCCCACCGTGTTCTCTCACTTTGGTGAACGGTTAGTACAGGCCAATCGATATCGCGGTGCCATCCTTCGCGAAGAGCACGTTCACTCTCTTATCCTGGTACATGTAGAAGAATGTGCCGTTGGCGCTTTTGACATTCTTGTACTTGTCGCCAAGCATCTTCTTAGCTTGCTCGGTGTTGAAACCGGTGGGGTAGATAATCGCCTGCTTCAGCTTGCGAGTCTTGCTGTCGAAGGTAAGCTCAACCTCACGTGTAGTTCCTGACAAATCTGTGTACGCAAAAATATCTCCATCGACATTCTTGTAGTTGTCATAGCTGTAGCGGTGCCGAAGCGGCTTCCCCAGATAGTCACCGGCGTCCTGATCGGTCCACGTGTAAAGTTTCGTAGCGAAGAACGGTAGTAGACCTGTCTTTCGCATTTCGTCCCCTTTTGCTTGGAGGGTCGGCATGGCCGAAGTTTGAGAAGGCTGTTTCTCTACCTTGGGTTCGGCGATTTGCTGCGGAGGGGGCGGCGGTTCGTATACCGAAGATAGCGGATGGGTCGTAGTACTGGTAAGCAGACCTCTCGCGTAGTCAATTGGAACAGCAAAGTTGACATTCTGACCACCTGTGTCCTGTTCGGAAGCGATTGCGATCACTTCACCTCTCGCGTTCAACACAGGTCCTCCTGAATTTCCAGGGCTAATAGCGGCGTTCAATTGAAACACCTTGTACCCATCGCCTGCCCGTATCCCGCTGATGATTCCGTTGGAAAGCGTGTTCTTGTACACGCCCAAAGGCGTACCCACAACGAACACATCATCTCCAACTTTTACTTCTGAAGACCTACCCAACTTTACAGTGGGTAGATCTACCGCCTTCATTTTCAGGAATGCGATATCCTTGCGCTTGTCAACATCGATCACCTCAACCGCATCGTACGCGTCTTCGTTTGCCAGCCTTACGGTGAGGCTCCGTGCGTGTTGAATGACGTGGTAGTTGGTTAGAAACTTACCGTCAGCCGTGACGATAAATCCGCTTCCTATCATGAACACCTTGCCTGCGTCGTCGCGGCTCTGTATCCGAATGACTGCGGGATCGACAGACTTGAAGACATCCTTACCATCGAGACTGCTCTGCCCATGCAGGTAATGAGCAGTCAGCAGTGAGGTCAGCAGTAGAGTTACCATATTCGCTCCAGGGTTCGTTGTTCAAAGTTTAAGACGGTAGGGCGCTCTAGTCGCCATCAAACTTCAACCTTTCCGCGAGATTTTGACAGCGAGGATCGCAGTAATGGGACAAGATACTTGTGCACCGTCGGGTTCGGCCCATTGAGCCCCCGTGGTCGGGGTGCCATCCTTACCGCCTGAGTAGATTTGTTCCTTCTCATGGTAAAACTCATAAGCGTCGAGGTCGAAACTATTTTCTGCAACGCTGTGCCAGCCATCGGCAAGAAGAACTGCTTCAACTGCGTTAACGTCGATCTTAAGACTCATGTTGTTCCTCCCGAGAACATGTAATGTTTGAATGGATAATCAACTACGGCGAAATCCCACCACGCACCAAGAATACAGCGATTTGACCGCGCGTGTTCAGTTCCTTCGGCCCGTACGTTGTGTTCGTGGTGCCAGATGTAATCCCCAACTCCTTCATTTTCTGGACGTAACTGAAGAAAGTGTCCGTTGCTGGAACGTCTGTAAAATAGGGCGTCGGGAAGAAGTTGAACGGCCCAAGTGTTGGCCGTCCATTCCGATACATGATCGTGCGGATGATGAATGCAGCCATCTGTTCGCGCGTTACTGGATCGTTGGGGCAATAGTTGGTGCCATCCCCGCACCCCAAGGTGATGCTCGTCTCCCGCAATTTTTGGATGTAGCGGAAAGACGGATGGGTGCCCGGAACATCCGGGAAGTACGGGATTGGCGACGAGAGGAAATTCTCACCGAAGAGAACGCGTACGATGAATTCGGCCATCATCGTGCGAGTGGTCGGCACATCTGGACAAAAATTTCCGGCGGTACAACCTGATGCCCGTGATCCCCACGCTGTTAGCGTATTTACATAATCCGCGAACAAATGAGTCGGCGGAACATCCGTGAACAGTTGCTGCGGAGTGGCCGGGGCTTGGGAAATGTAGAAGGTCTGACCGGCGACAGTGAGGGTGCCAATTCTTGGGGCCCCGCCGAGATTCGGCCATACGTTGTAGATGACTGTCCCGCTACCGGTTGCAACCCGCTCGGTGCCCGGCGATTGGGGCCAGAGAGGACTCAAGTCGCCGCCAATGATTTGAATCCAGTCCACACTGCTCTTGGCCGTCCATTTGCAAACACCAGGGGTCGTAACAGGGTAGGTTCCGGTCCCTCCGGGCGAACCTGAGAAAACGTTGTTACCTGCGACCGAGTACGTGCAATCTTCCAGGTACGTCTTGAGTTCCTGATTGTAGGCTGTTGAGAATCGACCATAGGTGCTAACCGGGTTGAGCGCGCTGCAACCCGGCCCCGCCGAAAGCGTTCCGACTATCGTTCCCGCCGTAGGCGAGGAAAACAGCGGGCCCCCTGAAGAGCCCGGCTCCGTTGTGCCTCGATACCATTGGGAGCGCAGGTAGGTGCCCGGTGGCATTACGCCAGCCACGGAGCCCTGAGAATTCAAGACATAAAACGGTTGTGTATCACTCGCATCACGCACGCCCTCTGAAATATGTTTGAAGGACCCTTGAGGATGGTGAATGGAGACGAGATTGGTCCCAACTGTCGGTACGTTGGGGTCCCATCCAGCCGCGATTGCGCCTGTAGGTGGGGGCTGCACGAGAGCGAGAAGAGCATAGTCTCCACCGGAATAATCTCTTCCCGCCACAAATCGCGCCCCAAGTGTTCTCAGACCTGGTGTTTCGAGTTGGGGAACACACGAACTCAGTTGATTAAACCATCGAAACTCGAAGGTCCTGGAAAGGCCGTCTGGGTCGAAACCACTGAAGCAATGAAAAGCAGTGAGCACGAAGGGCTGTCCTTGCCCGCTTCTCGTGCGGATCAAGCTGCCGGTGCAGTCGGGTTTGACCTCTCCGGTCGGAAGTACCAAAGAAACCTTCACAACACTATTGGCTACTTGCTGCCAAACCGCGTCACTCGGAGAACATCCAAATTTCGCTTCACAGAAACCTGGAGCCACAGAAGTAGACCTTTCCAAGTTGGATGATTGGGCTTGGTTCCACCTGTGCGCAACCTCCTTAATCGCGAAGGATGGGATCGTGCAACTGGCATGGCGTTCCATCGTGAGGATGGCCGCTTCCCCCTCAACAGTAGCTGACCAGAAATCACCATCGTCGAAAACTCCACGGTTCAGGTAGGGACCGAATGCTTCGTTACTCGGGTCCGAGTCGGCTGATATCCAAACCCTGCCATCGCTGACATCGAAGCTCTGGAAGTGTATACGCAGTGAGATAGCCCCAGGTGATCTGATCGCCAATCGCCAAACAGATGTTCCATCGGGAAGCGTTGAACACGTGCCCCGTCGCATTGCCTCACTCGGTACATCTCTCGTCAGCCCTATGGCCGTTGAGCCCGGCTTGATCTTCCTCCTCCGCTCGGCTTCCGTCAACGCGGAAAGAGAAAACACAGGTGGGGGTGGCAGCGATATGCCCAGACTACTTGGCCGCTCCGCTGTCACTGCGTTCCTGCCGAACGCTTTTTCAGCGGGGCCTTGATACGGAATTGCCGGAACAGGTTCCAGCCGTTGCGCATGCCCGAACGTGGCCGCCGACAGTGCAGCTATTACAATTGAAGCGGCCCACCTGACTAACGGGCCTGACTCCCCACATCCGTCACGCAAAAAACGTAATGGGCGGCTCCACCTCATCAAACGCACTCCTCCAAGACGCATAGGTCTGATTTAGCTCCGTAAATGAATAGTATATTCCCCCGCGTCGGAAAAATCTGATAGCCCCTTGCCCCCGCAGGTCAGGCGCGCTTAGGCGCGCCTTTCGCGGCCCACCATGCCCCGGTCCGTCTCTGGGGGGACCGGCCCCGCCGCGAAGCGGTTTGGAACCTTCTTTCCAAGGGGGCCCCGTCGAAACCGCGCGGGCCCCGACTTAAACGATTTAAGCGCCCCCCCACCACTGTGTCTTCTTCCTGCCAACTCGTTGAAACGATTGACAAAACTTGGGGCCTAAGTTATACTGAAAGGGTATATGCGCAAGCCAAAATTGCCCGCAGAGATACTGCGGTTCTTCCAGCGAACAGGTGCCATAGGGGGCCAAACGAGAGCCCGTAGGTACTCAAAAGAACAGCTAAGTGCGTGGGCGAAATTGGGGGGGCGGCCCAAGGGTAGCGGCAAGAAGAAGGCGAAGGAGCGGCGGAATGGCTAAGTCAACAAACACAGACGGAGTGTTCACGCGCAAGGATCGGGATGGCTTCTGGATTAGCTGGAACGATGCGCAAGGACGGCGGAAGTATCGCAAGACGAATGCCCGCACGCTTGCCGAAGCCCGCAAACTTCGAGCAGCGGAGTTGGTGAAGGTTGAACAGAACAAAGCACTCGGCGTTGTTCCGCCCAGCGATGAGCCTTTCGAAGCCGTCGGGAAACGGTTTCTCAAGCATCAGAAGGCTCGTCTAACGGATCGTGCCTACGAACGGGAGCGGGCCATCGTGGAAGATCACCTGATTGGGTTCTTCAAAACTTCCATTGCAGCCGTTCGTAGGGTTGACGTTCAACGCTATGTCACCCACCGAATGGAGAAGGTTTCCACTTACTCAGTGCAGAAAGAACTCAACGTACTCAAGCATCTGCTCCGATTAGCGGTGGAGTGGGAGTTGATTCCGTTTAACCCGGCGCAGGGAGTGAAGTCACCGAAGGTTCCCGCTGGCCGTGTTCGGTACCTGCAAGCTGCCGAACTTCGGTTGTTGTTGGAGACTTGCCCCACTTGGCTGCGGCCTATCGTTGGATTCGCGGTGAGCACCGGAATGCGCCGTTCTGAAATCCTGGGGCTTCGTTGGGTAGACGTGGATCTGGCGAACGAGCGTTTGATGCTCCCGCAAACGAAGAACGGGGACCGGCGGATCGTCTATCTCAACCAGTTGTCCATGGCAGTTCTTCGTTCTTGCGATCCGGCCCTGCCGACTTCGAGGATATTCGGAGACAAGCACACCCCGGAGCGAATCAGCGTAGCGTTCACGCGGGCATGTTCCAAAGCCCGTATCGTCGATTTCCGCTTTCACGACCTGCGGCACACTGCGGCAAGTTGGTTGCGCATGCAGGGAGCGGACATCCACACCGTGGCTCAACTATTGGGCCACAAAGATCTGAGGATGGCGGCTCGTTACCAGCATCTCTCCCCCGCCTACCTATCGGAAGCAGTGAAGAAGCTTGATGGGGTTTTCGGGGATTCGTGTTACCCAGGCGTTACCAAGGAGTTGAAGGCAATCGAGGCTGGGCCTGTAAGTGATTGATTCTAAATGGCGTCCCCGACGGGATTCGAACCCGTGTTATCGCCGTGAAAGGGCGGTGTCCTAGGCCGGGCTAGACGACGGGGACGCAAGAGAAAGGCAGGCGACCGTAACTCCCAATATAACACTGCTCGGGAGCCGGACTCAACCTGCCTGTCCCAATTCTTGCGAAGTTCTAGAGGGTCTTCAAATACGCCAATACGTGAGCTTTCTCTTCATCGCTGAGAATGCTCTCGTACGCCGGCATGCCGTTGCCGCCGCTATTGATGATGGCTTTCACGTTTGCTTCGTTCACTGGCTTGCCGGAAGCGAGCTTCGCCTTCTTGAACAGACCCTTCAGGCCCGGACCCATCTTCTTTTCATCGCTGTCCGCGTTGTGGCACACGCCGCACTGCTCGAACAACTCTTTACCTTTCGCCGCATCGCCTTTCTGGAAGCCAGAAAGCAGATTCGCCGCCAATAGCGCGGCAACACCAGCGGGGATCAATTTCTTAAGCATGGGTAAACCCACAGCCCTCCTGTCTTGAGAATTAGCCGATTTCCAGTCGTTATCCATCTCAGTTTACTACAACAAACCAGCATCCATATTGACGCCGCAGCCAGCCTTCGCGCTACAAAGGATTCCATGAAACCTCTCGTCGCCGTCTTCGCCAAAGCCCCCGAACCCGGCGCCGTCAAAACCCGCCTCATCCCGCCGCTATCCCCTCTCCAGGCCGCTAAACTCCACCAGGGCTTGGTCGCCGACGTCTGGCTCCGTCTCCAGCCACTGCGTCCCGATGCCGACCTCGAACTCCATACCAGCCATCCCACAAGTGCCTGGCCCGAAGCCGCCCCCCACGTCCTGCAATCGCACGGCGATCTCGGCCAGCGCATGCTCCACACGCTCCGAAGCGCCCTCGCATCTGGCCGGCCAGTAGCTGCCATCATTGGTGGCGACATCCCAAATCTTCCCCTCGATGCCATCCGCGCGCTCCTTGCCTCCGCTGCCGACGTCTCCCTCGGCCCGACGCGCGACGGCGGCTATTACTCCATCGCTTGCCGGCGCACACACCCCGAAATGTTTGCCGGAGTGCGATGGTCCACGCCGCATACGCTCAGCGATACTGTCTCGGCCTGTGTCCGCCTGGGACTCAGCCTCTCCATCGGCCAACCATGGCATGATGTGGATACAGCCGAAGATTTAGATCTGCTGCCACCCCATCTGCGTCCGTAAGAGCAAGGAGATCCCAATGCCCATTGACGAAGGAAGCATCGCCCCGGCCATCGAGCTACAGAACGACGAAGACAAACCATTTTCCCTCGCCAGCCTCAAAGGCAAGAACGTCGTCCTGTACTTCTATCCCAAGGCCGACACACCCGGTTGCACGACCGAAGCTTGCGAGTTCCGTGACGCGATGCCGAGCTTCGCCGGAGTCAACGCCGTCATACTCGGCATTTCCCCCGACACGCCTAAAGCACAGGCCAAATTTCGCAAGAAGTACGGCCTCACCTTCAACCTCCTCTGCGACACGGAACACTCCGTCGCCGAGGCCTACGGAGTCTGGGTCGAAAAAAGCATGTACGGCAAAAAATACATGGGCATTGAGCGTACCACCTTCATCATCGGTCCCGACGGCAGAATTCGCAAAATCTTCCGCAAAGTGAAGCCGGCCGGACACGCCGCGCAAGTCATGGAAGCGCTTCGAGACTGAATGAGAAGTTTGCCTCACCACACACCCCCATGCTAAATTAAAGACTGCTTGTCGGCGTGCGCCCGTAGCTCAGTTGGATAGAGCGTCTGGCTACGAACCAGAAGGTCGGAAGTTCGAATCTTTCCGGGCGCACCA
>CAYOBO010000055.1:23494-40139 GCA_964402295.1 uncultured Candidatus Solibacter sp. | reverse complement strand
TTTGAACCCGGGACCTCTTGCACCCCAAGCAAGCGCGCTAGCCAGGCTGCGCCACAGCCCGAATCTCTTATTCTAGCAGACCCCACCCGAACGGTATACTTCTTCTGATGAAAATCACCAACGTCGAGGCGATCTACTTGCGCCTGCCCCAAGTCAAGGAACAGTGCGACAGCGGGCAGGACACTCTCATCGTTCGTATCGAAACCGACGCCGGCATCACTGGCCTCGGTGAGGTCGACTCCAATCCCCTTGCCGTGAAAGGTGTCATCGACGGTCCCTTCTCCCACACCATCACTTCCGGACTCGCCTATCTCGTCACCGGGGAAGACCCATTCGAAACCGAAAAGATCTGGCACAAGATGTATTCCGCAAACATCTACAGCGGACGGCGCGGCATCGCAATCCACGCCATGAGTGGCATTGACATGGCGCTCTGGGACATCAAAGGGAAAGCGCTCGGCATGCCCGTCTGGAAACTCTTGGGAGGTGGATTCCACTCCCGCGTTCGTTGCTACGCCAGTTCGCTCTTCGGACCGTCACCCGGCGCGACTCGTGACCTCGCCGTCAGGTTTCGCGATCAGGGCTTCCAGGCAGTCAAGTTCGGCTGGCATCCGATGGGCCAGGACGAACGCACCGACCGCGCGCTTGTCCGCGAAGCCCGGCGCGGCCTCGGCGACGACGCCGATCTGCTCATTGACGCGGGGTTGGTTTGGGATGCCAAAACCGCCATTCAGCGCGCCAATGCATTCGCCGAGCAGAACATCTTCTGGCTCGAAGAACCCCTCCGCGCCGACGACTATGAAGGTTACCGCAAGCTATCGCAAGTCACACCGGTGCGCATCGCCGCCGGCGAGGAGGAATCGAACCGCCTTTCCTACCTCGAACTCATGGACAAAGGCCAGATCGACGTCGTGCAAGTCGATCTCACCCGTTGTGGCGGATTCACCGAGGCCATGAAGATTGCCTCGCTGGCCCAAGACCGCGGCCTGCCGGTTGCCAATCACGGCTTCACTACCTACATCAATGTGGCCGCGGCGCTGCATTGGCTCAACTCCATCCCTAACGCTCTCATCTGCGAGTTCGTCGCCGAGGAGCAAACCAACCTCCGCGAACACCTCACTCGGCAGAAATTTCGCGCCAGGGACGGCTACCTCGACATCCCTCAGGAACCCGGCCTTGGCGTCGATCTCGATGAGGATGCTATTCGCCGCTATCGAGTCGCGTAGCGCTCCAGTATTGCTTCAATCGCCGAGCTCCCGCACGCCCGGCTATCTCCATCAACTCGCTTTCCGTGGCGGACCGAACGCGATCCAGACTACCGAAGTGCTTCAGCAGCTTCTCCACGGTCTTCGGGCCGATCCCCGGCACATCCATCAGTTCCGATGTCAGCCGCTGCGCATCGCGGCGGGAGCGGTGAAAGGTGACGGCAAACCGGTGCGCTTCATCGCGTACCTGCTGTACCAGATGCAGCACCGGCGAAAATTTATCCAGAACCACCGGTTCGTGCTCGTTACCCAGCACGTAGATCCATTCTTCGCGCTTGGCAATCGATGCCAGCGGCTGATTAATGATCCCGATCGCCTCCAGCGCCTCCGCGGCCGCATGCAGTTGCCCCAATCCACCATCGATCAGCACCAGACTCGGCATCTTCGCCCCTTCGGCCTGGATGCGCGAATAACGGCGCGTCACCACTTCCCGCATCGAGGCGAAATCGTCATTGCCTTCCACGGTCTTGATGACGAACTTCCGGTAATCGGATTTCTTCATCTTGCCTTCTTCCCAAACCACCATACTCGCCACCTTATCGGTGCCCTGGATGTGGGAAATATCGAAACACTCAATGCGCTTCACCGGCTCATCCAATCCCAACGCATCCTGCAGCGATGTCTGAATCGCCTCCGAACTCGGCTTCAGCACGCGGAAGCGCAGCTCGAAGCTGTGTTTGGCGTTGGTTTCCACCAGCGCGAGCATCGCCTTCTTCTGGCCGCGTTGCGGCGTGTGGATCTCCACCTTTCGGCCTCGCTTCTCGCTCAGCAGTTCCTCCAGCACTTCCCGATCTTCGAATTCCACCGGCACGTGAATCAGGTGCGGAACGTACTGCTGGTCCAGATACAACTGCAACAGCAGGTCCGTGAAAAATTCCTCGGGCTGAAATGAGGTCTGATCCTCCCAGAAAAACTCGCGCCGGTCCACGATCCGCCCGCCGCGCAGGTGAAACAGATTTACCGCAATCAGCGGAGGCTCGGCGTAGTAGGCCAGAATGTCTGTATCGTCGCCGCTCGCCGCGGCCATCATCTGCCGTTGCTCCAGTTCCTCTACCGTAGCTACCAGATCGCGCAGCGCGGCGGCTTCCTCAAAGCGCAAATCCGCGGCAGCCTCATCCATCCGCTTGCGCAGTCCGTCAATCAGATGGCGATGCTTCCCCTCCAGAAACAGCCGTACGTCGCGCACCGCCCGGCCGTAGGTTTCCTTTGTCGTCAACCCGGCCACGCACGGGCCGTGGCAGCGATGAATGTGATACTCCAGACATGGGTGCGTATGGTTGCGTGTCAGATCCACCTTGCAAGATGGAACTTTGAAATGCCGGTGAATGAAGTTCACCAGCCGGTGAGCCAGATTGCCCGGAAAATAAGGCCCGTAATACGTCGATCCATCCTTTCGTAACCGGCGCGTGACATACACGCGCGGATACTCCTCGCCAGTCAGTTGTATGTACGGATAGGTCTTGTCGTCGCGCAGCAGGATATTGAAACGCGGCTTGTACTGCTTGATGAGGTTGTTCTCCAGCGCCAACGCTTCTTTTTCGTTGTCCACCAGAATGTAGTCGATATCGGCGGCCTCTGCAATCAGTGTCCCGGTCTTCGAATCGGCCAACCGGTCGTCGTTGAAATAGCTCCGCACGCGGCTGCGCAGGCTCTTCGCCTTCCCCACATAAATCACCTTCCCGCCGCCGTCCTTGTACAGATACACTCCCGGCTGCGTCGGGAGCTGGGAAACCTTGTCACGCAGTTCCATCGAAGGGACTAGTTCCATTGTGTCACGCCCAATCCTCGATATACTCAAAGCGTGGCACGCTGGTTGTTATCCATCGCCTGTGCGGCACTGCTCTTTTCCGCGCAAGAGAAGGAGCAGAAGCCGCAGGAGCCTCCCGAAGAGGATGAGTCCTTCAAAGTCAAGGAGTACGAGTTTAACCCCCTGCAAGCCTCCAAAGAGCTCAAGATTGGTCTCTTCTATATGAAGAAAGGCAGCTTCAAGGCCGCAGCCAACCGCTTCGAGGAAGCCACCCGTTGGGATCCATCGAATGCCGAAGCTTTCCTCAAACTCGGCGAAGCAAGAGAAAAACTAAAAGAACTGCCCGCCGCCAAGGAGGCCTACGCGAAGTTCCTCGATCTCGCTCCGGACTCCAAGGCAGCGGCAGCCATCCGCAAGAAGATCGGCGGCCTCAAGTAAAACCTACGAGCGCGGCTCCAGTTCCGATTTGCGGACCTGCCGGATCGAATGCACTAATCGATTCAATCCTCGCTCCCAGTCCGGAAACAGATCGACATACTGGATGGCGCTCGTGATCCGCTTCGGCACGTGGCAATCACTCAGCCTGGCTGGAAGTATGAACGGCTGATCCAGCGGCACTCGCCGGGCGCAATCGATCGCGTACCGTAATTCGCTTTGAAACTGTCCGCGCTTGCGGATGGACCGCGCCGAAAAGAGGGCCACGAAGCAATCCGAAAACTCAATGGCGTTCTCGATGCGCCGCGGCCAGTTTTGCCCCGGCAGCAGCCTCTCCCGGTCCATCCAGGGATCGCAGTCATGGCGCCGCAAATCCTTGCACAGCCGAACCGCCTCCTCGACATCTTCCTCTACGTAGGCCAGGAACACACGTGGTTTCACGCTCGGTGTGAATCGAATCTCCCCATCTTCCCCGAGGCGAAACTCCCCCAACCGGTCGATGTCCACCCGCCCGCCTTCCTCCAGGCAGCGCTTCAGCAGCGCGGCAATCTGCCTTGCTGACGGTTTGCGGCTCACTTCGGAATGTCCGGTGCGCTTCATCGGCGACGCTCTCCTTTGCTTTTTCCGGGTAACGGCTTCAGCCGGACGCGATACCTTGGATCCGGCTGAAGAATACCCACCCCTGGCAGTGCCACGCCGCTTCCCTTCCGCAACCGGCGCAGAATGTCCGCCACCAAACGGTCCACTTGATCGGCGGCCTCGGCCGCTGGCAAGGCAGAATGCGAGGCGAGCAATTGTTTCAGATCCACTTCATTTCCCCTGCCCCTATTATCCGGATACATATATCCATTTCCTCTCCCTTCCGCTTCCTGTTTTGCTGCCTCCTTGCCAACAACCAATTGAGAATCAGGGAAATGCCTCACCGCAAAAAATGTTCATTTCTCGTGTGATCGTCATGACGAAGACACTTGAGATGAATGGAATTTAATGTTCCATTAAGCACGGCTTCATCTCCGCCGTGCGATGATGGCATCCAGGGCGATTTCGATACGCCCCACAAACGTACAGGAGACACCAACAAAATGAAGAAGCTTCTGAGCATCATGCTCGGTTTGACCTTGGTTATCGGCGCCGCCACCGCCTCCTTCGCCGCACAAGAAGAAAAGAAGGAAGAGGGCAAGAAAAAGAAAGGCAAGAAGAAGAAGGACGGAGAAGAGAAAAAGCCCTTCTAATCTGATTTACTTGCAGGTTTTGACGCGAAATGCCGCACACCCCGTGCGGCATTCGTGTTTCTAACGGCGCGTGTTTTCGTACCAGACGATATTTTCGCTCTGCTGCCCCGCAATCAGCACATCCAGATCTCCGTCACCGTCCATGTCTACCAGCCGGATGTCGTACGCCGATTGATCTTCGTGAATGTGATGCGTGGTGAAGTTCCCCTTGCCGTCGTTCTCAAACCAGGCAGCCACCCCGGAATCCTTCGCGCACGTCACCGCATCCACAAATCCGTCTCCATTGATATCCCCGATCGCCAGCGAATGCGGCCCCACCAACTCTGTGTTGATCGGATGCGGCGTCCACGCCGGACCTTCATACCAGACCAGCCCCCGCCCATGCCCCCGGCTGGCAATAAAGTCCGCTTTCCCATCCCCGTTCACATCTGCCACATGAATGTTCGTGGCGCCTTCCTCTCCCGTGGCGATGATGTGCTTCTTCCATACCCCGCGAGGATCCGCGGGCTGCTCCCACCACGCAAACCAGTTCCCATCCGGACCGATCTTCGCCGCACTCGCAATGTCCGGCCTCCGGTCGCCATTCACATCGCCGAAACCGTGATAGTGGCTCAGGCCCGGAGCATCGTTGCGGGCGAACACAAAGCGGTCCCACATCGGCGCCGTGCGCGGATTCCTCGGGATCCGCAGCCAGGCCAGGGAATTCGGAAACGCGCCCTTCGGCTGCCCGCTATTGACAATCAGATCCGGCTTCCCGTCGCGATCGACATCGCCCTGAATCATCCCGTGAATGCCGTTCACCCCACCTTTATCGTGATCGTCGATCAAGTGGAACATCCATTTCTCGCGTAGCGGATCCTTCGGCCGCTCCAGCCAGAACACCAAACCCGGCGAATAGCGCGCACCCACGTAGTCCAGGTCTCCATCGCCATCCACGTCCATTACCTCGCTATGGATCGCGTCCACTCCCTCATGCAACAACACCGGCTTCCAATCGGGCGCCGGATATAGATACAGCTTCTTGCCGCGCAGATCCCCCGCGATCACATCCGGCCGCCCGTCACCGGTGAAATCCGCCGCAATCGACGTAAAGCTGAAATAGCCCTGCGCCACCACGTGACGCTTCCAAGCGGGCTTCGATTCGTTCCAGTAGATCCGCACATTCGCTGTCGACCGGCCTACCGCCACCACCTCCGGTTGCCCGTCGCCATTCAAATCCCCTACCGCAAGATCTTCCACCGCCACCCCGTTATCCACCAACTGTTTCATCCACTTGCCATCCGGCATGCGCTTGTACACCGCCACCCCGTAACCCTTACCCCGCCATCCCACCGCCAGTTCATCGCTGCCGTCGCCGTCGAAGTCGCCCCACCCCAGCGCATGCGCCTGATCGAGAGTATCGTCGATCACCTCGCGCTGCCAGAGTTGATCGGGAATGGCCACAGGCCGCGTCAAGGTCCCCGCCTGCGGATCCAGCGGCTTCGTGGGTTCGGTGTAGACCACGATGCTGTTCCCATGCCAGGGTTGAACCGTCGCCAGCCGCCGCACCCTGCCCACCAACCCAGACTTGATCTCACCCGGATTCCCCTCGCCCAGCATGCGCTTCGACCAGCGCCCATCCACACCGCGCCGGATCGCAAACACCCCCTCGCGCGCCGCCACCCAGATCTCACCCTGCTCGACGATGAAATTGTGAACGATGTGCAGCGAGCGGTCCGCCACTTCCACGGGCCACGGGCCTTTCGTGGGATCGGCCGGCGGCTTCATCACCAGGATGCGAGCCCCATCTCCTTCCCACTGCGGCCCCTTGTTCCCGCGTCCATGCAGAGGCGCCACCACCAGTTCCTTCTTCCCATCGCCATCCACATCGCCGAAGCGGATGCGATGCAACGTCGGCTCCTCGCCGAGCGGAAACATCGGCCACTGCGCCCCGGCCGCCGCCTGCCGGATCCATTGCAAACTCCCGCCCGATTGCGTATTCGTGGGTTGCCAGTCCGCGCCGACCGCGAAGTCCAGCTTCCCATCGCCATCGATATCCGCCCCCGAAATGCACACGTTGTCCTTCTTCGTGCCACCCTCCAGAATCACGTGCTTCTGCCACGTAGGATTTTGGAACCACACCACCTGCGTCGGATTGATGGCCACCACGTCGGGTTTTCCATCCCCATTCACGTCCTCAATCAGCACAGCGTAGACCACCCCAAACTTGTCCTGAATCTCTTGCGGACGAAACGAAATGGCGCCCACCAGCGGGAGTGCCGCCGACAGTGCCAACAAGGCGGAGTTGCGAAAGCGCATAGAGAGCAATATACATGGATAGACCGTTATGCGCATACTCTTCCTGCTCGCATATGCCTCCAGCCTGCTCGCCCAGGCTCAATATGACCTCCTCCTCAAGGGCGGCCACGTCATCGACCCCAAGAACAACCTCAGCGCCCGCCGCGACGTTGCCATCCAAGGTGGCAAAATCGCCGCGGTCGCCGCCGACATTCCCGCCGGCCGCGCCGGCAAAGTCGTGGATGTCTCCGGCCTCTACGTCACCCCCGGCCTCATCGACATTCACGTCCACGTATTCGCGGGCGGCATGGGCGAATCCTATGCATCCGGCCGTCTCAGCGTCTACCCCGATGGCCACACCTTCCGCAGCGGCGTCACCACCGTTGTCGACGCCGGAACCTCGGGCTACAAAAACTTCCCCGAATTCAAGGCCCGCGTCATTGACCGTGCCCGTACCCGTGTCCTCGCCCTGCTCAATATCGTCGGCGCGGGCATGGGCGGAGCTGTCGAACAGAACAACAAGGACATGGATCCCGCACCGGCCGCAGCCATGTTGAAACAGCACCCCGAGATCATCGTTGGATTCAAAACCGCCCATTATGGAGGCCCCGAGTGGGTCGCCGTCGACAACGCCATCGCCGCCGGCAAGATGACCAACACGCCGATCATGGTGGACTTCGGCACCTTCCGCTCCGAGCGTCCATTCGAGGAATTGGTGACCAAGCGCCTCCGTCCCGGCGACATCTACACCCACTTCTACCTCGCCGCCGTTCCCATGCTCGACGATCAAAAGAAAGTACGGCCTTATCTCTTCGAAGCCCGCAAACGCGGTGTCATTTTCGACGTAGGCCACGGCGGCGGCAGCTTTGTCTTCAAGCACGCGGTGCCCGCCATGAAACAGGGCCTCCCTCCCGACAGCATCTCCACCGACCTGCACTACACCAGCATGAATGCCGGCATGAAAGACATGCTCAATGTCATGTCGAAATTCCTCAACATGGGCATGTCGATGGAAGACCTCATTCTCCGTTCCACCTGGAACCCCGCCAAAGAGATCAAGCGGGAAGCCCTGGGCCATCTCAGTGTCGGCGCCGGCGCCGACATCGCCGTCCTCCGCCTCGAACAGGGCAAGTTTGGATTCGTCGACGTCCTCGGCGCGAAGATGAGCGGCGCCAAACGCCTCACCGCGGAACTCACCCTGCGCGACGGCAAAGTGGTCTGGGATCTCAACGGCCTCACCCGTGAAGAATGGGACAAACTCGGCGACTACGAATCGCAAGGCAATCCCGCCTGGGATGGCATTCTCGGCGGCGGCAGAAGCGGCGCACGCCGCAAGCGCTAGCCCGCCGCCGCGGCGCCTGTGCAAGCGCTCCCAAGCTGCCGCCCGATCTGATACCCTCAGCCTATGCCCCTGTCCCGCAGAGCCTTCTTCGCTGCCTCCGCGGCCGCGTCGTTGTCCGCACAGTCTGCTTCACCTTGGAAAATCTCCGTATTCTCCAAGCATCTGCATTGGGCTGAATACAAGGAAATGGCCGAGGTGTCCAAGGAGATCGGATTCGATGGCGTCGATCTCACCGTGCGAAAGGGCGGCCACGTCTTGCCCGAGCGCGTCGCCGACGACCTCCCCAACGCCTTCCAAGCCGTTCGCAAAACCGGCCTCGTCATGGAGATGATCACCACGGAAATCGCCGGCGCCAACTCACCGCACGCCGAAGCCATTCTCAAGACCGCAAGCTCGCTCGGCATTCGCTATTACCGCTTCGGCGGACTGCGCTACAAGGACTCGGGCGATCCCGCGGCGCAGCTAAAAGAATTCGTCCCCGCCCTCCGCGATCTCGGCGCCATCGGCAAGCAGTACAACATGCACGGCATGTATCACACCCACTCCGGCATCAACCAGGTGGGCGCCGCACAGTGGGACCTGTATCGCCTCCTCACCGAGGTCGGCTCACCGTACCTCGGCTTCAACTACGACATCGGGCACGCCACCGTCGAAGGCGGATTCGGCGGATGGCTGCTCAGCACCCGCACAGTGGCTCCAATGATGAAAGGTGTCGCCCTCAAGGACTTTCTCTGGCGCAAGGACCCCAAAGGCGGTTGGCGTCCCGCCTGGTGCCCCATGGGGCAAGGCATGGTCAACTTCCCGAAGTTCTTCGCGCTCCTCAAGGAACAGAAGTTCCACGGGCCGCTCCAACTGCACTACGAATATCCGCTCGGCGGCGCTGACACCGGCAAGAAAACCATCCAGATCGACAAGGCTGAATTGATCGCCACCATGCGCAAAGACCTGCAATTCACGCGCAACGTCATTGCCCAACTCGGCTCCTAAACTAACGCCGTCCCCGCACACCGCTCAAATCCAGGCGAAACACACGACCCTCGGTCTTGCTCCGGTGGCCGATGCTCCCCGTCACATACAGTTGATCCATCCGCGGCCCGCCAAACACCAGGTTGCTGGTGTCGTAATGCCCGCTTGCGAATCGCCTCACCAGCCGCCCGTTTCTATCGAGCACCAGCACCTGACCCGTTCCCAGTTGCGCCACGTATAACCGGCCAGCGCTATCCATCGCCAGCCCATCCGGTCCGGCTTCATGCCCTTCCCTGCCCGGCAACTCAGCGAACACCTTCACCGGCCCGAGCTTTCCCGGCTCAAACACGGGATACCGCAGAATCCGGTTCGGCACTGTCTCTGAAACAAAAAGATGCTTTCCTGTTTCATCCAGCACCAATCCGTTCGGCACGCGCATTCCTCCCGCGCTCTGCCGCGTCCGCCCCATGCGGTCCACGTAATGCACCGTTCCGATCGGCTCCGTCCGCGATCCGCCCGGATCGCTGAAATAGAACCCGCCATGCCCATCCAGCGTCAGATCGTTCGGAGCACGCAGCGGCCGCCCTTCGCACTCCTCCGAGGCGATCCCCACGCGCTTGCCATCGCCATCCATCCGCCACACCGCGGCTTTCTTCGATGCACACACCAGGTGTGTTCCATCGGGCAGTATCTTATGTCCGTTGAACCCCGCCGCCGCATCCGCCACCCACTCCGTCAACTCGCCCCGCGCACTCAACCGGTGCAGTCCTTCGTTACTCGTGAAGAACAGATTCCCGCGCGAGTCAAACACCGGACCTTCCGTGTATGTTCGCGTCCGCGCCACTTCCACGGGAACGGGATCGCCCTCTGCCATCCCCTCACGATATGCTATTCGAGCAGCCAATGGAACTAAAGATTCTCGTCTCGCGCCACTCCGCTTTTTACTCCCCTCTCCTCGCCGCCATCGCCGGCCCGTTCCTCAAAGAGCAAGGCTTCACTGCCACCTACGGAGTCCTCGCCCCCGGCCAGACTTCGCGCGAGGTGCTGCACCGCGGCGAGGCGCACATCGTCCAGTCCGCCGTATCCTCCAATTGGGGCCCGATGGAAAAAGGCATCGAAGGGCTGCCCGTACACTTCGCCCAGATCAACATCCGCGACGGTTTCTTCCTCGCCTCACGCCACCCACTGCATACCTCGTTCGAGTGGAAAATGCTCGAAGGCCGCACCCTCCTCGCGGATCACGGCGGGCAACCGCTGGCCATGCTCCGTTACGCAGTCCACGTCAACAACGCCGAGTGGAGCCGCATTCATGCCATCGATGCCGGCGCTCCCGAACAGATGATCGAAGCCTTCCTTCAGGGCCAAGGCGACTTCATTCACTTGCAGGGGCCCGCACCCCATCGACTCGCTCTCGATGGCAAAGCCACGATTTGCGCTTCCGTCGGAGCCTCCATGCCGCCTGTCGCCTTCAGCAGCCTCGCCGCATTGCCCGATTTCCTCGCAACCGAACACGCCACCAGATTCCTCGGCGCATACCGTAAAGCCAGAGCGTGGGTGCGCGAAGCAGACCCAGACACCGTCGCCGGCATCGAATCTTCCTTTTTCCCCGACGTACCGCGTGAGGCCCTCCGGGCGGCCATCGCCGATTACCAGAAACTCGGCTGCTGGAACGGCGAAGCAGGAATCCCGGAAGATCTCTACCGGCAGTCTCTCATCGTCTTCGAGCATTCCCACCTCATCCACCGCCGTCATGCCTATGAGGCGGTTGTGAGTCGGATCGCCGAATAAAGGCAGGTCTTCCTCGACCGAACAACTCCTCCTCGCCTGCGTATGGCCCGGCAACGCGAAATCGAATACACCATCGAACGCGCCGTGGTTCTCGGACAGGCGGCCCGCGCGACCCATCCTCCCCGATGGGCCTTCACCCATTGCTCTGCAAATCGATCAAGCTTGCTTCGAGAACGAATCCACCGCACCCGCTTCATCGGCGAACTGTGGAAAGAACGTGTCCACCCGCGTGATTTGCAGCACGTCCATCAGCCGCTTTCCCGCGCCGGCCATCGCTACGCCCAGCCCCCTCTTCTTCGCCGTCGAATAGAGTTGCACCAGTTCCGCGATGCCCGCACTGTCGCTGGTGAACAGCCCGCCCACGTGCAGCACGATTCCCGCCGTATCCGGCTTTAGTCCAGCTTCCAGTGCCGACAACAGCGTCCCCAGGGGCCGCCCCGCGCGCAGGTCGCCGATCAGTTCTAAAACCAATACTGCGCCCGATTGCCGGGCTTTGATATCGAGTGCCATGAACTATTCAGTCTACCCGCCTTTAGAAAATTCCGCTGTATAGGCGCGGCGTATAGCTCACCGGGCCGTTGGCGGGATTGCGGAACGAAACCCCAATCTCGCGCGACTGCCCCTCCCCCAGCCCGCCTCCTTCGGTCACCAGATACGGAGCTCCTCCTGTCGTTCCCGTCGCGTTCGCCAGCGTCACTCCTTCCGTCAATTCCCGTAGCACCAGCACCACCGGCCCGTCGATCGCCGCACCGCGGTTTGTCACCGTCACCTTCGCGTCATAAAGCAATGTGCTTCGATTGAACGTCAACCCGGAGATCTCAAACGTCACCCGGTCCGTCACATCCACCGCCGCCGGCAGCCGAACGTAAATCACCGCGGCGTCGTGGTCGGATATCCGCTCCGGCCGCGTAACGTCATTGCGCATCGCCTCTGGGAAATCCGCATTCATTCGCCCGTACTCCGCCCGCGTCACCAACGGCGCCATTGCCGCGTTCACCAATACTTGGTCCAGCGCCTGCGCGTTCCCGTTGAATACATAGCTGTATCGTTGATCCGCGGCCACCAGGTCGATCGTGTTCGTCAAATCCGGATTCACCAGATCCGCTGAGCCCAGCACCACCAGCGGAGGATTCACGGGGTTGCCTTTCAGAATCCCCACCACGTCCACGTAACCATCGTTGAACGGGTACGCGTTCAGATCGCCCAGCACGATGATCCGCTCGGATGCATCCGCCTCCTGCCGCGCCTGCACCAGCTTCGCGATCGCTTCTGCTTGCGCCCTGCGCTTGGCCCGCACGCGCCGGCCTTCCACGCCATCGTCGATCCCGTTCATCGACCGGAGATGATTCGCCACCACCGTGAATGCCAACCCCTTGGCCTGCGCGCGCAACACCAGCGGAGGCCGGTCATGCAGCACCGCCGGCTGATTGGTCAGCGGATCGAGATACGTGTCGCCCTTACCCGCCTGCATCACCTCCACCACATTTACCTTCGGCGTCTTCACCAGATAACCCACGTCGATCCCAGACGGGTCGTTGCCCTCCTCCAGATAAGCCTCGTACTGCGGATTCGCCTGTCCCGCCGCTGCCGCGTCGTTATTGATCTGGGTCGCCAGCGCCCGCAGCGTGGCAATATTCTCCACTTCCATCACCGCCAGCACATCCGGCATTCGCAGCACATTGCGGATCCCCAGCGACGCCTTCCGTAGGCGCCGTTGGAATGCCGCCTCGGTCAGCACCGCGTCCGATACATTGGCATCGTCGGTTGCATCGAAGAACCGTTCCATGTTGAAGCTTGCCACCGTCAGCTCATTCGCCGCCGCGGCCGCCACGGGTGTCGCCGCGATCTCCCCGCTCGCCTTCGCCCCCGACTCAGGATCCAGCGCCACCGTGTATCGGCGCGGCCGGTAGTCCAGCACACCCACCACATTCGTCACCATCTGCCCCGCCGCTACATCCAGGTTCGTTCCTCCCACCTGCCCGCGCGATTCCACCGCGATTCGCTCCGGATTTCCATCGAACCGCGGAATGGGTGGAATGCTGCTCCCCGCCGGAGGAGCATTCGGAGCCTCGATTCCCGGCTCGCGAAACGGCCGTGCCACTCCGTCAATCACGCCGAAAAATACACCGCTCGATGTCGACGCCGCCGTTGATTCGTTCACGCTACCCCCGGTAGGCCCGACCACCCGCATCGATGGGATCGCCACCCGCATCCCTTCAAACCGTTCCAGCAAATGCAGTCCACCCGCGGGGTCCGTATCCTCGGCCCGCAACACCACCGGCGCAGGCAGCTCATTCTCCGTCGAGATCACCGCCACACTCCTCGGCTGGCTGATCTCGGTTACCGTCGGACTGGCCGGATCGCTCGCCGGGGCGAACTCGAGCACCGGCCCCGTCACACAAGCTAGCGCCCCCTTGCTCACTCCCGGAGACGAGGAGGTAAAAACAAAAAGCCCCTCCGATGTTTCCGGATCTCCGTCTTCATCCTCCGCCGCCGATTGCATGTAAAATCCGTTCGTCCGCACGCCCGTCACAATTCCGCTCACCGTCACCGCCGTATTGTCCGCCAGCGGAGACACCGGACCGTTCCCTTGAATCTGGCTGATGCGGTGCGTCGGCGCGCACACAGCCGGACCATCCACAGCCAGTTCGAATGTTTTTTCCGTTGCCGCGTTCGCCGCATCCCGCGCCCGAATCGTGAAGGTGAACGGCGATCCCAGACTCGTCACCGGCGTCCCAAACAAAAACCCGGTCGGATCCAAGGTGAGAAAGCCCGGCAACGGATTCGAAATCGAAGCCAGCGTGAACAGCACTTCTCCCCTCGCCCCTTCCGTGAGCAACCGCACGCGGTAGGGCGAGTTCACCTGCGCATTCGGCAACTTCGCCTCCGTCGTAATCGTCAGCCCCGCGCTGCACGACACAAATGGCGAACGGGAGTTACGAGGATTGGGAGCCTGAACCACAAAATCCGAATTGTTGCGCCCGTCATCCGTGCACCCGTTGTCTTTGCGTACCGCCGCCGTCGTATTGCTCAACAGAGGCGTCGGCGCCGGACCTTCGAAGCAATTCGTTCCCGTGCCGTATCCCACGAAATCCACCACTCCCGCGGTCGGGCAGCTTGTCCCAGTGGCAATCTGTGTCGCATGGTTCACCAGCGCCACCTTGCCCGCGGTGGAACTCATGTTCACCTGCCCCGATCGGTCAGGTTCCGGCAGATCCTCCGTCCCCCCGGCGCCTTGCGCTTGGCGGATGAGATAGTATTGCCCCGGGGCCAGCGTGCCCGACAGATTCGTCACCAGCCACGTCGTCCCCGCCGCCGAGGCATACTGCACCGACCAGGAACTGAGATCCACCGCGGCCTCGCCACGGTTAAATAATTCGATGAAATCGTTCCGGTATCGGGATCCGGCGTTGCCGCCCCCGCCGTACACCTGACTGATCACCACCTGCGAAAACACAGGCGTCGACAGCACCATCAAGAGAAATAGGAACACAGTTCACTTCATACCACAGTCCCCGGATACCCCGTCTCCGCCAATAGCCGTTTCAACCGCGCCCGCATATCCTCCAACACGCGCGCCGCCGATGCCTCCTTCGCCAGGTTCTTCATCTCCAGCGGATCGCTCTGCAAATCGTACAGCTCCTCATAAGGCAACTCGCCCTTCATCGGATACGCCGGGTCCGTATTCCCGATATCCGGATAGCGGATGTACTTGTACCGCCGCGTGCGCACACCCACCTGCGTCGGATCTGTCGGAAACGATTTCTCCCAGTTGTATTCATACAACCAATCTTCCCGCCCCGGCGCCTTCGGATTCTTCAAATACGGCTTCCACGATTGCCCTTGCATCTCCTTCGGAATCGCCACGCCCGCAAAGTCCAAAATCGTCGGCGCCAAATCGATATTCAACACCATCTGGTCGAACACCGATCCCGGCTTGATCATCCGCGGATAATGCACCAGCCAGGGAATGCGGATCGAATCCTCATACATCGCCCGCTTGTCGTTCAGCCCATGCTGTCCCTGAAAATAGCCGTTGTCGCTGCTGTACACAATCACGGTATCGTTCCAATCGCCGCTCGCCCGCAGATTCTCCATAATCTGTCCGATGCCTTCATCCACCGCCACCAGACACGCCGCAATCTGTCTCTGCCACTCGCTGTAGTGATACTTCTGGAGCAATCCCTCCAACCCGTGCCACGACTTGCGCCGTTCCTTCAAGTACGATGGCCGCCCTTCATAACGGTCGTCCCACGTCTTCGGCAACGGCATGTACTCATCCTGAAACATCGCCGCATGTTCCTTCTTCGGCTCAAACGGGCCGTGCACGGCCTTGTGCCCCACAAACATGACAAACGGCTTCGCCTTGTCGCGCGTTTTCAGAAACTCCAGCGCAAATCGGTTGATGTGATCCGTGATGTAGCCCTCCGTCGGCGTCGGTTTCCCGTTCACGATGAATCGGTTGTTGAAATACGATCCCTGCCCTGGGAAAGTCGCTACCTGATCGCATCCCTGCAACGCGTCCTGGAAATTCGGAATATGCACCTTCCCGATATACGCCGTGCTGTAGCCGGCATCGCGCAACAATGGAAACACAGTCGGCACACCGGCCCGGAAGTTGCTGTCGCGGCGGTTATCCACCACCCCGGTCTTGTGCACGTAGCACCCGCTGATGAAAGACGACCGGCTCGGCGAACACAGGGAAGTCGTGACAAATGCGTTGCGAAAATTCCCTCCGTTCTGCAACAGGAAATCCATGTTCGGCGTACGCAGCCACGGCTGTGCGCCCATCGCCCGAATGGCGTCATAGCGCTGATCGTCCGTGAAGATGAAAATGAAATTCGGCCGCTTGCCCTGAGCTGACGCTTCCCGCCGCACGAAGGCAGCCGCCGCGGATCCAAGAAATGCTCGTCGCTTCATTGCCCTTCAGCCTATCGCGATTCCCATCCGAGCGGAAAAAGGGGTCCGCTGGTCGTGCCGTGTCCAAAATTCTTTCCGGCAGCAACACTTCCGCCAAACTTCCCTGATCTACACCCCCATACGCTGCTTCATGTAAGCACGCGCTTCGCCGATCATTTGCCGGCTGGTCCGGTCCGTGCGGCGGTTCAATTCCAGAATCACCCACCCCGACCAGCCCGCTTTCCGCAGCGCCCCGGCCACAGCCTCCGGGTTCAATTCCCCCTCCCCCAACACCACTTCCTTCGCCGCCTTGTGATCGCGCAGGTGAATCCCGGCCATCCGTGGAGCAAACCGGCCCACCCATTCCTCCGGCTTCAATCCCACATCCAGAAAGAAGCTGACGTCGACGACGAACGACACCTGTTTCGCATCCGTGCCCGCCATCACTCCCAGCAGTTCTTCAGCCTGATTGCTCACTTCCTTGGCGTGGTTATGCACGCACAGCCGCACACCCTCGCCGTTGCAGATGCGCCCGAATGTATTCAGATTCCGGCACCAACGCTCCATCGCATCGGCCTTCAGCTTGCCATCCGCCGTGCGCGGAATGCCCGACCCGCTCATCACGAACAGTGACCCACCCAGCGCCCGGACGCCCTTCGCAATCCGCTCCCCCTTCCGCATCTCCGCCTCCGCC
>CAYOBO010000055.1:0-23394 GCA_964402295.1 uncultured Candidatus Solibacter sp. | reverse complement strand
CAGCGCCCGGACGCCCTTCGCAATCCGCTCCCCCTTCCGCATCTCCGCCTCCGCCGCTTCCGCATTCGCCAGGCGAGGCGACCCGTGCAGCCCGATTAGCTCCAGCCGCCGCCGGCGGAACTCATCCTTCATTGGACCCGGATCGTCGAAGGAATGCTCCAGGCTCATGAAGTTTGTCTCGATCCCCTCAAAGCCCGTCGCCGCGATATCGTCCAGCGCCGCCAGAAACTGCTCCTTCTTCGGCAGCGGCGACCCGAACGCCCGCGTCTGGCACCCCGCCCGCCACTGCCCACCGGCGCCTGAAGCCCCCACCGCCGCCAATGTACCCAGAAATATCCGTCTTTGCATCCCCTACAGCATACCTCGGTCACGACGCATTCGGATTTCTGCAAGTCACTCATTCCGAAGGCCGAACTCCATCCCCGCACACTTCCTCAGGCTCGGCTTCCCGATGCCGGCCTGCTATCCTGTCCACGGGCAACCATGCGTTCAACCAGGAACTCAATGCAACACAATTCATCACTTTTCATCACTTTCATCGAAACCAGCCGCACATCGAAAAATTACAAAACGAACCCAACGCATCCCGCCATTCATCACAATTCATCACAATTCATCACAATTCGGCGTTCATCGGCGTTGATCGGCGGCCCACCGAAAATCGCGAAACGAACCCAACGCACGGCGCGCCCCCAAGAGGTAAACTGCAATCAGCCATGACACGCCGCACCTTTTCTACCGCCGTCGCTGCTCCCGCCGTACTATCGGCCGCCAGCCAAGTCAGCCGCAAAGCCCGCAAAGGCAATCTCCAGCAATCCGTCTGCCGCTGGTGCTACCGCGACATCCCACTCGAAGATCTCGCTCGCGAATGCGCCCGCCTCGGCCTCGTCGGCATTGACCTCCTCACTCCCGCCGAATGGCCCGTCGTCCAGAAATACGGACTCACTCCCACCATGGCCTCCGGCGTTTCCACCATCGCCGATGGCGTCAACCGCATCGAAAACCACGACAAAATCGAAGCCCAGCTTCGTGAAATGTTCGCCAAGGCCAAGCCCGCTGGAGTCACCAATATCATCATCTTCTCTGGCAACCGCAAAGGCATGTCCGACGAGCAAGGCATGGACAACTGCGTCAAGTTCTTCAATAAGGTCAAAGCGGAAGCCGAAGACAAGGGCCTCATCGTTAACATGGAGTTGCTCAACTCCAAGGTCAACCACCCCGACTACATGTGCGACCTCTCCAAGTGGGGTGTCGAAATGTGCAAGCGCGTCGGTTCGCCCAACGTCAAGTTGCTCTACGACATCTACCACATGCAAATCATGGAGGGCGACGTCATCCGCACCATCAAGGACAACATTCAGTACTTCGGCCATTTCCACACCGGCGGCGTCCCTGGCCGTAACGAAATCGACACCACCCAGGAACTCTACTACCCGGCCATCGTGCAAGCGATCCTCGCCACCGGCTTCAAGGGCTACTTCGCCCATGAGTTCATCCCCAAGCGCACGCCATTGACTTCGCTCGATGAAGCCATCACGCTTTGCGATCTATAAATGAAACGAACCGCGCTAGCACTTGCCTTCGCGGCGGCCCTTGCCTGGGCGCAGTTCCGCGAATCCGGACTTGCCTCGCTTTCCGCCCGCCTGGAGGTCGTCACCGAGCCTCTGCTGCCGGCCCGCGTCTACCTCTTCAAGAACAACCGTCCCTTCCGCCTCAACCCTGTCGACGCCATGCTGCCGCTGCGCACCGATACCTTTTATCGCGAGCGCCTCTGGTTGCGCACACCCGATCCCGCCACGCTCGAAGTCACCTGCAACGACATCTCCCACTTCTTCCTGCTCAAAGGCAAGGCTGGCTTCGATCTACCCGCCGGCGAGTATCGCATCGAAGCTTACCGCGGCTTCGCCTACAAGCCATACTCCGAGACATTCACCCTCAGCGCAGGCCGGACCACCAGCCTCAAGCTCAAACTTGAAGACTGGACCAATGGGGAATCGAAGCATTACCTCTCCAGCGACGACCACATTCACTTGATCCGAGCCCCCCAGGAAGACCCCATCTTCCTCGACTGGCTCGAAGCCGAAGACCTCTCCGTCGGCAACTTTCTCCAACTCCAGCGCCAGATGGATGCCGCCACGCAGTACGGCTTCGGCCCCAAAGCCGAGGCCAGACGCCCGGCCAGGTCCATCCGCTCCGGCCATGAATCCCGCTCCGAATTCTTCGGCCACATCAATCTGCTCGGTGGCCGCGAGATCCTCCGCCCGCTATCGGTCGGAAAGATGTACGCCAACGGGCCTGAAACATTTCCTTACCCCTTTGTTTTATTCACCCAGGGCCGCCGACTCGGCGCCACGGTCGGCTTCGCCCACTTCCGCGGTTCCACGCCGCACTCCAGCTTCCTCATGGATCTCGCCCTCGGCGCACTCGACTTCGCCGAGGTCTTTCAGTTCGGCAAGCTCTGGAAAGACGAGTGGTATGAAGTGCTCAACGCCGGCTTCAAGCTCACCGGAGTGGCCGGCAGCGACTTCCCCGTCGCCCTCAACCGCTGGACCAGCGAGAAGCAATGGTCCCGCTGGCTGCCGCTGCTTGGCCCCGAACGTCTCATGATTCGTGCCAATCCCGGCAATTCCGCCTACGAAGCCTGGGCGCAGGGCGTTCGAAACGGAGAGGGCTTCGTCACCAACGGCCCCCTCATCGACCTTACGATCGACGGTAACCAGGCCACGGCCCAATCCCGCTTCTTCCGGCCCCTCGATAAGCTCGAAATCGTAGCAAATGGCCACGTCCTCGCCAGTGCGGGCCCCGGCCCCAGCCTCACGGCCCAAGCCACGATTCCCACCTCCGGCCCCGTCTGGATCGCCGCCCGCGCCATCGCCAAGCCGGATACCGAAGGCGCCCCGAACATCCAGGCCCACACCAACCCGCGCTACATTCGATGGACCGGCGCGCCCCCGGACCGCGAAACCCGCAACCGCCTCGCCGCCCGCTGGCAGGCCGAGATCGACTATTACCAAACCGCGCCCCTCATCTTCCCCAATGATGCCGAGCGCCGCGGATTCTTTGACCGCGCTGCCCTGGCACTCGCCACCCTTAAGAAATAGCGGCACGCCGTGTGACGGATTCCGGTCGCCAATTTCGCCTATATCAATTGAGAGGACTGATGCCTCCTGCTGCAAGACTCACGGACGCGACCCTTTGTCCCAACCATGGGGCAGGTGTCATTACCGCCATCGGTGCGCCCACCGTCATCATCGGGATGATGCCGGCCGCACGTGTCACCGACGTGTCGCTCTGCCTTGGAACAATCCCCGACGCCATCGTAATGGGCTCCCCCACGGTAATCATTCAAGGATTGTTCTCCGCCCGCATCGGCGATCCGACAGCACATGGCGGAGTCGTCACCACCGGCTTCCCCACCGTGATCATTGGCGAGGTGGGAGCCGGTGTCCCGTCCCCGCCCAGCGCTGCTGCCGCCGCCATCGTTGCCGCCACCACGGCCGGAACCCGGGAAGCCCTCAAAGATCCGCCTTCCGATTCCCCGCAATCCACCGCCCTCAAGGATGCCGCCGGCGAAGGCACCCCATTCGTGGAGAAGTGCCCCTATGCCGACCACTGATCCCCCTAACGGGCAAGAAGATACTCCATTCGTAGCCGCCCTTCGCAAAGCGGTCCGCTCCGTCTGGACGGTGCGCGAAGAGTATCTGCTGATCATGCTCGACGGCGCTCAGATCCAGAACCTCCACGTCATGCTGCGCGAATTGAACATCCCGCATGTGCCGTTGTTCCGCGAAAGCCCGCAGGAGAACATCCTCCACGTCACGCCTTTTATCGCCCGCTTTTCGCCGAGTGAAATTCTTCTCAACTGGATGGCCATGAGCCCGGCGGTGCTGGAGACAGCCTTGCTCTGCACATCCATCGCACCCCTCGAGGAAACCCATGCCCACCTGCGCCGCTTTCTTCTGGTGCGGGATGACACCGGCCGTCAGATGTACTTCCGCTTCTGGGATCCGCGCGTGATCGAGCCTTTTCTCAAGAGTGCCACTCCCGAAGAACGCCGCTGGTTTTGTGGCCCCATTCGATCGCTCGCCTATTACGACAAAGCGAAGTTTCAAGCCGAATCGAAGATCCAGTTCCTCAATTGGCGCATGAGCCCCGAACTCGCCGCCACACCCATGCCGCCCCTGCCCGATGTCCATCGCCCGTTTCAGTTCCGCCCCGAGCAGATGCGCCGCTTCGAGAAAAGCATGCTCGATAGCTACGACCGCCGCCTCGGCGCATATCTCAAGGACCGCTATCCCAAGCAACTCGGCAATGCCAAGCCGGAGGATTTGCAGAAGGTGGTCGTCGAAGCGCGGCGCACGGGTCCGGAACTTGGGCTCTCCTCCGGGCGCGAAATTACGCACTACGCCGAACTGATGGTACTCGGCCTCGATGACGCCGGCAGGCAGTCCATTCGTTCGCTCCCGCCCAAGGGCCGCGTGGAAGCCCTCGCGGCTATGGTCGAGGAGGCAAGGAAGGAACCCAAATGAGCACCACTCCTCCCGGTGGCGGCACTCCGCCTGGCGGCGTATGTGTCCCCTGTACCACGGGCAATCTTCACGTCCGCGTCTTCCTCCAGACCGTTTGTTGGGACACCGACCCCATCCTCGGTGAAGAAACCCCGGACCGTCCCTTTAACGGCGTCTTCGTCTACATCAGCGGACCAACCAGTAAACCCCGCCAGACAACCATCAACGGCGAGGCCTTCTTCAGTGGACTCGCTCCCGGCACTTACACCGTTCGCGTGGAAAAGACTGGCTTCGACGACGTCTCGCAGGAGATCTACGACAACCATCCCGTCGCTGCCGTCTTCACCAGAGACATCCTCGTCAACAGTTACGAAGTCACCGAACACAACACCACCGAAGCCGTTCGCGTGATGCGCCGAGAATACGACCCCAGCCGCGCGCCCGTCGGCTCCAAGCACATCGAATGCAAGCGCAAGCACACCGTCAAGACGCCTGGAGTGCCCGGCACCCGCTCCATCTGGATGCCGATCTTCTGGTTCGGCCAGGACGAGCCATGGATCATGTGGCTTCGCGATCTGCTCTGGGTGCTCTGCCTGATCTTCATGATTGTTGGCTTCGCCACGGACAATCCGCTGATGGGTTGCTTCTTCGCATCCTTTGCCGCCTATTTGCTCAATATCATCTTCGGCATGATCCCCGGCGTCATCGCCATGACGCTCGCCGGCGTCGGATGGATCGTCGCCATGGTCATGGCATCCATCGAATACGCCACCGGCGGCCATCCGTCTCCCATTTGGATCTGCTTCCTCAACGCCACGTGGGTCGGGTTCCTTTACGCGCTTGCCGTCGGCCGCACCAAGGAGTTCTTCAACACCGAGAAACTCCATATCATCATCGGCGGGATCGTCGGGGCAGTCGTAGGTTTGGTGCTGTTCTTCGTCTTCGGCGCGTTTCCTTGGCCGGAAGACACCGCCGAGCAAGTCGGCATCGTATTGCTTGTCATCCTGATTGCCGTACTCGCCTTCGTATTCGCAGCAGTCGCCGCCATGCTCTCGCACGTCTTCATGAACGACAACAAACTGGAAGGCGTGTTGCATTGGCTCGATGACTTCCTGCTCCCGTACGCCGGCGAACACTACTGTGTACAAGGCCATCGCGGTTTCATCAGCCACTCCACATTGAATGCCGATCAGGAGTTCGCCTACGACTGGGAGTTCCCGCTTGGCACGCCCATCCTCAATGCCAAGGAAGGCCACATCATCCGCAACGTTGAGGAATCCTACGATGGCTTCCAAGGCGTCAATCTGTTCGGCTGGCAGATTGCGGGCAACGGCAACCAGAACGCCAACGAAATCAAGATCCGCCATTTCGACGGAAGCATCGCCAACTACCTGCACCTGAAGAAAGGTGGAGTCACCGCCATCATTCCCGAGGCGCGCAATGCCGTGCACGGCGATGGTTCGCATCCCGGCGATCCGCTGCACGCCCACCTCGGCACTCGCATCGCCGAAGCCGGCAACGTCGGCATCAGCATGTTCTCGCACCTGCATTTCATGGTGGAGCGCGGCAGCGACAATCCGCCCGATCCCGGCGAAACCAGCAGACATCGCCCCGTCAAATTCAAGGATGCGGACACCATCCGTCACGGCAATCGCTGCTACAGCATGCGCAAGTATCTCTCGGCGAATCTCGATGCCGGCCCGGTGAAGGTTCCGGATCACTATCCAGCCTTCAAGCCGGGTGGCGCGCCCACGGATGGATCGCAATTTCCCGCGGCGCCCATGCCGCCTCCCGCTCCGGGAGCCGCCGGCCTGGGGGATTTGCCCCCGCCGCCGAGTCCGCCGTCGCCGCCACCAGCGCCTCCCGGCGCGCCAACGCCACCCGCTGTGTAGCAAGCCATCACAACGTCGGCTCATCGCCGCCGATGATTTCTAAACTCCCTTGCGCCCTTACAGTTATGCAAGCAGCGCCGGCCGCATTGGCAAGCATTTCCCCTTTGGCCGCCAGGCCGCCGTTGTAAAGTGATGGTATGCATGGCGCGCGGCCTGAGTCCTGTGTTGACAATTTCGTCGCGCCAGTGATAACTAGAGAGTGAGGATCGCCCTGAGGGGCCTCTATCCGAACCCGAAAACACACACAACCCGAAACCGTCTGGAGGTTGATCCATGCCCAATCGATCACTCTTCGCCGCTTTTGTGCTGTTCGCGTTTTCCGCGCATGCCGACGATAAACAAGCGGCCATTTTCCCCGACCCGAATCTGGAAGCCATCGTACGCAGCCATGTTTTCGGCAAGAGGGACAACACCCAGCCGATTACCGCCGACGACGTGAAGTCTCTTTCCACCATCAGCGGACGTGGCAAGCCCGTTCGCGATTTAACGGGATTGGAGAAGTGCACCAGCCTTGCCTCATTGGAACTCACCGATATGGAGTTCAGCGATTTGAAACCGCTCGAGAACCTCAAGAACCTCCAGTCGCTCACGCTGTCCCGCAATAAGATTCGCGACATCGCCCCGCTCGCCGGGCTCGTCAACCTTCAGTACCTGGAACTGTCCGGCAACATGGTGACCGATATCGCTCCCCTAAAAGCACTGACGGCCATGAACGCTCTGTATCTGTCCGGCAACAAGGTATCGAGCGTGGCGGCGCTGAGTGGCATGAACAAGCTGTCCTCGTTATACCTGGATGGCAATCAGGTGAGCGACCTGACACCGCTGGCGGGCTTGCGCTGGCTTTCGTCCCTGGACCTGCGCGGCAACCTGGTGAAAGATGTGACTCCGCTAACGAAGCTGACGGAACTCAAGTACCTTACCCTCGATCAGAATAAGATCGCCGACATTACACCTCTGGCCGCCATGGCAAAGAAGGATTCCGAAGGAGAGAAAAGGTTCGCTCCGTATTGGACGGTCTCATTGAAGGGGAACCCGCTCAATGCGCAATCGAAAGGCGCCGTGCTGGCGGAACTGAAGAAGTATTCCCATACCGTGCAGGCGCAGTGATCCAATGATGAATAGATCTCGTTTGTTTCAAAGCTGTGCCCGAATCAGGTAAGATCGGGGGGAACGCGAGATCGACATGAGCTTCCTTACACCCCAGTCCGTTCGGCGCTATTCCGCCGTTCTGCTTCTGTTTGTGCTTCTGGCAGCCTTGCTGGCTGTGGCCCAACAACCGCAGCGCGATGCCACAAAAGGCGGCAAGAAAGGAGGCGGACCGCGCGGTCCGGAGCCTCTGGTAATGGACGATCGCACGGGCTTTGAGTCCATCTTCGACGGCACGCTCAAGGGCTGGGATGGAGACATGGACTACTGGCGCGCCGAGAACGGCATGATCGTCGGCGAAACAACCAAGGAGAAGCCGCTCACCCGTAACACCTTCCTTGTGTGGCGCGGCGGCAACCCCGCCGATTTTGAGTTGAAACTGGAGTTCCGCATGAACTCCACCAACAGCGGCATTCAGTACCGTAGTGTCGAACTCCCCGAGGTCGGCAAGTGGGTGCTAAAGGGATATCAGGCCGACATCGATTTCCAGAACACCTACACCGGCCAACTCTATGAAGAGCGCGGCCGCGGATTCCTCGCCATGCGCGGCCAGATGGCAACCATCCCCGGCGACGGCCTGCGGCCGAAGGTGATCGCCAACCTGAAGAACTCCGACGATCTCAAGGGAGCCATCAAGATCAACGACTGGAATCTGATGCACATCATCGCCCGCGGCAACATGCTGATCCACATCATCAACGGGCAGTTGACCAGTGTCTTCATCGACGACGATACGAAGAACCGCGCCATGAGCGGACTGCTCGGCTTCCAGATTCACGTCGGCCCCCCGATGAAGATTGAGTTCCGCAACGTCTATCTGAAGAAACTGTAGCCATGCTGCCGCTGCTCGGCGCGATGGTGTGCGCGGCCTTCGCGCAGCAGGCGCCCGACACAGGCTTCGCGCCGCCCATTGAGGAGCCGGCCCATCAACTGGGCCAAGGGCCACGCGTCGCGATTGACGAGGCACACCACAACTTCCATACGGCCGCGGGGCGTTACGGAGCGTTTGCCGGCTTGTTGCGCCGCGACGGCTATCGCGTTACGGGATGGAACCGCGCGTTCACTGCCACCGCGCTTCGCGACACCGATGTGCTGGTGATTGCCAACGCGCTGAACGCCGGCAACGTGAACAACTGGACGCTGCCCACGCCTTCGGCCTTCACGAAGGAAGAGATCGCGGCAGTGGTGGAATGGGTACGCAACGGCGGCTCGCTGTTGCTGATCGCCGATCACATGCCCTTCCCTGGCGCGGCGATGGAGTTAGGAAAAGCGCTCGGCGTAACGTTCCGCAACAGCTATGCGCGGTCGAGCAAGCGCCGCGGCGGGCCCGATCTTTTCGACAGGAGCAGCGGCGCGCTGCGCGAGCATGCGATTACCAAGGGCGTAGACAGCGTGGCCACCTTTGGCGGATCGGCGTTTCGCCTGGATGGCGCCGGCGATGCCCTGCTGGTGTTGGACGATTCGTTCGTTTCCTGGGAAGTCAAACAGGCATCGCGGTTCCCCGAGGATACGCCGCGGACACCGATTCCCGGATGGCTGCAAGGCGCGGCGTTTCCACTCGGAAAGGGGCGCGTAGCGGTGTTTGGAGAAGCGGCCATGTTCTCGGCGCAACTGGCGGGGCCGGAGAAACAACCGATGGGGATGAACCATCCGCGCGCGGAGCAGAATCCGTTGTTGCTGCGCAATCTGCTCCGGTGGCTCACGAGCCGGTAGACACTTGACACGGACTTTGGGATGCCATAGCATCATCGACAGATGAACTGTCGACAGTTCGGCAGTTGGATCCGATATGCCAGCCACGGCCCCCAGATTCGAACAAATCCGCAAGGAATCCACCCGCGACAAGGTCTACACCGCCATCCGTGAGGCCATTCTCGCCGGACGTCTGCCGGCGGGGGAGCGCATCTCCGAGATCCCGCTGGCCAGCGAATTCCAGGTGAGCCGCGCCATTGTGCGGGAAGCGCTGCTGCAACTGGCGCACGATGGCCTGGTGGAGCAGAACTCCTACAAAGGCACCCACGTGATCCTGCTCACGCCGGAGCAGGTGGATGAAATTCTCGGCGCCCGCCTGTTGATTGAATTGGAGGTGGTGCGGCAAGCCAACCGGAAACTGACGGCGGCGCAAAAGAAAGCGCTGCTCGCGCGGGCCCGCGAACTCGAAGCGCTCACGGGCCAACCGGAACTCTTCGCCGCCAAGGATCTCGAACTGCACCGGCTGATCTGGGAGGCATCGGGCAACCAGACATTGACGCGCATTCTGCATCAACTGACGGCTCCACTGTTCGCCATGGGGACGATTCTTCGTTACTCCAACCTGGTGCAAGGGGGGAAGGCGGTGCTCCCCGCATACGGCGAGCACTTGCACCTTGTCCAGCAGATCTGCAACGGCTCGGAAGATGCGGCGGCGGAGGCCATGCGGCTTCACATCTCCGGTACATGGACATCGACAAGGGAGAGGCTACGCACCTACCTTTCCAAAACCAAGAAGACTACTCGGAAAAGGGCTCGACCATGACGTCCAAGATTCTTTGTCTGCTTTTGCTGTTCGCGGCTTCGCTGGCCGCGCAAACCGTCAACGGCCGCATCGTCGGCAATGTCAGCGACGCGAGCGGCGCAATGGTGCCGGGCGCGGCGGTGACGGTCCGCCACCTGGAAACGAACGTCACGCGATCGGCCGTCACGAGCGATGCGGGATCGTATGTTATCCCGAACCTACAGATCGGCTCGTATGAAGTGACGGTGGAACTGGCCGGCTTCAAACGCCACGTGCGCGGACCCGTGCGTCTGGATGTCGATCAGACAGCGCGCATCGATGTGCAACTGGAGACGGGCGACATCGCGGACAAGATCACGGTGGAAGGGGGCGCAGCCGCGGTTCAGACAGATCAATCCTCACTCGGCCAGGTCATCGAAAACCAGACCATCACGCAACTGCCGTTGAACGGGCGCAACTTCATCCGCCTGGGATCGCTGCTGCCGGGAACCACCCGCGGCGCGCCGGGAAACAGCGTGGTGCGGGGCCGGCAGGAAGGCGAGGCGTTGACGGTCAACGGGCAACGCGCGGAACACAACAACTACATGCTGGACGGCGCGGATAACAATGAGACATTGTTTGGCGTGGCGGTGATGGTGCCGTCGGTCGATGCGCTCCAGGAGTTCAAGGTACAAACGGCGAACTATTCGGCGGAGTTCGGCAGGGCGGCCGGCGCGGTGATCAACGTCAGCATCAAGTCGGGCACGAATGAGGTCCACGGCGCCGCGTACGAGTTTCTGCGCAACAACGCCATGGATGCGCGCGACTTCTTTGCGCTCGGTACGCCGCCACTGCGAAGAAACCAGTTTGGGTTTTCGCTCGGCGGGCCGATTGTGAAGAACAAGCTGTTCCTGTTTGGCAATTGGGAGGCGCTCAAGGAGCGTCGTGCGAATACCCGTGGATTTCTGGTTCCATCCGCGGCATTGCGCAATGGGGACTTCAGTGGATTGGCCACTCTGTACGATCCGGCAACGCAAACGGGGACGGGGCCGCGTACCCCCTTCCCAGGGAACCGTATTCCGGATACGCGGATTCATGCGGTCTCGCGCAAGATCCTTCCGCTGTGGCCCGCGGCGAACAATCCCGATCCGGCGCGGCCTTACGTGCAGAACTTCAATAACCCGCTCGACCGCGATGCGTTTCACTTGCGCGGGGATTATCATCTGCGATCCTCGGATCAATTCATGGCGCGGGTCTCGTCCACCGATACCGAGGATCGCAACCCGAGCATTGCCTTCTCGGGCGACAGCACGAACAACAAGCACAAGAGCGGCGTGGTGGGCTGGACCCATATCTTCAGCCCGGCGATGCTGAACGATGCGCGCTTCTCCGCCACGCTGTATCGGTTCGAACTGCTGCCGGATGGCCTGGGCACAGACTACGCCTCGCAACTGGGGCTGCCGAGCTTCGCCATCTCGCCCGGCATCCTGCGCCATCCGACCGTCTCCATCCGCAATATCCAAGGCGTCGGCGGCAACGATGCCATTCCGCTGTTCCGCAAGGAAATCAGCTATCAGTGGGTGGATCAATTCACGTGGATCCGGGGCAAGCAGACGTTGAAAGCGGGTATCGATGCGCGGCGGTTCCAGACCAACAATTTCCAGCCGCAAACCTCGATGGGCAACTATACGTTCAATGGGCCGTTCACGGCGCAGACCGGCCAGACGTATGCGAATGGGTTCGGCGATTTTCTTCTCGGCTTGCCGCAGCAGCAGCGCATCCTGATTCCTGTCGGGTTCGATGCGAACCGCTTGCGGAACACACGCATGAGCCTGTACCTGCAAGATGACGTCAACGTCACTTCGCGACTCACCATCAACGCGGGACTCCGCTGGGAACGCGACGGCAATTGGACGGAGAAGAACAACCGCTGGGCCTATTTCGATTTCAGCCGCGGCGAGGTGGTGTATCCCAAGGCGCTCTCGATTCCGTTCACGATTCCTTACCCGCATCGGCAGGACGATATTACTTCGATGAAACCGCCGACCAACAAGGCGTTCGCGCCACGCTTCGGCTTTGCGTGGCGGCCGTTCGGCGGCAACCGCACGGTAGTGCGGGGCGCGTACGGAATCTTTTGGGCGCAGCCGATTGCGAACATCATGTTGAACACGGCGCTGACTCCCCCGCCGTTCCTGTTGCGGCAGGATCTTGTGAGCAGCGCGGCGCGGCCGGAGTTGCAGTTCGGCGTGTTCCCTGGAGCGTCGGCAGATCAGTTTGTACCGCGTAATCCAAGCCTCTTCACCCAGAATCCGTTCGATTTCTCGAATGGCTACGTACAGCAGTGGAACTTTGCCTTGGAGCGCGAACTCGTGCGGAATTGGGTGGGGCAAATGTCCTACGTCGGCAGCAAGGGCACGCACCTGGAGCGGCGGTATGAAGGAAATCCGGCACTGCCTCCACGGGCAGGGTCGTTGAATGACCGCCGGGCGTACCCGATTTTCCGTTCCTTGACGCTACAGAACTCGAACAGCTTCTCCACGTATCATTCGTTGCAGTTGAAAGCGGAGCGCCGGTATCGCAACGGGCTCTCGATCCTGGGAGGGTATACGTACTCGAAGTCGCTGGACGATACGTCGGCGTGGACGGGATTGGGCGGGCAGGAGAGCCAGTTCGCCCAGGATCCGAGCCGCTTGTTTTTAGAAAAGGGCCGTTCGGGGTTCGATGTGCGGCAGCGTCTGACGATGACGTTCCTCTACGATCTGCCTGTGCACTTTCAGATGCGGTGGGCAGAGGCTGTTTTGGGTGGATGGCAGATGTCCGGAATACTCACCTTGCAGTCGGGATTTCCGCTCACGGCGACGGTTGGGGGCGATATTCCCAACGCGGGCACAGGCACGACGCGGCCGGATTTGGTGGCGGCGCCGAATCTCGACCCTTCCCAGCGCAACATTGACCGGTGGTTCAATACGGCTGCTTTCCGCGCACCCGCACCGTTTACGTTTGGCAGTGCGGGGCGGAATATATTGGATGGGCCCGGGCAACGGGCCTTCGACTTTTCGATGATGAAGTTCTTCGCCATCACGGAGCGGCATAAGCTACAGTTCCGCGGCGAATTCTTCAACTTCCCGAACCATGCGAACTTCGGCTTGCCGAATGCGAGCTTCGGGAATGCGGCGTTCGGAACGATCCGGTCGGCTTCGGGAGGGCGCGAGGTGCAACTTGCGTTAAAGTACACCTTCTGATGACTCCGGCCGACATTGCCATCGTTGCCGTCTACTTTGCCGGTGTGGTGTGCCTGGGCAGCGTGTTCTACCGGGGTCAGAAATCGCTGGCGGACTTCTTTCTGGCGGAACGCAACATCCCCTGGTGGGCGGCTGCGTTTTCCGGAATCGCCACGATCCTGGGAGCGATCAGTTTTCTAGGCGCGCCGGGGCAAGCCTTCAAGAGCGATCTGCGATTCCTGCAATACCGGCTGGGCACGCCGATTGCGCTGTTTCTGATCGGTTGGGTGATGATTCCCTTCTTCTACCGGCTGCGCGTGTTTTCGATCTACGAGTACCTGGAGCAGCGCTTCGACCTGCGCACGCGACTGCTGGGCGGCGCGCAGTTCTTCGTCCTGAAAGCGCTGTTTCTGAGCATTTCGATTTATGCTCCGGCGTTGTTGTTTGTGCAGATGACGGGATTGCCGCTGCCTGTGGTGGTGCTGGCCGTGGGGTTGGTCACCACACTGTACACGACGCTGGGCGGAGTGAAGGCGGTGATCTGGACGGATACGATGCAACTGTTCATCCTGCTGGGAGGGCTGGCGGTATCGGCTTGGGTGATCGTGCAGAATTCGGGTTCGGTGGAGTCGATTCTCAGCGCGGCCTCGCAACAGGGAAAGCTGCGATTCTTCGATTTCTCGACGGATTTCCATTCGGAGTTCACGATCTATGGCGGCATCGTCGGGGGCACGTTTGTTCTGCTCAGCCAGTACGGAGTGAATCAGGCGGAGTTGCAGAAGATGCTGACGACAACATCGGTGCGCCGGAGCCAACTCGCGCTGGCTTCGACAATGGTGTTCGCGACCTTGGTTGGTTTCCTGTATTTCCTCATCGGGGCGGGGTTGTTTGTGTTCTATTCGGCGCATCCGGAAAAGGGCGCCGCGGCGTTGAACCCGGATCGCATTTTTCCGAAGTTCATTCTGGAGGAGTTGCCGGCGGGTATCAAAGGGCTGGTGATGGCGGCGGTGGCATCGGCGGCGATGTCGGCGGTAAGCAGCGTGTTGAACTCGCTGGCGACGGTGTATGTCACCGACTTTCACAACCGCTTGTCGCGGCGCGAGGCGGGAGTGGCAAGTGCGCGGCGCATCACGCTGATCATCGGATTGGCGTGCACGGTGCTCGCGTTGTATGTGAGCAAATTAGGGAATCTGCTGGTGGCGGCCACGAGCTTGCAGAACTTCTTCGGCGGAAGCTTGACGGGCGCGTTTCTGCTGGGAATGACGTTACGCAGGGCCAATGCGCGGGGAGCGTTCTATGGCTTGTGCACGGGGACGCTGGCGGTAATTGC
This sequence comes from uncultured Candidatus Solibacter sp., assembly GCA_964402295.1. GTDB lineage: Bacteria > Acidobacteriota > Terriglobia > Bryobacterales > Bryobacteraceae > CADEFT01. The sequence goes on along the minus strand of CAYOBO010000055.1, from coordinate 8,824 downwards.
ATTCGCGAAGTTCACCTCCGTTGCGTGGATGTGGCATGGGGCGTTCGCGGCAGCGGTGACCTACGGCACGGGCGCAGTGTGGAGCATTGCCTCACGAGAACCGGTGCGTTCGGAGAAAGATCATTTGGTATGGAAACCCGCACAGATGTCCTGATTGCCGGTGGAGGCTTGGGAGGATGCGCGGCCGCGATGGCGGCGGCACGCCACGGATTGCGCGTCATCGTGGTGGAAGAGAACGCGTGGATCGGCGGTCAGTTGACTTCGCAGGGGGTGCCTCCCGATGAGCACGGCTGGATCGAGGAGTTCGGTTGCACTGCGTCGTACCGCCGCCTGCGCGATTCGATTCGCGGCTATTACCGCAAGCACTATCCGTTGACTGAGAAGGCTCGCGCGGCGCGGTATCTGAACCCGGGCAACGGGTGGGTGTCGCCGCTGTGCCATGAGCCGAAGGTGGCGCATGCGGTACTGGAGCAGATGCTGCACGGTGTGGAGATATTGCGTCCCGCACGGGTGGTATCAGTTGCCATGGATGGGGATCGCATCGAGGCTGTGACGGTGGCACAGGAAGGACGTGAGCGGACGATTCATGCCAGGTATTTCCTGGACGCAACGGAATTGGGAGATTTGCTGCCGCTGGCCGGAGTGGAATTCGTCACCGGTTCGGAAGGGCGACCGGATAATGTGCAGGCGTTTTCGTGGTGCTTTGCGATGACCCATCACGCGGGAGAGGATCACCGGATCGGCAAGCCGGAGCGGTATGAGTATTGGTCGAATTATGTGCCGCGATTGACTCCGCCGTGGCCGGGGAGATTACTGAGTCTCACCACGCCGCATCCGCGTACGATGGAGACGCTGCACTACCGGTTCGATCCGGTGGGCGAGGATGGGCGGGCGTTTTCGGGACTGTGGACGTACCGGCGTCTGATTGACCGCACGAATTTTGAGCCGGGGTATTTCGCGAGCGATATCTGCCTGGTGAACTGGCCGATGATCGACTACCTGGACGGGGAGTTGTGCGGCGCCACCGCGCAGGACGCGGAGAGATACCTCCGTGAGGCGAAACAACTGAGCCTCTGTATGTTTTATTGGTTGCAACAGAACGGGTGGCCGGGACTGCGGCTGTGCGGCGATCCGCTGGGGACAGACGATGGATTTGCGCAAGCCCCCTATATCCGCGAATCGCGGCGCATTCAAGCACAGTACACAGTGCGGGAGCAGGATGTGCTGGGCAAGACCGTCTTCGCCGATTCGGTGGGGATTGGCAGCTATCGCATCGATTTGCATCCTTCCACGGGCGGCGATAACTACATCGACGTGCCTTCGCAACCCTTTCAGATACCGCTGGGCGCGCTGCTGCCGGTGCGTGTGCGAAACCTGTTGCCTGCTTGCAAGAATATCGGCACAACGCATGTCACCAATGGGTGCTACCGGCTGCATCCGGTGGAATGGAACATCGGGGAAGCGGCAGGTTTACTCGCCGTGTATTGCCAACGGGAAGGCACGGAGCCATTTGCAGTACCGGGGCGAGTGGAAGATTTTCAACGGCTGCTGCGATCCGAGGGCGTGGAACTCGCCTGGCCGGCCGATCTGGATCCCAATGAAGGAGATGCTCACAAACATGCACGGTAAGATGACGCGACGCAGTGCGCTGGCTCTGGCTGCCGTTCCGATGGTGCAAGGAGCGCCGGCGGTTCGTGAAGTGCCGCCGGGCAACCGGTTCAACATCCGCGTGGAAGAAGGCTGGTACATGCACTCGGTGGGGCTGGCCGTCTATCCGGACGGGGAACTGGTGTGTACCTACCGGCGTTCGGATGAACATATTGCCAGTGTGTCCGAGGCGTGGTGCTGCCGCTCGAAGGACGGTGGGCGAACGTGGACAGACCACAAGCTGATCTCGCGTTCGGCGTGGGATCCGGACAAAGCGTGCTGGGTTGCACCGCAGTTGGGACAGGGGCGCGACGGTACGCTTTATCTGCTGATTGACCGCGGGCAGAAGAAATCGAAGTTCGACTGGCCGATGCTGAGCGCGTGGCAGTTGCCGGACCGTGGAATGTCGAATCATCTCTTCGTGAGTAAAGACAGGGGAAAGACCTGGCAGGGGCCCACGAAAGCGGACAACGTCGGCGGGGAGCCGAGTTATATCATCGAGCTTTCAAACGGCGATCTGATGTACACGCGCACGGATGCCAAGGCGACCACGGCGATCAAGGTTCCGACCATGCCCTGGGGAGCGAACTACTACCGCAGCACCGCGGTGTTCTCGAGCGACCGGGGGAAAACATGGAACCGCACTTCTGTTCTGGCGGACGATCCTCTGGCCGGGGATTGCGAAGTCGGCGTTTGCGAGTATGCTCCGGGGAAACTGCTTGCCATTTCACGAATCGGCGATGGTGGCGGGAGGTACGGACAGCCCTCGCGGATTTTCCACAGCGAGGATTTCGGGCGAAGCTGGTCGCGGCCGTCGATGGCTCCCATCTATGCGCAGCGGGCCATCGTGAAACCACTGCGAAACGGGAAGCTGGGGGTGAGTTTCCGTAATAACTCCGGCACTACAGGGACATGTTTCTTTACGATGGATGCGAAGGAGAAGTTCAGCTTTCAACCGAACTCGACGATTTGGGAGGATGCGCGGTGCCGGCTGGACCGGCAGGCACTGGAAGTGATGACTGCCGAGGGGCGTGAATCGGCCGTGGAGTTCACGTTCTTTCCGGTGGAGGACGATGATTCGGCGGTGGAGTTCGATGTGACGATGGAGGTGAAGCAGGCTGCGCGAAACGGCTGCAACGTGTGCGCCGGGGCGTGGGTGCGATTTCTGCCGGACCGGGTGGAACTGGCGGAGCGTCCTCGGGACGGATTCGCGATCGATGCGACGCAGCGGCACCGATACCGGATTGTGAATCGCGAGAAGCGGATCCGGATCGAGGTGGATGGCAAGCCGATGCTCGATGTGGGGAACGAAGGAGTGTTCACGCGCTATGTGCGGTTGGGAAACCGCTCCGGCGGACGGCCGCAGGGCGAGCGCAAGGATTCGCGGCAGCCGCTGAAGGGAACCGTGTACATGGACAACACTGCGCACTTTCTCTGCCAGGCCATGCATGTGAAGGTGGACAATCGACGCGATTTCTCGATCGACTGGCGGTGGACGCCGGGGCAGGGCTATCCGGATCAGTTCTATCGCGATCGGGTGACGCGGCTCGAAAAGAACGGCTCGTTCGCGGCGGGAGACAGCGGATATAGCAGTTGGGCACAGCATCCGGATGGAACGATTGTGGTGGCGGACTACACATGCGGGAATCCGCCGGCGGCGCACCCGTTCCTGCGCGCTTACAGACTTTGAGGCAGCGTGAAGAAGAACGTGCTGCCGTGGCCAGGAGTGCTCTCCACCCACACCCGGCCGCCGTGGGCGGTGATGATTTCGCGGATTAAGGCGAGGCCGAGTCCGGTGCCCCCGATGCGGCGTGTGTCGGCATTGTCGGCGCGCGAGAACTTTTGAAAGAGGCGTGGAATGACGTCCGGTGGAATGCCGATGCCCTCGTCCTTGACGGAGACCTCAATCGTATCTCCGCAGTGCCGCGCGCGGATGGCGATGACGCCGCCATCGGGAGAGAACTTGACGGCATTGGAGAAGAGATTGGCGAGCACCTGACGGATGCGGTCCGCATCCGCGTGCGCGGCGGGCAGCCCGGCGGGAGCGTCGATGACAAAGCGGTGGTGCGAGGAATCGAGGCTGTAGACGGCGGAAGCTTCGCGCAGGAGCGCGGCGATGTCGACGGGAGTGAAGTGATACTTCATGCGTCCCGATTCGATGCGCTGCAAGTCGAGGAAATCGTTGATGAGTTGGGTGAGGCGCATCGTTTCGCGGTGAATGATTTCGAGGAATTCGCGCTGCTGTGTGGGCTCGAAGTCATGGTCGAGCATGAGTTCGGCGAATCCCAACAGGGACGATAGCGGAGTGCGGAGTTCATGGCTGACAGTGGCGACGAGCTCGTCTTTGAGGACTTCCGCTTTGCGGCGCTCTTCGACTTCTTTTTGGAGCGCCTCATTGGCGGCGGCGAGTTCGGTGGTGCGCTCTTCGACACGGGTTTCGAGTTCGGCGTGAGCCTGGCGCAATGCGTTTTCAGCGCGTTTGCGTTCAACGATGCGGCCGAGTTGGACCCCGATCTGGGCCATGCGGTGGAGCATGTCGTTGTCGCAGCGCACGACGGCATCGGAGAGGAAGACGAGCGTAGCAACGACTTCACGGCCGCTGAGGACGGGGAGTCCCATGGCGCTTGCAACGGGCCCGGAGGAGAACTGACGGAAGTGCGGGCGGGCAAGGGCGCGGGCAGCCTGGTCCATCTCCATTACGATGTCGGTATCTTGTTCAATGCGCTCGCGGAGGGCATCGTAAGGGGAAGAATGAGAATGCCAGATCGCAGGGCTGGTGGCGCCACGGTCCCCAAGACAGGCGGTGCCGAGGGGCCAACCGGTCTGGCGGCAGACCAGTTGCAGCACGGTTTGGAGAGCTGTAGCTTCGGAATCGGCATCGTTGGAAGCTTCGGTGACGCGCTGTAGCAGATTGAGAAACAATCGCTGTTCGAGGAGGAGATGTTCGCGGTCGTGAACGTGTGTGATGTCGTGTATGGCGACGACGACGCTTTTGTGGCCCTCGATGGTGCGAACGAGGCGAGTCGAGAGTTCAAGGATACGCGGGAGGCCTTCGCGGACGAAGTCGAAGGTGGCAGTGTCGACGATTTCCTCCTGGAGGGCGATGGTAACGGGATGGGCTTCGGGGGCGATGGGTTCGGCGCCGCAGTAGAGGGGGAGCAACTGGACGAGAGGCGTGCCGAGGATTTGGTTGTGGGAGAAGCCGGTCAAGGACTCGAAGGCGCTGTTGCACCAGGTGACCTCACCGGACTGGTTGGTCCAGGCGATGGCTTCGCTGACGGCGCCGAGGGCGGCGTTCAGTTTCTCGTAGGTGTTGCGCAGTTCGGCCTGGCAGGGGGTGGTATCGGCGGCAGTCACCTCACTCTCCCAGCGTTTGACGGACTAAGGCAAGCAACTGACGCGGGCTAAACGGTTTGGTGATGTACCGATCGACGCCGGCGATTTTGGCGGCGTGCTCGTCGCGTTGCTGGCCGCGGGCGGTGAGCATGATGATGGGGATGGATTTGGTTTCGTCATGTTCGCGCAGCACGGCGGCTACTTCAACGCCGGTCATTTTGGGCATCATCCAATCCAACAATACTAAGTCGGGCATTTCGGCCTGGGCGAGAGCCAAGGCCTCTTCTCCATCGGAGGCCTGGAGCAGTTCGACATCCATGGGCTTGAGCGTGGCCTGGATCATCAGCCGGAGGGCCCGCTCGTCATCCGCAATCAAGACTCGTTTCATATGTGCCGTGTTCCCTTTTATGCTTATCGGAGCGATAGACCGCAACTTGAAGCAGTAATGGGATACACCTCAGGTGCACCCGGCATATCCGGCTTGCGGCTAACATGGAAAATTATGGGGATTTTGCTCTTTCTGGCGGTAGCTGCCGGCAGTGTTGCGGGCGAGCCGTTTCGTAGTGTAGAGCGCAGAGTGCAGGCGCGGGAAGCAATAGAGGTGCGGGAAGGGTTTCGGGCAGCGGGGTTGTATTGTCCGTCGCATACACACGTGCGCGCTTCGGCGGATGGCGCATCGTGGAGCGATTGGATTCCGGTGCCGGAGGATGAAGGAGGCGGATCGCTGGTTTACTTTGGCGCAATGCAGCGCCGCATCGAGACAACGGCGGATTGCCGGGTGTTGCTGATCGATGCGGGAGAGACTCCGGCGGAAGAGCGGAAGCGGCTGCGCGCGCGAGCCGCGGCAGAACCACTCGCGGTGGTGAAGCGCGAGGAATGGGGGTGCACCCAGGCTGTGTGCCCGGTTACCGCCACTCCGTCTTATACGAAGGTGACGCATCTGGTGGTGCACCACAGCGCGAGCGCGAACGAGTCGAACGATTGGCCCGCGGTGCTGCGCTCGTTCTGGGTGCTGCACGTGCGCGGGAATGGCTGGAGCGATATCGGATACAACTACCTGATTGATCCGGACGGGGTGTTGTATGAAGGACGGGCGGGCGGCGACGGCGTGTTGGGAGCGCATTTTTCCGGCGTGAATAGCGGCACGATGGGTGTGTGCATGGTGGGGACATTTTCCACCGTGGCGCCCACGGAGGCGAGCGTGGATACGTTGCGGAGGATGCTGGCCTGGCAGGCCGAGAAGTGGAAACTGGATGCAGGCGGGCAGGCGTTGCATGCGGCGAGCGGGTTGATGTTGAACGTGATCTCGGGACATCGCGACGCGGGATTGTCGCCGCGCGCGACCAGCCGGACAGAGTGTCCGGGAAATGGGTTGTATGCGCTGCTGGCAGGATTACGGCGGCAAGTGCGGCAGGCTCTGGAGGAGGATTGCCCGCTGGAGGTGCAGCGGCCATGGCGATGCGCGGCGGGCGACGGCGGGATCGTGGAGATCCCTTACACGTTGGGTTCGGGATGTGCGTTGGAGGTGGAAAGCCAGGCGGCCTGGATTCGCGCGGAGCGGGAAGATGGGTTGATCCGGCTGACGATTGCGGCAAACGCTTCTGGCTCGCGCACGGGTGAGGTGCGTGCGAACCGGCAGGTGGTGAGCGTGACACAAGCGGCTATGGGACAAGGCGCCCCGCCGTGCGTGGACTTTCGTGGCGTGGTGAGTGCGGCGGGCTTCGATGAACGGCCGGCGGTGGCCGGATCGTTGATCTCGATTTTGGGCGAGGGCTTGGCGAGCGGTGAAGCGAAATCGGAGCAGTGGCCCACCACGTTGGGCGACGTGTCGGTGGAGATCAACGGGAGAGCGGCGGCGCTTGCTTATGTGAGCGCGGCGCAGATCAACGCCCAGGTTCCGGCGGCGACGAACATCGGATCGGCGCGCATTACGGTGACATCGAACGGAGTGGCGGGGCCGGAACGGCTGTTCTGGGTGAGTGAAGCGGTGCCGTCGATATTCTTCGCGGATTCGCCGGTGCGGGCGGGTGGCATGGCGAACGTGTACCTGACGGGCGCCGGGCGTAGCGGGCTGCCATGGACGGTGAACGTGGGACGGGCGCTGTCTTTATCGGCAGTGGAGGGATTGGTGGGCGTGCAGGTGGCTCGGGTGGAGTTGCCGGCGGATCTGGCGGCGGGTGAATACGACCTGATTCTGACCGTGGCGGGCGCGCCCAGCAGCGCGGTGCGCATTGCCGTGACGCATTAAAGCTTTTCGGTATGGAAGGCTTCGAGATTGCCGATGGAGGATTCCGGCGTGCCTTGCTTCCATCCGAAGAAGCGCAGCTCGATGCCGTTTTCGGTGAAGTCGGCGATGGTGAATCCGTTGTGCTCCACGACGGGGATGCGGGTGTCCATGCCGATGCCGATGGCCGTCTGCGCGAGGGTGTTGCGTGCGGCGGAAGGCCAACCGGTGGGGCCGGTGCTGACGGGGCCGGCGATCGTGACATTGACAGGGTTGTCATGCAAGGCGATGTCACCGCTTTGCCGGATGCGGCCGAGGGCATGGCTGTGGAGATCGCCGCTGATGATGAGTGGGGTGCGATTGCGATTGGCGGAGAGCGCCTGAAGGATGCGGTCGTGCTGCATACGCCAGCCGGACTGCCAGTAGGGCTTCGGTTTTTGTGTGGTGAGTTTGCCTTGCGCATCGAGGACATCGGCGTACCATTCTCCCCATTTGCCGGCGCTCCACCCGAAGGGGATGGATGGGACGTGCACGAGATGGCGTGTGTCGTTGGCGCGTGTGCGGGCGAGCAGCCAGTCTTCGGTGGTTTGCGGGACGAAGCCCGCGCTCGGTCCGGCGAGGGCGAGATGACGGCGGCAATCGTAGATCAGAAGCTCGGCTAGTTTGCCGTAGCGCAGTGTGCCGTAGCATTCGCTGTAGTTCGTGGATGGTTCGAAATCGAAGCTGCCGGCGAGTCCGTCGGGGCGGTTGGGATCGGGGAGGAACTCGGGGTAGTAGAGGCGCCGTGTGGCGCGCGCGGCGCGGAGCATGAAGGCATCGGGCGGGAGCGTGACGAGTTTGTCGCTGGCTTCGTCGTTGTCGAAGTAGTCGTGATCGTCCTGGACAAAGAAGACGGGAGTGGAGCGGAACAGCGTGCCGTAGAGGGAGGCGACCTGCGGGGTGACAGCACGCTGCAACACTTCTTCGTTGGGCGTGCCGAAGATGGGCAGGTCGCGGCGGAAATCGCCGGCAAGTTTCACCTGCTGGGCGTCGTGGCCGGCGCGGCCGACAACGCTGCGCTGATCCCAGTAGACGTGATCGCCGATGGCGATGACCGCATCGGGGTTGAGGGCGAGCATGCGCTCGAGGAAACGGCGGCGTGTGGCAAGCGGGAGGAACGCTCCGCGGCCCTGTGTGTCGAGCACTCCTTCGTGGCCGCCGGCGCAAGTGTAGATGGCGAGGCGCAATCGCTTGGGGCGCTCTTCGAGAGAAGGGAACATGCGCAGTGGCCAAGGATCGCAGAGCGGCTTGCCGGCGGCGGTGAGATGCATGGTGTATTCGCGCGCGGGTTCGAGTTGGTCGAGGTCGAAGGACCAGAAGAGGCCTTTCGTATCTCCCTTGCGTCCGGATATGGGTCGGGAGTTGCCGGCGGCAAGCATCGGTGTTTGGGAAAGCGGCTCCGTGAACGAAGCCTTGACGATCATGCGGCGGGAACTGACGGTGGGGAGGAGATGCTTCAGTGCGCCCTGCTTCCAGGTTTGTGCGGGAGCCATCATTGCCGCGAATAGAAACTCTCTGCGGTGCATGTCCTTACATTATTCCTTTTTCATGACCGAAACTTCCGGTTGGCGAGCCGCG
>CAYOBO010000054.1:0-41129 GCA_964402295.1 uncultured Candidatus Solibacter sp. | reverse complement strand
TTGGGGATTTCGACGCAGGTGCTGCCGCAGGGAACGGTGGGGACGGCGTATAACCAGACGATGCAATCTCAGGGCGTTTCGGGGTCGCCGAGTTGGGCGATTACCGCGGACGCGCCTCCGGGATTGAGTATCAATCCGACGACGGGCGTGTTGATCGGGACTCCGACCACGGCAGGAACGTTTCAGACGGTGTTCCGGCTGAGCGATGCTTGCCGCACGGTGACGAAGACGATTCCGATTACGATCAACCAGGGCGCGAATCTGAGCATCACGACTCAGTCGCTGCCAGCGGGAACGCAGGGCGTGCCGTACAACACAACGGTGACGGCGGCCAATGGGATCGGGACTTTGACGTGGTCGGCGACCGGGTTGCCAACGGGGCTTGCGATCGGCCAGACGACGGGGACGATTTCGGGGACACCGGCGGTATCGGGGTCCTTTAATGTAACGGTGCAAGTGACCGATAGCCAGCAGCGCACGGCGACGCGGAGTTACACACTGGCGATCAATGCGGGATTGAGCATTACAACGCTGTCGTTGAACCCGGCCACGGTGGGGGCTTCCTACTTCATGCAATTGACGGCATCGGGCGGGATTGGGACGTTGTTGTGGTCGGCATCGGGGTTGCCTGCGGGGCTGACGATGAATGGATCGACGGGGGCGATTTCCGGGACGCCGACGACGGCGGGCACATTCCCCGTGACGGTGCAGGTGGTGGATAGCCAGCAGCGCAACGCGACGCGATCGTATTCATTGCAGGTGTCGGGAGGGATCACGATTTTGACGGAATCGCCGCTGCCGAGCGCGCGGGTGGGATCGGCGTACACGCAGATTCTGAGTGCGAGCGGCGGGATCACGCCGTACCGGTTCCTGGCGTTAGAGCCGCTTCCGCCGGGGCTTTCGCTGGATGCGTTCGGGAACATTACGGGGACGCCGACGCAGGCGGGCAGCTTCAACTTCACCGTGCAAGTGTTCGACGCCGTGAATGCGACTTCCACCAAGACGTTTCAATTGACGGTGACTGTAGGATTCAGCATCACGACGCCAGGGTTGCCGAATGGCACGGTGGGCGTGTTCTACAACCAGACGCTGAGTTCTGTGGGTGGACGCGCGCCGGTTCGTTGGGGGGAGGAGTCCGGGCAACTGCCGTTAGGGCTGGTGTTGAATGCGAATACGGGTGCGCTGACGGGGACTCCGCAGCAGGCCGGCGAATTCACGTTCACGATTTTCGCGATCGATGCGGATCAGCAGCGGGTGACGCGGACATTCACGATGACGATCCGGGGGAATTTCCGGATTACGACGGAGTCACTGCCGGGCGGGACGGTGGATGCGGCATATTCGCAAACGATCGGGACGACGGGCGGGACGGCTCCGATTACGTTCACGGTGAGTGAGGGGAGCCTGCCTCCGGGGTTGAGTTTGAACCGGACGAGTGGCGTGATTTCGGGTACGCCGACGGCGGCGGGTACGTTCCCGTTCACCGTGCAGGCAAACGATGCGGCCAATCAATCGGCGCGGCAGAGCTATTCGGTGGCGATTGTCGGACCGCCGCGCATTGTGACGGAATCGCTGCCGGCGGGACGCGTGGGCAGCGCATATACGGCGACGGTGGAAGCGGCGGGCGGCGAGACGCCGTACCGCTTCAACGCGACGGGATTGCCGGACGGGCTTTCGATCAATGCCTCGACGGGGGCGATTACCGGCACGCCGACGCGGGCGGCACAGTTTGCGCCGACGATTACGGTAACGGACCGGGCGGGGCGCACGGGTTCGCGGCAGTTCCCTGTCACGGTTACGGCGGTGCTGACAATTACGACGACGTCGCTGCCGGCGGGGACGGTGGGCACGCCCTATGCACAGACACTGCAAGCCAGTGGAGGAACGGGATTGCAGTGGCGGGTGGCGAACGGGTCATTGCCGGCGGGCTTGACGCTGGCGCAATCGGGCGCGATCAGCGGCACGCCGCGGTCCGCGGGGCAGTCGAACTTCACGGTGGAAGTGCGTGACAGCGGCGGATCGACGGCGACGCGAGCGCTGGCGATTACGGTGAATGCGCTTGGGTTGGGAACGGTGAACATCAGCTTAAGCTTGACGACGGTGGGTCCGACGGATCAACCGTCGGTGCGTGTGCAACTGGCGGAACCCGCGCCCACGACGTTGCTGGGAACGCTGACGCTGGCGTTCACGGGCGTTGCCGACAACAAGCGCGACGCCCAGTTTTCGCAGCGCGATACGACGTTCCGGATTCCGCAAGGGCAGACGAATGCTGTGTTTGCCGAAGGACTCGCGGTGCAAATCGGCACGGTGGCGGGAACGATCAACATCACTGCGGCTCTTACAGCCGGAGGGGTGAATGTGACTCCGAGCCCGGCGCCTTCGATCAGCATTACGGTGCCGCGGCAGGCGCCGGTGATCACGTCGATGTCAGCGCGGCGCGAGGGAAATACTCTGACAGTGGTGGTGGATGGGTATTCGACGACACGGGAGGTGTCGGCGGCGGATGTGCAGTTCGCCATCCGGCAGGGGGCTACGGTGCAGGCGACGGCGTTCACCGTGCAGACGGGCCCTGCGTTCACGACGTACTTCAACGGGGATAGCTCGAATCAGCTTGGCGGGATGTTCCGGTTGACACTGCCGTTTAATGTGACGGGAACGGCGGCGGACATAACCGGGGTGACGCTAACGCTGGTGAATGCGGTGGGGCGGTCGGCGTCGCGGACGGCGAGTTTTTAGGCGAGGCCGGATCAGGCCAGGATTTCCTTGAGGCGCTTGCCTACGATGATGTGCTCGTCACCGCGCATCATCCAGACGGAGATGAGGAGCTTCCCTTTGCCGGGCCTTTGGACGTGAATGGGCGGGTCGCCGGCTTGCAGCTTTTCGACGACTTGTTGGGAAGTGAGCGATTTGGCGGACTCGTCCCATTCGACGGTGACGTGGGGGAGTTCATTGGCAATTTCGGGGATATGGCGGTCCGTCTGCACGCCTTTGACGCCTTTTAGGGCGGAGCGGATGGAACTGACCCGCGATTCGAGGAGCTTCCATTCGGCGGCGTGGTCGACCTTGAGGTAACGCTCGACGGCGGCGAGGAGGCCGCAAAGTTCTTCCTTGCCGACTTTCATGCCGCGGCCGATGCCTCCGAACGGGGACATGGCGGGCAACGATGCTTCGATCAAATCCTTGCGTCCGAGGAGGAGGCCGGAGGCTTGTGGGCCGCGGAGGGCTTTGCCGCCGGAGAAGATGGTGAGGTCGAAGCCCATGGCGGTGTACTTCCAAAGGCGATCCATGGGGACGGCGTCCGAGGCGGCGTCATTCATGGTGGGGATGCCGCGGGCTTTGCCGATTTTTACGAACTCCTCGGCTTTCACCTGGCCGTGGTTTTCCGCTTTGTTGAGGAAGAACATCATGCCGGTGCGGTCGTTGATGGCAGCTTCGAGTTCCTGGCGCGTCTCGACCGTGACGATTTTCGCGCCGCAGAGCTCCATCTGATGCTCGTAACCGGAGCGGTGCGACTTCTGTTGGATGACTTCGTAGCGGATGCCGTCGCGGCCGGGGAGTTGGCGGAGCTTTTGGGGGTCGCCTTGGGAGAGGCAGGCGGCGGTGCCTACGGAGATGGCCGAAGCGGCGCCGCAGGTGACCATGGCGGCGGGTGCTTTGAGGAGTTCGGCGATGCGGGCGCCGACTTTCTTTTCGAGTTCGGGAAGCGGGATGAAGAAGCGCGAGGCTTCTTCCATGGCCTGGATGACTTCCGGCGGCATGATGGAGCCACCGAGCACGGTGACGACTCCCACGCCATTGATGACGGGCTTCACGCCGAGGCTTGCGTAGAGAGGCGATGGCGAACCGGCGGTGATGTTGGAACTCTTCGATGTGGCGGCAGCGGCGGCGGCGGGGGCCAGCGCGCCGGCTTTGAGGAGGCGTCGACGAGTAGGAGTCATGTCCACACAGTATATGAGATCCGGGGATATGATGTACGCTGTGACTCTTACTCTGCTTCTCATGGCGGGCGCGCTATCGGCGCAGCAGCCTTACGATATTCTGCTCAAGGGCGGGCATGTGCTGGATGCGAAGAACAAGATCAATGCGCGGCGCGATGTGGCGATCAAGGCCGGACGCGTGGCCGCGGTGGCAGCCGATATTCCGGCGGCGCAGGCGCGGAAGGTGATTGACGTTACCGGGTGCTATGTTACACCGGGGCTGATCGATCTGCACGCACATGTGTTCGCGGGCACGGATGGAGGGAAGTTGTCGGGGGGCAACGCGAGCATTCATCCGGACGATTTCGCATTGCGCACGGGCGTGACAACGGTGGTGGATGCGGGTTCGTCGGGACGGCATAATTTCGCGGTGTTTCAGAAGACGGTGATTGAGCGGTCGCGGACGCGGGTGCTGGCGTTTTTGAATATCGGCGGAGTGGGCATGCCGGGCGATGCGCAGGAGCAGAATGTGCAGGACATGGATGCGAAGGCGGCGGGAGCGCTGGCGCTGGCAAACCGGGATACGATTGTCGGCATCAAGGTGGCGCATTACCGGGGGCCGGATTGGACTCCGGTGGAGCGTGGCGTGGAGGCGGGAACGATTGCGAATATCCCGGTAATGGTCGACTTCGGCGAATTCCGCCCGGAGCGGCCGTTTCAGGAGTTAGTGCTGAAGAAACTGCGGCCGGGCGATATTTATACGCATGCCTACTATGTGCCGGTTCCGTATTTCGATGAAAACGGAAAGCTGCTGCCGTATTTGTTCGAGGCTCGGAAGCGGGGGATTATTTTCGATGTCGGGCACGGCGGGGCGGCGTTCGAGTTCCGGCAGGCGGTGCCGGCCGTGCGGCAGGGTTTTCCGCCGGATACGATTTCGACGGATATTCACAGCGGGAGCATCAATAGCGGGATGAAGGATCAACTGAATGTGATGTCGAAGTTTTTGAATATGGGGATGACGATTGAGGATGTCGTCATGCGGTCCAGTTGGAATGCGGCGCGGGTCATACGGCGGGAGATGATCGGGCATTTGTCGGTGGGGGCGATCGCGGATATCGCGGTACTGCGCATCGAGAAGGGGAACTATGGCTTCGTCGATTCGTTTGGGGCGCGGATGGATGGGACGCTGCGGCTGACGAATGAGATGACGATTTCGTCGGGGCATGTGGCGTTCGATTTGAATGGGCGGGCTCGCGAGCGCTGGGACAAGTTGGGGAAATACCAGGCGCAAGGCGAGCCCTGGTGGGACTGGAGCCGCGGCGGCGGAAAGCCCATGCCGCTTACGCAGTAGTTACATTGTGGATTTCCACGACTCCTTAACGAGTCCCCATTTGCCGCCGCTGCGGAGCATGGTTACGGTGCCGTGCTTGGTCTTTCCGTCTTCGGAGCCGGTGACAATGAGTTTTGCGGTGTCGCCGGTTTCCTCGGCTTTGAGGACGCGGATGTCGGCGGGCATCAGGGACTGGATGAAGGAGAGCTTTTCGGCGAAGTCGGGTGTGTTCATCATCTCGCGGACTTTCGGGGAGGCGAGTTCGAGGAGCTTGGCTTTGTTGCCGGCGCGGAGAGCGGCAGTGAAGGCGAGGTAAGCTTGTGCGGATGGCGCGTTGGCGGCGGCGGCGCCGTCGGCGGGTGTTGGCGCGGCGGGGACCGCGTGGGGCGCAATGCCGGTGGCGAAGGTTACGTCGTAGCTGAAGGTCATGTCGAGCATCTTCTTGGGAGGCTGGCTGAGAGCGCCTTCGATGCGCACGGGGTTGAAGACTTTGAGGGTGCGGACATCGAAGTTGGAGGACATGCTGAGGCTGCCATTCACTTTGTTGGAGAGGACGGACATGGAGAAACTGGTGCCACCGGCGCCGATTTCGAATTGCACGGCGTGAAGGCGGCCCTCGCGGACGAGGCTCATCATCTCGAGGGTATCGGTCATGGCGGCGGCGGGGATGGGTGAATCGGAGACCACCAATCGGGTGCCGAACTTCGATTTGTCGAACCAGTCGGGGATTTGAACGGCCTGGGCGTACTTCATGGCGATGGTTTCGTTTTGCAGGTGCAGGGTTCCGGACGCATTGGGAGCAACCGCCAGCATCGCTCCCGGGAGCAGGGCGGCGGCGATGAGCATGTTCATATTGGGTTCCTCCGGTGTTGAGAATGGGGTCATGGAGCTTCTCTCTACCCGGACAGGCGCGTTCGGGGTAGGGAAGTTGTCATTGCGTTGGGAGAAAGTGCAAATTTTTCGGTGTGGGTGAAGTGGGTGGGTTGCACCAATGCGAATGGGGCAAGTGACGCAATGGGGGCTAGTAAATGGGGTAGTGGAGAGCCGTAGAGAATGGCCGTTGCCTTGCAAGAATACGGTGAACACGGATATTAGTTATCCTATTTAGCATGTTTACAAAAACCACACTGTCGGCCATCCGAGCCCTGATCTATCTGGCGACGCGGGAGCCATTCTCGATCGAGTCGCACCGGCGGATTGCCGAGCAATTGGGGGAATCCCCGACATACATGGCCAAGGTAGCCGGGTTGTTGGTGAAAGCGGGCATCCTGCGAGCGGAGAAGGGAGTGAATGGCGGGGTGCGATTGAGCAGGCCGGCGACGCAGATTACGCTGTTGTCCGTGGTGGAAGCCTGCCAGGGAGCGGTGGTGGGATCATACTGCCGGCCGGGGCGGGATCCGGAAACGACCTGCGGGTTTCATCACGCGGCGGAGGAGTTGCAGCAGGCCATCACGGCTGTGTTGGGGAAGTGGTCTATTGCCCGGGTGATGACTCCGCCAAAGAAGGGTGCAAGGCCGAATGGGTTGCCGTGCATCATCTTCGCGAACGGACGCAACGATGACCGGCCGGGCGTGCCGATGCAGATTGGAGGTCTACGGGCGTGATGCCGATAACAGCGGCGCATCTTCGCGTAGAGGTTCCAGGGGAGGGGTATCATTCCTCACTGATTTCCTGTCAGGTGGCGTGTCCGGTGCACACGGACGCGCGCGGCTATGTGCGGGCGATTGCGGAAGGGCGGTTTGAAGAAGCGTATCTGATTGCGCGGGGGCCGAATCCGTTTGCATCGATGTGCGGGCGGATCTGCGGGGCTCCTTGTGAGGCGGCGTGCCGCCGCGGGCAGGTGCCTCGGGTGGATGACGATGGGCACTTCGTAGCCAATGACAAGCCGGTGGCGATTCGTGCGCTGAAGCGGTTCGCGTGTGAGTTTGCGGGGCCCGAGTCGCGGCCGACGGATGAGGTGTTGGCAAAGTTGCGCGGATACGTGCCGGCGGTGAGTGCGTATGCCGAGGAGATGGCGACGCTGCTGCGGGCGGGGCTCGATCCGAAACTGCCGAAGGCGAATGGGGAGCGTGTGGCGATTATTGGAGCGGGTCCGGCGGGATTATCCGCGGCGCATGATCTGGCGCTGCTGGGGTGCAAGCCGGTGGTATTCGAGACGGAGCCGGTGGCGGCGGGAATGCTTGCCGTGGGTGTGCCGGCGTACCGATTGCCGCGGGAGGTGATTGCGCGCGAGGTGGCCGTCATCGAGGCGCTCGGCGTGGAGATTCGTTGCGGGGTGACGGTGGGCCGGGACATTTCCTTCGCCGATCTGCGGCGCGAGTATGCAGCGGTACTGATCGCGGTGGGGGCGAAATCGTCGCGCGCGCTGGGATTGCCAGGCGAGCAAGGACCCAGGGTGTACGGCGGGGTGGATCTGCTGCGGGCCGTGTCGTTGCACGAGGCAGTGGACATTGGGCACGAGGTGGTGGTGATCGGCGGGGGCAATGTGGCCTATGACGTGGCGCGCACGGTGTTGCGGCAAATCGCCTACGATACGGCGCGCACGGCGGCGCGGCTGGCGGGAACAACGAAAGTCCATCTTGTTTCGCTGGAGAGTCTGGAAGAGATGCCGGCGGACACGGTGGAAATCATGGAAGGCGATGAAGAGGGCATCACGCGGTTGAACGGATGGGGTCCGGTGGAGATCCAGCGAAATGCCGAGGGGCGTCCCGAAGCGGTGTTGTTCCGGCGGTGCCTGCGCGTCTATGACGAGAACCGGCGTTTTGCGCCAGTGTATGACGACGGGGACCAACTGGCGGTGCCGTGCGACACGGTGCTGCTGGCGGTGGGGCAATCGCCGGTGTTGCGATTTCTCGACGATGGCGGAGCGGATGTGGAGCAGATGCGGCCGGGCTGGCCGAAGGTCGATGCGGGGCTTGCGACGACGGCGAAGGGGGTGTTTGTGGCGGGGGATCTGGCGCACGGCACGCGGTTGTTGATCGATGCCGTGGCGTCGGGCAAGAAGGCGGCGCGATCGATCTACAAGTATTTAACGGGACGCACGTTGCATGAGGACGCGGTAACTTCGCACCGCGTACTGGAGCAATACCGGCGGGAGCGCGGCTACGAATCCATACGGCGGCAGGCGGTGCCGGTGCTGGCGCCGGAAGAGCGGCTGCATCATCCGGAGAATCTGGTGGAGGTCGGCTACAGCGCGGAGCAGGCGATGCGCGAGGCGTCGCGATGTCTGGACTGCGGGGTCACGCCGGTGTTTGACGGTGCGCGGTGCGTGCTGTGTGGAGGGTGTGTGGATGTGTGTCCCACGCAATGTTTGAAGCTGGCGCCGCTGGCGGAGATTCTGCCGACCGCGGATCTGGATGCGGCGATTCGCGAATTGTTAGGCGCCGGCGCGGATTTACACGAGAACTCCGCCATTTTGAAAGACGAACAACGGTGCATTCGCTGCGCGCTGTGCGCCATGCGGTGTCCCGCCGATGCGATCACGATGGAACGGACCATTCGATTGACTTCCTGGAGGTGTGCATGACGCTGCAATCCGGACCGCAGAGGTCCCGACTCGATCCCGAACCCATGCCGCGGCGCGATCTGCTGGGGCTAGCTTCATTGTGGGCTTCGGCTTCGGCGATGCTCTTCGCGGTGGTTGGTATGTTACGGCTGCCGAAGGCGGCGGTACTGGCATCGCCGTCGAAGAAATTTCGCGTGACGCTGCCGGAGACGCTTCCCATGGGAGAAGCATTCGTGCCGGCGGGGCGGGCCGTGGCGCTCTTTCGCGACGCGGAGGGTGTGTACGCGGTGTCGACGATTTGCACGCACTTGGGTTGTGTGGTGAAGGCGAATGCGGAAGGGTTCGAATGCCCGTGCCACGGATCGAAGTTCACTCACGATGGCTCAGTCGCGCGGGGGCCTGCGCCGCGTCCGCTGCCGTGGCTGAAGATCAGCGGGAAAAGCGGGCAGTTCGTGGTGGATGAAGGGGCGACGGTGCCGCAAGGGACGAAGGTGAACGCATGACGGCCATGGAACAATTCGTTGAAAACCTGCGCGCCGCGCCGGGGCGCATCGTGGAGACGGCGTTCCGCAACGGGAAACCGCAGACGGACCGCACGCGGTCGACGTTTGTGTTTGGGAATGTGTTTCTGCATCTGCATTCGGTGCGGACGCACCGTTGGAGCCTTCGCTGGACGACCACGATGGGGTTGGGGATTGCAAGCTTGGCGGCGTTTCTGATCACGCTGGTGACCGGCATTTTGCTGATGTTTTATTACAAACCCTACACGGAAGTCGCTTACGATTCCATCAAAGACATCCATTTCGTGGTGCCTACGGGGCGCTTGATTCGCAATATTCACCGATGGGCGGCAAATGCGATGGTGGTGGCGGTGATTCTGCATATGGCGCGCGCGTTCTATACGGGGGCGTACCGCAAGCCGCGAGAATTCAACTGGCTGATCGGGATGGGGCTGCTGGTGGTGACGCTGGGGCTATCCTTCACGGGGTACCTGCTGCCGTGGGATCAACTGGCCTATTGGGCAATCACGATCGGGGCGAACATTGCGCAATCGCCGCGGGAGATTACGGACGCGATCGGAATTACGGAATACTTCGATCCGGGCGGATTCCAGCGGCTGCTGCTGTTAGGGTCAGACACGGTGGGTCCGGAAGCGCTGATCCGGTTTTATCTGCTGCATGTGATGATTCTGCCGCTGGTGCTGGCGGCATTGGCGGCGGTGCATTTCTGGCGCATCCGCAAAGATGGCGGGCTGGTGAAGCCCGCGGATGTGGACGAGCGCTTGGGACCGCCTGCCGAGGCCCTGTATCCGGTGTTCAGCGAATCGCCGAACCGCACCTATCACCTTGCGGCCATCGTGAAAGGGCGAACCGCGAATGTCGGGCGGGGCCCTGAGAATACGGTCCCTTCGATGCCGCATCTGTTCTATGCGGAGTTGGCTGTGCTGATGCTGACGACGCTGGTGTGCGTGCTGCTGGCGTTGCTTTCGGATGCTCCGTTGAAGGAACTGGCGAATCCGGCGGTGCCGGAGAATCCAGCGAAAGCGCCGTGGTATTTCCTGGGATTGCAAGAACTGGTGGCGTTCTCGGCCTTCATGGGAGGGATCGGCATACCGTCGATTGTGCTGATCGGGTTGGGGTTGATTCCGTATCTGGATCGGGAAGAGAAGGGCACGGGGGAATGGTTTGGCGGGCCGGGTGGATGGGGACTGGTGCGGCAAGCGCTGCTGATCGGGTTTCTGGCTCCGCTGGCGATCGAGGCGTTTGTGATTCGCTTCGGCTGGCTGCGGGAATGGTTTCCGGACATCCCGCAACTTTTCATTACGGTGCTGAATCCGGGGACGCTCATCACGGCGGTGTACGGAGCGTATTCGGTGTGGCTGGTGCGGCGCCACGAATCGGCGCGGGCTGGGGCGATGGGTTTGTTTACCTGCTTCCTGTGCGGGTTTCTTGTTTTGACGGTCATCGGGACGTACTTCCGCGGGCCGAACTGGGTTTTCTACTGGTCACCGAGCGATTGGCCGAAGCACTAGAGAACGCCATGCGAAAGAACAAACAACTTCTGTTGATCTCCAGTGCCGGCGTGCTGGTATTGTTGATCGCCGCCGCCGTTGAGGAAAACTTCCGCCGCGACTGGCGGCGGATTCAATCGGAAGGCCGATCGGAGGAAGGGCCGATCGCGGTGCAATTGCGGCAGGTGGTGAATCCGTCATTGGGTGTGCAGGACCGGTGCGTGTCGTGTCACGTGGCGATGGGACCTGGGGAGCAGAATGTGACGGGCGGGAAGACGCTGACGCCGCATAAAGCCGTGGTGCACGATCCGGCGGAGTATGGGTGCACGATCTGCCATGGAGGACAAGGTTTGGCGACGGAAACAGCCGATGCGCATGGCGATGTGCATTTCTGGCCGCAGCCGATGCTGCCGGTGGAAGCGAGTTACGCCGGTTGCGGTTCCTGCCATTCGGCATTGGGTGTGCCGAATGCGGCGCTGTACCGTCAGCAGGCGGCTGCGTTTGAACGGCTGGACTGCCTGGCGTGCCACCGCGTGGATCGGCGTGGCGGAACGATTCGACCGGATGGCGGAGGCATGGAAGGGCCGGACCTTTCGCGGGTTGCGATCACGGGCTACGACAAGGACTGGCACGCCAAGCATGTCCGGAAGCAGCAGGAAGCCAAGGACGGGCCGTGGCGGACTTCGTTCGCGGCAGTGTCGGCCGAGGATCAGGAGTTGGTGGCGGGGTATCTGGCGATGCGTGTCGCCGCGCCGGCGCTGGTGGAAGCCAAGGCGGTATTCCACTCGAGCGGTTGCCTGGGCTGCCACAAGGTGAGCGGCACAGGCGGCGAGGAAGGGCCCGATCTGACGCGCGGCGGGGAGAAGGATCCGGGGCAGTTGAACTTCGCGGCAGTGCAGGAAAAGCACACGCTGGCCAACTGGCTGGAGGAGCATTTCCGATCGCCGAGCGGGGTGGTGGCGGAATCGAAGATGCCTCCCGTGGCGGTGGATGAGAAGGATGTGCAGCGATTGACGCTCTACGTGCTGTCGCTGCGGCGGCGCGATGTGCCGGGCAGCTATCTGCCGAAGGATCGCGTGAGGGCGGTACGGTTTGGGGAACGGGAATTCGCGGCGGACGGGGAAACCATTTTCACGGCCTTTTGTTCCGGGTGTCACGGCAAGGAAGGGAAGGGACGGCGCGCGGCGGGGATGGCGGCGTTCCCGGCGGTGGCCAATGCGGACTTTCTGAGTCATGTTTCCGACGAGTTCCTGCGGACAACAATCCAAAAGGGACGGCCTGGGCGGCGCATGCCGGCGTGGGATTCGCCCAGCGGATTGCGGCCGGCGGAGATCGATGCCGTGATTGCGCATCTGCGCAAGCTGAGTGGAACACAGTCGAAGGCGGAAGAGCGGCCGCGCTGGGTAAGTGCGGATGTGGAATTGGGCAGCCGGTTGTATGCGTCATCCTGCTCGGGTTGCCATGGGGCGAAAGGCGAAGGCGGCGACGGGCCGGCGTTGCGCAACGCGGTTTTGCTGGGGGCGGCGACCGACCGCTATCTGGTGGAGACGATATCGAAGGGACGACGCGGCACGCCGATGCCGGGATTCACCGAGGCATCGACCGTTCATCGCACGTATGCATCCGCCGAGATCGAATCGATCGTGGCGTTTCTCCGGACATGGGAGGGAAAGAAATGAGTAACGAGAACCATTCACGCCGTGATTTTCTGAATGCGATTCAGGCCGCCGGCCTCACGGCATTCGCCGCATCGACGACGGATGCATGGGGATTGGAGGCGGTGTCGAATCCGCTGGCGACCTATCCCGACCGGGGTTGGGAGAGCACGTATCGCGATTTGTGGAAGTACGATTCGAAGTACTCGTTCACGTGCGCGCCGAACGATACGCACAACTGCATTCTGAACGCCTATGTGCGGCAGGGCGTGATTGTGCGGATCGGGCCGACGATGCGGTATGGCGAGGCGTTCGATCTTTCCAACAACCACACGACGAGCCGTTGGGATCCGCGGATCTGCCAGAAGGGCCTTGCGCTGACGCGGCGGTTCTATGGGGACCGGCGGATCAACGGGTGCATGGTGCGCGCGGGGTTCAAGAAGTGGGTGGAGGAAGGGTTTCCGCGCGGCGGCGACGGGAAGCCACCGGAGAAGTATTTCCAGCGGGGGCGCGATGAATGGATCCGTCTGTCGCACGATCAGGCGGCGGAGTTCGTGGCCAAGGCGCTGAAGAATATCGCCGAGACGTACACCGGCGAGGAAGGGAAACGGCGCTTGCGCGAGCAGCATTACGACGAGGCCGTCATCGAAGCCACGGGCGGGATTGGGACACAGGTGCTGAAGTTTCGGGGTGGCATGCCGCTGTTGGGCATGACACGCGTGTTCGGCATGTACCGGATGGCGAACTCGATGGCGTTGCTGGACGCGCAGATTCGCAAGGTGGGTCCGGATCAGGCAGTTGGAGGAAAAGGGTTCGACAACTATTCCTGGCATACGGATCTGCCTCCGGGGCATCCGATGGTGACGGGGCAGCAGACGGTGGAGTTCGATCTTTCGGCGGTGGAGCATGCCAAGACGGTGGTGGTGTGGGGCATGAATTGGATCACGACGAAGATGCCGGATTCGCACTGGCTGACGGAAGCGCGGTTGAAGGGGGTGAAGGTCGTGGTGATCGCCTGCGAATACTCGGCCACGGCGACGAAGGGGGACCAAGTGATTGTCGTGCGGCCGGGCACAACGCCGGCGCTGGCGCTGGGCCTGTCGCACGTGATCATGAAAGAGAAGCTGTACGATGCGGCGTATGTGCGGGATTGGACGGACCTGCCCCTACTGGTGCGGATGGATACGCTCAAGAACCTGCGGGCGAAGGATGTGTTTGGGGGGCAGTTGGCGGAATGGAAGCTGACGCGCACGTTGCATGCGAACGAGAAGGAGCCGCCGCCTGGATTGCACGACAAGCAGATTGTTCCGGAGGCGTTGCGCGCCGATTGGGGCGATGGCGTGTGGTGGGATCGCAAGACAAATCAGCCGAAGGCGATCACGCGGGACATGGTGGGGAAGAATTCCAACATCGAAGACCCGCTGCTGGAAGGATCGGTGGAAGTGACACTGGCCGATGGGAAGAAGGTGCGGTGCCGGCCGGTGTTTGACCTTGTTCAGGAATATGCGGCTCACTTCACGCCGCAGGTTACCGAGGAGTTGACGTGGGCTCCGGCCGGGGCGGTGGAGTCGCTGGCGCGCTCGATAGCGAAGCATCCGGGGACCACGCTGTTTGCGGTGGGCATGGGGCCGAATCAGTTCTTCAACAATGACAACAAGGACCGGGATATCTTTCTGCTCGCCGCCTTGACGGGGAATATCGGCAAGATGGGCGGCAACGTGGGATCGTATGCCGGCAATTACCGCGTGGCATTGTTTAACGGGGCTCCGCAGTACATCAATGAGAACCCCTTCGATTTGGAATTGGACCCGGGCAAGCCGGCACGGGTGCGGCAGTATTGGCGGCCGGAATCGGCGCACTATTACAACCACGAAGATCATCCGTTGCGGGTGGGCAAGAAACTGTTGACGGGCAAGAGCCACATGCCGTGCCCGACGAAGTCGCTGTGGTTTGCCAACGCGAACTCGATTCTGGGCAATGTGAAGTGGCACTACAACACGGTGGTGAACATGCTGCCGCGGATCGAGATGATCGCGGTGAACGAGTGGTGGTGGTCGACATCGTGCGAATGGGCGGACATAGTGTTCGGGGTGGATTCGTGGGCGGAACTGAAGCATCCGGACATGACGGCATCGGTGACCAATCCGTTCCTGACGGTGTTTCCGCGGACGCCGCTGAAGAGGATTTTTCATACGATCGGCGATATCGAAGTGCTGGCGCTGGTGGGTGCGAAGATGGCCCAGATTACAGGGGACAAGCGCTTCGCCGATTGCTGGAAGTTCGTGCGGGAAGGACGTACCGATGTCTATTTGCAGCGCATTCTGAATGCTTCCTCCAATACGAAGGGATTCCAGATTGCCGAGTTGGAGGCGAAGGCCAAGGAGGGCATTCCGGCGATTCTACAGAGCCGCACTTCGCCGAAGTGCGTGGGCTATGAACAGGTGGTGGACCATGTTCCGTGGTACACCAAGACCGGACGGCTGGAGTTTTATCGCGAGGAAGACGAGTTCATCGAAGCGGGTGAGAACCTGCCGGTGCATCGGGAGCCGGTGGATTCGACTTTCTATGAACCGAACGTGATCATCGCACCGAAGCATGAGGCACTGCGGCCGGACGGCCCGGAGAAGTACGGCGTGGAACGGAGCGATCTTTCGTGCGAGACGCGCTGCGGGCGCAACGTGGTGCTGTCTTGGGAAGAATGCAAGAAGACGGCGCATCCGCTGGCGAAGGATGGATACACGTTCGTGTTCCATACACCGAAGTACCGGCACGGGGCGCACACGATGCCGATCGACACGGACATGATCGCGATTCTGTTCGGGCCGTTTGGGGATTTGTACCGCCATGACAAGCGGAGTCCGTTTGTCACGGAGGGATACGTGGATATTCATCCGGACGATGCGAAGGCCTTGGGCGTGCAGGATGGGGATTATGTGTGGATCGATTCGGACCCGAGCGACCGGCCGTTCCGGGGATGGCAGAAGAACAAGAAGGATTACGAATTCGCGCGGTTGCTGTGCCGGGCGCGTTATTATCCGGGAACTCCGAGGGGCGTGACGCGGATGTGGTTCAACATGTACGGCGCGACGCCGGGCTCAGTGGAAGGGCGCAAGGCGCGTGCCGATGGACTGGCGAAGAATCCTCGCAGCGGATACCAGGCAATGTTCCGTTCGGGGTCGCATCAGTCGGCGACACGCGGATGGTTGAAGCCGACGTGGATGACGGATTCGCTGGTGCGCAAAGGGCTCTTCGGCCAGTCGATCGGGAAGGGATTTTTGCCGGATGTGCACTGTCCGACGGGCGCGCCTCGGGAGGCGATCGTGAAGATCACCAAGGCGGAGCCGGGTGGCATAGACCGCAAGGGCGTGTGGCGTCCGGTAGCGCTCGGCATCCGGCCGAGGAATGAATCGGATCCGATGAAGAAATATCTCGCCGGCAATTTCTACGGCGGTAAGAAGGAGAACGCATAATGGCACGCGTTTATAATTGGCAATTGGGCCGGGAAATGTCGTACTGGTATCCGGAAAGCCGGCCGCAGAAGCAGTTTGCCGCCGTATTCGATACGAACAAATGCATCGCCTGCCAGACGTGCACGCTGGCGTGCAAGACGACCTGGACCTCGGGGCGCGGGCAGGAATACATGTTGTGGAACAACGTGGAATCGAAGCCCTACGGGTTTTATCCGCTGGCGTGGGACTTGAAGCTGCTGGAGATGTTGAACGGCGGCGCATGGAGCAAGGACCGCTACGAGGGGCAGACGGTGTTCGAGTCGGCGCCGGCGGGGGAACGTGTATTGGGGTGGCGGCCCGAGGAGCAGGATTATGCGTACCCGAATGTAGGGGAGGACGATTGCGCGGGACAGGTGGACAAGGGTGCGGGCATGATGGCTCTGCCGCACATGAACTGGTTTTTCTACCTGGCGCGAATCTGCAACCACTGCACGTATCCGGCGTGCCTGGCGTCGTGTCCGCGCGGGTCGATTTACAAGCGGCCCGAGGATGGGATTGTGCTGGTGGACCAGGGGCGATGCCGGGGATATCAAGAATGCGTGAAAGGGTGCCCCTATAAGAAGGTCTTTTTCAATCCGATGACCGGAACTTCGGAGAAATGCATTGCCTGCTATCCGAAAATCGAGCAGGGGATACAACCGCAATGCTTCGTGAATTGTATCGGCAAGATCCGGCTGGCGGGGTATATATCGAAGCCGGGGCAGGAGCGGCAGGACAATCCGATCGACTACTTGGTGCGGATTCGCAAGATCGCGCTGCCGCTGTTCCCGCAGTTCGGGCTGGAGCCGAATGTGTATTACATTCCGCCGATCCATGTGCCGCTGTCGTTTTCGCGGCAGTTGTTCGGGCCGGGCGCGGACGAGGCGGTGAAGGTCTATCGCAACGCCGCGAACGATCCCGATCTGGCAGCGCTGCTGTGCCTGTTCGGATCGAGCGAAATGGTGATGCCGCGGTGGAGCCGGCAGGGCGATACGGTAAGCGGGTTGGATGAGAAGGGCGCAACGCTGGTGCGCGTTCCGCGCAACGAGCCCGTATTTACGCGGCCTGCCTACGACAAGCTGTACCAGATTACGCGCACCAATTGCCCGTAGAGGAAGGGGAGTGTCATGCATTGGAAGTCCGCCGTAATTCTCATCGCCGCAGGCTCCGTGGTGGTTTCATGCAGCCGGGGGCCGGCGATTGTCACGGAGGTGGTTGCCGTGCCCGCGCAGAAGCCACCCCTGTCACCCACTGACGCGGCGTGGAACAACGCGCCGGAACATCCGGCGAAGCTGCTGTTGCAGGATCTGGTGGAGCCGCGGTTGATGAAAGCCTCGACGCCGGAAGTGCGTGTGCGCGCGTTGCAGAACGGTTCGGAGATTGCGTTCCGGCTGGAATGGAACGATGCGAGCCAGAACGACACACCGGGTCCGGCGAAGTTTCTGGACGGCTGTGCGGTGCAGATTCCGGCGAAGATCGAAGCCAATCCGCCGGATCCGCAGATGGGATCTGCCGGGCATCCGGTGCAGGTGACATTCTGGCGCGCGGACTGGCAGGCATCGGTGAACGGACGCAAGGACGACATTCACGCGCTATATCCGAACGCGAGTGTGGATCACTATCCGTTTCAGGCGCAATCGCTCGAACCGGGTTCGGCGGCACAAAAGGAAATGATGCGGCGCTATGCACCGGCGCACGCGGTGGGAAACCGGCGTGTCGGTCCGCGGGAATCGCCGGTGGAGGAGATGACAGCGGAAGGCCCGGGGACGCTGGCGCCCAACAAAGATGGGTTTGCGAAAGGGCAGGGAGTTCGCACGAAGGCGGGATGGTCCGTGGTGTTGTTGCGGAAGTTTCCGACTGGGCTTTCCGCGAAGACGCGCACGAACGTTGCGTTTGCGATTTGGGAGGGGTCGGCGCAGGAGGTAGGTTCACGGAAGATGCGGACGGGGTGGATTCCGCTGGCGGTACGGGAGGCGAAATGATTCTGCCCGAAGAGACGAAGCGGTTGCTGCGCGAAGCCGCTGAGTGGCGTCTGATCGGCCTGCTGTTCGAATGCCCGTCGTTAGGGTGGTTCGGGGAAGTGGCGGCGCTGGGGCAGGAGGTTGACGACCCGTTGCTGCGGCAAGCCGCGGAGGCGGCGCTGACGGAAGCCTCCGAGGGGTTATACCATTCCACGTTCGGACCGGGTGGGCCCGCGCCTCCACGTGAGGCGAGCTATCAGGACACGGTGCAACTGGGGTATCTCATCTCGGAGTTGGAGGCCTATTACAACGCGTTCGCGTACCGGCCGAAGTGCGCCGAGCCGGTTGATCACGTAGCCACGGAGTGCGGCTTCATTTCGTACCTGCGGCTGAAGCAGGCGTTTGCGGTGAGTAGGGAGGAACCGGAGAGTGCGGCGATTTCGGGCGATGCGGCGGCGCGGTTTCTGAAGGATCATCTGGCTACGATCGCCGAGCCGCTGGCGGAATCGCTGGCAGCGTCGGAGATTGCGTATCTGAAGGATGCCTCGGCGGCACTGCTGGAGCGCACGGGTCCGCGCGCGACGTTGCCGGTGCTGGCGGACCCGCTGGTGTGCGACGACTCGATCGAGTGCGGTGTGTAATCATCTGAGCCGCCGCCAGAGCCCGGCGATCGCGAACGTAAGGCCGGTGAGCAGCAGGGTCGCCGGTTCGGGCACATCGGGGCCGGGGTCGGCGGTGACGGTGGCGCTGTAGCTCACATCGAAGGTGAGGGTTTCATCGAGGCATGCGCCTCCGCACACGGCCGGATCGACGGCGTAGGCCTCGACGATGATGCGGAGGATGCCCGAATTGACAGCCCCAACCGGGGCGGAGGGATCGAAGAGGAAGCTGCCCACGCCTTCGCCGGTTGCTTCATCGAAGCTGAGCTGCCAGGCGGGGTCATTGGGCGGAAGGACGAAGTTGACCGGTCCGCCGAGGGCGCCGATGTAGTCGACGTAGTAGCCGACGGTGGAGTCGGATTCCGTGAGAAGGAGCGAACCGATGACGGTGAGCCAGCGGTTGGAATCGGAGGAAAGAGAGAAATCCCATCCGCGTGTGGAACCGGCGGGTCCGGAGATGGCGCCGCCGGCTGGGTTGAGCGTGAGGACGGGCGCAGCGGCCAGCGATGCGGCGGTGAGGGTGCAAAGCAGCAGTAGTTTTTTCATGATTGTTTTTCCTTATTAGCGGGTGAGGTTCAAAAATACAGAGGTTTGGTAACCGCCGTCGGCGGCGAGAATGAATTCAGCGCGAATACGGGTGGCTGTAGCGGGCCAGAGCAGCGGGACGTCGCTGGCCGTTGCGCTCAGGCTGCCGGTGGGAATGGTTCCGAAGCCAGGAATGACTGTGCCAGGGGATTGCACCGTGCCGTTGCCGCTGGTGACCACGATGTTGCGGACGGCGATGATGCGGGCGTTGACTGCGCCGCCGGGTCCGTTGTTTGACATCCGCAGAGGGACGCGTACCGTGGATCCGTCGGGGGAATAGGTTCGCGGGCCGGCGGTAACCAGCGACAGGCGAGGGGCGCCGGTGGGCACGAAGAAGGCGTCGAAGGATTGCGGAGCAAACGATGCTTTGGCTCTTACTCCGTTTTGATTTGCTTCCAGAGGCCTGCCGAAGGTCTGGAAAGCAAATCCGGGTTTGGGCACGGCGGTCAAGATGAATTCGGCGCCTTCGTCGTAGAAGCCTACTCCGGTGACGGATCCGGCATCGGGCGGTATGATGTTGGCCTTGGTTTGCGTCTGCCGCACATAGGAGGCTGTCTTGCGGTCATTGGCGGTGGGCGTGTACGTGTGCGAGGGGGCGGTGGTGCTTTCCCAATGATCGAAGCGATAGCGGTATCCCTCGGGGCCCGCGAGGGTGGGATAAGCCGTGAGAGCGACGGGGCGATTGCGCTCCATCGGGATTGTGGCTGGCGTGGAGAGGGAGCCGCCGTCGATGAGGACCTGCCCGTCCGGGATTGGTTCGTTGCTCTGCAAGGTTCGGAATTCGACGCTTACAAGGTCGGATGGCGCGACGGCGCCCGCGGCAGGGGCAAAGACGAAGTTGCCGAGAAGCGCACCGTGATCGGAAAGGTCGGTGGTGGCGAATGGATCCGGGGACCAGGGCAATACGCCGATATTGCCGATATCCATGATAAAAAAGGAAGTGAATTTCGGCTGGTATACATGATAATCGGCGCGTGTAACGCGGGAGCTCCGGCGGGCAATGAAGATATAGTCGAGCCATTCGTGCGAAGCGCCGCGCTTCTGAGTGATGCTGTTGTCGGTGGGATCGACGGTCCAGCGCACGGGAGAGGAGAGAGAGCGGCCCACGGGGCGCGGGGCGTCAACGAAATCGGCCTCCAGTGTGTCGGTCAGGAACTGGTAATTGCCGACATCGATTTCCATGTCGATGTTGAAGTCGCCGGTGAAGATGACGCCGTCGCCGGGGCCGGCGCCGGCGAGTTGGAGATCGGCGAAGGTCTTCATTTCGCGCAACTGGCTTTGACGGACGGCGGCCTCATCCCAGGGCGGTCCGGCTTGCAAATGGGTGGTGAATATATGGTATTTCCGGCCCAGTTTGTGGATACGGGCGTAAGCGACGCCTTTGGCTGCGAGGCGATCGGCGCCGGTGACGTCGGTGAGGGGGTCATCGGATTTGGCATTGAACTTATGAAAGGCAATTCGCTCGATGGGCCAGCGGCTAGCGAGGAATGTTCCACCGTTGGTAATCACGTTGGACAGAAAGTCCACGGCGTCGTAGGTTTCCGGGGAATGGTCAGGGACGCCGGTGTACCAGGAATAGCCTTGGCTGAGGAGGCCGGAGAGGACTCTGTTGCGCGCGGAGCGTTCAAAGCCTTCCTGGAAGGCGATGACGTCGGCGAGGAGGCCGAGGCGGTCGAGGGTTGGGGGAATCATTTCCGCGCGCGGCTGTTGCGCCAACTGTGGGAACGCCAAGATGGGCAGCATCATAATGTTGTAGGTCAGGACGCTGAGGCGGCGGCTGGCTTCGGCAAGAGTGAGCATCTCGAAGGCTTCGGCGGGTGTGCCGGTGGCACTGCGGAACAAGAGAGGTGCGGCGCTGGTGAGTCCCGTGGCGCGGCCGAGCACGAGATCGGTGGAGACGTCGGTGAGGCGGTAGGCGGTGTCGGTGAACCAAGTCTGGCGAAGGGTGGACGCCGAGGCGCACGCAAGGAGCGTCGCATTGTTGGCGGCGTCGCGATGCAGGCATTGGCCGGGTTGGGCAACGGATTCCAGGCGCAGGAAACCACCGGCTGCGGTTTGGATGCGCCACTGGTCGCCTGGCTGGTCTGAACAGTTGCGCACTTGAACGGCAGGTGTTTGTCCACTGCGTGCGGAGAGGCAGTGTTGTTGATTACGGATTTGGAATTCACCCGGCGTGGTGAAATCGTAGAGTTGCTCATAGACGGCGAGGCTGGTGAAACCGCTCGGCGCGGCGATCTGGCAGGTGGTGGGAACGGTAGGCGAAGTGTGGCCGGCGTAAAAGACTCCGTCGACTTTGGCCCGGCACACGCGGGTGGGGAGACCGTTCTGCTGGCCGAGTTCGGAAGGGGAAGCAAGGCCGGAGGCTTCCCACTTGCCGAGACCGACGCCGACGCTGTAGCCCGAGGAAGTGGTTTGTGGGCTACCGTTGGCGATGTAAGAGCAGAAGGGTTCGTTGATGATAGTGCCGGCGTAAGTGTTTGCTCCGGAAACGACGCGGCACAGGCGTTTGGCCGCGGAATTAACGGCTACGGGATTGACAGCCGACTCCGGAGTGGCCCACTGAACTTGGGCCGCCAAGGGAAGGCCCAAGAGTAGCGCCGAGAGCGCAGGTGTGGCGATGCGGTTGCGATGATCCATGTTGTCCTCCATGGGGGTTTCAGTGCCCCTGTATGGAAAACGACAATTCCGGGTGCGGACCCTCACGATGCCGGAGGGAGTAGCGATTTTCTTCGAAAGGGGGCGGAAAGGATGAGGGATGTGGATGTCATGCCGAAGGGCGTGAGGCGGTCGATGAGGCGTTCGAGGTCTTCGACGCTGCGGACGCGCACCTGGAGGGCGAAGGATTCCTCGCCTGTGCAGCGGTGGCATTCGACAATTTCGGGGATTTCGGCGGCGAGAGCGACCAAGCGGCGCGCGAGCGATTCACTGCCCGTGACGCGAATGCGGATGTGTGCGCCGATGGGAAAGCCGGCTTTTTCGGGGTTGAGGACGGCCGTGTATCCTTCGATGATTCCGGCGTCTTCGAGACGGCGGACGCGCTCGGCGACGGCGGGGGTGGACATGCCGACGCGGCGGCCGAGTTCGGCGAAGGACAGCCGGGCGTCGCGCTGTAGTTCGCGGAGGATGTTCCAATCGATGGAGTCCATGGCTATATCTTTACGTATGGAAGGACAATCGGCAATGGAATTAACGAACGTATTGTAACGGTTCAGCTTGAGTTTTGAAACGGTATTCCTTCGCTGGGCGATCCCGGATAGATTGGAAGCATGCCACTCACTCGACGCAGTTGGGCCGAACCGTTCAAGATCAAAGTGGTGGAGCCGGTGCGGCTCACCACAGCCGAACAGCGCGCACGGGCGCTGGAAGTGGCGGGGTACAACACCTTTCTGCTGCGTTCGCGCGATGTTTATATCGACCTGTTGACGGATTCGGGCACATCGGCGATGAGCGACCGGCAATGGGCGGGGATGATGCTTGGCGACGAAGCCTATGCGGGCAGTGAGAATTACTACCATCTGGAGGCAGCGGTCCAGAAGGCTTATGGTTACAAGCACGTGATCCCGACACATCAAGGGCGGGGGGCGGAGCATCTGATTTCGCGAGTGCTGATCAAGCCTGGCGATGTGATACCGGGCAACATGTATTTCACGACTACTCGGCTACACCAGGAGATGGCTGGGGGGACGTTCGTGGATACCGTGATTGCGGAAGCGCATGATCCGGCAAGCGAGCATCCGTTCAAGGGGAACTTTGATCTGGAGAAGCTGGAGGGGGTACTGCGAGACAATCCGGGGCGCGTGCCGTACATCAGCGCGGCAGCGACGGTGAATATGGCGGGCGGGCAGCCGATCTCGCTGGAGAATCTGCGGCAGGTGCGGGCGCTGGCGGACCGCTACCACACGCGGGTGATTCTGGATGCCACGCGCATTGCGGAAAACGCCTATTTTCTGCAGCAGCGGGAACCGGGGTTGGAGGGGCGGCCGATCCGGCGCATTGTGCGGGAAATGTGCGATCTCACCGATGGTTGCACGATGAGCGCGAAGAAGGATCCGCTGGCGAATATTGGTGGGTTTATCGGGATTCGGGACGACGCCATCGCGGAGGAGATCTCGAACCTGGTGGTGGTCTTCGAGGGGTTGCACACCTATGGGGGCATGGCGGGGAGGGATATGGAAGCGGTGGCGATCGGGATTGAGGAATCGCTGGAGGACGATCACATCCGGGCGCGTGTGGGGCAGGTGGAGTATCTGGGAGAGAAACTGCGAGGGTGGGGGATTCCCATCGTTTTGCCGATTGGCGGGCATGGCATCTATTTGGATGCGAAGGCGTTCTTGCCGCACATTCCGCGGAATCAATATCCGGCGCAGGCGCTGGCGGCGGCACTGTATCTGGATTCGGGGGTGCGAGCCATGGAACGGGGGGCTGTGTCGGCGGGGCGGGATGCGATTTCCGGCGAGGAACGGTTTCCGAAGCTGGAACTGGTGCGGCTGACGATTCCGCGGCGCGTGTATACGCAGGCGCACATGGATGTGACGGCGGAATCGGTGTATTGCGTGTATGAAGAGCGGAAGAAGGCGCGCGGATTGAAGATGACGTACGAACCGCGGTTCTTGCGCTTTTTCCAGGCGCGGTTTGAGCCGGTGTGAGAGGAATGGGATGGTTGCGGGACTTAGGGGATGAGTGGACTACGATCCCGCGCTGAAACAAATTCTGACCTTTGCGCATTCCCGGCTTGTGGAACGATTGGCCGGTGCTCCGATCCGCCGCTGGCTGAACGTAGAGTTACCGGATACGCGGGTGCGCCGGGCGGATCTCTTGGCGGAGTTGGAGACTGGGGATTTGTTCCATCTGGAGTTGCAGAGCCGCAACGATGGCAGGATGGGGAAGCGGATGCTGGAGTACCGGCTGCTGATCGAGCGGGCTTATGATCGGGTTCCGGCACAAATGGTTCTTTATGTTGGCCTGGAGCCGCTGGCAATGACGGGAGTGCTGGAGGAGCGCGGGTTGCGGTTTGCGTTTCAGGTGATGGATATACGGGATTTCGATGCGCGGACTCTCGAGGAGAGCCCCGCGATTGAAGACCGGATTCTGGCGATATTGTGCAACGTGGAGAGTCCGGTGGAGGCGGCCAGGAACGTATTGCGAGAGATCGCCGATTTGCCGCAACCGGAGCGGGGTGAGGCACTGGCGAAGCTAATGATATTATCGGGGTTGAGGCGGCTGCACGGCGTGCTGCGCCAGGAGGTGAAACGTATGCCTTTGTTTGAACATCCGTTGGAGAACGCGTTTCTTCGTGAGTTGTACGAGGAGGGTGTAGAGGCGGGGGTGGAGAAGGGGATCGAGAAGGGGGTGGAAAAGGGCATCGTGGAAGGCGGGCGACAGGAGGCTTTCCGCTTTGCCATCCACGTTCTGGAGCACCGGTTTGGGCCGCTTCCGGAATGGGCGCGGAACAGGATAGGGGGGATGACTCGCGATCAGTTGCTGGCCGTGGTGGATCGAGTGCTCGACGGAGCGGGTTTGGCGGACGCACTCGAGTGAGGGACGTTGCCGGCCCGTAAAGCGGCCGTCACCATCAATCGGGTTGAGAATCCTGGGGAGCCCACCGCACATCCTTTTATATGGTGGCTCCCACAATTGACCACGATGAGCAGCTTTACTGGCTCGCTCTGCAACTGACCCCGGGTCTGGGGGCACGCAAGTCGGCTCAACTGGTGCAGCATTTCGAGTCGGCACGGGCCATTTTCCGCGCATCGCTATCTGAACTGGAGGGTTTGGGGATACCCGCGTCGACCGCGCAGAGCATCCTTTCCGGCTGCATGTTCGATGACGCGGCAACGCAGCAACAGAGGATCAAGGGGTTGAACGTCACCCTCATCCCGATGCTGGATCCACGGTATCCTCACCGGCTGCGGACCATCTTTGACCCGCCACCGCTGCTGTTCTGCCGAGGCCGAATCGAGTTGCTGGACTCGGTTATGATCGGCATCGTCGGTACACGGAAACCGACGGCATACGGCATGGCTGCCACGGACCGGCTGGCTCGGGATCTGGCGCAGAAGGGGTTAACCATCGCAAGCGGTATGGCGAGAGGAATCGACACGGCGGGGCACAAGGCGGCGCTTTCTGTTGGGGGGAATACGGTAGCGGTGCTGGGGTGTGGTGTGGATCTGGTGTACCCGGCGGAAAATCGGAAGTTGGCCGCCGAGATCGCGGAGAAAGGGTTGCTCGTGAGCGAATTTCCCATGGGAACACCGGCCTATCCGCAGAACTTTCCGATCCGCAACCGGGTAGTGAGCGGACTCAGTGCCGGGGTGATGGTGGTGGAAGGCGCGCAATATTCCGGCTCGGCGATCACGGCACGGCTGGCGGTGGAGCAGGGAAGGGAACTGTTTGCCGTTCCTGGCAACATCACATCGAAGATGAGCTGGGCGCCGAACCTACTGATCAAGCAAGGGGCAAAGCTGGTGCAGGATGCAGAGGATGTGGTTTCCGAGCTCGCGCCGAACGACAGGAAACGTCTGCGGCAGAGCGCTCCGGCGGGTCCCGAACAGCAGACCTTGACGCCCGAAATGGAGTCGCCGATCCACCGTTCCGTACTGGGAGTCCTGTCCCCGGCCGAGCCGACTCACATTGACACACTGATGGGGAATCTGCCACAGTATTCATCGTCAGAGCTGATCGCGGCACTTTTCGAGCTGGAAATGCTGGGAACAGTCCGGCAGCTCGCTGGCAAGCACTTCATAAAAGTCTGGTAAGTAACACAAAATAATAGTTTTATGAGTAAGTCTCTGGTGATCGTGGAGTCCCCTACCAAGGCCAAAACGATCGGCAAATATCTCGGCAAGGAATACACCGTCAAGGCTTCGCTTGGGCACATTAAAGACTTGCCCAAGAACGACTTAGCGGTAGCCATCGATCGCGGTTTTGAACCGAACTACGTCGTCATCGAAGGAAAAAAGAAACTCATCTCGGAGTTGAAATCGGCAGCCAAGGGCGCCGATGCCATCTACCTCGCGGCTGACCCGGATCGCGAGGGCGAGGCCATTTGCATGCACCTCAAGGAGGAACTGGAAGGGAAGGGAAAGAACGCTCCGCTGATTTACCGTGTGCGGTTTAACGAAATCACGCAGGCGGCGATCCGCAAGGCCTTTGAGACGCCGATTCCGGTGGATGAGAACTTGGTGCAAGCGCAGCAGGCGCGGCGCGTGCTCGATCGTCTGGTCGGTTATAAGATCTCCCCGCTGCTGTGGGATAAGGTCCGCCGGGGCCTCTCGGCGGGACGTGTGCAGACGGTTGCCTTGCGCCTAATCGTGGAACGCGAGCGCGAAATCCGGGCTTTCCAAAAAGAGGAATACTGGACCATCGATGTCCACCTGAACGCCAAGAAGCCTCCCATTCTCAACGCACGGCTCGCCAAGAAGGACGGCGCCGGGGTTGAGATTCCGAATCAGGCGGCCGCGGATGCGATCGTCGCCGCGCTCAGTGACGCGCGGTACGTTGTCGAATCGGTGGTGACGAAGGAAAAGCGCCGCAATGCGGTGCCGCCGTTCATCACGTCCACGCTCCAGCAGGAAGCGGCGCGCAAGCTGCGTTTCTCGGTGAAGCGTACGATGATGCTGGCGCAGCGTTTGTATGAGGGAGTGGAACTCGGCAATGAGGGGTTGACCGGGTTGATCACGTACATGCGTACCGATTCAACGCGTGTTTCGGCGGATGCACTGAGTGAAGTGCGGCAGTTGATCGGCCAGCGATACGGCAGCCAATACCTGCCCGAGACGCCCAATTTCTTCAAGAGCAAGAAGGACGCGCAGGATGCGCACGAGGCCATCCGGCCGACAGCAGCCATGCGCACACCGGACGAGTTGCATGGTCTGCTCGCGGAAGATGAGTGGAAGCTGTACCGGCTGATCTGGATGCGCTTTGTGGCTTCGCAGATGATGCCCGCGCTGTTTGACCAGACCACGATTGAGGTGAAAGCGACGGGCAGCGATGCCTCAACTTATTTATTCCGCGCCACGGGAAGCGTACCGAAGTTTGACGGTTTCCTGGCCGTGTATGAAGAGGGCAAGGATCAGAAAGATGAGGACGATGAGGAGCTGAAGCACCGGCTCCCGCTGGTGGAAGCGGGCGAGACGCTGAAGTTCCGCTCCATCGAGCCCGAACAGCATTTCACGGAGCCACCGCCGCGGTTCAACGAAGCGACGCTGGTGAAGGAGTTGGAATCCGATGGCGTCGGGCGGCCTTCCACGTATGCGTCGATTCTGTCCACCATTCAGGAACGTGAGTACGTGAAGAAGGAAGGCGGCAAGTTTGTTCCCACCGAGCTGGGCATGGTGGTGACGGACCTGTTGCTCGAAAGCTTCAACGACATTTTCGATGTGCGCTACACAGCGCGCATGGAAGAGGAACTCGACGAGATCGAAGAAGGCAAGATCGACTGGCGCGAAGCCCTGAGCGAGTTCTACGGCAAGTTCCAGAAGGATCTGGAATACGCCGAGCGCAACATGACCGACATCAAGCGCATGGAAAAGCCCACCGACTTGGTGTGCGATAAATGCGGCAAGCCGATGGTCATCAAATGGGGGCGGCACGGGAGTTTCATCGCCTGCACGGGATATCCGGAGTGCACGTCGACGCGGGAACTGGTGGTGGATCTGCCGGATGTCGATGGGGCGAATCTGACCGAACAGGACGCCGAGGAATACTGCGAGAACTGCGGCCGGACCATGGTGCTGAAGAAGGGCCGGTTCGGGACGTTTTACGCCTGTTCCGGCTATCCCGACTGCAAGACCACGAAGCGCATCGGAGCGGCGGAGCAGAAGAAAGCCGATGTTCCGCTGGATGAAAAATGCCCCAATTGCGGGAATCATCTGGTGCTGAAATACGGGCGTTTCGGGGAATTCACGGCGTGTTCGAACTACCCGACGTGCAAGTTCGTCAAGCAGAAGACGATCGGGGTGGCGTGCCCGTCCTGCAAGACGGGTGAAGTGGTGGAGCGCCGCTCCAAGCGCGGGAAGACGTTTTACGGCTGCAACCGCTATCCGGAGTGCGATTTCGTGGCATGGGGCAAGCCAATGGCGGAGACGTGCCCAGAGTGCAACGGACCGTATCTGATCGAGAAGTGGCTGAAAGCCGGACCCGTGGCGCAGTGCCCGAACAAGGAGTGCAAGTACAAGCGGCCGATCGAAGCCGCGACCGAAGCGGAACCCGGCCCGCCAGTTGTCGCGGCAACGTGACCGTAGCCGAATACCTCTCAAACAAATACAGTGTGTTTGGGAGACCCCGGCATGGCGGTTCCGTCTGCCGAGATTTTCACACCGTAGGCGGACCGTCCAAGCCCGTCGAGTGGATTGCAGTGTCTATCGCATTGCTCGCATTGCATCTGTATGGTACATTCCAAGATGTGAAGCTGGGACACTTCGGGACCGCGAAACCACGTGTGCGCGCGGCGTGTCTCAGTTTGTGGATCCTGTTCCTTTGGCTGTTCCCGGTAGTGCTGAGCGCCACCACGAGTGCCGAAGAAGGGCACGCCTGTTGCCGCCGCACGAAACACAGTTGCTGCAAGAAATCGGGTAAAGGCGCGGCCATCGGCAGCCGGCCGTGCGGGATGTCCTGCCCGGCGCTGGAAAAGTTCCAGACCGGGCCGGCGCCGGCGCTGCCCGAGCAGGGCCCTCCGAGCTTTGCACACCACACGCCGCAGCCTGCGGCGCGGATGCTCGATCCGCTAACGATTCCCACAGCCAGCTTCAGCACGAAACAACACCAACGCCCACCACCCGCCGTTTGAGATCTCTCCATACCCCGTCCGAGAAATCCAAACCAGGAGTGTATCCATGCGCAGACTATCTGCCGCGGGAACGCTGGCGTGTTTGCTTTATGCTGCCCCAGCAACCGAATCTGTGCGCTTTGAGCCGAGGCCACGGGCGGTTTCCGCCGGGCGTGACCCCGTTATCCATGTTCGCGCCTCCGGCGCCGTGTCGCTGTTGAAGGTGGATGGCGGCAATCTCTATCTGGAAACATCGCATGACGGCGGCGACAGCTTCGAAGAGCCGGTGCGTGTGAATTCCACCGACGGCGAAGTGTCTTCGCATGGGGAATCGAGCCCGCGCATGGCGATTCGTAGCCGTGGCGAGTTTTATGTCTTGTGGCAGGCACGAAAACAGGGTGGGGAAGCCTCGGAGCTGCATTTTGCACGGTCCACCGGATGGGGCGAGTCGTTTACGAAATCCATCGTCGTGGACCCGACCTCGCCTTCGCAGAGTTTCTTTAATCTCGCGCTTTCGCCCCAGGGTATCGTGTACGCGGCGTGGCTCGATGGGCGCGACCGTGGCG
Source organism: uncultured Candidatus Solibacter sp. (assembly GCA_964402295.1). GTDB lineage: Bacteria > Acidobacteriota > Terriglobia > Bryobacterales > Bryobacteraceae > CADEFT01. The sequence continues at coordinate 11,686 of CAYOBO010000054.1, read as the reverse complement.
AGGGAAAAGCAGGCTCTTCGGCGGTGTATCTGGCGCGGTCGGTGAATAAAGGGGTGAGCTTCGAACCGGCGGTTCGGGTTTCGCTCGATTCCTGCCCCTTGCTGCCGGCCCTGGATTTCCTTTTCAGGCGAAAGCAATGTTCACGTAGGCTGGCGGCGCGTGCTGGAGGACAACATCCGCGACATCTATATATCCACGTCGACAGATGGTGGGAAGAACTTCGCGGAAGGGGTGCGCGTGGCCGAGGATAACTGGAAAATCAGCGGGTGCCCGCATTCGGGGCCGGCGATGGCTAGTATCGGCAAGCGCTTGTTCGCCTCATGGGCTACGGTGCGCGATGAGAAAGCGCAGCTTTACCTTGCCTGGTCGGATGACAACGGCAAGACATTCAGCAAACGGACGTCAGTGGCCGACGGGGTGCTCGATCCCAACCACCCATACCTGGTGCAGGCCGGGAACAAGATTGCACTGGCTTTTCAGGGACGCATGGCGAGGCAGAACGAAGGATGGGGTCCGATTCAGACTTGGTATCGCGAAATCGACGGCAACGGTGTGCTCAGTCCGCTGGAGCGGGTGGGGCATCTCGGGGCGAGCGTTTCCTATCCCGCGATCGCCTACGAGGAACCCGGCCGTGTTTTTGTCGCCTGGACGGAAACGGTGAACGAGAAGCGCAGTGTGGTGCTGTCGCGGGGACGGCGGGTTAGGGGAGGCGCGAATGCGCGTTAATTTCTTGCTTGTGCTGGCAGCGCGTATGCTTTTTGCACAAGTGAACACCGCGGAATTGTCGGGTACGCTGAGCGACGCCACGGGTGCGCGGATTCAGATGGCCGAGGTCACGGCAGTCGAGGAGATGACGAAAGGCCGCCGTGTGCAGCATACGAATGAGCAGGGGCGTTATTTTTTCCCGCGCCTGCAACCGGGGACTTACCAGGTGACGGTGCGCAAGGAAGGCTTCCGCACGGAGACGAAACGCGGCGTAGTACTGAGCGTGGGCCGGCAAGCGACACTCGACATTACGCTCACCGTCGGGGAGATCACGACGGAAACTGTCGTTACAGCGGAAGCCGATCTGGTGGATACGCGAGCCACCGGATTGTCGAGCGTGATGGACACGTATTCCATCCGCGAGTTGCCGCTCAACGGGCGGGATTTTGCACAACTAGCGTTGTTGGAGCCGGGGGTGGCGCCATCGCGGCGAACGTCCGATTCCGGCGGTCCGGGGACGAAGCTGGTGCTGGGCGGCAATCGCCCGAGCCAGGTGAGTTTTCTTCTGGATGGCGCGGACATAAACGATGCGAACAACAACACGCCGGGCAGTTCGGCGGGTGTGCTGCTGGGTGTGGATACGCTGCGCGAGTTCCGTGTATTAACCAATGGCTATAGCGCGGCGTACGGGAGGAGCGGAGGGGGCGTCATCAGCGCCGTCACCAAATCAGGCACAAACGACCTACATGGAGTGGTGTTTGAGTTCGTGCGGAACTCGGCTTTCGATGCACGGAATTTCTTCGATGCGGCGAGCGCGCCGATTCCAGCGTTCCGGCGGAACCAGTTTGGAGCGACATTCGACGGTCCGATCCGGCGGGACAAGACGTTTTTCCTGGGGAGCTTTGAAGGATTGCGGCAAAGGCTCGGAGTCACCAGCCGGTCGATTGTACCCGATGCGGCGGCGCGTACGGGCCGGTTTCCGAACGGGACACAGGTCAACGTCCATCCGTCGGTTCCGGCATACCTCAACTTGATTCCGCTGCCCAACGAGCGGAGTTTCGGCGACGGCACAGGCGAGTATGTGGCGGCGGCTTCGCAAGCGACAGGACAAAACTTTCTGACGGCGCGCATCGACCATCGTTTTTCGGACAAGACTCAGGTTTTCGGGCGCTATACGCGGGATCGGGCCTCGGTGCGGATTCCCGACGCATTGCAGTTTGTGCGGGCCGACAACGAATCGCACAACCAGTTTTTCAGCACGGAGTTGACGCGGCTGTTCAGCGAGCGGACGCTGAACGCGACACGGTTTTCGTACAACCGGTCGCACTCGGCGAACGCCAATAGCTATCTGCGCGAAGTGGATCCCGGGCTTTCGTTCTTCCCGGGCAAGCCGTTCGGGCAGATCAGCGTTACGGGCTTGTTCTCGCTTGGGCCGTCGCGGTTCGGGCCGTCGTATTCGACGATGAATCTGTTCCAGTTCAGCAACGATCTGTCGCACACGGCGGGACGCCATTCGGTCAAGGCGGGGTTTGATCACCGTTTCTACCGGTTGCCCACGAGCCGGCCACAATCGCCGTATGGGTTCTATCAATTCAACGGGCTTGTGCCGTTCCTGACGGCAACGCCGGCGAGTGTGGAGTTGACGCTGCCGGATTCGATCCTGGACCGGAACTGGCGGCAATCGATGACTGCGGCATACGTGGAGGACACATTTCAGGTGCACCGGCGGCTGACACTGAATCTGGGGGTGCGCTATGAGCGCGTGTCCGTACCCACGGAGCGGGACAACCTGTCGAGCAATGTGCGCAATGTGTTGACCGATGGCTCGGCCACCGTGGGGCCGATGTTCACGAATCCTTCGAACCGCAATTTCGCGCCGCGGGTGGGGATAGCGTGGGATCCGTTTGGGACGGGCAAGACGAGCGTCCGTGCGGGGTTCGGCATGTTCTACGATCCGATCTGGACGGATTTTTACGCGAATGCGGGAAACCGTCAGTCACCATTCTATGTGCTGGGGAGCATAAGGAATCCGATGTTTCCCAACGCCACGGCAATGATTGGAAATCCGGGATTCGTGCTGGGTCGACAGGATATTCTTGTTTATCAGCCGGATAATCCGTACACCATGCAGTACAACTTCTCTTTAGAGAGGCAAATGGCACAAAGTACGGCGCTTACGGTGAGCTACTCCGGCCAGCGTGGGGTACACCTAGTTCGCTTCCTGGACCAGAACCAAGCCCTGGGGCAGATTCTGCCGGATGGCCGGAAGTTCTTTCCCGCCAATTCGGTAGCGCGGAATCCGAACTTCACGGGGATACGGTACAAGACGACGGACGGGCAGTCGGTTTACCATGCCGTGCGCACGTCTTTGGAGCACCGGCTCCGGGGTGGGTTGCAGTTCCAGGTGAATTATGTGTTCTCGCGGAACATTGACGACGGATCCATCACGGTGACGCAGGGCGGGGACAACGATCTGCCGCAAGACCCTGACTCGCGGAAGGCCGAGCGGGGACTATCGAACTACGATGTGCGGCATTATTTTGTGGCGCACTGGACGTGGCAACTGCCGTCGCCGCACCAGTTACGATGGCTGCTGGGCGGGTGGCAGTGGAACACGATTGCTTCGGCGGCGTCGGGAAATCCCTTCTCGGTGGTGGTTGGCTTTGACCGCGCCCGGGCGCGCTTTCAAGCTGGGACATCGCCGCAACGGCCGGATCTTGTGGCGGGCCGGTCGACGAATCCGATCCTCGGCGGGCCGGACCGGTACTACGATCCGTCGGCGTTTTCGCTGCCGGAGGCTGGCTTCTACGGCAATCTGGGGCGCAATACGCTGACTGGCCCTGGGCTGATGAATTTCGATGTATCGATCGGGAAACGGTTCCGGATTTCGGAGCGGGTCGGGTTGCAATTCCGCACGGAGGCGTTCAATTTCTTCAACCACGCAAACTTTGCCATTCCCTCCCAGCGCACGGTGTTCAGTTCCAACGGCCCCGTAGGCAGTGCGGGACGGATTACATCTACGTCCACGCCCGCGCGGCAGATACAATTCGGAGCGAAACTCATCTTCTAAACTATGCGGCTGCGCGGGCACATCTTCGCAAGACTGGCCACTGCGTGGTGGCTGGTGGTGTGCCTGATGGCTCCGCATGTGGCGGCGATGATGCCCGCGCAAGGGGAAGGGCATTCGTGTTGCCGGAGGAAGAGCGACTGCTGTTGCCGCAATCGGACGGGGAAGCGCTCGGCGATGATCGGCGACCGGGCCGAGTGCAGCCGCACCTGCGGGATGCCATCGTTGGGTGCTGTGTTGGAGGCGGGCATAGCGGCGGGTCGCGAGACGATCCAACTCGTGGCGGCACAACTGAGAATTCCCATTGTGGTGGCATGCCTTGGGATGTGTCCGCTGGCAGAAGTACTGCATCAACGCCCACCGCCATCGAAATAATCCAAACGGTATTGAGTTCGGATGGGGCAGCCCTGAGCAAGCGGCTCTGTCCGTGAGCCACGCGGTCTGCCGGGGAAATGAGCATCCTCCGGGCAGGTGGAAGGGAGGGCGCGGCCTGAGCAACCGCGTCCCCCCGCGTGCGCTTTTTAGGCCAATGCAATTCAGGACAAAGGAGGTCACAGTTCATGATTCGCTTTCTATTTATTTTCTTTGCTGGGACGCTTTGGCTGGCCGCGCAAACGGATTCCACGCTCACGCCACACGAGCGGCAACTGGCCGACAAACTGAAATCACCGTGCTGCTGGAGCGAGTCGCTGCTGGTTCATTCTTCGCCGGACGCGCGGCGTTTGCGGGGGGAACTGGCGGCGATGGTACGCAGCGGGAAGTCGGATGAAGAGGTGATCCAGTATTTCGTGACGAACTACGGGCCGCGGATTCTTCGTGACCCTCCCGGGAAGAACCAGTTGTATCTACATGTTCTTCCCTTGATTGCAACCGCCTTGGGACTGGCTCTGGTTGTCTGGTGGATCCACCGGCACCACGCCCAGCCGCCGCAACCGACCACCACATAAAGGAAAGCACACAAGACAGGAGACCGCCGCATGAAACGCAGCTTGATGCTGATACTGACGCTTGGACTGGGCGCCGGCATGGCCCAGGACATGGAATACGCCGGCTGGATGAAGGCAGCCGCCGGATCGATGGGGCCGCTGAAGAAGGCCCTGGATGGGAAGTCGTACAAAGAGGCCGCCGAACACGCCAGAAAGGTGGAGGCAGCCTTTGGGAAGATCGAGCAGTACTGGGCGGGGCGCAACGCGTCCGACGCCGTGAAGTTGTCGCAAACGGCGCGGAATGCGGCCAAGGAGATTGCTGGGGCGGCCGATGCAGGACATGGCGAACACGCGCTGCAAACGATGCAGGCGATCACCGCGACGTGCAAATCCTGCCATGACGCGCACCGGGAGAAGGCCGCTGACGGCTCGTGGAAGATCAAGTAAGCGGAAAAGCGTAGGGGCGGCGCCGGAACCGCCCCCAAAGATATCGTCCTGCCGGTGAAACTTCTTACCCCCGCCTGCTCGTCTTCTCCAGTGAAAGGGAATCGAGAGTGGCAATGCTTGGCCCTTCACGCTGTGGTTTTCCCGTGCACTCGGGAGAAAAACAGAATACAATGGGGGCGGATTCGTAGAGTCCTCCGATCTTTCATATTTGGTTTCGTCGTACGCAGTTCGTTCTGAGGCTGGCCGATGTGCGCGCCAGACCCCATGCCGTTCCTTGGTGGGCGTAACGTGTTCCCCCAACCTCTGGGAGGTGTTCCATGTTCGAAAGTTTGGACGATACCATGAAGCATGACGAGCAGCAGCAAGTAACGCCTGCTGAACGTTGGACGAAGTACCTGGTAACCGCTGTGATCACGGTGGCTGTTGTTGGCGGCCTGATTTTCAGCATCCGCATGCTTGAATAACAGCCGATGCGCCTACTGTGAGGCGCAGGCGAAGTAGAGTTCTGAAATTCTGGGACGGATCGCCGAGGCTCCAGGATCGCTGTAGTGGTTTCCTGTGATCTTACGCCGCACGCACAGGATCGGTGTGTGTGCGTGAGCCCGCGATCCGTTCCAGAGTTCGGATGTACGTCCTCCCAACCCGGCTTCCCCTCGCTTGACTTTTCCACCCCGCCTATTTTATTGTGCAGATTCGCCTTTGAGACGCATGCTATTGACACAGGGAATCCATGGAGAACTGGGACGCTGAACAAAACAGCGGTTCTCCGCGCGTGGACGCTGTCTATGACAGCGATCTGAAGAGCGTGGATGTCGCCGAAGCTGCCGTCGTCGAGCTTGCCGAAAAGATGGGCTTTGACGAAGACGAGCTGCACCGCATCGGCATCGCGATGCGGGAGGCGATGGTAAATGCCGTGGTTCACGGCAACAAGTACAGTGGAGTGAAGAAAGTCCGGATGAAGGTCTGGCAGGGTAGCGAGTCTCTGAAGGTGGTGGTGATGGACGAAGGGAGCGGATTCGAGATATCGCGTGTTCCCGACCCGCTTGCCCAGGAGAATCTTCTGAAGGAGTCCGGGCGGGGTATTCTTTTGATCCAGGCGTTTGTGGATGAGTTCCAGGTACGACGACTGCATCCGGTTGGGACAGAAGTCACGATGATCAAATATTTGGCTCCAAGATAGAGGCGGCATGTTCCCGCATTTGCGTGCCGCGACACCGAGGAGCTACAATGGTCAATCTTTTTCGCAAAATCGTAGGAGGATGAGACAGTGAGTGTGAAACTGAGCACCCGTCAGGTTGGCGACGTTACTGTGATCGATGCCGCGGGCCGCATTACCCTTGGCGAGGGCACCAGCGCCCTGCGCGATCTGATTCGCGACTCTCTGGGGGCGGGCCATAAGAAGGTTCTTTTGAACCTGGGCGAAGTCAACTACATCGACAGCTCCGGCATCGGCGAGCTGGTATCGGCCTTTACCACCGTCACCAACCAAGGTGGCCAACTGAAACTCCTCAACCTGAGCAAGCGCATCCAGGACTTGCTACAGATCACCAAACTGTACACGGTTTTCGAAGTGCATGACGACGAAGCGGCGGCGATCCGCAGCTTCGCCTAAGTCGCGACACGATCAAAGGGATTCACGAACGCCGCCTGCCTCGGAAGCGGGCGGCGTTTCTATTGTAAGAACCCCAGCCAATTGTCTTTCTGCGCAGTCATCCAGGCGGCAAGCTTCCGGTGGAGCTCCGCTCGCACGGCGGCGAACTCCTCCTCCACCGCCAGATTTTTCAATTCGTGCGGATCCGATTGCAGGTCGTACAATTCGGCGGCGGGACGAACGCGCCACAAGGCGGTGCGATTTGCGGCGTGTTCTTCCTTAGCGGAACGAAAGAGCCATTCTTGCCACAATGCCGGCGGCGGACGGCGCACCGGATCCCGGGAATCGCTTCCATCATTGCCGCGCCACCAGATGTTGCCGAAATGAACCCAATGTTTGAGATTGACGATGAACTTCTGGCGTTTGGTGCGCACCGCGCGCATGGGGCAATCCGAGCCGGAGACCGAGCCGCGGTTATGATGAACGGCGTAGATTTCCTGGCGGTGGTGCACGGCGCGGCCGGTCAGCACAGGGAGAAAGCTGGCGCCGTCGATGCCGGCGGGAGGCGCGCCGCCACAGGCTTCGAGTAGAGTGGGAAGCACGTCGATGAGGCTCACCATGGCTTCGGACTCCGCAGCGGGTGTGACACCGGGCCACCGGATGAGCAGGGGCACGCGGATGCCGGCATCGTAGAGGCTCCACTTGGCAAAGGGCAGGGAAGGCCCGTGGGCGCTAGTGTAAACCGTTATGGTGTTTTCCTGGATGTGGGGCAAGATTTCGCCGATTAAGCGGTCCATGGCGCGGAGGGAACCGCGATATCGCCCCATCCAGCGCCTGGTTTCCGGAGTATCCACAGCGTAGCCGGGCACGGGGGCTTCCGAAGGAGGACCGGCGGGGAAGTCCTCGAGACCGGGCAGGGAAATGACCAGGCAGAAGGGTTTGTTGTGTGGCAGGCGGAGATAGCGCGACACGGAATCGAGGGGCTGATACTCGAATGGGAAGACTTGGCGAGGGCCGAACCCGGGCACACCGGCCAGTGTCACACGGTAGCCCTGTGCGGCGAACCATACCGGCCAGGTAGCACCGAGGTCCCGGCGGACAAAGCTGAATTCCTCATAAGCGCCATGGCGGGGCGGATAGAGACCCGTCAAGAGACTGCTTTTGCTTGGAGAGGCCATGGCCTCGGTGGCAAACGCCAACTTCATGTGAAGGCTGGAAGAGGCCATGCCGTGCAAATGGGGAGTTATCTCTGGGGTGAGGTCGGCGGCAGCGTGGCCCTCGCTGAGGAAGATGACAATATTCGGCCGCCGCGGGGCGCCCCATGCGGAGCCTGCCAGTGCAGCCAACGCGGTGCGCCTGGTAGGCACCTACAGGCCCACTTCCTTGCGCCACTTGAGGAAATCGGGGAACCAAAGCGTGGCGTAGACGTTTTCACCCGGTTGGGGGGGCAGGGGGTAACGGGCGAGGAGAGCTTTTGCCCCGGCCTTGTCACCGGTCTCCATTTTCGCTCTGGCGAGAAGCATGCGGATCTCATCGCCGTTGGCGGCTGGTGTTTCCGCGAACATCGCCTCCAGGACCGTCCGCGCCTCTTTGTAGTGCGCGTCGAGGATGAGGGCGTAGGCCAGCACGAGGCGCTTGAGCGCGGGCGGCGTTGCCGGCGACATGGAGCGATTGAGCCGGGACCGCCATTCCTCGGCGGAAGCGCGGGGCTGGGTCAACAAGAGAACGAGTCCGGCCTGCGTCATGGAGGCTGGAGTTTTGGCTTTGGCGACGGCCTGACGTGCAGTCTCGGGGGCCGCAGGATCGCCTTCCTGCAATTGCCAGAGGGCGAGGAAGCTGTTGGCCAGCGCGGCAACTTCGGAAGGTTGCGCCATCAGAGTGCGCAGGGCTTGGCGGGCTTGCGGCTTACGGTCCGTCAGATAGAGCCAGTGTGCCGCGCGCAAATCCACAAGCGGGTCGTGCAGGGCGCGGCGGGACTCGATGTAGCGGGCGAAGATCTGGTCGGCGCCATTCGTGTCGCCGGCCAGAAAACGAGCCAGGGCAGCTTTGGCGAACTCGAGTCCGCCGAGGAACTGCGGATCGCGGCGCTGGGCCTCCATAAAGTTCGCTTCTGCTTCGGCGAACTGGCCGAAAGACCAGTGCACCTCGCCGGCTGTGTCGTAGGCATTGGGGTCGTCAGGGGCGGACTTGCGGTAGCGTTCCAGGCTTTCCTTGGCTTTGGGCAGATTGCCCGCGTAGGTGTAGGCGTAGGAGAGCAGGTTCCAGATGCCGGTTTGTTGGGGTTCGAGAGCGGCGGCCTTTTCGAGCCATTGCGCGCCTTCGGCGTAGCGGTGGCGATTGATGAGAGCGTCGCCGAGCCCACGTGCCATGTCAGTGTCGTTGGGGGAAAAGCGCAGGCAGGTTTCCATCGCTTTGAGAATGGCCGCCGGATCGCGATCGGCCGTAGCCAAGGCCAGTTCGAGGCGGGCGCGCTCCCAGCCCTCGGGGTGTTTGCCGATGGCCGAGCGGAGTGTTGCGGTGGCCTCGGGCGGCGGTTGCAACTGGGCCAGCGCGATGGCGGCGGGTGTAAAGCCAGGATCGGCGCGAAGGGCCTGCTCGAGCAGCGCACGCCTGGCCGAAGGATCCTTCTCCGAGACGCTTCTGCCGAAGGCCTCCATGGCCGCCGAGTGGGTGGACATGACGGGGCCGTCTTTCAAGGCGCCGGCCAAACGGTCGAGAACTTCACCGGGAGAACCTTGCTCGTCGATTTCACGGACCACGCGGCTGGTTTCAGCGTCGAACAAGGCGGCGTGGAGACGGATCTTTTCGACATTTCCGGAGTAATAGCCGCGGACGATCTGCGTGGCGCGCAGTGCGGCGGCATCGCGCTCCGCGTTGACTCCGAGGACGATGCGACCCGGGGCGCCGGCCGTTCTCATCACCAGCAGAGGGGCGGAGGCGGCAGAAATCCAATCGAGGGCGGAGTCGCCGGAGAGGTTTTCGAGGGGGACGGCGGCAATGCGATCGAGCGAGCGTGAGGAGTCCCCACCACAGCCTGCCAGCATCGAAGCCAGGAATAGGACCTTCGCTTTAGAGAACACGCACTTCCATCGTCAGCAATTGCTGGAATTCGGGCAGCTCGCGCAGGGCGGTGAATTCGGAGTCTTCCATGAACTTGTTGCGATCCTTAAACCCTTCCTCGATGGCCTTGCGCATGTACTGTAGGGCGCGCTCGACCTGGCCGGCCTTGGCGTAGGTTTTGGCGAGGTAGAAATGAAATTTGGCGCGCTCCTGGACGCTGCGCTCCTGGAGAAGAACACCGTTGGTACCGCGGTGTTCGAAGACTTCGGGATCGAGTTCGAGAGCCTTCTGATAGGAAGCAAAGGCATCCTTGTACTTCTTGCGGGCAAAATACGCGGTGCCAAGGTTGCTGTGGATGGAAGCGGAATTGGGATTTACCTTGAGAGCCTTCTTGTATTGGCCGACGGCTTTGCGGTAGCTTTTCTTGGCATAGTAGATGGTTCCGAGATTGTTGATGGCCTCGGAATAGGCGGGGTTCATCTTGATGGCTGTTTCGTATTGTTTCTTCGCCTGATCGAGTTCGAGCATCTGATGATAGGCAATGCCGATCTTATTGATCAGGACCGCGGAAGCGCCGGCCTTGCGATACATCTCGATGGCTTCGCGGTACATTTTCCGGGCCATCATGATATCGCCGCGCATTTCATCGGAAATGGGCGCGGCGGGCTTGGGAGTGCTAGCCGCGGTGGCAGTCTCGGCGGCCACCAGCGTATTGGGTTCCACGGCCGGCGAGGTTTGAGCGAGCAGCGCCGGAGCGGACGCAATCAGAAACAGGCTCGCACGAATCATCGAAGCCTCCTTCTACTGCCTATTTAAACATATCCCGAATCTTGCCGAAGAAGCCTTTGGGCTTGGCTTCGGGGACAGGGGCTTTTTGCGGCGTGGTCTGGGGTGCGGCATTCTGCGCCACGCGGCGTGGAGCGGGCTGCTGGCGCACCGGTTCGGCCGTATCCGGATCTGGAGTGTCCCAGGAGGCAACATGGGTTGCGCCGCCCGATGCACGATGCAACCGGCAGGATTCCTGCGGCTGCGAGCCGGCGATGAATACTTCACCGCGCGTATTGGGGCAGGACGGTGTTGCCAACTGCCCGGACAGGGGATCCACTTCCACGGTCACGATGCCGTCGGGGGCATTGAAGCCACGTGCCGAGGCGTACTCGCGATAGGTGTGGGCGCGCTTCATGAATTCGGCCCAGATGGGAAGGGCGGACTGGGAACCATCGAGTTCCAACTCTCTGTTGTCGTCGAAGCCAACCCATACGACGCAGATGAGCTTGGTGGTGAAACCGGCGAACCAACCATCGTGGGATGTTCCGGTTTTGCCGGCCGCCGGCAGCAGGAATCCGCGCCCGCGGATGCCGGCGCCGGTGCCCGATCGAACGACCTCCTCCATAAGGCTGGTCATGATATAGGCAACCCGGGGGTCGAGTGCCGCACGCTGCGTGGGCTTGTAATCGAAAACCACGGCGCCGCGATCGTCGCGAATACTTCGGATGTAGGATGGCTTGACCCAAGTTCCGCGGTTGGAAAATACCGTGTAGGATCCGGCGATCTCGAGGGGCGTCACTTCATAGGAACCCAAGGCGACCGACGGGGTGGCCTGGATATTCATGTTTAAGCCGGCACGGCGGGCCAGATCAACGACATTTTCATAGCCGGCCATTTCGGCGATTTTGACGGCGGGGATGTTCATCGACTTGGCGAGGGCCTGACGGAGGGTGACCGAGCCATAGAACTCGCGGTAGTGGTTGCGGGGTTCGTAGGGCTTGCCGTCGAACCAGAAAGTGGTCGGCTCATCGTTGACGTGGGTGACGGCGGTAATGGCGGAGGCGGAATCGGACAGAGCGGTATTGAGGGCGGCGGCGTAAACGAAGGGTTTGAAACTGGAGC
>CAYOBO010000053.1:0-41634 GCA_964402295.1 uncultured Candidatus Solibacter sp. | reverse complement strand
TCTAACGAACGAACGGGAGGCGGGGCTTCTTGAAAATTGCGGAAGGTTCAGCGGAGACTTGCGCCGGGGGGCAGTTTCGACAAGAGGCTGTAGCAACCGGGAAACAACTCCGGCGGTGGGAGGCCTGGAACCTGTATCGAGACACGGGCTCGACGCTGGAAGGCAGACGGCGTATCGCCTACCCGGCGAAGGAACAGGCCGCTGAAGCTGCCGAGGCTCGACATGCCCACTTCCATACAGGTTTCGGTGACGGAGAGCTCACCGGATGCCAGCAAGCGTTTGGCGCGGCCGATGCGGGCATCGATCCGGTATTGATGCGGTGTTCGTCCAAACACGGATTCGAACTTGCGGATGAAATGAAAGGGCGAGATGCCCACTTGCCGTGCAACGTCGCGGATGGATTCCGAACCGTGCGTCAGCAATTCCCGAGCCTGGCAGAGACGGCGGAATGAGCTGTCGTCAAGAACCACAGTGTTCAGGCTAGCGCATCTTACGATCGCCGCAGTGCCGCCCAAACGAGGTGCGCGGGTGCCCCGTGCACGCGGACCATACGAATCCATAGCAGCGTCATGTGCTCCAGGTGGAGCGCCTGCTCCAGGCCACCGGTATCGAGGGGTTCCCACCCGAGGTCGGCGATGAGGCCCGCCACCGTCTGCTTTGCACCGGCATCGTTGCCGCAGAAGAACATGGCGGGTTTGACGCCGTAGCCGGGGAAAGAATTGTCCTCGAAGTTCTCGTAGCCGTAAATGGTGAAGGCCTTGACGATGTGGGAGTGGGGCACGAGTTTGGCGAGCGCCTCCGAACCGGACTGCACGTTATTCAACCCGTGGGTGAGGTTCGGCCCGACGGGATTCGTGCAGTCGACGATAATCTTTCCGCGAATCTCGGCGGAAACCGCGGCGATGACGGATTCGTTGGCAGCGTACGGCGTCGCCAGGAAGACGACATCCGCCGCGGAAACGGCTTCGCCGGGCGGGGCAACCTGGAGATGCGGGTTGCGGGACAGCACCTGCTTCACGTTGGCCGACTGCGCATCGCGTGCAGCGAGGGTGACTTTGTGGCCGGCGCGCTGGAGACGATCGGCGAGCGGGGCGCCGACGTTACCGTATCCGAGAAAGGCAATGTTCATTGATGCGTTCCTTCGTGTGGATATAATTACGATACTGTATCGTTTTTTAATAGATTGTCAAGATCATGGATCGGATGCAAACGAAACAGGCAACGAACAGGCCGGGCCGGCCTCGCGATGCGGAGACGGAGCAACGCATCCTGGAAGCCGCGTTGCGCCTACTCGCCGGCGATGGATACAGCCGGATGTCATTGGACGCGGTGGCGGCGGAAGCAGGGGTGAGCAAGCCGACCATCTACCGGCGCTGGTCATCGAAGGCGGACCTGGCCACGGCGGCATTGCGTACGATCCAGTTGGCCGAACCGCGTCCGGACACGGGATCGACGGTGGACGACCTGATCGCCACGCTGGAGAATTTCTCAAGGTCGTTACTGCGGCCGAACGGGATGTCGTTGATCGGCACGGTTCTGGCGGAGGAAGCGCACACGCCGGATCTGCTGCGGTTGTTTCGGGAGCGCATCGTGGCGCCGCGGCGGGCCATGTTGCGGGCGATATTGGAACGCGGCGTACAGCGGGGGGAGATCCGCGAGGGTGCGGACCTGGATACGGCGGTGCAGATGCTGGTGGGGGCGTTCTATGCGCGTTACCTGGCGGCTTCGCGGGTGCCGGCCGGATTCGCGCGGGAGTTGGTGGAGTTGACGTGGCAGGGGCTGGCGAAGCCTAAGGGGCGACGGTGAATTCGAAGATGTTCTCCGAGATCACATCGCCTTGGGCGCCGCGCACCAAGGCATGCAACGCGTATTCGCCCGGCGCCGCGGTTTGCCATTGGATATTGCCGAGTTCCCGCGCCTCGTCGGGCCGCATGGGCGCCGGGAATTCTCCCTTGGATTGCGCCGCACCGCCGGCGCCGACAATGCTCCATTCGACGCGCGCATCGACGGCGGACCAGCGGTCATTGACGGCCCATAGCGCGCACTCGAAGGTTTCGCCGGACTTCCAGCGGTCGCGGCCGTAACGAAACGTGGCGGCCACGGGAGCGAAGCTGCGCCTGACGGTGTCCCAGACTTTGGTGGGGCGGCGGTCGAAATCGATGGCAGCCATGGTAACCGAAGGCCAGATGTCGATGGCGTGGAAATGGAGGATGCCGCCGGCGCCTTGATTCTTGCGCTGGCGGGTGCGTTCGATGGCAATCTGGAAGAGCCGCGAAACGTAGGCTTGCGTGCGGGGGATGTATTCGCGCATGGATAAATTGCCGGGGTCGCCCCAGGCGCGCATGGCTTCGGGGATCTGGAGGCGGCGCCAAGTCCACTCCTCTTCATGATCGCGGATGGGCCACTTGTCTCCCATGAATTGCACCAGTGTTTCGTAGTTGGGGAGCAAGGTGGCGCCGAGTTCACTGATAAAGGCCTGGTCTCCGCGGGTGTAATCCCACAAGGAGCCGTCGTACCAGCCGTGATAGATGTGCGCGTCGCCAAAGCGGCCCGTGGAACGGATGGCCGGCCGCTGTTGCGGATCGAGGAGAGCGGGCCGCGCCGCCAAATGCTTGGTGAGGTCGCGGTAGTTTTCCCAGTCTTCTTCATCGCTGGCGGCCCATAGCGCCACGGAAGGATGGTTGCGCACGTAACGGATGTGATTATCGTAGAGGGCGGCGGCGCGCAAGGAGAATGCCGTATCGTGGGGATACCATGCCTCGAGGTAGTCCTGCCAGAGCAGCACTCCGCGCTCGTCGGCCAATTCGTAGAACTCCCGATTGGCGAAATGGCAGTGGAGCCGGATCATGTTGACGTTCATTCCGAGCATCAGATCGAGATCGCGGGCATAGCGCGGGCGCGTCATTTCGGCGAGGAAGAGGTTGTGGTAGTAATTGGTGCCGCGGATGAACAGGCGCTTGCGGTTGAGATAGAAATCCCAGCCGATCTTTTCGATTTCGCGGATGCCGACGGCGAAACTACGAGCGTCGACCGCTTGGCGCTGTTGGTTTAGCAGACGCACTTCCAAGGTATAGAGATTGGGTTTGCCGTGGTCCCAGGTCCACCAGAGTTGTGGGTGATCGACGGCGATGACGAAGCGTCCGGGTGCGCCGGTTACCTGGTAACGGGCCGCGGCGGAGAAATTGCGCGGCGACAGCGTCAATTCGAATTCGCCGGCGGCGGCGCGGGCGTCCACGATGACCTCGGCGCGGGTTTCGGAAACGATGCGTGTGTCGATGGCAATCTCCTCGATGACGGGTCCATCGTAGGCGGAAAGCCTCACGGAGCGTGCGATGCCGAGAGCAGTGATGTCGTCGGGCTTTTGATCGACGGCGCCGTAGGAGCCCTTGACGGTGTAGGGGCGGTGCTTCCAGTAGTAATGGACCGGCGTCCAGACGCGCACCATGAGATGGTGGCGGCCGGGCTTCACTCCGGGCAGATCCAGATGCCAGGGATCGATGTAGCCTTCATGGCGGCCGAGGCGTTCGCCGTCCCAGTAGACATCGGCGTAGTAGTCGGTGGCATCGAATTCCAATCGAACATTTTTGTAGCGGAATGTTTCCGGGACAGTGACGGTGCGGCGGTACCACCACTCCTTGCGGCTGATCCACTCCGCCTCGCGTGTGTAGATCCGCGACGGATGGAGCCACTGCCAGTGAACCGAACCGGGGACATTCACGGCGCGCCAGCCGGATTGTGGCGGCCCGGCTCCGATTTCAGACCAGGCGAGCTGCCACTGCCCGTCCAAGGACAGGCTCAGCGGCGTGTAGGGCGAAGGGGTCCCTACCCTATGACGGCGCGCGGGCACACGTGCGGCGGGAGCGAATTTGGCAAGAGGCGCCTGGCGGGGAGCGCTGACGCTGGCGATGAGAGGCTGACGCAGCATCCGATACTGCTTGCGTGCTTCAAGGACAGTGTTGACGCCCTGCCAATCGGGGAAGGTCAAGGCGAGCGCGGCGGGGCTACCTCCTTCGGCGATGAACTTGCGCGTGCAGGCGCCGCGGAATTGCAGATCGCCTTGGCGCGGAACGATTCCCAACGCCCCGTAGTTCTCCTCGGCGCGGTAGTAGACGAAGTGGCCGCCGGGAGGCGATCGCCAAGGGCGGGACGACACGGCGTTCGGTTGCGGCTCTCCGGAATCCGGTCCCGAGGGCCACTGGTATTCGGAACCGTCCACGCAGCGGTTGAAGGGGAGATACGGATCGGCGGAAATACTGAGGAACCGGAACCCTTTTGCGGCGCGCCACTCCACCGCGGCGGAACGCGAATGCCAGAGGAACTCCCAGCGATCGCCGGCGTTGGTGAACTCGACGCGGGCGCGCAGCGGTCCCGCCTCGATGATCCGCACGCCGGTGAACGGCATGGCTTCGAGCGATGACCAACCGGCGTTCTCGCCCTCCACGCCGGCAACCGCAGGAAGGGGCTTGTGGTCCGCGGCGTGGATGTCATCGCGGACGGCGGCTTTCGATTCCGGCGACGTTTCCACGAGATTCACGCTGCGCATGGACGCCGCGGCGTGTGTGTAGGCCTCCACAATGGCCGGAACGCGGAGATCGGCGACGAGGCGGAAGCGGCTGTTGCCGAATTCGACGCGGTGCATCCCGATGCGGCGCACGTACAGATCGGTGGCAAACGGAGTTCCCCGATCCGGCCGGCAACACTGGATTGTGTATTGCGGCAATTCGCCGGGAGTAACCGAAGCGGGAAAAAGAAAATCGTCACCGGAGATCTGCCAGGGGAGTTCGAGGCCGGCGGAGGTTGAGACGGTGAAGCCTTCGCGAAGGCCTGAGAAACGGGCGGCCGGCAGACGCACTACTTCCTGCTGGCGGGGGTACAATCCGGTGGGTTCTTCGACGGTGACTGTCCAGGTTTGCGCGGCGTAACAACCAACAGCCGTCAGGACAATGAATAATGCTGTTCTCAAAGAAACAGGATACATTGTCACTATGGTTCTGGAGCAATTCTACCTGGGATGCCTGGCGCACGCTTCCTACCTGATCGGGTCAAACGGCGAAGCGGCGGTCATCGATCCGCAGCGTGACGTGGAGATTTATTTGAAGGCAGCCCAGCGTTTGGGATTGCGTATCCAGCATATTTTCGAAACACACCTGCACGCCGATTTTGTATCGGGACATTTGGAACTGGCAAGCCGCACGGGGGCGAAGATTTACCTGGGCGCGGCGGCCAAAGCTTCGTTTCCGCACACGGCCGTGCGCCACGGCGATCGTATCGCGTTCGGGGATGTGGAATTCGAGATTCTGGAAACACCGGGGCACACGGTGGAAAGCATCTGCATCCTGCTACACCAGGACGGGGAGCCGTCGGCGGTGTTCACGGGCGACACGCTGTTTGTCGGCGATGTGGGAAGGCCCGATCTAGCGCCCGATTTGACGCCCAAGGATCTGGCCGGCATGCTCTACGACAGCCTGCACGAGAAGTTGATGCGGTTGCCGGGCGAAGTGAAGGTGTATCCCGCGCATGGCGCTGGATCGTTGTGCGGCAAGCAGATGAGCACGGAGCAGTTCTCCACCATTGAGCGAGAACGGATGAGCAATTACGCCCTGCGGGCGGGCTCGAAGGAGGAATTCATCGCGTTGGTGACATCCGATCTTCCCGCGCGGCCGGAGTATTTTCGCCACGAAGTGGAGTTGAACCGGCAAGGCGCGGCGCCGCTGGACGATCTGCCGCCGCTCAGCCGGTTGTCACCGGCCGATGTGGTGGAATTGCAGAAGCAGGGCGCGCTGGTGCTGGACACGCGAAGCATCATGGAGTACGGCGTGGCGCATATCCCAGGTTCCGTGCATATTGCGTTGTCCGGACAGTTCGCCTCATGGGCGGCGCGATTGCTGGGCTTGCAACAGCGGATTGTGCTGACAGGGGAGGATGAGGCCAAGATTCATGAGGCACGCATCCGGCTAGCACGCGTCGGAATGGAGAACATCGCGGGCTACCTGTTCGACGGCATTGCCAGTTGGGTGTTTCGCGGATATCCCATCGAATACGTGCCTCAGGTTTCGGTGGACGAACTGGCGGAATGGCTGCGCGGCCGGCGCGGGGAAATGACGATTCTCGACGTCAGGGAGCCGAACGAACAGGCGGCGGGGACGATGGATGGAGCGGTAGCGATTCCCCTGGGGCAACTGCCGGCGCGCATGGGCGAACTGGATCGCAATGCCTGGGTTTTCGTGCACTGCAAAGGCGGGTACCGGAGTTCCATCGCTACAAGCCTGTTGCGGCGGGCGGGATTCGAGAAGGCAGTGAATGTGACGGGAGGCTACGATGCCTGGCTCAGGCGAAGGGCAGTGGAAGAAGGATCCCCCGTTTGAAAGAATCCTTCCCCTTCAGCAAGTGTACAGTTACGACGGCTTACACACCCCTTATTGTCGGTACATTATATCGAATCGCTAAGCGGTAGCGCTGGGCCGACCTTCGTAACCACGCTGTGCGGGCGCACGCCCTTACACTGAAGGAATAAGGATGGGTCTCGTGCGTTCTATTGTGTTGGCGGCGATGCAGATGGCGGCGGCGGGTGCAGCGATGGGCCAGACGGCGGGCACCATATCCGGACGCTTGCACGACGCCACGGGAGCTGTGATTCCAAACGGCAGGCTGACTGCGATTCAATCGGAACGAAGCGTACGGCACAAAGCCTTATCGGACGGGCGGGGACAATTCACGTTGCCCTTCCTGCCGGCCGGACATTACGACCTGGAGGTGGAAGCCGACGGATTCCGGCCGCAGGTGCGGAAGGGGATCGAACTTACGGTCGCACAAACAATCTGGCTCGATCTTGTTTTGGAGGTGGGCGACGCCGCGCAACAGCTCACGGTCCGGGAAGCGGCGCCGCTGGTGAACACCTCGACCCACGAACTGGCGTATCTGGTGAGCGAACAGGCGATCCGGGAATTGCCGCTGAACGGGCGCAATGTCACCGATCTTGCCTTGTTGCAGCCTGGGGTAGTCGCGTACCCGCACCGTGACGGAGGCTCCGTGGTGGCGCACGGATTAGGCATGAGCATCAACGGACAAGACCCGCGATCGAATGTGTACCTGCTGGACGGCACTCCACAGAACGATTTCACCAACGGGCCGGCGGGGAGCGCGGCGGGCACGGCGCTGGGCGCGGAAACGATCCGCGAATTTCGCGTCGAGGTGAACTCTTACAGCGCGGAATTCGGGCGCAACTCCGGCGGGCAGTTCAATGCGCTTACGAAATCCGGCTCGAACCAAGTGCATGGGAGCCTGGTGTACCTGCACCGCAACGACAATATCGACGCACGGGATTACTTTGACGACGCCAAGCCGGAGTTCAAGCGGCACCAGGTGGCAGCCACCACCGGCGGCGCGATCCGGAAGAACAAGTCGTTTTACTTCCTCGGCTACGAGACGCTGCGCGAGCGAAAAGGACGCAGCATACTGACCATCGTGCCGGATGAGCAGGCGCGCAGCGGGCAGATCGCACCGGTGAATCCCGTCATCCGTCCGTACCTGGATGCCTATCCGCTACCGACTCCCGGCAGGCCCGCGGCGGGCCTTGGGCTGGGCGAACATCTCTTTCGTTTCCACCAAACGCTCGATCAGAATTTCGGGCAGGGGCGGTTTGACCACAACATCAGCGAGAGGAGTCAGTTCTTCGTGCGCCACACCTTCGACGATGCCGAACAGTACCTGCCCACGGATTACCCGCAGTTTCCGCGCACGTTTGCATCGCGCAACCAGTTTGTGACAGCGGAGCACCGCCATGTTTTCGGATCGGGAACACTGCACACGCTGCGCGCCGGATTTTCGCGCACGCGCATCGGCCAGGACGTGGAGAGCCTGCTCCAGCCGCAGTTGCCGAGCTTCGTACCGGGCAGAGACATCATGGGCGGTATCGACATCGGCGGCATTCCAGGACGGTTCGGGCCGCAGACCTCGGTGAATGTAAAGCTGACGCAGAACGTCTTCGGACTGGAAGATGGCGTGGCGCTAACGCGCGGAAAGCACCTGCTGAAAGTAGGGGCCCTGGTGGAGCGCTACCAGGACAACATGGTCAACCCGACGTTCGCGTTGGGCATCTTCAGTTTTGGAGGCATTGCGGACTTCCTGCAAAACAGGCCACAACGGTTCATCGGCCTCGATCCGAAAGGGGCGTTGGACCGGTATTGGCGATTCTTCACGACGGCTTTCTACGCCCAGGACAACTGGCGCCTGCATCCGCGGCTGAGCATCAATCCAGGCATACGCTACGAATTCCAGACCATGCCGGTGGATTTGTACGGGCGCGATTCGGCGTTGATCCGGCTGAGCGATCCGGCCCCGACGGTCGGGCCGCTGTATCGGAACCCGACGTACAAGAACATTTCTCCGCGAATTGGTTTTGCCTGGGACGCCTCGGGGAATGGCAACACTTCGCTGCGCGGCGGCTACGGCATCTTTTTCAACACGAATAACCAGCAGAACCTCATCGTCACGGTGACGAATCCGCCGGCCACGCCTCGGCTGAGCATCGCGAACCCGACGTTCCCGGTGCCTCCTTTCGACCGGGGCGTGGGGAATACGATCCGTCCGGTGGAGTGGAATCTGAAAAATCCGAACGTGCACCAGTGGAATCTGAACGTGCAGCGGAAGCTGCCTTTCGATTCGGTGTTGACGTTGGGATACGCGGGAGCGCGGGGTATTCATCTGCTGCGCAGCAGCGATGTGAACACGGCCATTCCCACGCGCTTGCCGGATGGAGGGCTGTTCTTTCCGGTGGGAGCTCCGCGGCAGAACCCCGCCTTTTCCACCATCGAATTGAAGAAAAGCGACGGGAACTCCTGGTACAACGCGATGGTGACGGAGGTGCGCAAGCGGTGGAGTTCCGGTTTCAGCCTGCAATCGAGCTACACGTTCTCGCGGAATATCGACACGACACAAGCGTCGACGTTCTTTTCCGACGGCACGAACGGCACGACATCGGCCATGCCGGAATACGAGGGGTTCCAGTACAACAAAGGGCTGGCAGACTATCATGCCAAACACAACTGGGTGATGAATTCCATCTGGACGCTGCCGTTCGGGAAGAATCTGGAGGGGGTGGCCAAGGCGTTGTTCGATGGTTGGGAGGTGGCGGGAATATCGTCTCTGCGCAGCGGCAATCCACTCACGTTGTTCGTGGCGCGCAACCGCTCGCGGTCGCAGTGGGCTCCGTCGCTCGGGCCGGGATTGGGACCGGACCGCCCGAGCATGGCGCCCGGGTTCACGCATCGAAGCGCCGTCACGGGGGATCCGGCGCGCTACTTTGACCGTGCGGCGTTCGTGTTGCCGGCGGCGGGCACTCTCGGCAATCTCGGCCGCGGCGCCCTTATCGGGCCGAATCTGCGCAACGTGGACTTCGCGTTGTTCAAGAACACGAAGTGGAGGAAGCTGGGGGAATCGGGCAATGTACAATTTCGGGCGGAAATGTTCAATCTCATGAACCGGGCGAATTTCGGCGTGCCCGGCTTGACGGCTTTCACGGGAGCGGCGGATAATGAAGCACCGCTGGGGTCGCTGGGCCGAATCCGCAACACAGTGACTTCGAGCCGGCAGATTCAGTTCGGGTTGAGAATCACTTACTAACAACATGGAGCGAAAAAAATCTATGCTTTGGGTGGCATTTGCGCTGGGCGCGGCACTGGCATGGGGCATGTACGGGCCATCCCTGCACAAGGGACAGGTGGCATTGGGCAATCCGATGCGAGCTTTGCTGTGCGTCGGCGTGGCCTACTTCCTGGTGGGCGTATTGGTGCCGGTGGGGATGCTGGCATCGCAGGGACAATTGAACGGATTCAGCACGGGCGGCACGACCATGGCGACCGCAGCAGGCGTACTCGGCGCACTGGGGGCGGTATTCATCATCTTCGCTTTTCGCAACGGAGGCACACCCGCTTATGTGATGCCACTGGTGTTCGGCCTGGCTCCGTTGATCAACGTGCTGGTTTCGATGGTCACGCACCCGCCGAAGGAGAGCCCGAATCCGCTGCTGTGGCTGGGCTATGTGCTGGCGTCGCTGGGCGCCGGGCTGGTGTTGTACTTCAAACCCGCATAAGCATGGCACGCGATGAAATGGTGGCGCTGGTGGACGCGGAAAACCGCGTCATTGGGGCCGCGCCCCGGCATGAGATGCGGGCCCGGAACCTGCTGCATCGCGCCAGTTACGTGTTTGTCTTCGATTCGGAGGGACGACTGCACGTACAGCATCGGACCGCGACCAAGGATGTGTATCCCTCCTACTGGGATCTGGCGGCGGGAGGTGTCGTGCTGGATGGCGAGAGCTATGAGGAATCGGCGATTCGCGAACTGGAAGAGGAGATGGGCATCCGGGGCGCGGGGCTCGAAACCTGGTTCGATTTCTATTTCGAAGGTGCCGGCAAGTGCTGGGGGCGCGCCTTTTCGTGCGTGTGGGACGGTCCGATCGTGCCGCAGGCGGAGGAAGTGCAGTCGGTGACACGGGTGGATGTGGAGACGGTTCTGGCGGGTTGGGACGGACGCCCGGTGACGCCGGACTCCCTCATGGCGCTGCGGCGCCGCTTCAGAGCGGGATAACGCGGACCAGTTTGGCGGGGCCGGGATCGACGCGAAGCGGATTGCGCAGCGCTTTCCCATACGCGGGAAAGTTCACTTCCATGACGTCGCCCGCTTCCAAACGCACCTGATCGCCGAAGCTGAACGCACTCGCTCCGAAGAAGTGGATGTGCACATCGCCGGTCCGCCGGTGCAGCGGAAACTTGAAGTGGTGATGTTCGAGATTCTCCAGCGTGTGGCACATGTTGGATTCGCCGCTGCAAATCTCTTTCTCCCACAAGACCTCGCCGCCGCGGCGCACACGGGCGTGCCCGCGGACGATGGAGAAATCCGGATCGAGCATCAACTCCGGGCCGATGGAGCATTCGCGCAACTTGGAACTGGCGAGGTAGAGATAGTTTCTTTTCTCGAAGACGTGGTCGGAGAACTCATTGCCCTGCGTCATGCCGACACGCCGCGGATTGCCCGCGTCGTCGATGACATAGATGCCGGCAATCTCGGCTTCCTCGCCGCCATCTTCGGCGAAGGCAGGCACGCCGATCGGTTCGTTGTGGGCGCGGAGGATCGTGCCGTTGCCTTTGTAGAACCACTCCGGCGATACGCCGATCTCACCGGCCGGGGGCCGTCCCCCTTCCAGTCCCCACTGGTACATGCGCATGCTGTCGGTGAGATGCGTCTTCTCGGCATGCATGGCGTTGCGGTTGTCGACGCTGGCCTTGTGGGTCAGGCCTGTCCCGGTTACGAAGCAGCGCGCCGGATCGGCAGGATGATCGAACGCGGGCAAAAGCCGCCAATCGCTTTTGCCATCGTAGACCTCGTCATAGAGCAGTGTGCCCGAAGCGGTGACATCGCGGATCAGCTCAAACAAGCGGATTCCCTTGGCGATGGCCTGCATTGCCAGATCGTAGACGCTGCGCGCCGAAGGGATGACAAGCAACTGGTTGCCGGCAACCATGGCCACCACGCGGGTTTCGTTTTTCTGAAGCTGTACAAGGCCAGTCATAGTGAGACGAATCGAATGATACCACGCATGGCATGACCCCTCGCTTCGACGCGGACAAGGCGTGGTGCGGACTCAAAACTCGAACTTCAGGGCAACCTGCATCACGCGCGGGCCACCGCGGCCGCGGTCGTTGACGCCTTTGATGAATCCACCGGTGAGCGAGTTGAACTCGCGATTCGGCAGTTGGAAGTTGGCGTGGTTCATGATGTTGAACAACTCGTAGCGGAACTGCACATTCTTGCCACCCTCAAAACGCGCATTCTTGAGGAGAGCCAGATTTGTGAAGTGCTGCGCAGGCCCGTCGAGAATGTTGCGGCCGGCATTGCCGAAGGAGAACGGCGTGAATCCATTCGGGCTCGGTTCGCATAGCGTTCTGGCGGCGCAGCGCGGGACACGTTCGAAGTCGTCGAGCTTGAACCAGGGATAATCCACACCGCGGCGGCCGGCGCCTGGGATATCGGGCTGGATGCCGGAGCCGATGCGGTTGGGGCGAAGCGATTCGCCGAGGTTGGCATCGGTGCCGGATGTGGTGACCGTGAAGGCCTGGCCGCTGTAGTAGGTGGCGCTGCCCGACATCGTCCATCCACCGAGCAGTCCGTTGCGCCAGCCGCGCAGGTGCGAAAAGAAGGCCCGTCCGCGTCCGAACGGCAGGGGTGTGGAAAAGACGCCGGTCAAGACGTGGCGGCGGTCGAAGTCAGAACGGCCGCGCTCGCTTTTCAAATCCTGCGAGTTCTGCGCATTGGCAAAGCCTCCGGTGGAGTTGCCGCTCAATTGCGAGGCATCGTCGATGGATTTTCCAAAAGTGTAGTTGGCACGGAAGAACATGCCGCGGCTGCGGCGGCGCAAGGAGATCTGGCCGGCGTTGAAGTTCGAATTGGAACCGAAGGAGTAATAGTTGATGGTGTTGATGCCGCTGATCGGCCGAGGGAAGGCGATGTTGGCCTGGTAATTCTCAAGCGAGCGAATCGGCTGATTGAGATCGTAGCGGCGGCCGAGGTGCGTGCCTTTCGATCCGACATAGGCTGTTTCGAGGGCCATGCCCGCGCCCAGTTCCCGCTCGATGGTGAAGCTGTAGCTCTGAAGGTAGCCGAGCGGCGGGTGTGGATCGTAGCCGTTGGAGTTCGTGGAATTACCCTCGGTGGCGCGGATGTCGGGAAAGGGGTTCGAGAGCGTAACGAGACTGGTATCGGTGGCCAGCCGCGAAAAGGTCTGGTTGACGGAGAACGGGAACCCCGTCATCAGGCTATCTTTGACCGGATTGAGCAAATGGCCTGTATAGAAGATGCCGTAGCCTCCGCGGAATACGGTGGTCTTCTTACCGGGTAACCGCCAGGCAAAGCCCAAGCGGGGCGCCAGATTCACTTTGTCGGCATATACGAGCGAACGAGGGTAGCCCACATCCTTGGCGAGCACCACTTTATCCTGAATGTTGTACTGGGCGAGACGGGCCTGGAGGTTCGGCAGCGCACGGTCTCCGGCGATGACGATTTTGCCGAATTCGGCCACGAAGTTCGAAGCGCGGTCGTAACGGTCCACGGGCGGCATGTCGAGTTCGTAGCGCATGCCGAGGTTTAAGGTGAGGGACCGGGAAACCTTGAAATCGTCGTTGAAGAAAGCCCCCATGCTGAAGGAGCGGACGTAGGACCGAGTTGGCTCCGTGGTGCGCGTGGTGCTTTGCAGCATGCCGAGCAGCATGTCGGCCACGGAGTGATTGGTCCAGTTGCGCTGGAAATTGAACGTTCCGCGCGCATTGTTGAGGAAGGGCTGGTTGAAGCGAACGCGCTCGAAATCGACGCCCCATTTGAGGACGTGCTTGTTCTTCACCCAGGTGTACTTATTGCTCCAAAGCAGTGTGGTGACGTGATACTCCACGGGTTGCGCGGCGGCGGCGCCGATGGGCAGGTAGTCCTGCACGGTGAACAGCGGGAACCCCATCAGGTACGGGTCTTTGGTGGTGCCGACGATGCCGAGTTGCCCGGCAATGTCCTGCCCTTGGAATTTCTCGTGCTCGACGGTGGCGTTGCGGCTGAAGCCGGCGCGAAACTCGGTGAGCAGCGTGGGGCTGAACATATGCGTGTAGTCCAGCCCCAGCAACGAACGCGCGTCATCGCTATAAGTGGGCCAAAACCCGAGACCGCTACCGGCGAAGGGAGACGTATTGTCGGCCATGCGCCTCTGGTAGCGGAAGGCAATGGCGTTGCTGGCGTTGAACCGCTGGTCGATTTTGCCGATGAAACTATCCCAACGGTCGTAATCTTTCGCGGTGGTCTGATAGTTATTGGCCTGATCGCCGCGGTTGGGCAGCGGGTAGTATTGCATCAACTTGACCGCGATGGGATGAAAGCGGCTGGCCGGAATCCGATTGCCCGGAAAGCAGGCGGTTTTCACGGTTGCCGTGCAGTTGCCCGTCATGAGCGGATCGCGGAGAAACAGTTGGGCCTGGGTGATGGGAACGCGGGATTGGGAAAAATCCCCCTGGCGTTCGAGCACCGTGGGCACGCGCCCGAGCTGCGTCTGGCCGAGCACTTCACGGTAGGATTCCCAACTGAACAGGAAGAAGGTGCGGTCCCTCCCGTTGTAGAGGCGCGGAATGCGCACCGGGCCATGCAACGTTGCGCCGAATTGATTGCGCCGCAGGGGCTGCTTGGTGACGTCGAAGAAAGTGCGGGCGTCGAAGATGTCGTTGCGAATGTACTCAAAAATGTCGCCGTGATACTTATTGGTGCCGGACTTGAGCACCATGTTGATGACGCCGCCCGCCATGCGCCCGGTTTCGGCGGAAAACCCGGACACTTCCATCTTGAACTCCTGCATGGCGCCGACATTCGGACGGACCTGCGCGGCGGCGCCGCGCGGATTCCTGTTGTTGAAGCCATCGACGGTGTAGTTGGTGGAATCGGAGCGCGCGCCGTTCACATTCAAGCCGGAACCCTGGCCCCCTTGCGCCATCGGCACCACTCCGGGCACGAGAAACGCCAGATCGGTGAAGTCGCGCCCATCGAGCGGCATGTCGTTAATTTCCTGCTGGGTGATGACGTCGCCTTTGATCGCGCCGGTTTCGGTGTTGATGAGGGCGACTTCGGCGGTGACACTTACCGACTCCGTCACCGAGCCGACCTGGAGTTTGATCTCTTCGCGCAGCACCTGGCCCAGTTCGAGAATGATGCCGGTCTTGCGGTAGGCACGAAAACCGGCATGCTCCGCGGAAATCTCGTAGGGACCGGGGGCAAGGTTGGTAAGGGTAAACTCACCCTGCGGCCCGGACTGTATTTCCCGGGTCTGATTCGAATCCGTGTTGCGGATGCGAATGGTAACTCCCGGTATCACGGCATCGGCCGTATCGGCCACGGTACCCGTTACTGTAGCCGTGGCGTTCTGCGCATCGAGCCTCGTACCCAGAGCGAGGCACAGGAGCAATAGCACGCGAAAAGACAAGGGATGACCTCCTGCTGCAACACAGTCCTTCGATTATAGTCGAATCGAAAGTCGATTTCAGAGTCTTCCGAATCGCGGTGAAGCCAGGGGCCCCAATCGGATCCCGCTGGTTAGTCGCCCGTGGCCGGAGCATGCACCGGAGCTCGCCGCCGGTGCTTGAACCACTCGCGCATCTCTTCCACGAACGAGTATCCAACGGGCACCACCACCAGCGTCAGAAGCAGGCATAGCAACTGGCCGCCGATGATCGTGATGGCGATGGCCGAGCGCTGCGACGCGCCGGCGCCGACCCCCACAGCGGTGGGAATGAGTCCGGCGACGATGGAGAAGGTTGTCATGAGGATGGGGCGCAAGCGCACACGATTGGCTTCGAGAATGGCATCGCGCAAGGGATGTCCTTCGTTGAGAAGGCGGTTCATGTAGTCAATCTGTAGAATGCCGTTCTTCTTGACGATGCCGAGGAGCAGGAGCACGCCAAGCGCACTGAACAGGTTCAGCGTACGGCCGGTTGCAATGAGAGACAGCAAGGCGAAGGGAATGGAGAGCGGCAGCGTGGTGAGAATGATGAACGGGTGGATGAGGCTTTCAAACTGCGCCGCCAGCACCATGTACATGAAGATGGATGCAAGGCTGATGGCGAGAATCATGTTTTTGGTTGTCTCTTCCAGGACCTGCACCTGTCCGGAGAAGCGAGCCCCGTATCCCGGGGGCAACTCCGCGCGCGCGATGGCTTCGCGCGTCTTCTGCGCCGCCTCGGCAAGCGAATGTCCGTTGGCCACGTTGGCATAGATGCCGACAGAATACTGACGGTCCTGGCGATCGATGCGGCTCGGCGACAGGCCGCGCTCCACGGTGGCGATGGAATCCAGCCGGATGAGACCCTGCTTGGCGGAGGGCACCAGGAGCCGCTTCAACACTTCCGGGTTATCGCGCTGATGAGGCAGCAAGCGCATGGTGACCATGTATTGCTCGGAATCTTCCTTGAAGGTGGAGATTTGATCCTCACCCGACATCATCAATCGCACGGCGCTGGCGATATCGGAGACGCGGACACCGAGATCGGATGCCAGTTGCCTGTCGATGTCCACCTGCAACTCGGGATTGTTGAGCGAAAGATTCACGCGCAGATCGACAACCGCGGGCTCCTTCATCAGCTCGATGTTGACCCGCTTGGCCACGTCCACCAGGGAGCGCATATCCGGCCCCAGTAGCATGGCGCGGATCGGTGCGAACGTGTCGCGGCCTCCGAGGGCGTTGGGGAACGTCACGCGGGGCCGTGCAAATGCATACGGCCGCAAGGCATCGCGCACCTTCTGCCCCATTTCGAGAATCGGGGCGCGCTGATCCTGCGGTTCCAGCAGGACGGTGATCATGCCCATCGTGACGCGATCCATGAACGTAGAACTGGTCGGCACGACGGCTCTCACACCGGGCACCTTCTCGATGGCGCTGGACATTTGCAACGTGGTGCGTTCGGTGAGGTCGAGGCTCGAACCTTCGGGCAGTTCCAAAAATATCGAAAGCTCGCTCTGGTCCTCCTGCGGCATCCAGTCACGGCCGATGTATTCGTTCACGACGAATGTGGATGCGAAGGTGACGGTGCACACGGCAACCACGGCCCAGCGGTGATCGAGGGACCAGCGCAGAATCGCCATGTAGGCGCGCTCCATGGGTCCGGAATGGTGTCCATGCTTCGGCTCGCCGGGCTTGCCCTTGCGCTTCAGCATGCGCGCGCTCAGCGTGGGCGTCAGTGTGAAGGCCACCAGCATCGACATGAGAATGGACACGGACATCGTCCATCCGAACTGATTGAGAAACTTGCGGGCGTACCCCGACATGAAGGCGACGGGCACGAAAACAATCACCAGTGAGATTGTTGTGGCCATGACGGCCAGCGAGATTTCCTTCGTCGCCACGATCGCCGCCTCGATGGGAGGGAGAGCTTCTTCCTCGATATAGCGGTAGATGTTCTCGAGCACGATGATCGCGTCGTCGATGACAATTCCCACCGCCAGCGTCAGGCCGAGCAGGGTCATGGAGTTCAGCGTGAATCCCATCCACTTGAGCAAAGTGAACGTGGCGATGACGGAGGTGGGAATCGCCAGCGAGCTGATGAATACGGTGCGCCAGTCGCGGATGAACAGGAACACGATCAGAGAAGCCAGCAAACTGCCCAGCACCAGGTGTTCCTGTAGCGCTTCCACCGAATTGCGGATATAGGTGGCCTGCTCCTTCACCACGTCAATCTGCAACCCGGGGGGAAGATTCGGCTGCAAGACAGCCAGCTTTTTCTGGATGTCTTCCACCACCTTGACGGTATTCACCCCAACCTGCCGGCGCACTTCCAACATCACGGCGGGCCGGCCTTTGAAATAGGCGAACGAGCGGCGCTCCGCCATGCCGTCTTCCACGGTTCCGATATCGCGAATGCGGATGGGCGCGCCGTTCACATTCTTGATGATGATGTTGTTGAACTGATCCACCTTCTCGACACGGCCCAGAGTGCGGACACCCAGTTCGCTGGGACCGCGAATGATTCTTCCGCCGGGAGTTTCCACGTTTTCCGAGCGCAAGGCGCGCTCCACTTCCTGAGCGCTGAGATCGTAGGCATTCAGCTTGTCGATATCGAGCAGCACGTTGATCTGGCGCATTCGTCCGCCAAAGAGATCCACGCCGCCGACGCCATCGACGGTCTCAATGGAACGGCGGATCGTCTTGTCGGCGATTTCCGTCAATTCGCGTTGCGTGCGCGTGCCGCTGACGGCGAGGGTGAGAATGGGATCGCTGTCCGGATCGGCCTTGATGACCGACGGTGGCAGCACATTCGGAGGCAGTTTGCGCATGGCGGCGCTCACCTTCTCACGAACGTCCTCCACCGCTTCGCCGATGTCGCGCTCCAAGACAAAGGTCACCATCACGCGGGCGTTTCCTTCCATGATGAAGGCCTTCACTTCGTCAATACCGCTGATGGCGGAGATGGTTTCCTCGAGCGGAATCACCACCTGCGAGGCCACCTCTTCCGGGCTGGCGCCGGGCAGACGAACCTGCACGTACACGGTCGCGGCATCGGTACGAGGAAACAGGTCCAGCCCCAGATCCTTATAGCTGAACACACCCAGGGTGACCAGGAAAAAGATCAGCATGAAGGCGAAAACGGGCCGGCGCACGCAGATTTCGGAAAGGTTCAAGTGCTGCTCCTGAGGCGAACGAGGTTACCATTATAACTTGGCGATCTTATGAGCAAGACTGCTTTCTTATTTCCAGGACAGGGCTCGCAATTCGCGGGGATGGGCAAATCGCTCGCGGATGCATTTCCCGTTGCCGCGGCCACTTTCGCCGAAGCGGATGAGGCGTTGGGGTTCAAGATCTCCGAACTCTGCTGGCAGGGTCCGGAGGAGGAGTTGAAAAAGACGGAGAATACGCAACCGGCGCTGGTGGCGGTGTCGACGGCAGCGTTCCGCGTGTTACGGGAGAAGGGCATGACCCCGGACTTTGTCGCCGGCCACAGCTTGGGTGAATACTCGGCGTTGGTCGCGGCCGGAGCTCTTTCGTTTGCCGATGCCTTGCGGCTGGTGCGCAAGCGCGGCCAGTATATGCAGCAGGCTGTTCCGCTCGGCGTGGGTGCGATGGCGGCGCTATTGAAACTGCCCGATGGCAAGCTGGAGGCGATTCTGGCGGAGGCGGCGCAGGGAGAGGTGGTGAGCGCAGCCAATCTGAATTCGCCGGACCAGATCGTGATCGCCGGGCACGCCGGAGCCGTGGCACGGGCATCGGAACTGGCGAAAGCGGCGGGGGCGAAACGTGCCGTTCCGCTGCCGGTGAGCGCGCCATTTCATTGCCCGTTGATGAAGCCGGCGCAGGAGGCTCTGGCGAAAGACTTGGCCGCCACGGAATTCCACGATCTGGCCGTGCCATTGATCAACAACTGGCAAGCGCGCGAAATCCACACCGGCGCGGATGCCCGCCAGGGTCTCATCGAACAGGTGCCGAACCCCGTGCGCTGGGTGGAAACCATCCGTCTGCTGGCCGCCTCGGGAGTGAGCAAGGCAGTCGAGGTGGGACCCGGAGCGGTGCTCAGCGGGCTGGTGAAACAGATCGATGGCGCCATCGAATGCCGCAAATTCGGCGAAGCGGCCGATTGGGAAAAGTTACAGGGCTAAGAGAAGGTTCATGCCGAGGAGGCCGAAGCCGCGGCAACGGCCTCCAGCCGCTTCAACAACTCCGACTCCCATTCCTTGTCGTTCATATCGAACCCGACCTGCTCCCATTGCCACTTGCCGTGGGCGTCAATGATCCAGACCCGCGGCACACTCAGAAAGCCGACCAATTGGCCAACGAACACACGTGACGGAACAACGGGAAACGTGAAGCCGTGCTTTTCCAGGTAGGGACGGATGGCGGCCGTTTCTTCATCCACATTGAAGGTGGTCACCACCAGTTCCTGCCGCTCTTTGAGTTGGTCATACAAACGCTGAAACTTGGGCATCAGAATCTGGCAAGGCGCACTCCATCCCGCCCACACCGCCACCAGCAACGTTTTCCCTTGCAGACGTTTCAAATTCCAGACATTGCCATCGATGTCCGACAAGCGGAACGGCGGCATGTCTTTATCCGGCTTCTCCCATCTCCCCATGAACAGCTACCTTATACTTTCTCGGGGACAATGTAGGGAGCACGATAGTTACGGGTGAGCATGGCATCCGCCTGCGCATCCCCGGCAAACCGCTCCTTCTGCGCGTCCCAAGTCAGCTTGCGTCCCAGGCGATAACTGATGTTGGCCAGATGCACGAAATTCGACGCCAGCGCGTTCACGGCTACTTCGGCATGCAGATCTTCGCGCCTGCGGCTGCGCACGGCCTTGAGGAAGTTGTCCATGTGCGGGGCGTTCTCTCCGCGTTCGGCCTTTCCTTCCGCCAGCAATTCGCGCTTGTCGCCCTTGTAGGCCCAATACCCGCCGCCATCCACGGCCAAGTATCCGTCACTGCCGTAAAAGATATTCCCAACGATGTTGGCGCCGCGTGCCTTGAGCGGTCCCTCTTCGGGACTGATCAGCCCACGAACCTCGAAGACCAGTTCCACGCCGTCGCAATCGAAGGTGGCAATCTGCGTGTTAGGCGTTTCCTGATCGTCGTCGTAGACCATCTTGCCGCCCGTGGAAACGACATTCTTCGGCATGGTCTTGCGATTCAAACCCCACAGGGCGATATCCATTTCGTGCACGCCCTGATTGCCGATGTCCCCATTGCCGGTGTCCCAGAACCAGTGCCAGTTGTACTTGAAGCGATTTTCGTTGAAGGGCCGCATCGGCGCGGGCCCCAGGAATAGGCTCCAGTCGATTCCGGGCGGCGTGGGAATATCCGGTTTGCGGCCGATGCTGGGCCGGCGCTTGTAGCACAGTCCCTTCGCCATGTAGATCTTCCCGATGGCGCCGTCATGGAGCAACTTCATAGCGGCGATCTTGTGGGCGGAACTGCGGCTTTGCGTGCCGGCCTGAACGATGCGGTTGTATTTGCGGGCCGCGGCAGTCATCTGCTTACTCTCGAAGACGTTGTGCGAAACGGGCTTTTCCACGTAGACGTCCTTGCCCGCCTGGCAGGCCCAGATGGTGGCCAACGAATGCCAGTGGTTGGGGGTGGCGATGCTCACCGCATCGACGTCTTTGTCTTCGAACAGCTTGCGCATGTCGGAGTAGACCTTGGGCTGGTGCCCTTTCGCTTTTTGTACGATGGCAACGGCGCGTTCCTGAGCGGCTTGATTCACATCGCACAAGGCAGCCATGTAGCAGTCCAGCTTGAGGAATTCGTTGACGTGCGCGGTCCCGCGTCCACCGATACCGACAACGGCGAGATTGACACGGTCGTTAGCCCCAAGGATCGGCCGGGCTTGCGTGGCAATGGCTGCGGCGCCGGCAAATTGCAGCGCCTGTCTGCGGGAAAGACTTGTGCTCATTGAGGGATCCGCTCCTTTGCGAATCTTCCTGATTATAGCTGGAAGATACTCGCAGGAGTAGGGCAAATGCCCGATCGCTCAATCGCCGATGCGCTTGGCTTCCATCTGGCGTCCCCCTTGGTGCAGGACAACGGAAATAACTTTCCCGGAAGCGTCGCGGCGGAACTCCAGTTCCGCACCCACAAGGCGAGAGAAGAAACGATCTTCGCCGGAAGCCATCACCGGCAGCTTGTCTTGCCCCGTTGCCTGTGTCCACAGTTGGCTGCCCTCGCGCCATACTTTCAGCACGAAGCCTGGCCTGAGTTCGTATTGCCCGGCCACCGCATCCAGTTTCTCCGCCGGCAACTTCACTTCCGTCAACGGCGGGCGTGGAGCGGCGTCCTTGCCGAACTGCATCGCCATGAGGGCTTTCGCGATCGTATCGGCGGCAGGTCCGTTCTGATTGGCCAGTACCACGACCGTGACCTTTTCGGCGGGCGCGCGCAGCAGGCTGGTATTGAAACCATTGATTCCCCCGCCGTGGCCGATGACATCGTGGTTCTCGATCTTGGCGATGGTGAGTCCGTAACCGTAGTGATTGCGGTAAGCGGTGGTCATCTTCGCGTAGCTCTCCTTGCTGACCACCTTGCCCGATTCAAGAGCCTCGGCCCACTTCGCCAGATCGTCGACGGTGGAATAGAGCGAACCGGCCGCGTGGGGCAGGCTCATGTCGAGGTACGGCGCCTGCTTGCCATCGGGGGTGTAGCCGCTGGCGCGGCGCGCAATCACCGCCGTGTTCCAGTCATAGCCCGAGTCCTTCAGCCCCAGTGGCTCCAGAAGGTTTTTGCGGACATATTCCTCATAGCTGACGCCGCTGATCCGTTCGATGATGTGCCCCAGCAGCACATACCCCGTGTTGTTGTAGGCGAACTTGGCGCCGGGTTCAAATTCGAGCGGCTTATCTTGCGTCAGCTTCACGATCTCGGCCGGCGACCGGCGGATCATCGATTCTTTGGCGAAGAAACCCGGCAATCCCGTATAGCTGGGGATTCCGGAAGTGTGATTGAGCAGATGATGAATCGTGATCTTCTCCCAGGCCGCGGGCGCATCCGGGTAGTGTTTGGTCACGGGATCTTCAATCGACAGCTTGCCCTTCTCCACGAGTTGCAGCACTGCCGCCGCGGTGAACTGCTTGGTGATGGAGCCAAGGCGGAACTTCGTATCCGGCGCATTTGGGATGTTCCATTCGCGATTGGCCAGTCCGAAGCCCTTACGGAAGACGGGCTGCCCGTCCTTGACCACCAGCACCGTCCCGCTGAACTGGCCGTCGCGGACCCAGGAGTCGACAAAAGCCTGCGCTTTCGCCGCATAATCCTGCGCACAGAGAAGCGCTGCGCTCGCAATGAAAAGAAACGTGCTTCGAAGCATCGTGATTTTCGCCCCCTGTGAAGACGCAGAAGCGCCGGGCCATGTTCATTTTTTCTGTTTCTCGGGAGCAACGATCTGCCGGAGCAAATCATCCACCTGCTTGCGTGGTTTCTCCAGACGTTCATGCTTCATCTGTAGCGCCTGCTGCGCTTGCTTCAGCAGAGCGACGGCCGCCGTGCGGTTCCCTGCCGCCAACTGCACGGTGGCCTCGCCTTGCAAACCCTTGGCCAGCGCGACGGCCCGCACGGCATTGGCATTGTCCGCCGCGGCTTTGCGTTTCTCCTCGCTCTTCTGATCCTGATAGAGCAGTGCCAGCTTGTCGTAGGACCACGCCACCATCGGATGCTCGGCGCCGGATGTCTTCACCCACAGCTCCAGCAGCCGTAAGTAGGCGGCTTCCGCCTCCTCATATTTCTTCTGCCCGAACAGCGCATAGCCCAAGCCGTCCAGCGTGGCTAAGAGGTCGGGATCGTCTTTGCCGAGCAACGCTTCGCGAATCAGCAGCACGCGGCGAAAGGCTGCTTCCGATTCGCCATAGCTGCGCAAAGTCGCCTGTGCGATGCCAAGCCGGTCCAGATCCGGAACCAGGGCCGGATGATCTTCCCCAAGCAGTTTGCCGCGCAACCGCAAGGACTGGCGCAGGAACGCAACAGCCTGGACGTTGTCCTGCCGTTCGATGCAGATGAGCGCTTGCAAGCTGAGCAGGTCCGCCACCTCGATGCTCTCGAATCCTTTGGTCTTGGTGCGCAGCAGCATCACGCGCTGGAGAATCTCCATGGCGCCCGAAAAATCGCCACGCAGCCGGTGCAGGTGCGCCATTTGGAAAAGCTCATCCGCCACTTTGGGATCGGCGGGGCCGTTCACGGATTCGCGCCAATGAATGGCGAGGTGGAGATAGGTTTCGGCTTCTTCGTATTCGGCCAAACCCGTCAGCACCGTCACGAACTGCTTGAGCGTGTCGTAGCGCCGCACGTCGTCACGCGGCAACTCCTGCGCCAGCTTCCAGGCTTCCGTCATGGTCCGCTTGGCCGCGGCGAGTTCGCCTTTCGCCATTTGCCGGCGGGAACCTTCGAGCAACGCGGCCAGATCGGGCTCCTGCGCAGCGGCTAGCATGGCCACTGCGAACAATACCAGCACTTGTGATAATCTCCTCACCGAGATGCTTTCCCGACGCGAATTCCTTGGAACCGCCGCGGCAACTGCCGTCCAGGCACAACAGAAGACCCCGCCGAACATCCTCTTTATTATGGTGGATGAAATGCGCTGGGATGCCATGGGATCGGAGAAACATCCCGTGGTGGATACGCCCAATCTGGACCGCCTGGCCAAGCAGGGCGTGCGCTTTTCGCAAGCCTACACCGTTGCGCCGGTGTGTTCCCCCTCGCGCGCCTGCACCTTTACCGGACGCTGTGCGGATGTGATCGGAGTCACCGCCAACGGCATTCCCGCGCACGACGGCGAGATCTTTCTGCCCTCCATCCTCCAGCACTATGGCTATCACACGGCCATCAGCGGCAAGTTGCACTACACGCCGCGACGCTTCGCCTACGGATTCGACCAATTCTGGTCGTTTACGGCGGAAGGTCCGACGCCGGAGCTCGGATTGAACGCGCATCTGGCGAAGAAGTACGGCAAAGGCGCGGGCAAGTGGGATATTCGCGACGGCACCTGCCCGTGGCCCGACGATCCGCTCGGCCAGGACGTCGGCATCTTCAAGTACAAGGACGAAGATTTCGAAACGCACTGGCTCACCGACCGATCCATCGAATACCTGCGCAGCCGCAAGGGAAAGCAGCAGCCGTGGTTCCTCTTCACCAGCTACCTGAAACCGCATTCGCCCAGTGTCGAGCCCGAATCGTGGTTCCACAAGTACGACCCGAAGGCGATTCCCATTCCGAAGCTGCCGGCGAATATCAAGGAACTGCGCGCGCAGCAGCAAGGGCGCGGCAAGCGCTCCTACATCGACGACGAGCAGATGCTGCGCGTGATGAGCGCCGCCTATTATGGGGCCATCGCGCACATCGATCATCACATCGGAAGGCTGTTGGGGGAACTGGAAAAGCTGGGCATGGCGGACAACACCATCGTTCTCTTCACGGCCGACCACGGAAACATGCTTGGAGACCGTGGCCGGTTCTTCAAGGGCATCATGTATGAAGGATCGTCGCACGTGCCGCTGATCTGGCGCGGCGTCAAAGGCGCGGCGGAGAACAAGGGCGCGGTCATCGACAAGGTTGTCGAGAACACGGATCTGCTTCCCACCATCCTCGAAAGCGCCGGACTGCCTGTTCCGGAGCGTGTGCAGGGCCGCAGTTTCCTCAAGCTTGCGCGTGGCCAGGATCCGCAGTGGAAAGACCGCTGCTATTCGCAACTCCGCACGGCCATGGTACGCGCCGGCCGCTGGAAACTCATCGACAACAGCCGCAATCTCTCGGCGGATTTCGAGCTCTACGATTTGAAAAACGATCCGAAAGAGGAGCGCAATCTCGCCGGGGAGGCAAAGTTACGCGACCGCGTCGAGGACTTCAAGCGCCAACTCACCGCCTGGCGCAATGACAAGCCGGCGCCGATCCGGATCGCCGGAATGAAGACTCCGGAGTATGCGCAGATCGATCCGGCGGAGCGTAAAGCAGCGATGGAGAATGCGCCGGATCGCGTGCAGCGCGGGATCTTGCGCAGGCGTTAGCGCCTGGCTGCCGGTTCAGGCCGGCACCGATGGCAGTCCGGCGAGCGCCATCGCCAGTTCCGATTCGTCGTAGTCCTGGTCCGTGAGCTTTCCGGCGAAGTAATCCATGTAGGCCTGCATGTCGAAATGGCCGTGCCCGCAAAGGTTAAACAGAATCGCTTCGCTGCGCCCTTCCGCCTTGCAGCGCAGCGCCTCGTCAATCGCTCCGCGCACGGCGTGATTGGCTTCCGGCGCGGGAAGAATTCCTTCGGCACGGGCAAACTGCACTCCCGCCGCAAAGCAGGAGACCTGATGATATGCCTTGGCCTCGATCAGCCCGAGTTCCTTCACGTGGCTCACCAGAGGCGCCATGCCGTGATAGCGCAGCCCACCGGCGTGGAAGCCGGGAGGCGTGAACGTCGACCCCAGCGTGTGCATCTTCGTGAGCGGAGTGAGGTGGGCCGTATCGCCGAAGTCGTAGGCATAGCGGCCGCGAGTGAGGCTCGGGCAAGCCGCCGGCTCCACGGCCACAATGCGAGTCTTCTTGCCGCCTCGCAGTTGCGCGCCCAGGAACGGGAATGCAATTCCCGCGAAGTTCGAACCGCCGCCCGTGCAACCGACAATGACATCGGGATAATCGTTCGCCATTTCCAACTGCGCCATCGACTCCTGCCCCAACACTGTCTGATGCAGCAACACATGATTGAGCACGGAGCCGAGCGCATACTTCGTATCCTCGCGCTGCGCCGCCAATTCCACGGCTTCGCTGATGGCGATCCCGAGGCTGCCCGGATGCTCCGGATTCTTCGCCAGAATGGCCCGTCCGCTGGCCGTTTCATGCGACGGCGACGCCACGCATCGCGCTCCGTAGGATTCCATCAGCGCCCGGCGATAGGGTTTTTGATTGTAGGAAACCCGCACCATGTAGACATCCACCTGGATGCCGAACAGCGCGCCGGCGAACGCCAGCGAACTGCCCCACTGCCCTGCCCCGGTCTCCGTCGTGATCTTGTGAATCCCCGCTTCCTTGTTATAGAAAGCTTGTGGCACGGCAGTGTTGGGCTTATGGCTGCCCGCCGGACTCACGCCCTCGTATTTGTAGTAAATGCGCGCCGGCGTATCGAGCGCCTTCTCCAATCGCCGCGCGCGAAAGAGCGGCGTCGGCCGCCATTGTTTGTACACTTCGCGCACGGGCTCCGGAATCTCCACCTCCCGTTCTCCTGTCACCTCCTGCAAGATGAGGCTCATTGGGAAGAGAGGCTCCAGATCTCCCGGACCCACCGGTTGCAGCGTTCCCGGATGCAACACCGCCGGAGGCGGCGATGGCAGATCGGCGATGAGGTTGTACCAGAATTTCGGAATTCTGGATTCGTCCAGCAAGTATTTCACAGTATCCGGCATGATGACTCCTTGCGATAGAATCACGAGTCTAACAAGATGCATCGCCTGGCTGCTGTGACCGGAATCACCCTCCTGCTGGTGCAGGGTGCGCTCATTCTCTATTCGCGAGCCACGCCGGCGCGCTATTTCTGTTGGGCGCCCTTCGACATGCAAACAGACTATGTGCTGGAGGTCACCGTGAACGGACGCAAGCTGAACGCCGCCGAAGTCCGCCAACGATACCGCCGGCCCATGAAGGGAACCGACAATCGCAGCGTGCAGAATCTGATCGACATTCTCCAGGGCTACGAAGAGCGCTATGCGGGCACGGAGAAGGCGCACATCGTCATGCGGTACCGCATCAACGGGAAAGAGGAGCGGCTATGGTCGTACCCGCGCTAACGCGTCCGAGTTGGAACCCATTTCGTTGTGGCGGCACGGCGCTCCCCGTGCCCCTGCTGCTGATGGCGAAACTGATTGCGCTCGCTTTCCTGCTCACGAATCACGTACGGCTGCTGCCCGATCCGTTTCTGCCGTTTCTTCCCTTCCTGGACCAACTGGTTCCCGGTCCCGTCTTCCAGCGCACGCTGCAAGCGGTGTTCCTCATCAGCGCCGCCGCGCTGTTGTTCAACCGCCGCGTGCGCACCTGCTGCCTGTTGTTAGGCGGCACGGTGCTACTGAGCGTCCTTGCTTCCCGGGCTTATTACGGCAACAACAAGACGTTCTGCGCGCTGATGCTGATCCTCGCCGGACTCTACACCGGCGGCGAACCGCGATTGCTGCGCTGGCAGGTGGCGCTGGTGTACTTCGGCGCGGGGTTGAACAAAGCGCTCGATCCCGACTGGCACTCCGGACAATTCTTCGAACACTGGGCGCGAGTGCGCCTGGAGCAGCCGGTCTACATCTGGCTCAGTTCCATGCTTCCGCCGCTTGTCTTGGGAAAGCTGATGTGTTGGATGACCATTGTGCTGGAATGGAGCGCCGCGGCATTGCTTACCATTCCGCGCACGCGGCTGTACGGAGTCTGCATCAGCATCCTGCTGCAATCGGGATTTCTGCTATTCACCGGGCAAACGTTCACGATGTTCTTCTTCGGGATGCAGGCCGCCATGTTCGCGTTTCTCCCGTGGCCGCAGAAAAACCTGGAAGTGATCTACGACG
The DNA here is from genome assembly GCA_964402295.1 of uncultured Candidatus Solibacter sp. Classification (GTDB taxonomy): domain Bacteria; phylum Acidobacteriota; class Terriglobia; order Bryobacterales; family Bryobacteraceae; genus CADEFT01. Next base: position 14,068 of record CAYOBO010000053.1, on the reverse strand, counting down.
GCGACTGCGGTTTCTGCGACTGGTGCCGGGAACAGATTTCGCGCTTCGATCTGGAGCAGGTTTTCACGTGGGTTCCCTACCAAACCGGGCGCGGCCGGGCGTTCGGCATCCGTGACGATCAGGCTTCGGCGCGATTGCAGTTGATCACGCCAAGCGGCAAAGTGCTGGACGGCTTTTTGGCGGTGCGCCGAATGTTGCTGTACCTACCCGCCTTCTGGCTGATAGTATGCGCGCTGATCGCACTGGCGCCTGCTCCTGTTGCGCCCACGTGGCGGCGGGTCATCGTCGCGGCGGTGCTGCTGCTCTTTACTCCGATTGCCAACGGCCCGGGAATCGCAGCCTATGATTTTGTGGCGCGCCACCGCCACCGCATTTTTCCCGGCCGCGCCTGCCGGCTTCCTGACCCGCCTGCTTCCCAGTGATACGACGAGGGCTACTTTTTCCTATGGCTGAGGTACAAACAAAGACAAGGCATCGGAACGCCGATGAACATGGGGGGTCAGGCGAACCAGGCTGGTGGAGAACTCGCCGTGGCGGGCGCGGGCGGTACGGTGGCGGAGAGCTTTAGCATCGTCCATCTGGACCGCGTCGTCTCTGTCTATGCTGACGTCACGGCCGCCGCAGCGTTCTAAACAATCTCCGTCAACTTCTTCTCAGCCGTCGGAAAGGGATCGATCCGCGTGCCCAACACCTCATCGGCCAGCGTCTGATACAGGTCGCCCAACGTGCCTGTCGTGCGCGTGTGCAGGCCGGTTTTCATGCGCCCGGCGTGTCCGGCGAGCAGCACCGCGTGGTTATTGTTCTTGTGCGAATTGGCTTCGGCGTGCTCGTGCACGAACAGCAGGCAGGTGTTGTCCAGCATGTTTCCCGCCCCTTCCGGCGTGGACTTGAGCTTGCCCACCAGGTAGGCAAACTCCTCCACATGCCAGCGGCAAATGTCGCGCAGGATGCGCATCCCGCGCGGCGTTTCCACCTGCCCGTGCGTGTACTCGTGGTGGCGCTGCGCCGTGTGCCCCAGCCATGGGAACCGCGACAGCCCCTGGCATTTCGTCAACATGTAACTGGCCACGCGCGTCTGCCCGCTGGCGAAGGCATGCACCAGCAAATCGCTTTGCAGTTTGGCGATGCGCGGCCAGTCGCGCAAATCGCCGCCTTCGTCCGGACGCTCCACCACCGTCTTGTACTCCGGCGGCAGGCTGGCGATGGATTTTTCCAGATCCCGCACCGAGCTCAGATACTCTTCCAGCCGCTGGCGGTCCGCTGCGCCGAGTTGTTCGCGCACACTCCGCGCCTCTTCCTGCACGGCATCGAGGATGCTTTTCTGCCGGTCGATCGAGGCCCGATCGCGCACGCCGAAGAGGCGGTCGAACAGGCGGTGCGGCAGCATCTCCGGCGGCAGCGGACGGTCGCGGTCCGCCCAACTCATGTTGCGCTGGATCGCCTCGCCGAAGCTCTCCTGCGACACCCCGATCTGCAAGGAACGAAAACGGTATGACTCGCCGGCCTTGCGCGCCACGTATTGATCGAAGGACATGCCGCCGGCGCCGCGTCCTGTGTAGGGCTTGCCCGAAAGCAGCGCGCTCATCGAAGGATAGTGGCTGTTGCCGGGCCCGGGAAGACGCGCCGCGGGGCTATCGAGCCCGCTCACGACATGGATGTCCTTTCGAAACGGGGCCAGCGGCGACAAGCAGGGGGTGAACTCAAAATCAGCGCCTTCCCCCTGGGGAATCCAGTATTTCTCGGGAATGCCATTCCCGTTAAACCAGAAGACGAATCGCGGTTCGACAGGCTTTGCCGTGGCGGCGTAGGCAGTGCCGCTCGAGTTGAACATCGCCTCCAGCGGGGGCAATCCCAGCGTCACTCCCCATCCGCGCAACAAGGTGCGGCGTGTGATTCGTGCGGGCATCCTCTTAGTTGCCTCCTCGATTCCGGGCCGCGGGCACTCCCGCATGGGCCACCGATATCGCCATTATAAGCTCCTGAAACCGGAACTGCGACCGGCGAAAACGCTCGAAAGCCTCTTCGATCACCGCCCCATCGCCGGCTTCTTCGAGACGCCCCATTGCGTAACGGAACAGTTGCTTCACGACACACTTCTGGCAACTCGGCTGCGACGCAAGCAACTCGCCCAATTGCCGTGGCGAGGAAAACGTCGAGCCCGCAATACCCCGCACCTCGCCCTGCGCACGGATCGGCAATTGATACTCCGTCGGCTTGGTCTTTCGCTTCGTCTTCAACTCGTCCGCGGTGGGATACACCACCAGCAGTTCCTTCTCCCGAAACCGCCCGATGGCGTCAAAGTTCTCCAGCCCGAATCCGATCGGATCCACCAGCGAGTGGCAACTCGCACACACCGGATTGCTCAGGTGCACCTGCAAGCGCTCCCGCTGCGTGACCGGCTGTTCATCGGTCACCGGAGGCAGTGTCGCGTTCACACCGGGCGGTGGCGGGGGCACCTGCTGGCACAGGAAGTGCTCACGGACGAAGAGTCCGCGCTCGGTGGGAGATGTCTCAGCGGGCTTGGAGGTCAATGTCAGAAACGATGCCTGTCCGAGAATCCCCGCGCGCATGCTGGAGGGCGGCAGAGTCACGCGGGCCCACGGCTCGGCGCCTGCTTCCACGCCGTACAATCGCGCCAGTTCCGGCACCAGGTGTGTCGAGTCCCCGCGAAAGAAATCGAGAAAGTTTCCGTTCTCCCAGACCAGCGAACGAAACAACCGCGTCGTCTCTTCGATCATCAGCCCGACAAGCTCCGGGGAATACTCGGGAAACAATCGCCGGTCGCGCAATGCGCCACGCAGCCGGTCGAGCCGCAGCCACTCGAACAGAAACGCATCGAAGGCGGCCTGCGCCCGGGCATCGCGCAACATGCGCCGCACCTGCCGCTCGACCCCCTGCCGGTCATCCAACTCCCCTTTTGCAGCCGCCTCCAGCAATGTCTCATCGGGCATCGTGTCCCAGAGAAAGTAGGAAAGCCTGCTCGCCGTTCGATAGCCGCCCTGCTCCAGGTGAAACAGGAAATGCGGCGATTGCAGCATCGCTTCCACGACGTTTTGCGATCCCTTCAAAAAATCGCTCTCGCGGGCATGCAGCGCGCTGTATCGTTGCACCTCAACCGCTGTCAGCGGGCGGCGGAACGCCCTCCGCCCGAACGCGCGGATAAACTCACCGCGGCAGGCATCCGATGGCGCACACGGAATCAGCTTCCGCCTGTCCCCTTTGGCAAAGGCATTCCGAGCCAGCTTCTCCGCGGCCTTCGCATAGGCCTCCGCCTGCAACGGCGAAATCGACTGCCCATCGGCCTGGTTGGTGAACCCATGCACGAAATCTTCCTTGGGAAACTGGTCGGCAGGCTTCGTTTCATCGCCCAACAGATCGCGCACGGTGTTGTTGTACTCGGCATGCGTCAATCGCCGCAGCACATGCTTCTCCTTGCGTTCGGAAACGGCCCGCGCCGCGAGGCGAATTTCCGGCAGTGCCGCCAGATGCTTCACCCAGGTCCAAAGCGCGGCTTCCTCGCCTGTGTTCTGGCGGATCCTTTCCCCGCCGCCGTGCGCGGTGCGATGCGTCGGCTTGCGCCACAATACCGATTCCTCGGGATTGGCCCCGTTCACGAACGCCCGCAGCGAAAGCCCGAAGGCGGCGATATCGGCCGCACCGGCGTCTTCGCGCGGGAACAGCAGCCGCGTGGTGGACGCCACGCCATTGTCGTTGTGGCACTGCCGGCACTGCGCTTTTTCGAGCACCGGCCACAAGGATTTCCCGAAGTCCGGTTGCTCGGCGGGCGCCGGCAATGCCACCCAGAATAGAAGTGCGATACGAAGCATATCCGGCAAATCTGTAAGGATATGCTATCGCGATTCCGCTACGCCGCGACGGGCGCCGGCACTCGGGTCAGCCACCCATGCCGGTCCTCGGTCTCCCCGTTGAGGATACGGAAGAACTCCTTCTGCAAGCGCTCCGTCACCGGTCCGCGGCGTCCCGTACCGACCTGGATTTTATCCACGCTCCGGATGGGAGTGATCTCCGCGGCGGTTCCGGTGAAAAACACTTCATCGGCGATGTAGAGCATCTCTCGCGGAATGATGCCCTCGACGACAGGGATGCCCAACTCAGCGGCAAGGCAGAGAATCGAATCGCGTGTGATTCCCGGAAGCACCGACGCACCCAACGGCGGAGTGTGCAACTTGCCGTCGCGCACGACGAAAATGTTCTCGCCCGATCCCTCGCTGACGTAGCCCTGCTCATCGAGAGCAATGCCCTCGGCGTAACCGTTGGCCTGCGCCTCCATGCGGATCAGTTGCGAGTTCATGTAGTTCGAAGCCGCTTTCGCCAGCGCCGGCAGCGTATTCGGCGCGATGCGCTTCCAGGAGGAGACGCAAACATCCACGCCCTCGGCCAGCGCCGATTCGCCCAGATACTTGCTCCATTCCCAACAGGCGATGTAGATATCGGTCGGGTTCTTGATCCCGAGCACGCCCATTTCCCCATATCCGCGAAGCGCGATGGGCCGGAGATAACACGATTCCAGCCGGTTGACGCGTACCAGATCCACCATGGCCTGGCAAAGCGCCGCGGCGTCGAAAGGAAGCTCCATGCGGTAGATCTTCGCCGAATCCACCAGCCGCCGGACATGTTCCTTCAGCCGGAAAATGGCCGGGCCGGAGGAAGTGTGGTAGCAGCGAAGACCTTCGAATACCGCACTGGCGTAGCTGACGGTGTGGGACAGAACGTGGATCTTGGCATCATCCCAGGCAATGAATCTGCCGTTATGCCAGATCTTCTCAGTGGGCTGTAACATACTTCATTTTATACTGGAGGGGTTGCGGTAACGCGCCCCGCCGATCGTAACAGGCGCCGCGAGCACCGCATCTACACGCAGGAGGGTGTACCATTTGAAACCGTTGGCCAAACTCGTGGCGGGCCTGGTGCTTTTCGCGGCGGCAATCTCGTTTGCGCAAAAACCCAAGAATATCAAGCCCGGTTGGAATCTTTTCTCGCCGGCACAGGATATCCAACTGGGTAAGGAAGCTGCGGCCGAGATCGAAAAACAGGTGGCCGTTGTGGACAACCCGCAACTGGTGGACTACGTCAACCGCATCGGCAAGAAACTCATCGCCCAGCCCGAGGCCGGCCAATATCCGTACACCTTCAAGGTCGTCTATGACAAATCCATCAACGCGTTCGCTCTTCCCGGCGGCCCTTCCTACGTGCACACCGGCTTGATCCTGGCCGCCGACAACGAAGCGCAGATCGCCGGCGTCGTGGCTCATGAAGTCGCCCACGTGGCGCTGCGCCATGGCACCGCGCAGGTCACCAAGGCCCAAGCCCTGCAACTGCTCGCCGGACTCGGCGGCGCCATGCTCGGGGGCGGTGGCGGCATCCTCGGCCAACTGGCGCAGATGGGCGCCGGCCTCGGCGCCAATTCCCTGCTGCTGAAGTTCTCCCGCAACGCCGAAAGCGACGCCGATCTGCTCGGCGCGCGCATGATGGCGAAAGCCGGATACGACCCCATCGAGATGGCGAAATTCTTCGAGAAACTCGAAGCGCAAGAACAAAGCTCCGGCCGCTCCATTCCCCAATTCCTCTCCGATCACCCCAATCCCGGCAACCGCGTCAAAGCCGTCTCCGCCGAAGTGCGCCTCATGCCGGCGCGCCAATACACCAAGGGCGACACTGCCGATCTCAACCGTATCAAAGGCATCATCAACGGACTCCCCGTGCCCCCCAAGGCCAACACGAACTTCCGCGCCGACAGCGGCGGCGTCACCGCCCGCCCCAACGGCCAGATGAAGCAATTCAACTCCAAGGGACTCGCTTTCCAATATCCCGCCAACTGGGAAGTGTTCCAGAACCAGCAATCGACGGAAGTAACCATCGCCTCGCGCGACGGAATCGCTGAAACCAATGGCAATGCCGAGATCGCCTATGGCGCCATCGTGGGTTTGGCGCAGACACGCAGCCCGGTCAATCTCGAAAATGACACCAAGGCGTTTCTCGACCAGATGCTCAAGAACAACCGCAACATGAAACCGAGCGGAGAGCAGACCCGGCGATTTCAAACCGCCGGGTCCAACGCGTTGCTGAACGTATTCTTCAATTCCTCGGCGTTTCAGGGCCAGCGCGAAGTGGACGCAGTCGTCACCGTTGCGCATCCCCAAGGGTTGCTCTACATGATCCTCATCGCGCCCGAAGCCGAATACCCCAAGGCCCAGCCCTACTTCGAGCGGATGATTCAATCCCTCCAGTACGCCCGTTAAGGCCCAGGATGACCTACGAGGCGATTCTCTTCGATTTCGACGGCGTCATCGTCGATAGCGAGCCCATCCATTTCGATTGCTGGCGCGAGGTTTTGGCCCCGCTGCGCATCGACTTCACCTGGGACTACTACCACGCCCATTTCATCGGGATCTCGGATCGCCGCATGGCCGAGGAACTCTCGGCCATGGCGGATCCGCCCGTGTCCCCCGAAACCATCTATGCCCGTTACGGGGACAAGACGGAGTTATTCCGCGCGCGCATGCGCAACCAGTTGCCGTTCGCGCCAGGCATCGTCGATTTCGTTGCCTCACTGCGCCTTCCGGTAGGCGTCGTCACCTCCAGCCGCCGCAGCGAAGTCGAACCCGTCCTTGAGGCCGGCGGATTGCTTGCGTCCCTCGCCGTCACGGTGTTCGCCGAAGACGTCACCCGCCATAAGCCGGACCCGGAACCGTATCGCAAAGCAGCCGAGCATCTCGGCGTCCGCAAGGCATTGGTGGTGGAAGACAGCCAAGCCGGCGAGATGAGCGGCCGCGCCGCGGGATTCGATGTGCTCCGCATCCCGCACCCCGAAGATACGGTCCGGCTAGTACGCCGGCGCCTCGCCCTCTAATTTCTTCCACACCCGCAGCAATTCGGCGACGCTCCAGGCTTGCGCCACCGCACCCACCGGACGATGCGGCGCGTCGCCCTCATAGATCTCCCCGATCGAACCGAGGCACCCACGCTCCAGTTCGGGCCACATCCCTTGCACCAGGCTCCGGCAAAAGCGCACATTTTCCTCCGCCGCGCCGAACGCCGCCAGCCGCGCGTCGATAAAGGGCCCCAGCAACCACGGCCACACCGTCCCCTGATGATACGCGCCATCGCGCTCCCACGGACCGCCCGCATAGCGTCCCCGGTACTCCGCATGCCCCCGCTCGAGCGTGCGCAGTCCCACGGGCGTCAACAGTTCCTCCTCCACCACTCGCACGATGGACTGCCGCTGCCATTCCGCCATCAGGGGGAACGGCAGACTCACGGCAAGAATTTGATTCGGGCGCAGCCGGTCGTCCGGTCCTTCCGGACCAATGCGGTCATACAAACACTGCCGCCGCTCATTCCAAAACGCCCTCGCGAAGCTCGCCTCCACCCGTTCGGCGTCCCCGTCCAGCTCCGCCGCATACTCCGCATCGCCAAACTCCCTCGCCCACCATGCCGTCATGCGGAGTGCGTTGTACCAGAGCGCGTTGATCTCCACCGCCTTCCCATGCCGCGGAGTCACCACCCAATCCCCCACCTTGGCATCCATCCATGTCAACTGCGTCCCCGCATAGCCGGCTGAGAGCAAACCGTCGGTCCCATCCACGCGGATCTCGTAATGCGTTCCGCGCCTGTGCCAGGCAATCGCTTCGCGCGCCGCCGGATAAAACGTATCCCGCAAGAATTCCCGCGATCCCGCATCCCCGCGCAATCCCCACGCCGCAAGGAACATCCACAAGGTGGCATCGGCCGTGTTGTATTCCGGGGCCTCCCCTCGATCGGGGAAGCGATTCGGAATCAGCCCTTGATTGCGATGCGTGAGAAATCCACGCAGAATCTCGCGCGCTTCCTCCATTCGCCCTCGTGACAGCAGCAATCCCGGAATCGAGATCATCGTATCCCTGCCCCAATCGGTGAACCAGGGATACCCGGCAAGGATCGTCGGCGATCCATCGGCCCGCCGCACGAGGAACTGCTCGGCCGCCGATTCCAGCCGATTCGGCCAATCGCCCTGCTTGCGCCGTTCGCGCTCCCAATCCCGCACGGCATCCCATCGCGGTGCGGCGGCATCCTCGGCCGTCGCCACGATAAACCCCGCCTCCCCCGCCTCCAGCTCAAAATCGAACCAGCCCGGCGAGTAGAGATCTTCCTGAAAATCCAGGCCCCGCTCCATCTCCTCGCGGTATTCGTTGCGGTAATACCAATCGCCGCCGGAAACGAAGCCGCGCGCATTATGATGGAAGCGCAGCCGTGGCCCGGGCGCGAACGCCTGCACCGACAACGTCCGCCCATCGGATTCCACCGCGATGGGGAACGCATCGCCGGCATGGCGCAGAGAGTGGTAATCGCGAAACGCCAGAAACGGCCGCACGTGAATCGCACACCGCTCTGAGGCGCAATAGGCGATCACGGCGGTCTGCTGCCCCCGCACCAGAAACACCCGTTTCTCCACTCTCGCGCCTCCCACCCGGTACACCCACACGGGAAATGGATCCAGCCGGAACTGCTCGAGCAGTCGATACCCGCATGGCGCCACTACTCCCGGATACTGCGCGGCCCCGAGATTCGCAATCTCTCCGCCGCACCGAACCTCTTCTTCCATTCGCGAGAGCAGCATCTGCCGCTCCACCGGAGGACGCATCGAAGCCACCAGCAATCCGTGATAGCGGCGCGTATTGGCCCCGGAAACGGTGCCCATGGCGAAGCCACCCGCCCCGTTCGTTTCCAGCCACTCCAACTCCGAGCTCACCGCCCAATCGCGGCATCGATTGCCGCCGGCCACTATGGGATCGATCGCCACTGACGTGGAGCTTACCATGTCCACCCGCCTTTCCAGAACTTCTGAGATGAAATTCCTCCGGCGGGGCGATTTATTCCGATCGAGGCGTGGCTTTGTAGATTTTCGGGCGGTAGTTCAATTCCCGGCTGGTCCGCTCCACCAGCGCGCGCAAACACTTCACCCGCGCAAACCATTTGTAGTTGCCTTCGACAATCGTCCACGGCGCATGAATCGTACTGGTTTTGAGCAGCATCTCCTCCGCCGCTTCGTTGTACTGCGGCCACTTGTCGCGATTCCGCCAATCCTCGCCCGTCAGCTTCCACGACTTGTAAGGCTTATCCTCGCGCTCCTTGAAGCGCTTCAGTTGTTCCTGCGGGCTGATATGCATCCAGAACTTCACAAGAATGGCCCCGGAATCGGTTAATTGCCGCTCGAAATGATTGATCTCCCGGTAGGCCCGCTTCCACTCATGCTCTTGGGCGAAGCCTTCCACGCGCTCCACCAGCACACGCCCGTACCAACTCCGGTCGAAAATCAGCACCTGCTTCTCTTCCGGTGGACGCAGGCGCCGCCAGAAACGCCATAGATAGTGATGGGTCTTGTCCTCGCCGGAGGGCGCCGAAATCGCGAACACTTCATACCCCCGCGGATCGAGCCGTGCCGTCACGCGCCGGATGTTGCCGCCCTTGCCCGCCGCGTCCCATCCTTCGTACACCACAATCAGCAGCCGCTTGCGCAGATACAATTGATAGGCCAGTTCGCGCATTTGCGCTTGATACAGAGGCAGATAATACTCGTATTCCTTCTCGCTCACCTTCTGTGTCAGATCGATATTTTCGAGCATGGCTACCGCTTCTCCTCTACCCGCCGCGCCAGCGCCGATTCCAGCCGCTGAATCGCCGTCTCAAACACCTTCACCCGGGCAAACCGGGCGTCGTTGGCCTCCACAATCGTCCACGGCGCCCATTCCGTCTCCGTGCGCATCAGCATCTCCTCCACCGCCGTGAAGTAATGCTTGTAGTGCTTCTGTTGCAGCCGGTCCTCGGGATCGCGCATTTTCTTCGAAATCGGATCCTTCGCCATAGCCTTCAACCGGCGTTTCTGTTCGTCCCGGCTGATATGCAGAAATACTTTGTGAATCAAGTAGCCGTCATCGGCCAGCGCACGCTCGAAATCGTTGATATCCTCGAAGGCCTGCTTCCACACCATTTTGCCGACCCGCTTTTCCACACGGTCGATCAGCACCCTGCGGTACCAGCTCTGGTCGAAGATCGCCATCTCGCCGCGATTCGGGATTCTCACCCAGAATCGCCATAGCCAGGGCATGGATGCCTCCGCCGTCCGCGGGGCAAGGATCATGTGCAGCCGGAACACACGCGGCTCCAGGTTTTGAGTCAGGAAATTCACCATCGCGCCGCGGCCCGATGCCCCCCATCCTTCGAACACCAGAATCGACGGGACTCCCGCATCCCAGCACTGCCGCTGCAATACGTACAGCCGCGCCCGCAATTCTGTGATCCGCTTCTTGTAGATTCCCTCGTCTATGGTCTTGGAAAGATCGATTTTCTCGAGCATCGCCGATTCTAAGGTAGCACCGGGCACGTATCCCCGGATAGCGATACGATACAGGGGAACAAGCTATGCCATTCACTCGCCGCCAATTCCTTCTCACCGCGGCCGCCGCGGCCCAACCGGCCCCGCGCAAGCCGAATATCGTGCTCATCCTCGCGGACGATGTCGGCTACGAGTGTTTCGCTCCCTACGGCAGCAAGCAATACTCGACGCCAGTGCTCAGCCGCCTCGCCGACAGTGGCATCCGGTTCAACCACTGCTACTCCACTCCGCTTTGCACACCCACCCGCGTCTCGCTGATGACGGGCCTGAGCAACGTCCGCAACTATACCGATTTCGGCGCTCTTCGCCCAGGCGAATACACCTTCGCCAGGCTCTTCAAGGATGCAGGCTACGCCACCGCCATCGCCGGCAAATGGCAACTCCAGGGCAGTAGAAACGTCGATGGCACCTCGCCCGCCCAATCCGGTTTTGACGAATGGTGCCTATGGAACACGGCCCTCACCAACCGCAACCGCTACTGGAATCCGTCCATGGAAGTCAATGGCAAATTGAAACCGGCCACGAAGAACGACTACGGTCCCGATCACTACTCCGGCTTCCTTCTCGATTTCATCGAACGCAACAAAACCCGCCCCTTCTTCGCCTATTACCCGATGGCTCTGACGCACGGCCCCTTTGACCCCACGCCCGACTCCGCCGACCGCAACTCCAAGAACCACCAGAAAAATTTCGAGGATATGGTGGCTTACACCGATAAAATCGTAGGCCGCTTCGTGAAAAAACTGGAAGATCTCAACCTCACGCGCAACACCATCCTCATCTTCACTTCCGACAACGGCACCACCCATAATCTGCATTCGCAGCTCAACGGCCGCACCATTCACGGCGACAAAGGCTCGGCCACCGACGGCGGCACCCACGTCCCGCTCATCGTCTACGCCCCAGGGATTGTAAAAGGCGGCCGCGTGCTCGATGATCTCGTCGACCCGTCGGATTTCCTGCCCACCCTGGCCGATGCCATCGGCGCAAAACTACCGCCGTCGCGCAGCTTCGACGGCCGCAGCTTCTTTCCCCAACTCAAGGGAGAGAAGGGCCATCCGCGCGAGTGGATTTATTCCTACTATTTCCCCCGCCCCTACTCCGAAACATACGATACCCCCTACACTCATCCCGAAATCCGCTTCGTCCGCGACCAACGCTATAAGCTGTACGGCGACGGCCGGCTGTTCGACCTGCAACAGGATCCCGAGGAGAAACAACCCATCCGCAGCGCGCCATCGCTCCAGAAGCTTCAGGCGGCCCTCAAAGCGATGCCCGCCCACGGACAGGCCATTCCCAGCCAGTACGCCGAAAAATCGAAAGGCGCCCCCATTCCCAAGTGGTAGGCGCCCTTGGCAAACGTTCCGGCTACTTGCTCTTCTTCATTTCCGCCGGCACTTCATCGTTCAACACGGCCAGGCGGTTCTCCACGTTGAACACACCCGGCACGGAATTGGCCTGAATCTCCGCAATCGCCCGGTCGCCGGCATTGTCCACCGCGCCTTCCAACGTCACGTTCCCGTTCTTGACGATGATGTGGATGGCGTGATACCCAAGGGGCGGATCCTGCGTAATGCCGAAATTGACGTTCGTCGAACTCAGCCAGACATTCCCCCGCGAGCTGGCATACCGCTGTAGCATGGGATGCCGGTATAGATTGATGTAGACTCGGGCGCGGATCTGGTCGTCGTTGCGCGAAAGCGGCAGAACCTCGATGTTATTCACCACCTTCCGCACGCCTTCCACTTTCTTCGCCACCTGCTCGGCCGCCGATTTCAGCGTCGGCCGCGATGCCAATCCCTTCAACACCACCGTTCCATCCTTGATGCTGAACCGGATGTCGTCAAACACCCCGTACGTGGGGAGTGTGTAAATCTCTTTCTGGATGGCACGGGCCATCCGCTGCACCACCTGTGCGTCCGGCGCCGCGGTCTGCGCCGCCAGAACCGCGGCGAAAGCAAAGAATGCAAAACTCCGTTTCATATATTCCAGTTCATCCTCCATCTTCGATTCGATTCCCTTCCCCCATCAGATACCGCTTCCCGGATACGGCAATCCTTTCGGCCCGGCCAGTTCCGGATGGGCGTAACTCCGCACAGCCGCATCCGTGATCGCATAGCCCCAATTGATCAGCCGCTCTTGCAACAGGTCATCCATTTTCTTCAGACGGGTCGCCGTATTCGCCAGTTCCAAGCTCCGCGCGAAAGGCACATCCAGCCGCCCGGCGGCCTTGTACTCGGCGATATCCTGCCGGATTCCCCAATACGCCCCGCTTTTCTCCTTCGTCCGATAGGCCGAGATCAGCATCCGCTTGCGCAAACTCCGCACCTGCGTGTCGATCAAATCCAGCACGCGCTTGCTATGCCCCACCCAGTTCCTATCCGGATCCTTCTCCGCCGGCGTCGCCCCACCGGCATCGCTCACGTAAATCGTCTTGCACCGCTTCCATGGCGACTCCAACCCCAGATTGTCGTACACGCCCCCATCGGTCAGCACCAGTTTCGTGTGGAACGGTTTCTGGCAAAGATCCCCGCGCCCTTCGGCTTCCCAATCCGTTTCCTCGGCTTTCAGAGTGCACGGCGAAAGCACCGGAGGAAACGCCGACGATGCCGTCACCGCCTTCGCAATCGCCACATTCGGATTTCGCCACAATCCGATGCGGTAATCCGCGATATAGGGCTTGGAAAACCGGAACAACGACCGCGTCTGTACATTCGTCGCATTGAATACAAACCGCGGCGTATCCGGCAACTGCTGCAATGTCGCTCCGTGAAACAGATACTTGTCGTAATCCGCCGCCACATGGTCCGACACCGTGCCGAACCACAACAAGCCCTCGACAATCGACTCCTCATCCACGGTCACATCCGCCAGAGTCCGCACCTTGTCCACCACCAGCGGCATCAGGTTCGAGGCTACTCCCGCCCCATCGAAATTCAGTTTGTGCCACGCCAGCCCCAGCACTCCATTGGTGATGGAACCGCCGGAAACGCTCGAATACATCGCAATCTTCGGCAGCAATCCCGCCTCATTCAGCCGGATCAGCGTTCCGAGATGAAACAGCATCGCGCGGTATCCGCCGCCGGACAGGCACAGCGCCGTATCGAGCGGCGCGGCATCCTCGAAGGTCTCCGCCCCGGCAGTCGGGTCCGTCAAGGGCCGTTTGTTTTCGTCAATCATAGCCTGCCTCCAATAGCTAAAAGCATACGCCTATTTTTGGCGGCGCATTCCGTCCTGCTTGACTTGATATACTGCCACGCGGCACCGTATGTCTCCACCCATCACTACCCGCCGCGCCGCGCTCGCCGCCCTTCTCGGTTCCAGTGCGGCACTCCCCGCGCCGGCGCCACGCGTCAAAATCACCGAAATCGAATCCTTCACCGTTCGCGTCCCGGATGGCGGCAAGCCGGACCCGTTGCGCGCCTACCGCTATCCCGTCACCCGCGTCCACACCGACTCAGGCATCACCGGAACCTCCTTCATCGGCATCGATGCCAATCTCCTCAACAATTGGGTCAAACCCACGCTCGTCGGCGATGACCTGTTCGCCGTCGACCGCCATATGCGCCGCCTCCAGATGAATTCCGGCGAGTCCCGCACGCAAGGCTGGTCCGGCGTGGAGCACGCCATGTGGGATGCCATTGGGCGCATCAGCGGCCGTCCCGTCGCCGAACT
>CAYOBO010000052.1:28659-42886 GCA_964402295.1 uncultured Candidatus Solibacter sp. | reverse complement strand
TGAATCGCGGCGATGATCAGAACGGCGACGGTCACAAGCGAGCCAATGGCCATGTACATCCCGCGGTGGGTGCGAGCGGTGGCGGCAACCGCGGCAGGGGGAGGCGCGATGGGGGCGTTGTCCGCCGGCCGCGGCGAAGCGACGGCGGTGGCATCCATACGATTGCCGATGGTGAGCAAGGCGGCACGAAAAGCAGCCGCGGACTGAAAACGGCCCGCCGGATCCTTGGCGAGGGCCATCAGTACGATCTCGCTGAACTGGGGTGGGAGCCGAGGGTCGATCTCGACGGGGGGAGTTGGGGGCGCATTGAGATGAGCGGCCATGATCGAGAAGTCGCTGTCGGCTTCAAACGGACGCTTGCCGGTTACGATTTCGTAGAGGGCGATCCCAAGCGAGTAGATGTCGGAGCGGGCGTCGAGTTCCTTTTCGCCGCGAATCTGCTCCGGTGACATATAGTACAGCGATCCGAGCGTGCGGCCGGTTTGCGTGAGACGTTTGTCCGCCTTCATGCGGGCGATGCCGAAGTCCATGAGTTTCACTTCGCCGGTGGGAGTGACCATCATGTTGGCGGGTTTGATGTCGCGGTGCACGACACCTTTGGAATGAGCGTAGGACAGCGCATCGAGCACTTGCACGGTGAAGGCGATGGCCTGCGAGATGGGCAGCGGACCATTGGCGATCAAGGACTCGATGGATGAGCCCTCGACGAATTCCATCAGCATGAGGAGCTGATTTTCATAGCGCATGGCCGTGTAGAGGCTGGCGATGTTGGGATGGGAGAGCGATGCCTGCACTTTGATTTCGCGGAGGAAGCGGTCGGCGAGGTCGGGGTCGCCGGCGAGATCGGGGAGCAGGACTTTCATGGCCTCGAAGCGGTCGGAGATGATGTTGCGGACTTTGTAGACTTTTCCCATCCCGCCCGCGCCGAGAATCTGGACGATTTCGTAATCGCCTACACGCTGGCCCACTTGGAAATGCATGGCTGACGTCCTCTGCTTGCCTATCGGCAGTGGCTATTTTTCGGGGGTTTTGACAATGTCGCCGACCTTCGGTTCACCCGTGCCGGTGAACTTGCCGGTAGCGGAAAGATCGTCGACTTCGGTGATGGCGACTTCGCCGAGCTGGTCGGTGATCCGTTTCAGAACGCGCCCGGTGGCGGGGTCTTTGATTTCGCGGCCGGGGCGGCTGACGGCGAGCCGGTCGCCCACTTTGAGGCCCGCTCTTTTGCCGATGTTTAGGATGAGAATGCCGTTGGTGGCGTCGGCGACAAGCCCTTCGATGACAACGGTGCGGAGAGCGATTCGGGACGCGGATGCATCGAGTTGGCGGGCGGTGGCTTCGGATGCTTTGATGACGGCCTCGCCGATGAGCGTGCTGGCGAAATTACGGCTGCTCATGTCGTAGTAGCCACCGCCGGAGGCGGACTGGCCGCCGCCGGAGCCGAGCAATGCCGTTCCAGACCGCGAAGATTCGCCCGTGCCGCTGGCGGTCACCATGATCTGGGCGGTGTCGACATTGACGATGCGGGCGCTGAGCGCGACGACGGCTTTCGAGCTCTTCTTTCCAACGCCGGAGATGCCATAGCGGCCTGTGACGCGGCCAATGGCGCCGACTTCGGTGGTTTTGTCGTCGCGTCCGAATTGCGTGATGGAGCCCATGACGATGGCGTCGACTCCGATCAATTGGCCGAGTCGAGCCGCAGTGGCGGGATTGGCGCGGTCGCTGTTGGAGAAATTCTGCTCCTGCATGATTTTCTCCAGTGCCTTACGCTCGTAAACCTCGTATTGTCCGCTCGATACGAGTTTGTCGACAAGGAGGTCCGCGACACCCTTGCCGACATCGACATCGGAGTTGAAGATGGAGGCGACGTAGGTGCGAACGGTGGAGTAGTCGAAGTCAAGAACTGCGACGCGCCGTTTGCGCTCCTCTGCGAAGGCTGCGGTGGCCATGAGCAGAACGCATGCGAAAGAGATCCAACGGTTCATGACAGGTACCCTCCGGTGCGGATGCAGCTTTCATTATATCCGCTCCTAGAAACGCGTAATTTTCGGGGAGAAGGCATCATGACACCAGGGCGATGTGTGTTATACTTTGAAAGAACTCCAGTGGGCCTGTGGCGCAGTTGGGAGCGCGCTTCCATGGCATGGAAGAGGTCGAGAGTTCGAATCTCTCCAGGTCCACCAAATTCCTCAAACACTTACCGCCACCCCACCCTCAAACCTCCTGCCGTGGAGTCCATTTGGAGTCCAATTCCGTGGGCAGCATGTGCATCGTGTTTTCGTTGATTTCTCTCGTGGAGCATGCCCCCTGCCGCCAAGCGAAGAGGCAGAGGAAGCGGCCTGTCGATACCTTGCAGTCCCTTTGCGATATCCTGAATCGCAGCAACCGCAAGCCATCTTCAGGAGATGGCGGAAAGAAGATCCGTCCGTGAAGAGAATCGTCCTGGCCTCCACAGCAGCACTGCTTCTGGGGCTGGCCTCCCTATTTGAAGCTCCCGCCGCCGCCACCGCCAAATGGTACAAGGGCAATCTCCATACCCACACCCTGAACAGCGACGGCGACTCCAGCCCCCTCGAGGTCGCCACTTGGTATCGCGAAAACGGCTACCGTTTCCTCGTGCTCTCCGATCACAACTACCTCACCGAGGTCGATCGCTTCAACCCCATCATCGCCGCCCGGGAGAAATTCCTCCTCATGCAAGGCGAAGAGGTTACCACCAGCTTCCAACAGCGGCCTGTCCACATCAACGCCATCGACCTCAAGGAACTCATCCTCCCCCAACCCGGAACGACTCTCGTCGAAACCATCCGCAAAAACATCGATCTCATCCGTCAGAAAGGCGCCATCCCCTCCCTCAATCACCCCAATTTCCACTGGTCCATGACCTCGAAGGATCTCATCCCGATCGAGCACTTGACCCACTTCGAAATCTATAACGGACATCCCGAAGTGAATAACCATGGCGGTGGCGACTCCGAATCTCTCGATGAAATGTGGGATGCCCTCCTCACCGCCGGCCGCCGCCTTTACGGCATCGCTGTCGACGATGCCCACTATTTCAAGAAATTCGGCCCCACCTTTTCCAACCCCGGGCGGGGCTGGGTGATGGTCCGCGCCGAAGCCCTCGAAGCCTCGCAAATCGCCGCCGCTCTTCGTTCCGGCGATTTCTATTCCTCCACGGGAGTCACGCTCGAAACCGTCGAACGGTCCCCCACAGGTCTCTCGCTCCGGATCTCCCGCACGGGAGACCAGAAGTATGTCACCTATTTCATCGGAGCCCGCGGCGAAATCCTTGCCCAAAGCCGCGATCTTCAGTCTTCCTACACCTTACGCAGTGACCAGCCTTACGTACGGGCACGCATCGAATCCTCTAACGGAACCACCGCCTGGACACAACCCGCCTGGCGCAACCAGTAGCGAGCGGGCATTCCCCGCACTAGAGTTCGCATCCCCTGGGTTGGGTCCGCTAAGCCTTCACGATCTTCAGAATCTCTTTCATCGAATCGTGCGAAGCCTGAATCTGCCCATCCCCGAAGATGTGCGTCTCCAGCCCCACTTGCCCTTTATACCCATCCTTCACCAGACCATCGAAAATTGCCCGCCAATCCAGCTTCTGCGGACCGTCCAGAATGCTCCTCCCCTTGATCTGTACGTTCATGATCCGCTTCTTCGGCAGCAGATTGTACCCATCCGGATAGGGAATATCCTTCTGGCTGGTCTCATTCAGCGGATCCCAATTGATCCCCACCCACTTGGAAGGAATCATCTTCATCAGCGCCGCCATCTCCTGGCTTGTCGCTACATTGCACGCGCCTTCATTCTCAATCAGCAGGTAGGTCTTGGCCTTCGCCGCCAGCGGAGCCATCTCATTGATGATCTCCGCCACCCGAGGCAGGTGCGCCTTGACATCCGCTCCGCGCCACCCTGTAAACACTCGCACCTTATCCACGCCAAAAACCTTCGCCGCATGCAGCGCCTTTTCGAGATCCCCCAACCGCCGGCCGAACTTGCCCGCCTCGGCTTTCGCCCGCGCTTCCCGCCGCTCCGGAGTCTCCTTGGCCCAGCGCACCGGCTCAATTCCCGGAATCGCCACCTTCATCAGGCTCGTATTCAGAAACGAAACCCGGATGCCGTTCTCATCCAGCAGCTTCGCCTCGGCCAGCAAATCCGCCTCCGAAAGCGTGAAGTATTCCTTTCGCTGCCCCGGCACGTTACGCAGTTCCACCCATCGCAGCCCGTATTGCTTGGCAAAGGCCACCGCATCCTGACTCGACCGCGCGATCTCATCGGTGATCGCGCTGATACGCGATAAATCTATCCGCCCTTTTGCCGCGAGCGGAAGCGCGGACATAGCGCCGGCAATGAGTTGTCTACGGGTGAGCATCGCGTATCAGGATATCATGCTTTTGCTAAAATAAAGGATTGTTCCCCCAGCCCTCGAACACAGATAAGCCGTTGGTGTGTGCCGTCAGCTACCTCAACACATCGCCCCTCGTATGGGGCTTGCAGCACTCACCGCTCGGCGATTCCGTCCGCCTCGAATTCGCCCTTCCTTCCCTCTGCGCGGACCACGTCCGGGACGGCATCGCCGCTGTCGGCATCGTCCCCGTCATTGAAATCGCCCGGCAGAACCTCGAATGGCTTCCCGGCACCGGCATTGCCTGCCGGGGCCCGGTCCGCAGCATCCTCCTCGTCTCCAAAGTCCCCTTCGAAACCATCCGTACCCTTGCCGCCGATATCGGCTCCCGAACCTCAGTGATGCTATCGCGCATCATCCTTGCCCACCGCCACGGCAGCACGCCTTCCATCCAACCCATGCGCGCGGATCTCGATTCCATGCTCGCCGCCGCCGACGCCGCCCTCATCATCGGCGATCCGGCACTGCATCTCGATCCCGTCGCGCTGTCCACCACCTACGCCGTTCTCGACCTCGGCGAAGAATGGGTCCGCTACACAGGCCTCCCCATGGTCTTCGCCCTCTGGGCCGGCCGCCCCGAACATATCCGCCCCGGCCTCGCCGAGTTATTCGCCGCCTCCTGCCGCTACGGCCTCGAACACCTCGAAGAAGTGCTCGCCGCCGAATGCCCGCCCCGTAACATCCCCATCGATCTCGGCCGCACCTACCTCACTCGCCACATCGCCCTCGAACTCAACAACAGCGATTACCAAGGAATGGATCTCTATCTCCGTTACGCCCGCGAATTGGATAACCTGAAAGATAGCGCGCACAACGCCATTCACAACGTGTCTGTATGATGACTCACCGCGAAGCTTGCGATCTGTTCTCGAACGACGACCTCATCGGCATCGGCATGTCCGCCGACGCCCTCCGCCGCAAACTGCACCCCGAAGGCGTCGTCACCTACATCATTGACCGCAACATCAACTACACCAATTTCTGCACCGAATATTGCAGCTTCTGCGCCTTCTACCGGCCCATGGGTCATGCCGAAGGCTACGTCCTCCCCATCGAAACCATCCTTGAAAAGATCCAGGAAACGGTCGACCTCGGCGGCACCGGCGTCCTCATGCAGGGCGGCCTGCACCCGGAACTGAAGATCGAATGGTATGAGAACATGCTCACCGCCATCAAGAAACAGTTCCCGCGCGTGCACATGCATTGCTTCTCCGCCCCCGAAATCACCAACATCGCCGAAGTCAGCGGCCTTTCGCTCTCCGACACCATCGCCCGCCTCCGCGACGCCGGCCTCGATTCCATCCCTGGCGGCGGCGCTGAGATTCTCGATGACGCCGTGCGCCACCGCATCAGCCGCCTCAAGTGCAGCACGCAGGAATGGGTGGATGTCCATCTTACCGCCCACCGCCTCGGTATGCGCACCACCGCCACCATGATGTTCGGCTGCGGCGAAACCATCGAACAGCGCGTCAATCACCTCGAAACCGTGCGCCGCATCCAGGAAGAAACCGGCGGGTTCACCGCCTTCATCCCCTGGTCTTTCCAGCGCGAAAACACCTCCCTCGGCCGCTTCGTCAAGCAGGAAGCCACCGCCGTCGAATACCTCAAGACGCTCGCCATCTCGCGGCTCTATCTTGAGAACATCCTCAATGTCCAATCCTCCTGGGTCACCCAGGGATTGAAAACCTGCCAGCTCGGCCTCCGCTTCGGCGGCAACGATGTCGGCAGCATCATGATTGAAGAAAACGTCGTCTCCGCCGCCGGCGCGCGCAATCGCGCCAACGAAGAGGAACTCCGCCGCATCATCCGCGACGCAGGCTTCCTCCCCAAGCAGCGGGACACTCTATACCGGACTTACTTCTTGAATTAACCATGCCGGCGCTGATCGAAGTTGCGGACCTCGTGAAAGAATTCCGCAGCTTCCAGCGCGGCGAAGGCATCGCTGGCGCCCTCCGCAACCTCTTCTTCCGCAAGTACACCACTGTCCGCGCCGTCGACTCCATCTCCTTCACCATTCCCGCCGGCGAAATGGTAGGCTACATCGGCCCCAACGGAGCCGGCAAATCCACCACCATCAAGATGCTCACCGGCATCCTCATGCCCACCGGCGGCAGCGTCGTCTCCAACGGCTATCTCCCCTTTGCCCAGCGCGCCAAATACACACGCACCATCGGAGCCGTCTTCGGCCAGCGCACGCAACTGTGGTGGGACATCGCCGCCGTCGAATCCTTCCGCCTGCTCAAGAACATCTACAACGTCTCCGACGCCGACTACACCGCCCGCATGCGCCGCTTCGATGAAGTCCTCGAAATCGGCAAGTATCTCCACACACCCGTCCGCAAGCTCAGCCTTGGCGAACGCATGCGCTGCGATGTCGCCGCCGCACTCCTCCACAACCCGCCCATCCTCTTCCTCGACGAGCCCACCATCGGGCTCGACATTGTCGCCAAAGACCGCATCCGCGAATTCCTCAAACAGGTCAATCGCGAAAGCGGCACCACCATCCTCCTCACCACTCACGATCTCGCCGACATCGAAGAGCTCTGCGCCCGCCTCATGGTCATCGACAAAGGCAAGCTGCTCTTCGATGGGCCGCTTATCGAATTGAAGCGCCGCCTCTGGCGCGAAAACACCGTGCGCTTCGAACTCAAAGACCGCGAACAGACCCAGCGCCTGGAGGCCCTCGCGCTGCCCGGCGTCACCGCCGAGCGCCTCAGCGATCTCTCCATCCGCCTCCACTTCCCGCGCGGCCGCTACTCCACCGCCGAAGTCATCCGCAAAGTCCTCAATTCCGTGGAAGTCACCGACATCGCCATCGAAGAGCAATCCATCGACGAAGTCGTGAAAGAGATCTACACGGGCTCGGCCCTCACACACTCATGACGGCACGAGTCCTCTACGCCTTCGCACGGATCGGCTTCCTCGATATGCTCGCCTACCGCCTGCGCTACTACACCGGCGTCGTCAATTACTTCCTCAGCGTCACCGTCTACTACTTCCTCTGGAAAGCCATTTTCGCCGGACGCGAAACCTTCGGCGAATTCCGCTTCGACGAAATGATCACCTACGTCACCGTCGGCTGGATCATCCGTTCGCTCTACTTCAACAACATCGATTGGGACATAGCCGGCGACATCCAGGAAGGCAAAGTCAGCATGACCATGATGCGCCCCGTCAACCTGCCGCTCACCTACATCGGCAAAGCCCTCGGCGAAGCCGCTTTCCGTTCGATCCTGCTCGCCATTCCCACCACCATCGTTCTCGCCCTCATCTTTCCCATCAATCCGCCGCCCGGCATCGCCCACGCCGCCGCATTCCTTCTTTCGCTCGCCGGCAGCGTCCTGCTTGTCGCCGCCATCAACTTCATCGTCGGCAGTTGCGCCATCTCGCTCACCAGCATTCAAGGCTTGCTCCGCTTCAAATTCTGGATGCAGGAACTGCTCAGCGGCCTGCTCGTCCCGCTCACGCTCTTTCCCGCCCCAGTGCGCGCCGTCAGTTCCATGCTCCCGTTTGAACACATCGGATACACGCCCATGATGATCTACCTCGGCCGGATGCCGTGGCCCGAAACCGCGCGCATTCTTCTGCTCGAACTCATCTGGATCGCCGCGCTGCTCTGGTTCGGCAACTGGTTCTGGAACCGGCTCAGCCGCAGAATCACCATCCACGGAGGCTGATCCATGCGGCGCTATCTCTCCCTCCTCGGCCAATACTCGCTCCAATACGCCAAGGTGCGCATGGAACACCGCTGGGATTTCTTCCTCAGCGTCTTCACCATGACCCTCGCCACGGTCTTCGGACTCGCTGTTGTCTTCCTCATCTTCGGCCGCGCCCGCGAAATGAACGGCTGGAGCTTCGATGAACTCCTCTTCCTCTACGGCTTCTCGCTCATCCCCATGGCCCTGTTCAACGTCATCAGCGTCAATCTGTATCAGTTCAGCGATCAGTATCTCATCCAAGGGAAATTCGACCGCGTGCTTCTCCGCCCCGTCCATTCGCTCTTTCAAATCCTCTTCGAGCAACTCCGCATCGAAGCCCTCGGCGACGCCGTCCTCGGCCTCTTCATCCTTTCCGTCTCCGCCCCGCGCCTCGGTATCCACGCCGAACCCGCCAGCATCCTCTTCCTCATTGCCGCCACCTTCTGCGGAGCCCTTCTCTACACAGCCATCTTCACCATGCTCGCCACCGTCTCCTTCTGGTTCGAAGACAAAGTCGGAGTCATGCCGCCCGTCTACAACTTAATCGTATTCGGCCGCTATCCCCTCGATATCTACAACGGCTTCCTGCGCGTGCTCCTTAGTTGGATCGTCCCCTTCGGTTTCGCCACCTTCTATCCCGCCGCCGCCGTCCTGCGCGGCGATGCCTACCGCATCTACGCATGGCTCCTGCCTCTCGTCACCGCCATCTTCTGCATGATGGCGCTCTGGGCGTGGAACCGTGGCATCCGCAGTTATTCCTCCACCGGAAGCTGACCGTCCCCCTACCCCCTTGACAACTCGCGGCGCTACGCTGTGATCAGGAGGTACATATGTCGGGCAGTATTGTCGGTCTCACCTATGGCATGGCGGCACTGCTGGCGCTGTTGTTGCTGTATCTCTTCCGCGCCAAACACTGGTCCTGGCATGTGGCCAGCGTCTTGGCCGCATTCCTGATTGGCATCATGGTCCCGCCCGAAGGCTGGGCCAGCCAGCGCTACGATCTCGCCATCGGAGCCATCTTCTTCTTCCTCTGCCTGTGGGGCATTGCCGGAATCTTCTTCCGCCGCCCCCACGAAACACCGCATCACGGCTAAGCCCTTACTTCCACGATTCGTCGAAGTAACCGGCCCCGGCCAGCGATCCATCGGCACGAAACACGGCCCAATCCCCGAGCCGCGGATACAGTAATGCGTTCGTTCCCCGGAACTCCCGTTCGCCGAACGTGTGCCCGGAATTGATCACGATGTACTTCTCCGGATGCAGCGGATTGGGATAAATCGCCACCAGCGTCTGATTCTCTCCATCGAACGTCTGCCCCGCGATGCGAATCCCTTTCGCACCCCACTCGAACGGCAGTTTCCCCGCCACCTTCGCCAGTATCCGATTGCTCCCCGCGTCACCGAACAACACCAGATGATGCTGCCGTATATCCTCATTCGACACGGCGCGGTCATCCTTCACTCGCAAATCCCCGCGCAGAAACTTGTCCCAATTCGCCCGGAACGTATCCAGCCGCGCCATGGCGAACCGGTGCGCCGCCGCATCCTTGGGCGTCCCCGTCGGTGTCACGCACAAAAACGAATCCAGAAACGCATCGTCGATCGGCCCCTGCAATCCAGGCCGCTTGCGCAATCCGCTCCCCGCCCCGGCCTGCCACTTCCCAGCCACCTTCACGAACGCAGCCGCCGGGCCCACAACCTGCCCGTCAATGGTCGCCTTCGCCGCCTGCGCCAGCTTCAGGTGGGTCACGCCCTTTGTCGCAATCCGCACCCCATCGGAATCGCGCACGGCATCCACCTCCCCGCGCGAGTAATGCTGTTCCAATCCATCGATCGAAATCCACCCCGCCTTCGCATACCGCGTCGTGTACGTCAGAAACCGCACCCGCCGCAAGTCCCCGCGAGGCTCCGCCAGAGCCGCCTGAATAAACTCCTCCGATACCTTCTTGCTCTCCGGCGAAAACTTATGTCCAATCGCCGGCCCAATCAAAAACAAAGCCCGCAAATCCGTCGGTTGCAAATTCTCATTCGCCAGTTGCTCTTTCACGTTCGTCGAAGCCTGCAACTGCGGATCGTCGATGCTCCCATACCCTACCGTCGGCACCAGCAAAGCATTCCGCGCATACAGGTAGGCATCGTAAATCGGCCACGCCCGCTGCTCATGATACGGAGCCTGATCCGCCTTCGCATACCGCCGCGTCTCACTGAACCCCGCGCCCGCCTCAATCGCCGCCCACATCGTCGGATAGTGCAACCCGATATGCCAAGTCCCCGCGCCGCCCATCGAAAACCCGCGCAACACAATCCGCTTCTCATCGATCCGGTAATCCTTCCGCACCGCCGCCAGCGCTTCAAACACATCGGTCTCGCCGGCCCACCGGTAGGCGTTATTGGTCCGCCCGTACACATGCAACTCAATCCGGTCCTGTTGCGGAGTCACAGGCTTCCCAAACTCCGCATCCGCAAGAAAGCTCACCTCATTCAACCGTGCATTCCGCCCATGCAGCACGACATCCAGCCGCATCGGCTGTCCGTTATAGGATTCCGGAACAATCACCATATACGGCTGCACGCTCCCATCCACCTTCGAACGGTACGCCCGCGCGACACGTCCTTTGCGCTTCGTCCAACTCAATCCCGCGTCCTTCGCCCGCGCATTTCCCACGTCCAGCAACTTCAGGGCATTCTCGTAATACGCCTTTGTCAGAAACTCTTCCGGATGCCGCAAATTCCATTCCGCGGCTTTCGCATACACCGCCACATCCGGATTCGACGACTTCACCGCCGCCGCCAATTTCGTCTGCAACGCCGACCGTTCGGCATCGCTCAAGGCATAAGGAGCCTGCTGCTGCGCAAGCAAGGAAACAAAAAGCAATAACACCAAGGTCATATGTCAGATGCCATTATATGAACACAACAGCCATCCGGTGCCGCGTCGAAGGGGACGTAGCCCCAAGCTCACGCCATAGTCCCCAACCCCGGCACCCCACCCATCGAAGGAGCCAGCCGCACCGCCCGCACAATCGCCCCCGACACTGCCTCCGCCGCAGCCACGCCCAATGCATCCACCGGAGCCTGCCCGTCCCCCACCGACAACGCAATCACCACATCCCCATCCGACATCGTCCACACGGGCGAAATCGCCCGAGCCACCCCCAAACTCGCCAATTGCGCCAGCTTCGTCGCCATCGGCTTCGACAACCGCGCATTCGTCGCCACCACCACCAGCGTCGTATTCGCCGCGGCAAACCCCGCCCGGTCCCCGCGCTTCATCGCTGCCGTGCTGTCGATAAGATTCATCGATTCCGCCGATTCCCGCGTCCCCGCGATAATCCGCCCCGTCTCCGGATCGCGCACGTCGCCGAGCGCATTCACCGCCGCCAGCGCCGCCACCCGCACCCCCGCCAGTTCCCCATCCAGCCACACACACCCTGACCCGATCCCCGACTTCATCGCACACTTCATCCCGTGCAGTTTCCCCACCGTCGCGCCCGTGCCCGCACCCACGGCGCCCTCCACCACAGGCCCGTCATTGGCTGCCGCCGCTGCCCTTTCTCCCATCTCCCGAGTCGGACGCGCCGCCGCGCTCCCCAAAGCCAAATCGAACAGGATCGCCCCCGCCACCAGCGGCACTCGCGCCACTCCCGTGTCAAAACCAACCCCCTTCTTCTCCAAATACCGCCGCACCCCGCTCGCCGCCTCCAACCCGAACGCGCTCCCGCCCGCCAGCACCACCCCGTGAATCGCCCCCGTCACATGCAGCGGATTCATCAGCTCGAATTCCTCGGTGCCCGTGGCCGATCCGCGCACGTCCACGCCGGCCACCGCTCCCCCCTCGCACAGAATCGCCGTGCACCCTGTCAGCCCTTCCCGATCGGTCGCGTGCCCCACTTTGATTCCGGCGATTTCCGTTAATCCCTTACTCATCGCAAAGCCCAAACACAAGGGTATGGTAGCATCAGAATTTCACAGGATTAGAGGATTTGCTGGACTTTCTCAAGCCGCCGGTTCTTACCATCCAGGAATTTTTCCAGTTGACGGGACGCGCCCTCCTCAACCTGCCGCGCCGTCCCCATTACTTCCGCGACATCATTCTCCAGATGGACATCATCGGTGTCGGCAGCCTCCCCATCGTGCTCCTCACCGGCTTCTTCAGCGGCGTCGTCATGGCCCTCCAGATGTCCCGCGCGCTGCAAACCTACGGTGCCGTCAGCCAGACCGGACCCATCGTCGCCATCACTCTCGTTCGCGAAATGGGCCCCGTACTCACCGCCATCGCCGCCGCCGGCCGCAACGCCGCCGGCATCGCCTCCGAACTCGGCTCCATGAAGGTCACCGAGCAAATCGACGCCATGCGTGCCCTCGGCACGGATCCCATCCAGAAGCTCGTCAAGCCCCGCCTCATCGCCACTTGCCTCATGCTCCCCTGCCTCACCGCCATCGCCGATTTTGTCGGCATGCTCGGCGGCTTCATGATTGCCACTCTGCTCCTCAACCTCACCTCCGCCGAATACTGGAACGGCGCATGGCGAGCCCTTGCCTATGACGACGTGGTCCAGGGCCTCCTCAAGCCGTTCATCTACGCCATCGTCATTTCCCTCGTCGGATGCTTCTACGGCCTCCGAACCCGCGGCGGCACCCAGGGCGTCGGACTAGCCACCACCCAGGCTGTCGTCGTCTCCATCGTTTGGATCTTCGTCCTCAACGCCTTTATCACCAAAATCTTCGTCAGCATCTAAAGAGGCAATGCCGGATTCCGTACTCCGTTTCGATCATGTCACCGTTGCCTTCGACGGCATACCGGCCATCCAGGACGTCTCTTTCTCCATCGACGCCGGCGAAAGCCGCGTCATTCTCGGCGCCGCCGCCAGCGGCAAAACGGTCATCCTCAAAACCGCCCTCGGCCTCCTCCGCCCCGACGAAGGCCGCGTCTTCCTCTTCGGCAAGGACATCACCGCCATGCGCGAACAGGATCTCTACGACCTCCGCGCCCGCGCCGGCATGCTCTTCCAGGAAAGCGCCCTGTTCGATTCCCTCACCATCGAGGAGAACGTCGCCTACCCCCTCCTCAACCAGAAACTTGTCGCCGTCCCCAAGGATCAAGTCCGCCCCCGCGTCGAAGAAGCCCTCCGCTTCGTCGAACTCGAACACACCCTCGACAAGCTTCCCAGCGAGCTCTCCGGCGGCATGCGCCGCCGTGTCGGCATCGCCCGCGCCAACGTCACCGAACCTCAACTCGTCCTCTACGATTCCCCCACCGCCGGACTGGACCCCATCACCGCCAACAACATCATGGCCCTCATCGTCAAGGAACGCGACCTCCGCCACGCCACCACCGTCATCGTGACCCAACGCTTCCAGGACGGCCAGATCATGGCCAAGTACCGCTACGACGCCGACAAACAGACCCTCGAACGCGCCGGCCAAAACGGCGCCGGAGCCGTCGTTGGCCTAAAATTCCTCGTCATGCAGGAAGGCCGCCTCGTCTTTGAAGGCGCCGAAGAAGAACTACAGAAGTCCTCCGACCCCTACATTTCCAAGTTCGTTTTGCGACACTGAAAGGACCACATGCCATCGGCAAGCAAAATCAGTTGGGCCAAACTGCGCGTCGGTCTTACCGCGATCGTTGCTCTCGTCCTCATCGGTGTCCTGATTTATTTGCTCACCGGAACCCAAAGCCTCTTCTCTCGCGAAGTGGTGGTCTACACCTACCTCGGCGATGCCGCGGCCGTCGCCGTGGGCGCCCCCGTCCGCATTAACGGCATCAACGCCGGCAATGTCGCCGGCGTGCTCCTCACCAACGACACCGCCCCCGAACGCAGCGTCCGCCTCGATCTCGCCATTCGCGAGGATATGCTCGTTCACATTCCCGTCGATTCTCTCGCCACCGTCACCGCCGAAAACCTCCTCGGCTCCAAGTTCCTCAATATCCGCAAAGGCAAGTCGCGCGAAACCATCAAGCCCGGCGCCACCATCGCCGCCCAAACCTCCAAGGAAATCTTTGAGGTGATGGACAGCTTCTTCCCCCTTCTCACTTCCGCCCAAATCACCCTCCAGCGCATCGATAACATCCTCAGCTTCGTCGAATCCGGCCAGGGCAACATCGGCAAACT
>CAYOBO010000052.1:2972-28559 GCA_964402295.1 uncultured Candidatus Solibacter sp. | reverse complement strand
GAAATCCAGAAAAATCTCGCCCTCATGCGCCTCGTCCTCACCGGCATCCAGGAAGGAAAAGGCACCGCCGGCAAGCTCCTCAAAAGCGACGAACTCCATACCCAGATCGCCGGACTCATCAAGCGCATCGATACCACAGTGGAAAAGCTGAACACCGGCCAGGGCACCATCGGCCAGCTCCTGGTCAACCCCCAACTCTACGAATCGCTCAACGGAGTTTCCAAGGAGATGCACGGATTGATGAAAGACTTCCGCGCCAATCCCAAGAAATTCCTCCACATCAAACTGGGCCTGTTTTGAGCGCGCCCGAGAAACTCCTCATTGTCAACGCCGACGACTTCGGGTTCACGCGCGACGTCAACGAGGGAATCGTCGAAGCACACCGCAACGGTATCCTCACCGCCACCACCCTCATGGCCAACGCCGCCGCGTTCGATCACGCCGTCACTCTTGCCCGCCGCCACCCTTCTCTCGACATCGGATGCCACCTCGTTCTCATCGGCGGCCACTCTCTCCTCGGCGATGAATCCCCCTACCCCCGCGATGTCCCCGCTCTGCTCGCCGCTATCGCCCGCGGCAAACTCGATGTCGAAGCCGAGCTCGACGCGCAAATCCGCCGCATCCTCTCCACAGGGCTTCGCCCCACGCACCTCGACACCCACAAGCACACGCACCTCCTGCCCAAAGTCCTCCACGCCGTGGGCAAGCTCTCGCACCAATACCGCATCCCCTGGGTTCGCCGTCCCTTCGACTACCCCATGCACGCCGGCGCCGTCCCCTTCACCCGCCGTGTGCTCACCCGCTCGCTCGGCTTCTGCCGCAATTGGTTCCACCGCGTCCTCGCCTCCTACGGATGCCGCACCACGGACCACTTCGCCGGCTTCGCCGTCACCGGATTCTACGAAACCCCGGAACTCGTCCAACTTCTCTCGCAACTCCCCCCGGGCAGCACCGAGTTCATGACACACCCCGGCTTCTGCACCGGCGAACTTCGCCAGGCCCGCACCCGTCTGAAGGAAACACGCCAGAAAGAACTCGCCGCCCTCACTGCCCGTGAAACACGAGAGGCCGTCGAGCGCGCCTCCATCCGCATCGTCTCCTACCGCGACCTCTAGCGCCCCAGTTTCCGCGCCAGCGTCGCGTTCCCCGCATCCAACGTCACCTTCACCGGCGCCGATGGCAACTCCACCTCCAACGTCGCCGGCTCCTCCCCCGTCTGGATCCACTTCACCACCGGCTTCTGCCGCGCCACCTGTATCTCCACAGGCACCCACGTCGTGAAGTTCTCATCCACTTCCGTCTGCGTCACCGTACCCTTCCAGCGAACCCGCGGAGCCTTCCCGCTTGTCGTCCACGTCAACTTCAAAGTCGGAATCCCCGTCCCATGCACCCACTGCTCAAAAAACGTCTCCAGCTTCGCATCCGGCGATTTCGCCGGCAGAAATTCCGCCGCCACCTTCTGAAACTGCGCCGTCGTCACCGGCTGCAACACGTTGCGCCGGTAAAACTCCGCCAGCATCTTCAGAAACGCTTCATCCCCCATCCGCCGCCGCAGCATGTGCAGAATCCATGTCCCCTTCTCATACGTGATCACCGGCCACGAATTCGGATACCGCGAGGAATGCAGCCGGTAGCCCATCGTCAACGGCCCCGCCGATTCCACCGTCCGCCCGTCGTCCTGCTTCCGCAGCAGATCCTCTTTGTACAACTCCAGAATGGCATCCAGCACCCGTACACCCTTCTTCTTCTCCAGCACCCACAACGCGCTGTAGTTCGCCAGCGCCTCCATCAGCCAATCGTCCTGATACTCCGCTGCTGTCACCCCGTTCCCCCACCACTGGTGCGCGATCTCATGCGCGTGCAGGATCTCGGAAAAAAACGTCTGCTGCATCTGGCTGTCGCGCGGCAAGGGACGGTCCGCCTCCTCCAGATACGACATCGTCGAAAGGTACACCAGCCCCGGAAATCCCTGCCCGAAGCGTCCCGGAATCGGCGACACCGTCAGCGTCCGGATGTTCGGCTTGCCGAACCGCGCCGTCATCTCCTCAAACGCCGACGCGAACTCCCCGGCCAGCTCCTCCAGCCGCGCCGCCGGATTCGGTGGTGGCACCGGCATCATCAGCACCTCCGATGGCGCCGGAGTGTTCCGCCGCCCTGGACGAGGAAATGGCGTCGATGCTGCCGCCGCCGGCAAGTCCACCAGCCGCGGCTTCGGCTGTAGCGCCGCTTCCACCTTCCGGTTGGCGCACACCTCCAGGGTCATCCCCGCCCGTGTCACCTTCTTCCGCTCATAGTCGCCCAAATTGAACCCAAATAGCCGCACCGGCGACGGAGTCTTCCGCCGGCTGATCCGCCACTCCCCCTCCTCCCGCTCCTCCACCAGATCGCCGGTCGCCACAAGATCCAGTCCCTTCGGATACCGGAACGTGACATCGTAGTTGGCAAACTGCACCCGCCGGTTCGGATACCACATCCCCCGGCTTCCCACGTAATACACCCCATCCCCCGCCTGGGCAATCACCTTCCCCTCATGCTGGATCTCCAGATCCACCGGAACACCCGCCGGAAATTCCTTCTCTCCCGTAATCAGCACCAGCAGATTGTCCACGCTCCGCAACAGGTTCGCCCGCAAGGATTCCGGATAGAACGCATGTCCCGGCCCGCCGTTCACCTTCACATCCGTAATCCGCATCTGTTGCGAAAGCTCCAGCCCGAGCGTCCGCTGGTCCGTCCGCGGCGTCAGCCGCACCCGGCTCACCGCCTTCATGCTCAAGTCCCGGTCAATCGCCGCGTCGATCGCAATGTGCTCAATCTGAAAATCGGGCGCGGGAGCCTTCTTCGTCCCGTTCCGCCACGAACGCGCCTCGAAATTCGTCCACACATCGAAAAAGCGCCGATTTTCCCGAAACGCAATCTGCCCCACGTTGATCTGATGACTCCGCCGTGGATCGTATATGATATCGAAATTCCCCAGCGACTTCCCCGTCATCGCCGCAAAAAAGAACCCTCGATCCTTGCGGTTCGGCGACAACAGATCCTCCACCAGCCGTACCTCGAAACTCGATACAAAGCTCACCGCCACCTGCGTCCATTTCTCCGCCAGCAGGTTTCCCATCTCCGGACTCGCTTCCGCACCCGCCTCCCCAATCATCCGCAGCAACTCCGCCGCCGAATCGTCCGTAAACACCATCACCGTATCCCCAAAATGCTCGTTCAGGTTCGGCGACCGCGCAAACGATGCCAGCGACCGCCTCTCGCTCGGCGTCGGCGGCATCAGCAGCAACTCCCCGTCCCCACCCTCCACATCCGCGGAAAACACTGCCGTCGTCCTCGTCCCACGCACCGGCTTGCCAAAGATCAGATACCCCTCGGCGAAGTAGATCCGGATCTCATCCCGCGCAAACCGCAGATTCCGCACCCGGTAGCAAGCCTCTCGGTCCAACTCGGTGTGCAACAACTCACGCGCCAGCTCCGACGCCGGTCCACACCATGCCGCCGATGGCCCCAAGAACAACAGAAGGGAAAGAATAGCCCTCACATCCTCAGTCTAACTGGAATGTGTTATCGCGACACTCGCCTCCCCCATGCTGGTTAGCGTAGCCACGGTCAGCCGCACCTGCCCCGATCCCTTACTCTCCTCAAACCCCCAGTAGCGTATCCGATAGTCAACGTGCGCCGTCGCCATCATGGCAACCAGTTGTTGCTCCAGTTCCGCCGCGCCCGCCACTGCAACCAGCTTTCCACCCGTTTCCTTCACCAGCGTCCCCAACGCCGAGCGGAACAATGGGGTACATCCGGGCAGCAAGATGCCATGTACCGCCACCCGCATATTCCGTAACGCCGCAACCACACTATCCTGATGCGCATTGCGCTGGAACACAATGCTCGTCGACTCCGCCTGCTCATTGCCTACTACCACCACCGCCCGCTGCCCCGCCGGCAGCACCCCCATCGCCGATTCGATCGCCGGAAGCATCCCCGAATAGTACCCGCGCTCGGCTAACTCCATGCCCTTCTCCAACTGCTCCTTCGAGGTCTGCAACAACGGCGGCAAACTCGCCCCCATCGAATCTCCGTGCGAATAGCACACGGTGGCCCAGGGATCCTTGGCACGTTTTTCCACCCGTGCCTGCCGCAGCGCCCGTGACACCGCCTCTTGCGTCTCCCCCTCCATCTCTCTCCCCACAGGAATCACCAACCCGGTCGCCGCGACATCCTCATCCAACTCCGGATATACCTCGTACCGCGTCACCGGCATCCCGTCTTCCTCCAACGAAAACGCCAGAGGACACAGCGCCGGAATCGCTGCACCCCCGCCATGCCGCAAGCTGACAGACAGTTCCCGCAACCCCTTTCCCTGCACCTTCGCATCGCGCACATACACCTTGAGCGGATCCCGCTTTAACACCGTCACCCGCGCCCGGATCGCACTCGACGCCCGTAACGCGTTCGATCGCACTGTCGGCTCCGGATCCCGTATCAGCCTCGCCAATACCGGCAAAAACCGCGGATCCTGCGTCTGCCCCATCCCCCAACAGGCGCTGCACCGGAATCCAGGACTTGCATCCCCGCTCCGGACCATCAAAATCTCGATTGCCGTGGTCTGCCTTGCCCGGTACAACCCTATCGCCCCGTTCACCACCACCCGCGGTTCCGGATCCTGCGCCGCCATGAGAAACACTTCAATCGCTTCCGCCCCATCCAGACCCCAAAGCGACTCCACAGCGTTCGCCCGCGTCCGCCCATCCGGCTCCGTCATCTGCGCCACCACCCACGCCGAGTTCCGCTTCCCACGGCCCATCAACAGTGCCGCCTTCGATCGCACTTTCGGATTGTGGTGCCGCAACAGCCCCGTCAGAATCGGCAGCATTCCCCCAGTCGTCCCGATCGACTCCAGAATCGTCAGCAGCCGCAACGTCTGCTCGCAGTCCAGCCGGATCCCCCCCGCCAGCAGATTCCCCACTTGCCTCTCAAACGTCCGGTCCATCCGGCACGCCTTGCGCGCAATCAGCACCGCCTCCTCACTGGTGCATAAGTTCGGATCTCCCAACAGCGCCGCCAGCGGCACATGCTGCATCAGAAAGGAAAGCAGATACCCCGACCCTTGCGAGTCCTGTGGTGTTGCCAGAATCGGGATCGTCCACTCCACAAACCGGCCTTGCGCCTCAGCCCAACACTCTTGAATCGCCTGCCGCATCAGGTGCGGACTCGTTTCGAAGTCCACCACCAGACGCTCCAGATATTCTTTGGATATCGTGTGCAGCATATCCAATTGGTCTTATCGGAATCGATTGTCGCTGCATGAGCCTGCGGCGAACTACCTTTTTCGATAGGCCAACTTTAATAGAGGTGGAGCTACCATCGTCGTCAATAAAGACATACTCACCACTACTCCGTAGAGCATATCGGGGACTGCCCCCAGCCCCATCCCGATCTGCGCCACCACCATCCCCACCTCCCCCCTTGGCACCATCCCCGCCCCCACCCGCAACATCTCCACCCGCCCCAAACTCCACGCCCCCAACCCGCATCCCGCCATCTTCGATACCACCGCCGCCACCGCCACCACTCCCACCATCACCAGCGCCTCCGGCGACCCGATCGACTCCGGCCGGAAATACAACCCAATCCCCACCATGAAAAACGGCACGAGAAACTCGCTCAACCCGCTCGTCAGCTCGTGTACCCGGTGATTCACCGTCCCCGACAAAGCCATCCCCGCCAGAAACGCCCCAATGATTGCCGCCACCCCCGCCTGCAACGACAACAGACCCATCCCCAACAGCATCACCATCGCCAGATTGAAATCCGCCTCCTTGCTTCGCAAGAAATTCTCCACCCACGCCTTCACCTTCTGCATCGTCACCGAACCATAGAACACCACCACCACCGTGAACCCAATCGCCATGAACGCCGTCAGCGCCAGATCGAGCGGCCGGAAATCCCCCTTTGCCAAGCTGCTCACCACCGCCAGCACAATCAACCCCAATACATCGTCAATCACCGCCGCCGCCATGATCGTACGGCTCGCCACCGATTGCAGCACCCCCAGTCCGGCCAGCACTTGCGCCGTGATCCCCACACTCGTCGCCACCATCGCCGCCCCCAGAAACAGCGCCTCCACCGTCGTTCGCCCCCACAACTGCATCATCGCGTACCCGGTCAGAAACGGCACAAAAACGCCCAGCATTGCCACCATCACCGCTGTCTTCCCTGTCCGCAACAGATCCTCCGCCTCCACCTCCAACCCAATCCGGAACAGCAGAAACATCGCCCCCAACTCCGCCAGCGCCGACAATACTGCCGTCGGCTGCACAATCCCCAGCACCGCCGGACCCAGCACAATCCCTGCCAATATCTCCCCCACCACCTGCGACTGCCCCACCAACTCCGCCAGTTCGCCCATCAACTTGGCGCCGGCAAACACCACCAGCATTGTAAACAGCAACTGCCCGGCTTCCTCGGAAGCGCTCAGCAGAGCCAAGGGATAGACGCTAAGCATCGCGCCGCCGGTATGCCACCCAGGCAATTCCACCGAGCATCGCCAACACTAGCGCAAGCATGATCAAAATCCCGTGATTCAACGCACGCATCCCCGCCGCCTGCTGCGCCGCCGCTGTCCGAAAACACTGCACGCACTGCCCAAACAGCGCCATTGGAGCCAACCCCACTACCCACTTCATGGACGCAACTCCTTCAGCCGCTGCGCGTCCGGCAGAAACGCCAGCAGCAACCCGATGCACACCACCAGAAAAGGAATCAGCACATATGTCAATGCCCGTACCTCAAACTTCAAATGCATGAACCAGCCCACAATCATCGCCGACTTCCCCACCGACAACGCCAGCAGCACCGCCAGAAACACCGCCGGGCTCATCCGCGGAAACGCCAGCGCTACCTCAACCAGCGTCAATCCAAGCAACGCCAGCCAGATCTTCGTAATTGCCGCATTCGTCAGCATCGCCCGCCTCCTTATAATTTAGCCGACATCAGGTAAACCATCGGGAAGATAAACATCCATACCAGGTCCACGAAATGCCAGTACAACCCGCTCGTCTCCACGTCCTCCCCGCTCAGTTTCCCCTTCGATACCGCACCCGCCACAATGGTCAGATAAATCACTCCCGCCGTGACATGCGCCATGTGTAATCCGGTCAGTCCGAAGAACGTTGCACCGAACAGCGGTTCATTCCACGGATTCCCCTGTAGCGTCACATGCTCCACCCGCATCAGGTGAAACCACTCGTTCAAATGCAGCCCGACGAATCCCAACCCGAGCCCCACGGTTGCCAGCAGCATGCGCACGCATCTCCCACGATTGCCGCTTTTGACCGCCTGCACCGCCAGCGCCATCGTATAACTGCTTGTCAGCAGCACAAACGTCATCAATGTCGCCAGCCCGATACTCGACATTCCAAACGGCGCCGGCCAGTTGGCGTTCGCCAGGCGCGCATACGTATAAACCACCAGCAGCGCCGAAAACGTCAGCGCATCCGACACCACAAACAACCACATCCCCAACGGCTTCGCGCCGATCGCAAACGGCGACCCGCCGCCCATCCACGTCATCTCGCGCCCGGAATGCGTGCTCAATTTCCATTCCCCCAGAACCGGAATAGCCACAAAAGGTATACCCACAAAATCCCCAAAAAATGCCAGTAGACCGTCGCCACGTCCACCGCCGTCCGCTTCCCTGGGCCGAGCGTCCATCGCAGCGCCTGCACATTCAGAAACGCGGCCGCAATCCATCCTCCCAGCAGATGCGCCGCATGCGCCATTGTGCCGACATAAAAAAACGCACTGCCCGGATGGCTGTTCAGGTACACGCCCGCCGCCCGCAGATCGCGCCACACCACCGCCTGCCCCGCCATGAACAGCGCGCCCAACAGGGTCGCCGTAGTCCAGGAAACGTTGAACTTCCTGCGGTCTCCACCGCGCAGATCCCGCCGCGCTTTTTCCATCGCCACGCTGCTCAGCGCCAGGATCCCCGTGTTCACCCACAACAGCTCCGGAGCCGGCACCCCCTTCCAATCGTTCGATGCCCCGCGGCGCACCACCATCGCGCTCGTGAATGCTCCAAAGAACATGATCACCGAGCACAGAAAGGCATACAGCCCTGTGTACGATGCTCTGCGTTGCACTCCCGCCACGGCAACGTTCATCCCTCCTCCTGCTGCATCAGGAAGTCCTTCTTCGCGCCCGGCACGCTGAAATCGTACGGCCCGCGATGCACCACCGGAAGCGTATGCCCGAAATTGTCTTCCGGCGGGGGCGAGGGAAGCGTCCATTCGAGCGTTGTCGCATTCCAGGGATTGTCGCTTGCCTTAGGCCCCTTCCACCAACTCCACAGGAAGTTGATCAGAAACAGCAACTGCACCGCCGCCGTGAAGAACGCGGCATGCGTCGTCGCCTTGTGCAGCATCGTCAGATCCTTCAGAAAATCGAATTGCGCGAAGTCCGCATAGCGCCGAGGATTCCCCGCGATCCCCGCAAAGTGCATCGGGATGAAGATCGCGTAGACGCCCACAAACGTCAGGTAAAAATGGATCCGCCCCAACGTCTCGTTCATCATCCGCCCACGCATCTTCGGAAACCAGTAGAACGTCGCCGCAAACGCCGCGAACACCGTCGCCACGCCCATAATCATGTGGAAATGGCCTACCACGAAATACGTGTCGTGGAAGTAGGAATCGAGCGCCGGCTGCCCCAGAATCAGCCCCGTCAAGCCGCCGCTGATGAACACCGACACAAAGCCCAGCGCGAACAGCATCGCCGTGGTCAGCCGCAGGCTCCCGCCCCAAATCGTTCCCAGCCAGTTGAAGGTCTTGATCGCCGAAGGCACCCCCACCGTCACGGTCAGCAGCGAGAAGGCGATCGCCGAATACGGACTCATCCCGCTGATGAACATGTGGTGTCCCCAGACCACGAAACTGAGGAATCCGATGATGAGCATGGCCCAGATCATGGCTCGATACCCGAATACCGGCTTGCGCGAGAACACTGCCAGGATCGTCGACACAGCCCCCATGCCCGGCAGGATGGCGATATACACTTCCGGATGCCCGAAGAACCAGAAAAGATGCTGGAAAAGGAGCGGAGAGCCTCCTTTATTCGGCAAGAGCCGGTCGTTGATCAGCAATCCCGCCGGCAGAAAGAAGCTGGTCCCCGCCTCGCGATCGAGCAACAGCAGCACACCGCCGGCCAGCAGCACGCCAAATGCGAACAGGCTGATGATCGCCGTCGTGAACCAGCCCCAGCAGGTCAGCGGCATGCGCAGCAGCGACATCCCCTTCGTCCGCATCTCCAGCGTCGTCGTGATGAAGTTGATCGCCCCCATCAACGACGCCACGCAGAACAAGGCGATGCTCAGCACCCACAACGTCTGTCCTAATCCCTGCCCCGGCCCCGCAATCTGCCCCACCGCGCTCAGCGGAGGGTACGCCGTCCACCCCGCCAGCGGCGCGCCGCCTTCCACAAAGAACGCCGCGCATAACACCAGAAACGATACGAACGTCGTCCAGATCGACAGCATGTTCAACCGCGGAAACGCCATGTCCTCGGCGCCGATCTGGAGCGGCAGAAAGTAATTCCCGAACCCGCCCTGCGGCACTGTCGTCAGCAGGAAGAACACCATGATCGTGCCGTGCATCGTCATCAGCGACAGGTACAACTCCGGAGTCATCACGCCCCCCGGAGCGCCATCCGGCCACAACTTCTCGAGCAGGCTCCACCGCGCCTCCGGATACACCAGGTGAAACCGCATCAGCACCGAAAGCGCAATCCCCACAAACGCCGCGAATAAACTCAACCCGATATACTGAAGCCCGATTACCTTGTGGTCGGTACTGAACACATACCGCCGCAGAAATCCCTTCGGAGAAACAGGCGCCGGTGTCGTCGTGTGCGTTGCCATCTTGCCTTGTTACCTTTGCGCGGCCTGCTGCCGCAGCCACGCGTCGTAGTCCTCTTGCGATACCACCACCAGCACGCTTCGCATCTGATGATGCCCCAACCCGCACAGCTCCGAACACGCGATCTCGTATTCGCCCGGCTTGTCCGCCAGGATCCGGAACGGAATCGTCATCCCTGGCACGAGATCCTGCTTGATCCGCAACTCGCGCACGAAGAAGTTGTGAATCACATCGCGCGATTGCAGCATCAGCCGCACGGGCCGCCCCGCCGGAATGCGCAGCGCCGAACTGACAATGTCGTCCTTGCCCGCCGCATCGCTCTCCACAATCCCAAACGGATTCCCGCTGGCATCGTTCACCAGCTTCACATCCGTCTTGCCGAACTTCCCATCCGCCCCCGCATAGCGGAAACTCCACGCAAACTGCTTCGCCGCCACTTCAATCTTCAGTTCGGCATCGCTGAGCGCCGACAGATGCGCATCGTACCAGATGCCCGTGCTCGCCAGTCCCGCACCCAGGAACAAGACCAGCGTCAACCCCGTCCACACAACCTCCAGCCGCGTGCTCCCTTCCGTGTGTTGCGCCTTCTGCCCGCGGTCGCGGTGCTTCCAGATCAACCACCCCAGCAGCGCCTGCGCCACAACGAAGATCACGCCCATCGCTACTAGGTTCACCGAAAAGATGGAATCGAACTGCGCCGCGTGCGCGTTGATCGCCGCCGGAAACCACCACCGCTTGATGGCGAACGACGCCGCCACCAGCACCGCCGTGATCCAGATCATGAGCGCGAGAACCATGCTACCGGGGCGTCCCTTCCAATCCCAATGCCGCCGCGTTCGCCTGCATGGCCGCGATACAGAATCCGATGTGCCGATCCAGATCCACACCCAGCTCCATCGCCCCGTTCGTAATGTCGGAGCGGTTCACGGCCCGCGCGAACGCCTTGTCCTTCATCTT
Organism: uncultured Candidatus Solibacter sp.; assembly: GCA_964402295.1. GTDB lineage: Bacteria > Acidobacteriota > Terriglobia > Bryobacterales > Bryobacteraceae > CADEFT01. The sequence goes on along the minus strand of CAYOBO010000052.1, from coordinate 17,691 downwards.
CTTCTTCACGCTCGCCACGTCCACTTCATGAATGCTCCGCCCCGGCTTCACATACGAAACAGCCGTCAGAAAGCCCGCCAGTTCATCGCACGCATACAGCGTCTTCTCGAGCAGCGAAACCCTTGGAACCCCCGTGAAATCGGCGTGCGAGAGGATCGCCCGGCGGATCACCTCCGGCACGCCGCGCTCGGCCAGAATCGGCTCGCCCTTCACCGGATGATCCGGAAGTTGCGGATGAATTTCCCAGTCGAAATCATGCAGCAGGGCCGTATTCCCCCACAGCGTCTCATCCTCGCCGAACTTCCGCGCGTAGGCCACCATGCACGTCTCCACGGCCAGCGCGTGCCGCCGCAGGCTGTCCGACTGCACAAATTCACACAGGATGCTCCAGGCGTTTGCTCGATCCATTTCGTAGACTTTCCAGCTTACCAGGGAAACGAACCTATAATGGCGGTTAGGAGGGCTATTCGTGATCCAACCTCATATTGTGGCAGCCTTCGCTGCCTGCTTGCTATGCGCGGCATCCTTCGCCCAGGAAAAACCGGGCGCGGGAACCAAGATCAAGGACGGCGCCAAGGATGTCGGCTCGGGAATCAAAGACGGCGTCTCCGGCATCGCCGGCAAGGTCCGCAAGGGTTCGAAAACCGCCGCCGGCAAGACCGCTGACGCCTCTACTACAGCCGCTAGTAAGGTGAAGGACGGAGCCGTCACCGCCGGCGAAAAAACCGCCGATGCCTCCACCACAGCGGCCGGCAAAGTGAAGGATGGAGCCGTCACTGCCGGCGAAAAGACCGGCGGCGCCGCCAAGGAAGCGGGCGTCCGCACCGGCAAAGGCGCCAAGGCCGTCGGCGGCGGCTTCAAGGACGCAGCCAAGGCGGTCTCCGGCTCTGACGGCAAGAAGTAAGGATCGGGAACTCCTCCGCATCATCGAAGAACCGCTGCGCATCGCCGCCGAACGCGCCGGCGCGATGATGCATTGCCGCAAGGGCTGCTTTCATTGCTGCATCGGCCCGTTCCCGATCACTCTCATGGACGCCGCCCGTCTCCGCGGCGGGCTTGCCACTCTCCCCGCCGAAGACCAGCACCGCCTCATGCAGCGCGCCACGGAAAGCGTTGCTGCTCTCTGCCAACTCGGCTACCCGGGCGACCCCCACACCGGACTCCTGACGTTCTCCCACGCCGAAGAGATCCTCTTCGCCCCGCCCTACCTCAATCTCCCCTGCCCCGTCCTCGATCTCGAAACCGGAGCCTGCGCACTCTACGAACACCGCCCCGTCGCCTGCCGCACCTACGGGCTTGCCATCAACCTCGATGGCAAACCCATGCCTCACTGCCGCCACAACTACAAGGACGCATCGCCGGAAACCATCGAATCCCTCCGCGTCCAAATAGAAACGAGCGCGGCCGGTGAAGCCGCGCTCGAGGAGTTCCTTGCTTGCGGCGGCCGCGAAGGCCGCACGGTGGTCGCCTTTGCCCTTATAGCGAGTTGAAGCGGTCTTCCACCGCCTTCCAATTCACCACGTTCCACCACGCGCCGATATAATCCGGACGCCGGTTCTGATACTTCAGATAGTAGGCGTGCTCCCAAACGTCGAGTCCCAGAACAACCTTCTTGCCTTCCATGATCGGCGTGTCCTGGTTCGGCGTGGATGTGATGGAAAGGCCCGAAGCATCCTTCACCAGCCATGCCCATCCCGATCCGAAACGGCCTACGCCCGCCGCGGCGAACTTCTCCTTGAACGTATCGAAGCTGCCGAAAGCCGCGGTGATCGCCGCCCCGACATTACCCACCGGAGCACCGCCCGCATTCGGGCCCATCAGGTTCCAGAACAGCGAGTGGTTCCAGTGGCCGCCGCCGTTGTTGCGCACCGCCGTCCGAATCGCCTCCGGCACCGCCGCGCAATTGTTGGCCAGCAACTCCTCCAGACTCAAATTCGCCAGATCCGGCGCCGCTTCCAACGCCTTGTTCAGATTCGTCACGTAGGCCTGATGATGCTTGCCATGGTGAATCTCCATGGTCATCTTGTCGATGTGCGGCTCCAGGGCGTCATGCGCATAGGGCAGAGAGGGTAGTGTAAACGGCATTCTTCTTCTCCTTCTTCTTGTGTGTGTGCGGAAACTTGCTACGGATGTGGATGCATCGCATCCGGGTGCAGATTCAACACAATGATAGCGTGTTCCTTCCGGACGATGAGCCTTACGAAGAAGGCGGAGCGATCTTGTTCTCCACCGCATAGCGGATCAACTCGCCCGTCGTATTCAGATCGAGCTTGGCCAGCAACCGCGTGCGATACGTGCTCACGGTCTTGATGCTGAGATTCAGACGCGCGGCGATCAGGGAAGGAGTCAACCCCGCCCCCAGCATCTGGAGGATCTGCAACTCGCGATCGCTCAGGTTCTCGTGCGGCGGCGCCGCTGACGGGTTCAAGACCATGTTCGCCATGCGCTCCGTCAACGCTTCGCTCAGATAGCGCTTGCCCTCGGACACGCGGGTAATCGCTGTCAACAGGTCTTCCACGGTGCGGTCTTTCGTCACGTATCCGTCCGCGCCGGCGCGCAACGCCCGCAACCCGAATTCATCGTCCGGATGCACTGTGTAGATCAGGATCGCCGTGTTGGGGCTGATATCTTTAATTTGCTTGATTACCTCTAACCCGCCGCGCCCGGGAAGGCTTAAATCCAGGATCAGCAGATCGTAATAGTCCGCCGCGGCGAGACGGATGATTTCTGACGGCTCTTCCGCCAATTGACACTGCGCCGAAGGGAACTCATGGTTGAGAATCCGCACCAATCCTTCCCGTACGGCAACATGATCGTCGGCGATGAGGATCTTACGTATCAGATTGTGTGTATTATAACTGACCGTGCGATACAATCGGGAAGCTCTCGAGGAGGCCTCCCATGACACGGCGCGAATTCCTGCGGTCGGCTGCCGCCACTTCTCTCCACGGCCCGCTCACCGCGCAGTCATCCCGTCCCAACGTTCTCTTCCTGATCTCCGACGATCTCGATTGCCGTATCGGATGTTACGGCGATCCCGTCGCCAAGACGCCGAATATCGACCGTCTCGCCGCGGGCGGCGTACGCTTCGAGCGCGCCTACTGCCAGTACCCGCTTTGCAATCCCACACGCTCTTCGGTTCTCTCCGGACGTTATCCCCTCAGCACCGGCGTGCTCGACAATAACACATGGCTCGTGCTCGAACCGGGCGAACAGATTCTCCCGCGTTACTTCGAAAGCAACGGCTATCAGGCGGCCGAGTTCGGCAAGCTCTGGCACGGGCCCAATCGAGGCCACGTGCGCGGAACGCAACCTCCGCGGGTTCCCACGCCCGCCAACGGCCGCGCCCAGCAATGGTTCACACCCGCCGAACGTGCCCGGCAGCAGGAACAGGACCCGGCCTATTGGGATAACGTGCATTCGCCCTATCGCAACATGGTGTTATCCGCGCCGTGGAACTATGCCCGGGCCAATGTCTATGGACCGCTCCCCGATGGCGAAGCCGGCGTCGACGCGCCCGTCGCCGATCGCGCCATCGCCACCATGGAGAAGATGGCTACGGGCGGGAAGCCGTTCTTCCTGACGGTGGGCTTCTATCGTCCGCATGTCCCGCTGACCGCGCCCAAGCAATACTTCGACATGTTCGACCCCGCCGAGATGCCGCTGCCCGCCGACTTCGACACCGAACCCCGAGCCATCCCCGGCGTGCCGCGCGACGAGTTCCGCCAGAATATCGACCTCTTCGCCGCACGCTCCTTCAGCGCGCAGGAAGCACGCGAAGCCATGCGCGCCTACTACGCCTGCACCGCCTACATGGATGCCCAACTCGGCCGCGTGCTCGACAAACTCGATGCACTCCAGCTCCGGGACAACACCATCATCGTCTTCTGGGGCGATCACGGCTGGCACCTCAGCGAGAAAGGCATGTGGGCCAAAGGCACGTTATTCGAAACATCCGCCCGCGGCCCGCTCATCATCTGCGATCCGCGGCGCACCAAGGGCAAGCCTTCTCCGCGCGTGGTTCAGTACCTCGACATGTTCCCCACGCTCACCGACCTATGCGGACTCCCCAAGCCTTCGTGGACACAGGGCACAAGCCTCCGTCCGTTGCTCGACAATCCGCAAGCGGCATGGGATCGCGTCGCCTACACCGTGCAGGCGCGCAATTGGTTCATCGGACGTTCCGTGCGCGACGAGCGCTGGCGCTACACCGAATGGGACGAAGGCCGCCGCGGCGCGGCCCTCTACGACCACGATTCCGACCCCCATGAGATGCGCAACCTCGCCGCCGATCCCAAGCACGCCGCCGTGGTGGAACGCATGAAGAAGCTACTGCAAGCGCCGGCCGTGAACGGTCAGCCGCGCTCGGCGGCATGACGAAGCGCCTGCATATAACCCACGGCGAAAGCCCATCCCATCTCCGACATCGGCGTATCGCCGCTGAACTCCGGAGTATGATCGGGCAGGATCAGCCGTGAGTATCCCACGTCCTGCAACGCGCGCATTGCCGCTGGCATGTCGCACTGGCCTTCATCGTGGAACGTCTCGACATACTGCGTATACGGCGTCCGCACACGCACGTTGCGGAAGTGCACATGGTGGATGCGCCCGCGCCCGCCGAAGAAGCGGATCGCGGCGACGGCGTCTTCGCCCATCTCCGTCATCACTCCCGTATCGAGCGTGATGCCGTTCGCCGGCGAATCCACGGTTTCCATCAGGCGCTTCAAGTCGGCCAGCGACCGCAGCGGCTGAGCAGCCCCGCGGTAGGTTTCCACAGGCGGATCGTTCGGATGCACGGCCAGCAGCACGCCGTGCTTTTCGGCCACGGGAACAACCTCTTTGAGGAATGCCGTCAGTCTCGTCCACATTTGCTCGCGCGTGTGCGTACCAACGTTCTCCAACGGCGGCAGCCCGGCGATCCGCGCGGCGTCGAAGTCGCGCAAGCCCGCCCCGCCTCGTCCCGCCGTGCGGCCGTATCCTTCCGACGCCCGCAAGGAGAAGAAGTTGTACTCCACCACCGGAACGCCGGCCTCGCCCGCCGCGGCGATGCAACGCTTCACGGCATCCAACTCCTCATCCGCCCCGGCCATTCCCAACGCGATGCGATGCAATTGGCCGAGGTGAATTAACTCCCCCTGCAATCCCGCCGAGGCCAGATGCCGACGAATGCGCTTCAGTTCCGCCACATCCCAAGGCTTCAACGTCTGCCCCGCGCGAGGCCCGCGGTCGGGAGCGGGCACCAGCCCGCGCTTGGTCTCCGCCGTATGGAAGACAGCGGGCATCGTGACATGCTCCACGCCAACCACTCGCGAGAAACGCATCGCCCGTTCCGACAATCCGAGCCCGAGCGCCAGCTTCATGCGCGGTGTGGATGCCCGCTGCCGCACAGGCCCATTGGCCGCCTGCACCAGCCCGCGAATGTAGCCTTGCGAGAAGCTGCGCCCGATCCTGCCGCCCGGCAAATCGCCGGGGATCGACGGCGTATGATCCGAGACCAGCGAACCCTGATAGTTGACCTGCCGGTAGGCCCGCATGGCGGCCAGCATGTCCATGTCGCCATCGTCGATGAAGGTTTCGGTGTACCGCGGCACCTTGCCCCGCACGTTGCGGAAGTGCACATGATGGATGCGTCCGCGGCCTCCGATGCGGCGGATGGCATCCACCACATCGACGCCCATCTCCGTCACCGTCCCCTGGCAGAACGTGAAGCCGTTGGCCTTCGGGAACGCCGTGGCGAACTTCTCTATCTCGGCGGTGTTGGTGAACAGGCGCTCGATGCCGCGCAGCACGCGCACCGGCGGGTCTTTCGGATGCAGCGACATCTTCACGCCGGCCTTCTCCGCGGCCGGCAGCACATGCGAGAGGAAGTACTCCATCCGCTCCCAAAGCTGTTGGCGGGTGATGGCGCCGAACTCCGGGTATGGCGGAGCGTCCTTGACGCGTGCGTAGTCGTAAGCCTTGTAGACGGCGCCGCCGCGTCCCGGTTCATCGAAGTAGCCGGCGTTGCCGCTCCATACGAAGTCCGGCGACCAGCGCCACTCGATCATCCCCACGCCGGCGGAGCCTGCCGCGGCGATGCTGCGCACGATGTTGGCAATGTCCTCGTCTCTGCCGGCAACGCCGAGCATCGGGCGCCGCAGCCACGCAATGGGCAGCATCAACGAGTGCAGTTCCATGCCGAAGGCGCGGCATCGCTGCTGGACAGCCTTGATGTCCTCGCCGGACCAATAGCCCTTACCCGAGGCATCCACCTTGTCGGCGCCTTGCAGCACCACCCAGCGATGCCCCATCTGCGCGAGCCAGCGCAGCGTGCCATCCGAGAGATCGCCGATGTTCTCCGCCACGCGCGGCTCCCAGCGCTGGGCACCCCGCAGGCCCATGCAGCCGGCCAAGCCGAACAAGGATCGCCGCGTGAAGCTGAATGCCATGGCCGGTTACCGGAACACTTCGAGCAGTTGGCCGCAAGCCCACTTCAGATCATCCTGCGAGATGACCAGCGGCGGCGCGAGCCGGATGACGTGGCTATGCGTCTCCTTGCAAAGCACGCCGAGTTGCATCAGCCGCTCACAATAGGGACGCGCCGGTTCATGCAGATCGATGGCAATCAGGAGGCCGCAACCGCGAATCTCGCGGATCGCCGGATGGTGCAGCGTGGTCCGCAATTCGCCGAGCATCCAGGCGCCCAACTCCGCCGCGCGCTCAGCCAGTTTCTCCTCCACGATTACCTGCACCGCCGTGCGCGCCACGGCGCAAGCCAGCGGATTGCCGCCATACGTGCTGCCATGCGTGCCGGGGGCAAACACGCCCAGCACTTCCTTGCTTGCGATGACCGCGGACACCGGATAGAAGCCGCCCGAGAGCGCTTTGCCGAGGATGAACACATCGGGCTGCACATCCTCTTTCCAACAAGCAAACATCGCGCCGGTGCGCCCGAGGCCTGTCTGGATCTCATCGGCCAGCAGGAGCACATTGTGTTTGCGGCAGATGGCGGCGGCCTCGCGCAAGTAGCCGTCCGGCGGAATGAGAATGCCGGCCTCGCATTGAATCGGCTCAAAGAGGAACGCCGCGGTGTTGGGTGTGATCGCAGCCTCCAGCGCCGCCGCGTCCCCGAAGGGGATAGTGACGAAGCCCGGCGTGAAAGGCCCGAAGCCATCGCGGTAGCCCTCTTCGGAAGAGAATCCGACGATGGTGGTTGTCCGCCCATGGAAGTTGTTCGAGCAGACGACGATCTCCGCCTTGCCGGCGGGAATCCCTTTCTTGGTGTAGCCCCAGCGGCGGGCGGCCTTGATGGCGGTTTCGACCGCTTCCGCGCCGGTGTTCATGGGCAGCACCATCTGCATGCGGCAGAGGCTCGCCAACTCCCGGCAGAACAGCGGAAGCTGATCGTTGCGGAAGGCCCGCGAGGTGAGCGTAACGCGCTCGGCCTGCTGCTTGAGTGCGGACAGAATCCGTGGATGACAGTGTCCCTGATTGAGCGCCGAATAAGCGCTCAGGCAGTCCAGATATTTGCGCCCTTCAGCGTCATACACCCAGGCGCCGGAAGCCCGCTCGACGACGATGTCGAGCGGGTGGTAATTGTGCGCCCCCCATTCCTCTTCGATTGCGATCAGATGTTCTGCCGAGGGCGATGCGGTCGATTGCGCCATTCCTGTTTGTATTCCTTAAGCGGGTGGGTTCGCTTCATTTTACAGGAAGGCAGACGAGCCTTGCGGCGGCGAGGCGGCGCCCATTATTTCAGGATGCCGCGCGTCTTGAACCAATCCGACAGCCGGGCGCCCCAACTGGAGAGCACGGGGTGCGTGGGCGCAAGCCCCACGCCGTGGCGGCCGGGTTCGTAGATATGCATCTCAGCAGGCACGCCGGCTTTGCGCAGAGCCAGGTAGTAGAGCACGCTGTTTTCGGGAGGCACGCCGGTGTCCTCGTTGGTGTGGAACAGGAACGTGGGCGGCGTGCGCGGCGTCACCTGGAGTTCATTGGACAGGCTGCGCACTAACTCGGGATCGGGATTCTCGCCGAGCAGATTGGTGCGCGAGCCTTTGTGCACGTAGTCGGTGGTGAACGAGATCACCGGGTAGGACAGGATCGCGAAATCGGGACGGCTGCCGACGCGCTCGATGGGATCGGAGGCCGCGGGGTTGCCCTCATCGAAGTGTGTCGATGCGGTGGAAGCGAGGTGGCCGCCGGCGGAGAAGCCCCAAATGCCGATGCGGTCCGGGGCCACTGCCAACTTCGCGGCCTCGGCGCGCACCATGCGGATGGCGCGCTGCGCATCGTTGAGCATGGCCGGGTGACGATAGCGCGGCCCCAGGCGGTATTTGAGCACGAAGGCGGAGATGCCCTGCTGGTTCAGCCATTCGGCGATCTGTTTGCCCTCATGGTCCATGGCGAGGTTGCGGTAGCCGCCGCCTGGGCAGACGACGACCGCGGCGCCCGATGAGCGCGCCGCATCCACCACCCAGTAGGTCAAGGTGGGCTTGTCAACATCTTCCATGCCCACGGCGCCCGGGGCTCCCTTGGGATACAGCAACTCGGTGCGCGTCTGCGCGGCCAGGCTGAGAGCCATCAGGAACAACAGCAGGCGCATGGAATGCTATCTCCCTTGGATGACGTGCAGGGCATTCTTGGGCTCGGCCGATTCGGGCGGAGGTTCGCCGGGCAGATCGCCGCAATCGGCACGCAGGTACTTCCAGTGCTGCGGCCGGATGGTGGCGAGCAGTTCCTTGCGCGATTTGATCTTGAGCGGCTTGCCAATATAGATCTTGCCCATCTTCGCCATCAGCCATTCCGGCAGCGCACTGGCGAACATGAACAGAGGCCACTTGAAATTCGGGCCATTGGTTTTGCGCAGTTTCCAGGCCCAGAAGAAGAGCGACCCGAAGCGCCATACCGTCGGTCCCCACCAACTGACGAGGGCGGCGTTGAGGCTCATCTTCCAGCACTTCATCATCACCTGCCACTGCAAGGGCGTCAATTGCTTGCTCTCTTCGACGCCTTTGGAGGCTTCCATGCGCGTGTCATGGAGCGGTGTGAAGATGGATGGAACAAAGAAGGCGAACAGGCCGCGGCGCTCGACTTCGTAGAGCAGGTCGAGGGTGGCTTTGCTGTCCTCGTCGGTTTCGCCGGGATTGCCGACAATGAGTGTCATGACGGGGAACCAGTTGTTGCGATTGAGAATGGTGAGGCCGTTGATGACCACGCTGGGCCATTCGTCGATGGGGAACGGGACGCCTTTGCTCGGCATGACCTTCTTGGCCATGCGCACCGAACCGGTTTCGAGGCCGATGAGCGGCGACAAAATCCGCTTCTCGGGATGCGAGCTTTTCGAAGGCAGTTTCACGGGGCTCTTATCGAGCAGCAACTCGGAGAGCTTTTCGATCAGCACGGGGTCGACCACGGCGGGAGCCATCGTTGAGTGGCTCAACACATGATGCTTCACGCCGGGCGTGTTGACGATGCTGCCGTAGAGGTCGAGCAGCGCCTCGCGGTTGGGGAAGTAGAACGGAGTGTCCTTGCCGACCTGACCCCAGATGAACATGTCTTCGGTGGCGAGCGAGATTTGCGTATTGCCCTGCTCGACATTGGCCCGGACGGCGCGCATCAACTGATCCTTGGGCACGTCCAACTGCGGGTTGAGATCGGGGAGGCAGAACTGGCAGCGGCGTCCGCAACCGGTGGTCATCTCGACCACGCCGAAGGTGGTGCGCTTCTCGGGAGTGAGGATGCCGTCGCGTCCCTTGGGATGGGCCACTTCGATGAACTTGGGCAGTTCCTCGCCGTTGAGCGCCTTTTGAAAGATCTCGATGGTCTGGGCGGCCTCGCTGCGGCCTTGGATGACGCAGTCGACGCCGAGGTCTTCGTAGCTGTCGGTTTCGGTGATCTGCCATCCGCCAGAGCCGCCGACGATAACCTTGAAGCCGTTGCGGTGCGGGTTGGCCTTGACGTCGTGGAAGAGCTTCTTCGAGTAGTGCGAATTGATAGGCTCCTTGGAAGAGCCGAAGATGGAAGCATAGACGCCGGCGGCGAAGGTCACGCCGAGCGGATTATGCGTGGAAATGGCGACCACGCGGGTGCGCGGCCCGATGTACTTATTTACGTCGCCCGGATAGCAGGCCACGACATCGACGCCGGGAAATTCCTTCTGGAGCGTGGCTTCGACGACGCGGATGCCGGCCGGCATATAGCGGGCCGTGCCGTCGGGATTGCGTTCCAAGTCCCGCCATGTCGGGTATTTTTGATTGATGATTCCTTCCAGCCGCATGGGCAGCGAAGCCAGCGCCATCTGGATGAAATATCCGGCATGGTCAATGGTCTCCGTCAAGGGAGCCGTTAAGACAATGGTCGCTCCACCGTTCTGTTGCGAATCGTACATATCTACCTCGGGCGCGAAAAACGCGAAACAGTGTAGTCAGGATAGCATCGAACCGCCTGATTCCGTGTCAAGGAGTACAGAATGTTTGCCGGATCGCTTCGAGTCAAGGGCCGGGGCCGGGTGATTCGGTGTTACAGTGCGGTAGATGATCCCGCCGATTCTATTTGCCCTCACGCTTTCGGCCGCGGAACCGATCCGGTTGCATCCGGAGAATCCGCATTACTTCGAATTCCGCGGCAAGCCAACAGTGCTGATCACCTCCGCCGAGCACTACGGGGCGGTGTTGAACGGGGCGTTCGATTACGTCAAGTACCTGGACACGCTGGCCAAGGACGGGCTGAACATGACGCGGATCTTCAACGGGGTGTATCGGGAGATTCCCAATGATTTCGGGATCCGGTTCAACACGTTGGCCCCGAAAGACGAGGATTTCGTGGCGCCGTACGCGAAAACATCGGGCGGCAAATACGATTTGGGGCGCTGGAACCCGGCCTACTTCGCGCGGCTGAAAGATTTCGTGGCGCAAGCGGGCAAGCGCGGGATTGTGGTGGAGGTAACCCTGTTCTGCACCTACTACCACGACGGGATGTGGCAGGTTTCGCCATATTACGACCCGGCGGTGCCGCGCACGGAGGTTCTGGCGCTGAAGCATCCGAAGCTCACCGAAGCGCAGGTGGCGTTTACCCGGAAAATGGTCACGGAGCTGAAGGATTTCGACAATATCTACTATGAAATCGCCAATGAACCCTACTTCGGGGGGGTGACCCTGGAATGGCAGGCGCTCATTGCCAGAACAATTGCCGAAACCGAGGCGGGGCTGGGGGTGAAGCATCTGATTGCGCAGAATATCGCCAACCATCAGCAACGGATCACCCAACCCGATCCACATGTCGGGCTGTTCAATTTTCACTATGCACGGCCTCCGGTGACGGTGGGCATGAACTACCACCTGAACAAGGCGATCGGGCTCGATGAGACGGGCTTCGACGGCACCCTGGATTTCATCTACCGCATCCAGGCTTGGGATTTTCTGGTGGCCGGCGGGGCGCACTACAACAACCTCGATTACTCCTTCGCGGTGGGGCATGAAGACGGCACTCTGCCGGTGGGGGGCGATCAGCCGGGTGGCGGCGGCGTCAAGCTTCGCCAGCAACTGAAGATTCTGCACGACTTCATGGGCCGGTTTCAGTTTTTGAAGATGAAACCGGATGAAACGGCGGTAACGAGTTCCCACCCGGTGCGCGTGCTGGCGGAAGCGGGCCGGCAGTATGCGATTTACCTGCATCACGGCAAGGTGATGAACGGATACCGGCCGCGGTACATCGTGGAGACAAAGCGGCAGACGGCGGCGTTCACGGTGCACCTGCCGCCGGGCGAGTACAGGGCACAATGGTGGAACCCGCAAACGGGTCCGGTGGGACAGCCGGAAACCTTCTCGCACACGGGTAGCGGGAAACAGTTCAATTCCCCGCAATATAGCGAGGATATTGCCCTGGAATTGCGTGCGCGGTGAGCTAGGCGGCCTTTCCGAGCACGGGCGGGGCGCTTTTTCCGCAGCAGCGCTTGTACTTCAGCTTGCTGCCGCAAGGGCAGAGAGCATTGCGCGGGGTTTGGCGTTCATCGCTTTCGTCATTCGATGAAAGTGATGAATTGTGATGAATTTCGTTTTCGGATTTCCCGGCAACGGACTGAAGGGCGGCGTTGACTCCGGCTTCATAGGCGGCGTCGAAGAGCATTTCGGTGCTGGCTTGTTTGGGAGTGGCGGTTTTTTCGGGGGTGCTGACGAACTTGAGCACGGCCATGGCGGTGCGCATGCGCAGGGCAAGCGGGGCGGATTCGTCGTGGATGATGTTGCGGAGAATGGCAAGCGACGGGGCCGCAAGTTCGTTCATCCGGTCGCGAACGGCGTCGATGCGGGCTTGTTTGGCGGCCTCGATGGTGTGGCGGAATGCGGGGATGGTGCGGCACCAGTGGTGGACGGTGGTGCGATGGACACCGGCGGCATCGGCGGCCGCGGTGACGCTGCTACCCGAGGCGAGGGCCTCGATGACGGTGATTTGCGTTGGGGTGAGGGAGCGCATTTCGATCTCCTGGCCAAAGGGTAGCAGGCGGGGGTTGGCGGGAATGGGTGCGGGGGCCGGGAGTGTGGCTGTATGTTGTTGGTTATAAGGAGGGTGGGATTTTTTTTGAGCGAGGTGATCCCGTAGTTAAAGATGGGGCTATCTTGCAGGAGGGCAATCCCTAATACGGGCTCGAAGCTCTGGCAACATCATGAAAAGTGGCGGTGACATGACGGCGCCGACCTTGCGCGCATTTTGTTCCAGGGCGAAACTACGTGCCGATGCCTGGCACAACGCTGCTTGCTCCGCATCCGGCTGTAGGGCGATTCCCAACTCGGAGGTCGCTTCCAGTTCGTCCGCAACATGTGCCGCGATCTTGCCCTTCAGTCTGGGGAGCAGTCCCCTGGCTTCCGCAAAGGCAGCACGGGCCTTGTCCCACTGCCGGGACTGGTGCAGGTGCCAGCCCAGCAGGTTGAGGGCCGCGGCTAATCGTTCGGTGAACTTCAAGTTTTCCGGATCTGAGCGCACCAGACCGCGGCGGATCGCCACTACCTGTTCGAAAGCAGTCAACGCCTCCCGATGCCTGCCGAGCCGGGCATAGACTGTGGCTAGAACCGAGGTGGACAATGAGACTTCCAACTGGACCATGGCATCGTGCGGAGCATTTTCGAGCCGCCGCTGATCGGCTTGCAAGGCTCTTCTGGCAAACGTGAGCCGTTCCTCGATCGGGACTTTGGGGTCGCTGGCGAGTGTCTTGCAGCCCAGCGCCAGATTGCGCAGAAGATTGGCATCTTCGGGGTGGCGAGCCACAAGGCGTTCCGTAATTTCCAAGAAGGAATGCAAATCGGTGTAATAGCGCGCCCGTGAGAGTGTCTCCAGAATCTTATCGTTGGCGGCATGCTTGTACAGAGTGGCAAGCGAGGCGTCCGCCTGCCGGAGCAGGGATTCGGCCTGCTTGGTCCGCTGCATCATCCTTAGATGCGCGGCGTAGGTAATTCGCGCATCCTCCACGCGGCGCAGGGCCTCCCAATCGCCCGGGAGCAACCGGGCGCGTTGCTGCTGCGCATGGAGCGCGTTACGATATGCCTCCAGCGAACCTTGCGGATCACCGAGATTATAGTTGTTCGACAAGTCTCCTTTCACCAGCGCCACTTTGTGCCACGCCCTGGCGATCTCGTCCCAAACCTCGGCGTCTTCTGGCTCCCCGCGAAGGTTCTTGCCGAGCTTATCGAGATAAAGAGCCGCCTGTTGGGTCAATAGCTGGCGAAACTTGCCAGCTCCCGGGAGTTTGCTTGCTTCCGGTTCCAAGGTGTCCAACAAAGCGCCGGCGAGCGAGCGCACATCATTAAACCGTTCGACAGCCGCGGCCCTGCTCCGAGCCGCCTCTTCTGCTTTCTGCGAAACCTGGCGAACTGCCTCCGCCTCCCGCCGCAAAGCGGCTTCGGAGAGGTTCCTTTGCTTTTCGGCTTCGGCCGCAGCCAGACGGGCCTGTTCCGCTTCCCGGGTGATCTTCAGCCCGGCGGCAGCGGCCAAAACCAGGGCAGCCGTTCCACCGGCCAGCAGAAGGCGCTGCCGCCAGATGAACTTGCGACACCGGTACAACAATCCCGGCCCGCGCGCCTGCACCGGAAAGCCGTGCAGGTATCTTTGCAAGTCTTCCGCCAGGGCTTCGACGGAGCGGTAGGCAACCTCGCTGTCCCTCGCCAGAGCCTTGGCGATGACTGCCCGCAGATCCTCGTCGACACCTGGACAGGGCTGGCGCGGCACGCAATCCTCGCCTTGGGCAAAACGAATCAGATCCGGCAACGGCAGAGCGGAGAGCCGGTAGGGAACGTCTCCGACGAGTAACTCAAACAGCAACACCCCGAGCGCGTAGATGTCATCGGTGGTGGAGGCAGGCTGGCCGAGAATTTGGCCCGGACTGGCATAGTGCAAGGTAAAGGCGCGGTAACCGGTCTTGGTGCGTTCCGGGCCGAATGGCTCCAACAGACGAGCAACACCGAAATCGAGGATATGCGGTTGCCAGTCGGCGGATATCAGGATATTGGACGGCTTCAGATCCCGGTGGACGACCAGCCTCGAGTGGGCAAACTGCACGGCCCCGCAAATGCGCAAAAAGACGTCCAGAATGGCTCGCTGGTTGTGGCGGCACTCGGCCGCCCATTGCGTGCAGGACTGCCCCTCCACGTACTCGAGCGCCATCCACGGCCAAGCATCCTGTTCTTGGCCCACTTCGAGGAGGCGGACGATATTGGGATGATGTAACCGGGAGAGGATATTGCTTTCGCGG
>CAYOBO010000052.1:0-2872 GCA_964402295.1 uncultured Candidatus Solibacter sp. | reverse complement strand
GCCCGCGCAGCCAGGCACGGCGTTCCTCGCGAGCGGCGAACGGGGCGGCCGCCACCAGATCCTCGAGTTGGCGAAACTGCTCATGCGTCATCTTCCGTACGCGAACCGTTCGCGGTTCCCTCACCACTCATTTCCTTGTAGAGCCAACGTCTGGAGAACTCCCACTGCCGCTTGACGGTGGCGAGCGAAATACCCAATGCCTCGGCTGTCTCCTCCAATGACAGCCCACCGAAGTAACGCAACTCGACAAGCCGTGCCTTTGACTCATCCAGACGGGCCAAGCCTTCCAGTGCGCGGTCCAACTGAATCACATCTTCCGGCCCCAGACCATCTGTCCTGGCGATGACGACGTCCAACGGCTCCGCCGACCGACCCGCTCCTCGTTTCAGGGCATTGCGTTTGCGAGCTCTCGCCACCAGAATCTGGCGCAGCAAGCGCGAGGCGATGCCGAAGAAATGCCTGCGGTCCTCCCATTGCACTTTTCGCTGCGCCACCAACTGTAGGAACAGATCATGCACCAGCGACGTCGGCGGTGTGCTCTCGACTGCTTCCCGTGCCAGCGCCGCCGATGCCATCCGGTGCAGTTCGGCGTACACCAATGGAATCAGCGTCTCTGCCGCATCCGCATTGCCTTCCGCCCACTTGCGCAAATATTCGGTTAGTTGCTCTTCGTCCGTCATGGCCCGCCCGAGGGCGGTTATCAGGATATCTTAACCGGGCCGTTTGGGAGAAGTCTCTGCTTAACCCCGGGCGCGTTTGAGAGCGAGGGCCACTGCGGCTGCGGCAACCAGCGCGATAGATGCCGGTTCGGGCACTCCAGAGGTAGGGGGCGGAATGATCTCGCTGTTGAATGTTAACTGCGGACTGAAGCCGGAGTTATTGAAGGCCGCTGCCCACTCCCTGGTGGTGAGGAAACCCGTTTGCCCGTCTATCAGCAGTCCCCGGTTCGAGGCAGGGTTGTCGATCCAGCCTTGGAGAACAGATGCGGCTATGGTAAGACTGATCCCCTGGTTCAGGGAGCGAAAGGCGGTATACGAGCCCTCGACGGTTGCGTCGAAATCTTCCCCAGCCGTTACTCCGGGATTGACGCCAAATGTGTTCCACGTCGTTGCTTCGTTCCAACTGGACAAGGCACGGTGAACGTTGAAAGAGACGGTTCCTTGGGTGTCGTTACCAATACCCCTAAAGACGAAAGAGAGTGTTGCCGGACCCGTAACCGTATGCCCGGCGAATGGCGTCAAGTCGAATAAAACCAGTGCCGCAGTACCTGTACCCGCTGCCAACATTAACTGATCACTGCCATAAGAAGTAGTTGGGAGTGCGGACCGAATCCAGGTATCCGCTGTCGAAAATACCGTTCCCGCCTGTGCGTGCCAAGGCAGCAGTGCCGCACCAAGGGCAAGCAGCGGGCCGACCGTCATGATTTTTGCCGTCATCGTGTGTTTCTTCTCCTGATGTGTTCCAACCGGGCGGCGTAGCGCCCGGCTGCCGTAATAGGAAGTGTGCGGAGGAGCGGAAAATCGGCTCACACCATGCCAGACTTTTTGCAACTTCATCTGCCGAAATAGCCACTGACCTCTACTACGACGTGGGTGCGGCGGTAGGCGAAGACGTCGATGGAGCCGTTTGGTCCCGCGGGAATAATTGCCGCACTGGAGACAATTTGCCCCTGAAACGCATTCATCACCGATGCATTGGGGCGGGATTGGCCAGTAGGGTAGATGGTAAGAAACGGCATCGGGCTGCCCCCGGGGAGCACGGTGGTGTTCAGGGCGAATGCCTTGGCGTTCGCCGGCAGCCCGGTGCAACGGGTCTGCGCAGGCAGCGACATACTGCGCACGGATTCGTTTTCGTAGATGGGTGGGCCGAAGGCTCCGGTGTAGGTAGCGCTGCTCGAATCCGAGATGCGGCATTGTGGTGCGGTGAAGAAGTACAATCCGTTGACTCCATCGTCGGGAGCGAAGTATCCGTTGATGTCGAGAATGAGGTCCGATGGGTTGAAGGCATGCACATCGATGCTGCCGTTGGAACTCGCCGGGACGATCACGCTGTTGGCCAGGATACGCCCGGCCGGGGAGTTGATGCTGGATACGTTGGGCATGCTTTGGCCGGACGGCCAAGTGGTGATGAACTGCAGGGGCTGTGCGTTGGGATCGACGGTGATGGTGACGGAATACGCCGATGCACCTTCGGGGATACTGCAGAACGGGGTCGCGGGGAACCGGTAGCTGCGGGTTTCCCTTGCGCCCAGCGTCGGCGGCCCGAAGGCGGTGCCGCCTTGCCGGTAGAGCGTGCGCGTATCCACCACACGGCACGGCGTGAGTGGATAGAACACAAGGTTCGACACTGCGGCATTGTCGGTGAAGTAACCGGCAATGTCGATGATCATGTCCGTGGCGTTCGAAGCGAAGACACTGATGCCGCCACTGACTCCGGCTGCCACGATTGCTGAATTGGCCACGATTTGGGCGTCGGGGGATCGGACGGTCCAGTATTCGGGCTTCGTTTCACCCGCCGGCCAGACGGTGAGATAATCGACGCCGCTGCCGCGAGGGATAACGGTAACATTCAGCACGTAGGCCTTGGCCGAGGCGGGCACCGTGCACACCGTGGATTGCGGCAGATTCAAGGTGCGGGTTTCATTGGCGTTGAAGTAGGGAGGGCCGAACGTGCCGGTGCGTCCCTGGAAGTTGTATTCCTGGCGTGTTTCGAGCACGCGGCACGGCTCCAGGGGCACAAATCGGAGACCGCTCGTGTTGGGAGCCGGTCCAGTCACACCGGTCTGCGTCACGGTCAGGAACAACCCGGCAATTGTCAGCGTCGCCACGCGCTGGCTCGATGACGTATTCGCCAGCACCTGGAACGACACGCT
>CAYOBO010000051.1:0-43168 GCA_964402295.1 uncultured Candidatus Solibacter sp. | reverse complement strand
GCAATGGGCATCGAGCAAGGGTGGTCCTGTTCACGGCGTGATGGCGGCTCGCTAGCAACACGCACTTCTCCAGCCCATGGGCAAAACACGACATTTCTACTTTGCGTTGACAATGTCATAGCAGCGCCGGTCTGGCGCGACGCCATGATAGACTACCAGTGACCAAAAATCGCCGAGCCGCAAACACGGCCTCCACCAACATGATCCATCGCGTCCACCTGCTCTTTTGCCTGCTCTCGATCGGCATGCATGCCGCTCCCGCCGCCACGGATCACCAAGCCCTCAAGGCCGACGCCGAAGCCTTCTTCAAGAGCCGCGTCACGCCCTTTATCCAGACCTATTGCATTGCCTGCCACCAAAACAGGCGCCCCACGCGAGCCGGAGTCAACTTCTCCCCCGCCCTCAAAGCCCCTGGCCACGCCGCCTTCACCGATCAGTGGAAGAGAGCCGCCGCCCGGGTGAAAGCCCATGACATGCCCCCCAAAGGCATGCCTCAGCCGAGCGATGCCGAGCGGCAGATGTTCGTCGAATGGTTGGCAAAGCTCAAGTACCTCAGCGAAAAGGATCCCGGCCCGTTCGTCATCCGGCGCCTCACCAAGACCGAGTACGGCAACACCTTGCGCGATCTCTTCGGCGTCGACCCGTCGATCGTCGATACCCTGCCCGATGAGGTCAGCGGTGAGGGCTATCTCAATTCGCTCTCACCCCTCCAACTCGAACAGTATCTGGCCATCGCCGATAAAGTATTGCACCGCATTGTAGCTCCCCCGGGCGCCCCGCCCACCGCCGTCGAAAAGCGGCTGTTCCGCTCATCTGCTCCGCGCGAAGTCGCCCGCTCTCTGGCCAGAAAAGCCTACCGCCGCCCTCCTTCCGAGGCCGAACTCGATGTCCTCGTCCAGGCCTTCGAACTGGGAAGGCGCAACAAACTGCCCCACCGGCAGGCTCTGCACCTGATGCTCAAGGCTATCCTCGTCTCGCCTCAGTTCCTGTTCATCACTCCGGCCGGAGAAGCCCCATCGACCACCGGCATCGTCCCTCTCGACGATCATCAACTCGCTTCGCGGTTGTCGTATCTGTTATGGTCCACCATGCCCGACGCCGAACTGATGGCGCTCGCCGATCAAGCAACCCTGCATGAGCCGCCCGTCCTCAAGGCCCAGATCAAGCGCCTGCTCCATGACCCTCGCTCCCGTGCATTGTTCGACGGTTTCGGCGCGCAGTGGCTCGGCGTCGGCGCTCTGAAGCGGCAAGTCTTCGATGCCGCCATGTTCCCCCAAATGACCCCCCGGATGCGACAGGCAATGTACGATGAGGCCCGCCTGTTCTTCGAGAGCATCGTGCGCGAAAACCAGAGCGTCATCCGTTTCGCCGATGCCGACTTCACGTTCCTCAACGAAACCCTCGCCCCGATCTACGGCCTTGAAAACATCATCAAAGGCCCCCAGATGCGCAGGGTCCGGCTCACGGACGCTAATCGCGGCGGAGTCCTCGGAATGCCCGGCGTCCTCGCCGCCACATCCTTCCCCAACCGCACCAGCCCCGTTAAACGTGGCGTCTGGGTGCTCGAACAACTGCTCGGTGACCCTGTGCCCGCCGCCCCGCCCGACGTTCCCGCCCTCGACCGGCAGGACCAGTCCGCCGTCGCCAACCTCACCCTCCGTCAGCGTACCGAACTGCACCGCACCAACCCCGTCTGCGCCAATTGCCATCGGATCCTCGACCCCATCGGCTTCGGTTTGGAAAACTTCGACGCCATAGGACGATGGCGCAGCCACGACAGCAACGGC
Organism: uncultured Candidatus Solibacter sp.; assembly: GCA_964402295.1. Lineage (GTDB taxonomy): Bacteria > Acidobacteriota > Terriglobia > Bryobacterales > Bryobacteraceae > CADEFT01. The sequence continues at coordinate 41,381 of CAYOBO010000051.1, read as the reverse complement.
CAGCCGATTGATGCCTCCGGCGAGCTTCCCGATGGACAACGGTTTTCGAGCCCCAAGGATCTGAAAGCGATTGTCGCCGCACGCACCAGCGCCCTGTCCCGCAACCTGGCGGAAAAACTGCTCGCCTACGCCTTGGGCCGAAGACTGGAAGGCTACGACGAGATTGTCGTCGATACCCTGATGCAGGAACTCGCCGCGGATGGCTACCGCATGCAGACCCTCATCGACGGGGTCATTACGAGTTACCCCTTTACGCACCGCCGAATCGAAGAGCATCGTAAAATCGAAGAAAAGAGGAGCTCCCAATGAGGAAAAGCGCAATCATGGATCGTCGAGCTTGCCTGAAAGGCCTGGGCGTTTCCCTCGCCCTGCCGCTCATGGACTCCATGGGCTGGGCCGACACCCCGAAGGGTAAGCCCTATAAACCTCCCGTTCGCCTCGGATTCATGTACATGCCTCACGGCGTCATCATGGATCAGTTCTGGCCCGCCGATGCGGAGAGTTTTCTCTCCTCCCCGCCTCCCGCCCTCGATGCGTTGCGTCCCGTGCTCGACCAGTGCCTCATGATGAAGGGGGTTTCCGGGGTCCCCATCGCTCCCTTCAATGGAGCGCCCCACGCCCTCGAACTCTCCACCTGGCTCACCGCCACCTTGCCCGCCGCCGACAAGCGCAACGAGATCAACATCGCCATCTCCGCGGATCAGATCGCCGCCAACCACGTCGGCGCATTCACCACCTTGCCGTCATTGGAACTGGCCACCATGCCCCAGACGTGGAAGGAGAACCAGGAAGGTCTCAATGAGGCCTATTACTCGCACTGTAGCTTCCGCTCCCCAACCCAGGCCGTCCCTGCCGAGGTCAATCCACGGAACGTGCTCTATCGCCTCTTCAACAAGGAGCAAGGCGGGGCGGGACGCGAATCCTCCCCAGTGAATGCGCTCGATCGAAGCCTGCTCGATATCGTGCTCGGCGGCGCAAAGCAACTACGCAATACCTTGCCCACATCGGACCAACGCAAGCTCGATGAATACCTCGACAGCGTCCGCTCCGTCGAACGGCGCATCGCCGCCATCGAGTACCGCCAGAAAGAGGCAGCCTTGGAAAAGGCCGGACTCTCCCCGAGCAAGCGTCACGCCTCGGATTCCCCGCCCATCGAGATCAAGATCCCCGAAGGCGATAAACGAAGCGAGTACATGCAGGTGATGTGCGACCTGAACGTGCTGGCCTTCCAGACCGATACCACTCGGGTCAGCACCTACATCGGCTCCACACCCAACGGCGCATCCTATCCGGAACTCGGCTTCAACGACCAGCACCACTCGCAAACCCATCACAACAACGAACCGGAAAAGGTCCGCAAGGTCGCCGCCATCACGCAATTCAACATCGCCCAGTTCGCCTACATGGTGAAGAAGATGCACAGCCTCCGCGAAGCGGACGGCACCTTGCTCGACAACTGCATCATGATGTGGGGTAGCGGCCTCGAAGACGGCAACAAGCATACCCGCGAAAACCTTCCCTTCATCATTGCCGGCAAAGGCGGCGGTTCCATCAAAACGGGACGCTTCCTGCCGCACACGAAGGGAAATCAGGGAGATCTGCTCACCACCTTGCTCGCTTGCGCCGGCATCCCCATCGACCGTCCCGTTGGCATCGCCACCAAGCAATTCGAGGAAATCAAGGCTTAGCCGGTCACAGCCTCTGCGAATATTTATTTCTCCCATCGCGGCAACTACTTACAAGCCGTTAGGCCGCCCGCGCAACCGCGCTTCCAGAGGCTCTCCTGCTACCTTCAAGCCAGGAGAACCTCATGCATTCCCTCACTCCCCAGCAACTCGATGTGATCCAGGCCCTGTCCACCGGCCTCAGTGTCACCGCTGCTGCCGATGCCGTCGGCGTCCACCGCACTACCGTCCACCACTGGTGCCGCACCATTCCCGATTTCCGCTATACCCTGGAAGCCTCCAAGCAGGCCTACATCGACCGTGTCCGCGACGAGATGAACACCCTCGTTGACCCATCCCTCGCCCTCCTCAAAAACGTCCTCAACGATGAGTCGGCTCCCATGTCCCTGCGCATCCGCACGGCCATGGCCATCCTCAAATTCGTCAGCACGCCCCAAAAGTCAACCCAGGCCAAGGGCGTCGATGCCGAAATGGACATGCTCGATGCCGCCTACACCGCCGGCTACAATTCTGCCCGCCGCCAACCGGATCCTGCCCCGGAAGACGCAATTCATCACAATTCATCACTTTCATCTTCATCGCAGACTCCGCGCAACGCCCTTTGCCCTTGCGGCAGCAAGCTGAAGTACAAGCGCTGCTGCGGCAAGAACGCGCCCCCAGTCCTCTCTCGCGCGGCCTGACTTTTCGTTTAGCTGCCCACTCCAGGAGCAAACCACGATTTCTGACTAGCCTGATACCGGATATTCAAATGCGGCGTCACGATCCGCTTCTCGCCGATATACCGCGACTCCATCAGTGCCGCCAGCGCACCCGTCACCAGAAGTGTGCGTTCGACTGGATGCGACGGTTTCCCCGTGGCGATCATCTGCGTGATCCCATGCACCAGCATCGAAAAGTTGTTCGAGTTCTCGATGGGGATATAGCACAGCGTGCTCTCGATCTTACCTCCGGCCTGATAAGCCGCCAGGTATTCGCCCGTCAAGTGGCCCATGGCGAGCAGAGATGCCCGAAATCCATCGTTGTACTCAATCAGCCCCAGCACGGACTTCCCGTCCTCGGGCCGGACCTTGTTCACGCGCTCGCCACGCCGTAAAGCGGCATCCAGCAGTTCCCGTTTCCAGAGGCCCTCGCGCTGTGCCTTCCACACAGCATCGCCCGTCAGCATTTGCACGGCTCGAACTCCGCTTTCGCCGCCTTTGCGGCGCTCCACGAACCCTTGCAGTGTCTCCAGAATATGGAAGATGCCGCCATCGGCCACCCAACCTCCGCCGAGCGACAGCGCCGTCTCCATCGGCGTGCCCAATGGCGGATCCAGTGCCGGACGCCGGAACGTCACCGGCACGCTCGACCCGGCCATGAACGGGAACTTCAGCTCCCGCGACCAATCGTACATCTGCTTCGCCTTCTTCCAGTCGTAGGAGAGATGTTTGTCCACAAACACCGGACAGGACCGTCCGCTCTTGCGGAACACATCCACCACCTGTTCGAAGAATTCGAACCGCGGATACAATTGCTGCTGCTTCTCGTTGTGCGGGTAGTTGCCGTGTTCGCACACCAGGATCACGCCATCCACAGCCAACTTGCCCGTGCCCAATGTCAACGCATCTCCGATCGACGAAGCGCGCCGCACCTGGTACGCCGCCGCCAGCCGGTTGCCGATGTCGGCCGGATGGATCTGGTCCATCCACAACGACGCCACCTCGAACGGCGGTTCGTAATACTTCTCGTGGATCCAATAGCCCTCGAGAAACCGGGTGATGAAGTTGTCCGAATGCGAGCGCACGTGATACGTGCTGCTCAGGCACGCGATCCGCTTCCTCCCACCCTGTGCCGGCAACCCCGTTGCGGCAGCCAGCGTACCGGCAAACTCCCGTCTCCTCATCGTGCGGCTCTCCTTTCGTTCTCACGCATGACCCGGACCAGATTGCCTCCCATGATCTTGCGAATGTCGCCGTCGCTGTAGCCCATGTCCATCAGCCCCCGCACCAGTACAGGGTACTTCGATACATCCTCCATGCCCCGCGGAGCCATCCCGCTGATGCCGTCAAAGTCCGATCCCAGCGCCACGTGGTCGGCCCCCACCAGCTTCGCTACGTAATCCATGTGCCGCAGCAACTCCTTCACATGGACCGGAGGCATCAGGTCGTAATAGCGGCGCTGGATGCGCCGCACCTGCTCCCAATTCCTGCCCGCTCGCTTGATCTCGGCATCGCGCTTCGGACGATTGCCGATATAGACGTTGTAGGCCGCCTCGTTCAGATACCCGGCATGGAAGTTGATGCAGATCACCCCGCCCTTCGAAGCCACTGCCCGGATCGCCTCGTCGGGCATGTTGCGTGGAATCGGGGCGATCGCCTTCACCGACGAATGCGAAGCGATGACCGGCGAAACACTCGTCCGCACGGCATCGAGCACTGCCTCGTCGCTGATGTGCGACACATCCACCATCATCCCCATCCGGTTCATCTCACGCACCAGATCCCGCCCCTTGGCCGATAGCCCGCCGTGCTGGCGCTCATCGGTCATCGAATCGGCATACACGCTATTGCGGAAGTGGGCCAGCGTCAGATAACGGACGCCGAGGCGGTGGAAGTTGCGTAGGATGCGCTCGCTGTCCCCGAACAGATGTCCCCCCTCCAGGCTTGCCAGCGCGGCCACCTTGCCCGACTTGTGGATGCGCGTCACATCTTCGCTCGTGTAGGCGAACTCCATCTGCGCCGCATTGCGTTGCACCTCTTCATGCAGTGCGTCCAGCACCTCCAGCGACCGCGGCAGCCACTCGAAGGGCTGGAAATCCTGGGGTTGCGCGAAGATCCCGAACAGCACCGCACCCACCCGGCCTTCGCGCAAACGCGGCAGATCCAGCTCATAGTAAGTGTGCCGCTCGGACAGCTTGTAGCCTTCATCCAGAAAGTAGCGCGGCGTATCGATGTGGGCATCGAAGATGAGGATGTCCTTCAGCAGCGCATCGAGGCGCGCCTCCTGTCCGCGGAGGAGGCATGCAGCCAGAACAAGCAGTAGAGCCGGACGCATGGGGGTATGCGTCTTACCCTATCACGTTCTACCACTGCCCATGCGCCGAGAACGCCGGTAGTGCGTTCAGCTTCTGACGCGATACCCCAACCCGGTCGAGCGCAATCTGGAACCGCGCCGCCGATGGCAAGTCCTCCGCCGACCCGCTGCAATGCTCGGCCAGATACAGAATGCTCGGCAGGATGGCTTCCGATTGCTCCGGCTGGTGATGGAACTCCACGGCTGCGGCAAACGCCGGCGGCAACGCCCACCGCTGCATCACTTCGCGTCCCGCCACCGTGTGGTCAAACCCCGCCAGGATCGTCTCGGCAAACATCGCTTCGCAGCCGTTTTGCAGCAGCGTCGTGTATTGGTTGGTCAGCTTCCCAGGCAGCTTCCACAGCGCCAATCGGCCCACATCGTGAAGCAGGCCGCACAGAAAGGCTTCGTCCGGATTCGCACTGCCCGAGTCCCGCGCCAGCGCCTCGGCCAGCCTCGCCACTTCGAGCGAATGATTCCACAACGGCCGTACCAGCGGACTCTGAAACATCGGCCGCAGCGCCGCCGCCGCGATCACCTGTCCGCAGTCCTTCATGCCCATGAACAACGCCGCCTGGCGGATCGTCTGGATCTTCAGGTTCGCGGAATACAGCGGCGAGTTCGCCGCGCGCAGCACTTCACCGGCCAGCACCGGATCCGACCCCACAATGTCCTCGATCATTGCCGCGCTCGCCATCGGGTTCTGCGCTACCTTGATCGCCTTCAGCGCCACGGCCGGAAACACCGGCAGCTTCGACACTACCGTCCGTACGTCTTCCAGCCGCACCGTCGGCACCACCGCCAAAGCTTCCACATGCGCGGGCTCAAAGAAGCCGTCCGCGGCCAGCATCCGCAGTTCGGCCACAATATCGGCCCATGTGGTGAACTCGTAGGGGGCGAACTCCCAGCGTTGCACGAAAAGGCAGCATAGCTCCAGCGCCTTCTCCCGCTCCTGTGTCTCACGTGCCGGCGCATCTCCCGCCGGCGAATACCCCCACATCTCATCCACCAGCCGCGTCAGCAGCCGCGATTGCGAAGGAAGCGGAAAATGATGATGATCCATCGCCGCCTCCCGCATCGCCCTCTGTTCATCGATACTCCATCCCAAACGCTTGGACAGTTCGACGGCCGCCGCGGCTACCCTGCGGCAGTGTCCCGTCAGCGCCGACTCTTCTTTTTCCACCGGGTATTCCGGCGGGTGTGCTTGTGTGTTCATGTGCGCTTACTGCTCTCATCGGCAGGAAGCGCCAGGGCATTGTGGATTCGATGACCTTAGCACGTCGGATGGAGGGTAGGGCTGGGAGTAGTGCGATCCCCCGCCTCGGCAGAGTTCAGGCCTCGCACACCGCCAGCAGCGCCGTCCGTAAGCGCCCCATATGCTCCTCGGTCAGCTTCTTCCCCGCATTGCTGATGTAGAACACGTCCATCGCCTTGTGCGCCTCCGTATCCACCAGCACCAGCTCAATATTGCAGCCCGTGTTGGACAGCGCCGACGCCACATCGTAGAGCAGTCCCGGACGGTCCTCGGCAATCAGTTCCACCAGCGTGGCCGATTCCGACGCCTCGTTGTCGAAGCTCACCTTGGGCTGGATCATGCTCCGCTTGCTCGGCGGCGCCGGCTTGGGGCGCGACCGCAGCAGCTCCCTCACATGCAACCGCCCCAGCAGCACACGCTCCAGAATCGACTGCAGCCGGTCCACCTCCGACGGGTTCAGCTCCAACGTGCGCGACGGGTCGGCGAAGACGAATGTGTCGAGAATCGTCCCCTGCTGGTTGGCAAAGGCCTCCGCCTTGAGGATGTTCATCCCGAAGCTCGCCAGTGCTCCCGCCACCGAGGCGAACAGATGCAGCCGGTCCTTTGCCAGCACCGTCAGCATGTAGCCGCCTTCGGTCTTGCGGATGTCCAGCGCAACTTCGCTCTCCCGCCGCCGCGCCTCCAGATCCAGGTGCATCCGGATCTCGGGTTCACTGTGCGTGCGCAAATAACGCACCGGAAGCCCTTTCAGGAAGCTCTCGCGCTCGCCCCCTTCGCCGGCAGCCAGTTCGATGCGGTCCGTCTGCAACTCCCTGGTCAGCTCATGGTGCGTGCGCAGATATACCCGCCAAAGCTGCTCCAGCCGCCATGGCGACAGCGCCGTCGGGTTCACGGCCGACACATCGGCATACGTAAGCAACGTCAGGTAACGGAGCGCCTCGATCGTGCCCACCTTCGCGGCCAGCATCCGCGCCGTCGCCGGATCGTCCAGATCGCGGCTGCTCATCGCCGCCGACAGCGCCAGGTGTTGGTCGACGAGGAAGAGGATCATCTCCCGCGTCTTCTGTGGCGCGCCAAGCTGTTCCAGGATCGCCTTCGACATTCGCACCGATTCCTCGGCGTGGTTGCCGCTCCGCGCCCCCTTGCCGATGTCATGCAGCAGCAGCGCCGTGCGCAGAACGCTGAGATCCTCGATCTCGGTCAACAGCGTGGCGAAGCGGCGGTGCCCCGGTTCGGCCGAGCGCGCCAGCTTCTGCAAGTTCTCAATCGTGACGATCGTGTGCTCGTCCACCGTGTAGCGGTGGTAGAAGTCCCGCGTCACCATATGCTCAATGCCTTCCCACCCCGGTAAGAGCAGGCGCAGCACGCCGCTCTCCTGCATGGAGCGCAAGGCCATTGCCGCGTGCGGCTGGAGCAGGATCTCCCGGACCATGGGCCAGATGGCGCCGGCCGAGGCGAAGTACTCGCGCAGCTTCGGGTAGGCCTCCATAATACGCCGCTCGCAGTCGAGCGAGAGCGCAATGCCATGGCGCGCCACAAAATGAAACAGACGCAGAATCGAGCCGGGATCGCTTTCGAGCAGTTGGCTCGACTTCAGCAGCACCCGGTCCTTGGAGACGGTGAACTCGGCGTTCGACAGCCGCGAACGCCACTCGCGGAACCCGGCCAGCAATACGTTGTGCTTGCTTTCGATGGCATCCATCGCCCGGATCGCCGCCCCTTCGATCGAACGGACGCGCCGGAAGTACTCGCGCATCCAGTCATCGGCCGAGGGATACGGGGAGTACTTCTGCTCCGCCAGCTCATCCTGGGCTTCAAACGACAGGGTGTTATTGTCGCGGCGCGAGCGGTAGTGTAGATAGCACCGCACCTGCGACAGGAACCGCCGCGGCTCCTCCATATCCCGCCAGGAGATGTCGTGCAGGCCGGAGATTTCGAGCTTGTGGAACCACTCCAGCAGGTGGACGTCCCGCAGCCCGCCTGGGCCTTCCTTGAGGTTCGGCTCCAGGTGGAACACGGTGTTGGCAAACTGCGAGTGCCGTCCGCGGGCGAGGCGGCAAAGGTGCCGCGCCAGCGAGACACGCTGGTTCTCGTAGAACTTCTTCAGCTTCGGCTCAAGCCGCGCATAGAGGTCCGCGTCGCCGGCCATGAAGCGCTGGTCAATGAGGCTGACGTTGAGCTCGATGTTGGTGTCATGCAGCTCACAGCATTCGGCGATCGTGCGTACCGAATGGCTGACGCGCAGGTTGGCGTCCCACAGAGCTTGCAGGAACGCGGAGATGTTGCCTCGCTTGTCCTCGGCCAGTTTCTCGGTTTCCACAAGCAGGCATACGTCGACATCGGAGTAGGGAAAAAGCTCCTTTCTGCCGTAGCCGCCCACTGCCAGCAGGGCTAGTCCGGAGGGTACCTCCGGGGCGAGATGCTCCACGTAGGCGCGCTGGACTTCCTGTTCCACCAGACGGGAACGCTGGCGAAAGACTTCGCCAGCGTCGCCACTTTCGAGAAAGCGCTCTCGAATCAGTTCCCAGCTTGGGGCCGGCTCAGAGTGCAATCTCTCCCCTGTCGTCGTTGCGGATGCGGATGGCTTCTGCGACATCGTAAACAAAGATTTTCCCATCTCCGATCTTTCCAGTTCTAGCCGCGCCAATGACGACGCGCAGTACTTCCTCCAGGCGCGAGGAAGGAATCACCAGTTCGAGCTTCACCTTGGGGAGGAGATCGACGGTGTATTCCTGGCCGCGGTAGACCTCTTTGTGGCCCTTCTGGCGCCCATGCCCGCGGACTTCGGTGATGGTCATCCCATCGACGCCGGCCGCCTTCAGGGCTTCCTTCACGTCTTCCAGTTTGAACGGTTGAATGATCGCTTCGATTTTCTTCATGTATGGTCTCCCGATTAGGCTTCCTGGCTATACGCTTCTTCACCGTGCATGGAGAGGTCGAGGCCATCCTGTTCCTGATTGGCATCGACTCGAACACCAAGGGCGATGTCGCAGATTTTGAGAATAACAAGGGTCCCCACGATACCGAGGACCATGGCGATGCCCACTCCGATGGCCTGATCCACGATCTGGCCGGCGTTGCCGTCCACCATGCCGAGCGGCAGCGCATTGCCGGCCGAGTCCTTCAGGGCGTTGTTGACTTGGTTGGTTGCGAAAACGCCGGTCAGTAGGGCTCCGAGGGTACCGCCCACTCCGTGCACTCCGAAGGCATCGAGCGAGTCGTCGTAGCCGAGTTTGTGCTTGGCAACGGCGACACAGTAGTAGCAGACAAATCCCGCCAGGAGGCCGATAATCATGGCCGACATGGGGGTGACGAAGCCGGAGGCCGGAGTGACGGCGACGAGTCCGGCGACGGCGCCGGAGATACCGCCGAGAACGCTCGGTTTGCCGACATGGAATTGTTCGGCTGTAAGCCATCCGATGGCCGCGGTGGCGGCGGCGAAGTGTGTGGCGACAAAGGCACTGGTGGCCAGGCCACTGGCGCCGAGCGCGCTGCCGGCGTTGAATCCGAACCAGCCCACCCAGAGCAGGCACGCGCCGATGAAGCTGAGAACAAGATTGTGCGGCTTCATGGGTTCAACCCGGTAGCCTTTGCGGGGACCCATGTAGAGTGCGCAGACGAGTGCGGAGATGCCGCTGGTGATATGGACAACCGTGCCGCCGGCGAAATCGAAGCAGCGGAACTGGCCGCCCAAGAAAGCGTTCAGCAGGCCGCCTTTGCCCCAGACCATGTGGGCCATGGGGAAGTAGACGATGAGGCCCCACAGCGTCATGAAAAGGAGCATGGCGCTGAACTTCATGCGTTCGGCGAATGCGCCGGTGATGAGCGCCGGAGTAATGATGGCGAACATCAATTGAAAGACCATGAAGGTCTGTTGCGGAATGGTGGCGGCGTAGTCGCCGTTGGGCGCGGAACCCACGCCATTGAGGAAGAGGTAGCGCAGGTCGCCAATGAAGGCATTGCCTTCGCCGAAGGCCAAGCTATAGCCAACGATCCCCCACAAGACGGTCATGAGGGCCATCATGATGAAGCTCTGCATCATGGTGCCGAGGACGTTTTTCCGGCGAACCAGCCCCCCGTAGAAGAGGGCAAGTCCTGGCCCGGTCATCATCAGCACGAGGGCGGAGCTCGTCAACATCCAAGCGTTGTCTCCCGCGGACTGGGCGGATTGAGCGGCAGCTTCAATGGCTGCCACTTTTTCAGGGGTGACTGCCGTTTGCGCGGCGGCCACAGCGGCGCTTGCACTAAGCAAAGCGAGCAGGTTTTTCATTGTTCTGGAACCTCGAGCGAGTGGTTGCGATGCAACTGTTTCAGGATGACTCGCCCGCCGAGGGGCGGACAAGAAAAAGGTTTTGATCGGATGGATTACGATTTTCTATCGCTAAGCCGTAAGTGATTGATAGGTAGGAATTTTACAGTGAGAAAAAGCGGCGTTGTATGGCCTTGATCAAAATTTTGGATTGGTCGGTGAGAGGCATTCGCGGCTACAGTGTGAATTCAACACAAACCCACGGAGCGTACACAACCAAATGGCTCGAACACGAGACCTCCTCTTCCTCACCTTGACTGTCTCGCTGGCTTTCTCACAGCAGACGCCCGACTCCCAGGCATCGCAAACCCCGGCGCCCGCTTCGCCGCCGGCATGGTCTGCCGGGCCGATCGACTTCAGCGGGTTGGTGGACGGCTACTATAGCCTCAACTTCAACCATCCCGCTTCCATGACGAACAACCTGCGCAACTTCGACGTCAGGGCCAACTCCTTGAGCCTGAATATGGCCAAGATCGAGTTGCAGCATTCCGCGGACCCCGTGGGTTTCCGTATCGATCTCGGCTTCGGCCGCGCCTTTGATATTTTCCACGCCACCGAACCGATGCAGAACGGGACGGGCATCTTCCGCTACATCCCGCAGGCGTATCTCAGTGTCAAGCCGAAGGACTGGGGCGGGTTCCAGTTTGACTTCGGGAAGTTCTATACGAGCGCGGGCGCCGAGCCGACGGAAACCCATCTGAACTGGAATTACTCTCGGGCCTATCTCTATGCGAACGGGCCTTACTACCACTTCGGCGCGCGCATGTCGAAGCCCATCACCTCCTGGTGGACGGGCGGTTTCCAACTGGTGAACGGCTGGAACAACGTGGAAGACAACAACACGGGGAAGACGATTGGGTTGACCTCGGCAATGACCGGGAAGAAGGTGGCGTGGTTCAGCAACTACTATGTCGGACCGGAGAAGACGGCGACGAACGAAGGCTACCGCCACTTCTGGGACAACGTGTTCACCGTCACGCCCAACGATAAGGCTGCTTTCTACTTGAACATCGACGTCGGGACCGACAAGGTGAAGAACGGGCAGAGCAACGACTGGTGGGGCATTGCCGTGGCGCACCGCTACACGCCGAACAGTTGGTTCGCGCTGAGCCCGCGCGTCGAATACTACAAGGACACGCACGGCTTCATCACCGGCACGGCGCAGGCATTGAAGGAGTTCACACTGACGGCGGACTTCAAGATGCAGGAAGGGTTCCTGTTCCGGACGGAGTACCGCAGGGACTGGTCCGACAAGCCGTTCTTCGACCGGGGCAACGAACTGGCGAGCAGCAAGTCGCAGAGCACAGTGCTGGCGGGTTTCATCGTGTACTTCGGCCCGAAGCGGTAAGCATGTAGCGAGGAGGGCAGCAAAAAGCCGCGGCCGGCAAGTCCGGACCGCGGCTTTCGTATGTTGGAAGGCAGTATCAGGACGCGGTAGCCGCGACGAGGTAGCGGGAAAGAAGCCTGTCTTCGAAGGTGTAGTCCTGGGGTTGGCGGGAGCGGTTGCGCTGATACCAGCGGTACGTCTCCTTAAGCCCGTCGGCGAAGGGAGTCGCCTTGAAGCGCAGCACGCGCTGGGCCTTGCTGATGACTTGCGTGATGGCCGGCATGTCGAAGTAGACGCCAAAGTAGAGAGGGGCGTTCATGGGGTTACCGCCGGCCTGGAGGATACGTTCACGGGGGATGCGGACAAGGGTCGGTTTCCGGCCGGCTGCTTCGGCGAAGGCCTGCACGACCTCGGTCTGGGTAAGCGGGCGCGGGTTGGCAATGTTGAAAGCATGGCCGACGGCGTTGGGCTCTTCCATGACTTTGAGGCAGGCGGAGACGAGATCCTTGACGAAGACGAACTGCATGAGGCGGCGTCCATCGCCGGGCACGATGACGGGCCTGCCTTCGCGTATACGGTCCCAGAAGAATGCTTCGCGGTAGAAGGGATTCGCCGGGCCGTATATGTAGGGGGGACGGATGGTGACGACCGGGGTTCCATAGCGCTGGTGCATGCGGAAGAGCATGCGCTCGGATTGCGCCTTGTTGCGGACATAGGGGTCCGGATGATCGTCGGGGGCGAGTGCGTCGCCTTCATGGTGGTTCAGCCCGTCGCCGTAGGCGGCGACGCTCGACATGAAAACATAGCGGTGGAGGTGATCGCCGCAGGCCTTGGCGGTCTGCTCCACATGAGCAGCGGTGGTGCCCCGCTGCCAGTCATAGACGTTGTCGAACACAACGTCGAACTTCTCATTCTTGAGCGCGGTTCTCACCGATTCGGGATCGTTGCGGTCGGCGGTGATGTTGCCGACCTTTCTGCCGAGATTGTGCTCGGGCTTGCGGTGCATGACGGAGACCTCATGGCCAGCCTTGAGCAGGGCTTCCACCAGGTTTCGTCCAATGAACAGTGTTCCACCGATTACGAGAACTCTCATTTTCGTTTCGTCGCTCCGAAGATGGGTCGATTAGTCGTAATACTCCAATCCAAGGTGGGTGATCAGGTCCTCGCCGCGCATCCACCGGAGAGTATTCTTCAGTTTCATGAGCTGAATGAAGATGTCATGTTCGGGGTAGAGTCCTTCGGCGGTCATGGGGGCTTTGAAGTAGAAGGACAGCCACTCCTGAATTCCCTTCATGCCGGCGCGCTGGGCCAAGTCGAGGAACAGGACGAGGTCCAGGACAAGGGGGGCGGCCAGGATGGAATCGCGGCAAAGGAAATCGACCTTGATCTGCATGGGGTAGCCGAGCCATCCGAAGATGTCGATGTTATCCCAGCCTTCCTTGGCGTCGCCGCGGGGAGGGTAGTAGTTGATGCGGACCGCGTGATAGAGATCCTTGTAGAGGTTGGGGTAGAGGTGAGGCTGGAAGATCTGCTCGAGGACGGAAAGCTTGGTTTCTTCCTTGGATTTGAAGGAGCCGGGATCTTCGAGGACTTCACCGTCGCGGTTGCCGAGGATGTTGGTGGAGAACCAACCATGGACGCCGAGCATGCGGGCCTTGAAGCCTGGGGCGAGCAGCGTCTTCATGAACGTCTGCCCCGTTTTGAAGTCCTTGCCGCAGATGGGGATCTGGCGGTCGCGGGCGAGGTCGAGCAAAGCGGGGATGTCGTGGGTGAGGTTGGGCGCGCCGTTGGCGAACGGGACGCCGGACTTAAGCGCCGCATAGGCGTAGATCTGGCTGGGAGCGATGTTGGGCTCGTTGGCGGCGAGGCCTTTTTCGAACTTCTCCAGGGTTTGATGGACATCGGTGGGGCGGTGGAAGACTTCCGTGGAGCCGCACCAGATCATCATGAGGCGGGCGCAATTGTTGGTCTTGCGGAAATTCTCGATGTCGGCGATGAGGGCCTGGGCCTTATCCATCTTGGAGCCTTGCGTCTTGACGTTGGGTCCGTTGATGCGCTTGACGTATTCCTGATCGAACACGGCGGGCATGGGGCGAATCGCCTGGAGCGGTTCCTTGACCTGGGTGAGGAGGGACTCTTCGAGCACGCGGGCGTTGGAGGCGGCTTCGTAGGCGGTATCGGGGTAGATGTCCCAGCCGCCGAAGACGAGGTCATCGAGAGCGGCAAGTGGGACAAAGTCCTTGATTTTGGGGGTGCGGTTGTCGGTGCGTTTGCCGAGGCGGATGGTGGCGAGCTGCGTCAACGAGCCGATGGGCTGGCCGAGACCGCGTTTGATGGCTTCGACGCCGGCGATGAAGGTGGTAGAGACGGCGCCGATGCCAGGGATCAGAACTCCGAGCTTACCATCAGCCGGAGCAATGGAGACTTGATTTTGGGTTGGCAAAACTGCGAACTACTCCTCGTGAGAATCGGCGCGGAGGCAGGCCAGGAGATGTGGCCAGCGGAAGTAATAGAATGCGCCAAACTGTTATACTAACACCTTGCATGCCAGCTCGCGCGACTTCCGTGATCAACGCGGTTCTGGTGGACGACGAAAAGCTCGCCAGCGATGAACTCGCCTACCTGTTGAAAGACTTTCCCGACATAGAGATACAAGCCGTTGGGCGAAATGGCCTGGAGGCTTTGTCGCTGATAGAAGAATATGAGCCGGATGTCGTTTTTCTGGACGTGCAGATGCCCGGAATCGACGGGATGGCGGTGGTGCGGCAGTTGCGGGAGCGGCTGGCGGCGCTGCCGTTTTTCGTGTTCGTGACGGCGTACGACAACTATGCGGTGGAGGCGTTCCGGCTGGAGGCCACCGATTATTTGTTGAAGCCGCTCGATAAAGACCGGCTGGCGGTGAGTATTGAACGGGTGAGGCGGCATCTGGCGGAAGCGCAGCAGGAGCAGGAGCCGCAGTATGCTTTGCCGGCGGAGTCGGCGCGGCCGGCGTTGCAGCGGAATAAGGTGCTGCTGAAGAGTGGGGCGCGGAACTTCATTGTGGATGCGCAGGATATTGTGTACGCGACGATTGACGATGGGCTGATTACGATCGTGGCGACGCATATGGAGGGGCAGTCGAATTACAGGACGATTGAGGAGTTGCAGTCAAACCTGGATCCGGATTTGTTCTGGCGCGTGCACCGGTCGTATCTGGTGAATATTAACCGGATCCGGGAAGTGGTGCCGTGGTTCAAATCGAGTTATCAGTTGCGGATGGATGATAAGAAGCAGACGGAGATTCCGGTGAGCCGGGTGCAGACGAAGCGGCTGCGGACGCTGCTGAAGTTGTGAGGGGAGAGGATCCGCCGTGCCATTTCCCAGGGGCGCCGGTTCATCTTGCGATGATTGACACGGTGATCTCGTTGGAGCGTACGGGCACCTGAGCTTTGTTGGCAGGATTTGGGAACTTGATGGTAGCGGAAATGGTGTAGGTGCCTGGCGTAAGGTCATACATTCTCAAGTCGACGACGCCGAAGCGGGTGGTGGCACCTGGTTTCACCTGTCTCTCCCGAACACTCGTTCCCCAACGCAGCATTCGCTCCCTGGTGTCTTTCGGAGGCCTTTGCATCATGACTTTTCGGTCACTCATCCGCCGAATTTCAAAATCGGCCAGACGCCAGTTCGAGTTTGGGACGGATACTCCCAGCGGCGCCGGGTTTCCGTTACGACCAACCAGGGCCACGGTAACAGGCTCACCGTAGAAGTAACTCTGTTTCTCGGCGAAAAGCGCTAATTGCCATCCATCGATTAACTGTCCCCAAGCAACCGGCGGCGCAGTATGCCACGCTTTGCTCTGTTCCTGTGGGTGAACTTGGGCAAGAGCCGCGCTAATGAAAAGCATCAAGACAAACATGTTCAGTCTCCCTCACAGAGCTTCTACTGTTGCACAGGGTTTGGGAACCAATCATTCCACTCGGGAAGCTCCCAAACGTCGCTGATGGTTGGTATGCTGTCACAAGTCCCAGGGATTGGATTGCATTTGCCACGGGTATTGGGTGGGGACTCGAAAGAGTGCTCAGTCCACTGGGTGCCCGGCGGATGAGCAATAATCGCCGTCCAACCCCAATCTATTTCTCGCAGTGTTACCCAGATACTACCGTCGCCATTCGGTTTGTACATCAGGAACATTCGGAAATCTTCGTCTATCGATAGCCTGAGGATGTCGTCGGTGATGGCCCCGTTCAGTGGGCTATCCCCGGTGGCTACATCGCCGAAATTCCCTGGCGAGACGGAAACCGGCGGTTCGTTATCGTTATATGGTGCCGATCCGTCCAGGAACCACGCGCCACCCGAATCTCGTATATTCAGGTAGTTTTGCAGGTCAATTGTATAAGAACGCTTCGTTCTGACGAGTTGCACATACGCCAATTGTCCGTCACCACCATCCGAGACTGAGACGCTCGCGAGAAAGTTGATTCCGGGAATAGGCGTTCCAATCGCCGTACCGAGTGACAAAACCCAATCTCCCCCAAGTTCTTTCTTGAATTGGACTGGGTCCGGAGCGAATTGGGCGCTGATCTGCCCTTCCGCAATCGTTGGCCGTGCCACATTGAACCGAACCCGTGCTGTGGCCGTTTGCGCGAGCAGTCCTGTCCCATATCGAACGGTATAATCCACCCAGGAGGACGTATTCTGCCGAATGAAATAGAGAGATTGTTCTGTCGTGCCAGAACTCGTGAACGCCGTCACCTTTCCTTTCAGCTTTTCGTCCTGGGGGTCCACGGCCCACGTGTACCCTCCAACAGGCTGATCGCCGAATGGCACTGCCCAGGTTCGGCTACTTGCAG
The DNA here is from genome assembly GCA_964402295.1 of uncultured Candidatus Solibacter sp. Classification (GTDB taxonomy): domain Bacteria; phylum Acidobacteriota; class Terriglobia; order Bryobacterales; family Bryobacteraceae; genus CADEFT01. The sequence continues at coordinate 24,925 of CAYOBO010000051.1, read as the reverse complement.
TTGATGATCCGGCCCCCTCCTCTACTGCCGTCAGATTCACCTTCTGCCCGACGAAGATCGGTACCGTTGTATTCGTCACTTCCTCACCACCACGGAATAGACGAACGCGAGGGAGAACCTGTATCCTTGACCTTCTGGCCGTGTATACCGAAGTCGACGCACCGCCACAGGTACCATACGCCTGTATGTCGATTGAGTAGGTTCCGAGACCTGCGTCCACTGAATCGGTCTGGCCCGGCCCAGGCAGATAGATTGTTTCACTCGCTTGCGCATGCAGCTTGCCGGAGATTTGACGGTAGGTGGAGCCTGAATCCGCGACCAGGGTTCCGCTGCCATAGGCGCCTGAGCCGCCGACTCGCAGGAACGCCTTGTAGTACAAAGTAATTGGACAGCTTGCAAGGTTGTAGATAAGATACGGCTTTACCTCCGCGCGCACAGTGGTCCCGTTCGGATCAGCTCTAGTCAACACGACATCCTCATAGAAGCAGTATGCGTGCAACTGCGGGTCGCAGACTGATTGGGCAGCCATCGAACCATCGGTCTTCTCTTGGGGTGGAGCAAAATTCGCAATCACAACCAGTGGGCGATCCACTAGCAAATTCTGCGGCCTTGCGCTTCCACTTAACGCGCCACCGAACCCCCAGAACGTATGCCCAGGGTTCTCCAAAGCGTTGATGGAGACCATTCCACTGAACCAGCCGCTGGCCGGTGAAATGGATCCCGCGGATGAGTCTGAGGTTGACGTGGTCAGGTAGTACTCAGTTCCAAACGTGGCAAGATACGTCACAGACGTTGCTGGAACCGCGATTATGTGCTCCGCGGCCTGGCCATCCGACCAGCCAGAAAACTGATATCTTACTCCTGCACTCCCTGGCTGTGGACTTTGCGCGAAGAGGGTGTGTGCCGACCCAGCCCCCCATTGGAAGACACATGGAGTGATACAGGGTTGGCCGTCGACGATGATCGACAGCCCGGGTGGAGCGGTGTTGATCGTTTGAGTACGCGTCGGGGCCGTGAAATTCGCCACCACATTCCTTGTCCCGTTCATCGTCACCGTGGCCGTCTTCCCATTCGAGGAATCCACGCCGCTCCACGATTGAAAGGTGAAGCCAAACGCGTCGGCTGCCACTAGTTGCACCACTGTTCCCGGCGCATACTGCCCACTCGAAGGCGTCACCGCCCCCGCCCCAGGCGGGTTCACCGATGCCGTTAGTGAATACAGCGTCTGCGCAGTGAACGCAGCCGTCAGCGTCGTCGCCGCAGCCGTAATGCTGTGCGAAGTTGCTCCGCCATCGCTCCAGGAAACAAACGAATAGCTGCTTCCCGCGAGCGTCTGCGGCGAAATGACCCCCACTGTATGCGAAGAGCCCGCAGTCCACTGCTTGGCGCACGGCGTGGCGCATGATTGCCCATCCACGATCACGGCAAGCCCCGCGGGCGCAGCCGTGATGATCATCGTCACCGTGGGGGTGGAATAATTCGCCGTCAATGTGCTGTTCGTTGCCGGCACAGTGTATTTCTGGAACGCACTGCCGACTCCATTCGACCAGCCCGTGAATTGGCTCAACCCTCCGCCCACCACAAGCTGGGAAGGCGCAGTTATGTCATGCTGGCTCCCCGAAAACCAGGTTCGACTGCACGGAGCGGCACACGTCACTGTATCCACGATCATATCCGCTCCCACCGGAGAAGACGTAATGGTCTGCGTCGTCTGCGCCACCGTTTCCGTCCGTGTGCTCGCAATGTAGGGATAACCCGCCGGCGGCGGCGCTACGCACCCGGAGAATACTCCGTGCTTCGTCGACTGCGTGTACGTCTGCCCCGCCGGTACACCGAAATTCGCCGACCGCAGCGTCACGCTTGCCGCATTGCCCAAGCGCGAATCCACCGTTGGCGGTTGCGGCGGGGTCGTCCCCAGGATCTGCCGCCACCCATATGTGATCCACAAGGACGGCCACTGCGGCGGCGTTCCGAAGTTCGTTCCCGCTTCCGCATACACGTTGTTCGCATCTACGGCAACAAAGCGATTCACACTGTACAGATTGTTCTGGGCCGCTTCGCACGACATCGTAATCCCCGCCGGATAGTTGTATGGCGCCTCCACGCCCGGCAGGTTCCCTCCATTGGGCTGCAACGAAGGCGATGTGGCATTCATGATCACCGATACCGCATAGTAGGCAAACCGGCCCCGCACTGCGTTCGAATAGGGGCAGAATCCCCCGGGCCAGCAATCGTGCGCCATCGACTGCTGCCACCCAATCAACTGGTTCACCTTCTGCACATACGGAAAGAAGAACTCCGTCGAGGGCACATCCCCAAAGCTCGGACTACACGGGTAGTTCGCGAAGGTTCCCGGCTCGGCATTGCAGTCCAAGGCGAAGATGGAGCCGGTATCCCGGATCATCCGCGCACGAATGGCGAATATGGCGAGCTGCGCATAGTTAATCGGATCGTCCGGACAGAACATTCCGCTTTGGCAACCCGAGGTGATTCCAAGCTCCGCCATCTTCTGGATGTAGACGTACTGTGGGTGCTGCTGCGGGTACGATTTGGGCACATCGCTGAAATACTGTGGCAGGTTCGGGTCGTACGAAAAACCCTCTGGATTCCCCGTCTTCGCCGAATAGATCGAGCGGATGATCATCACCGCCGCCTGTCCGCGTGTCAGGTTGTCATTCGGGCAGTACTGCGACGGAACGTAGGTGCAGCCCATGGTCACGAACCGCAGGCGCATAGAAAATGGGGACGCTTTGACCGAGAAGCGGGGAAGCCCAAGCGAGGAGCAGGAGGAGAGGTTTCGGCATGGCGGCATCCCTTTCACTTCACCCGGATGCCGCTGCGGTGCGGTCCGTTGATGTAGCCGCGCAAGGCGTTCCAGGCGTCGGGCGGCAGAGTGCGCTGCAACTGCGCCATGCCCCGGCTTACCGCATCGGCGCGGCGCGTTTCCAACTGCTGGAGGACGGCCGGCAGGGGATGCTGCTCGTACCGCGCCCGTCCGTTGATGTGGGCGATCTCTTCCTGATCAATGGCTCGCAATTCGCGCCCAATGGCGTTCGAAATCGCTTCCATTTGCTTGTGATCGGCTTCTTTCATACCGAATACCAGGGCCGCTTTGCGGCTGAGATCGGCGGCTTCGGCAAGGGGTTTCCCCGTTGTCCGGGTGGCCAGCCATTCACTGAATGACAGTTGGAAGTAGAGGAACTGCCGGTGCAGGGCGGGCGAGTCTACTGGAAGTTAATTGACCAGGAGTTGTTGCTGTGCCTGTGCTGACCAGGCAAGGAAAAGGACGCAAGCACACAAAGGCGCGGAAGGAGTACGAGGCATTCGTCAAGCTCCCGTGCAAGGCAATGCTTCGGTTCCGGAAGCTTTTGGGACAAGTGTGAGCCTCGGATGGCAATAAGACGGATAATAGCGAAAGACCCGCTCGCAGCTATCGAAAAACTTCACGAATCGAGGTAACCGAGATTACGGATCGAGTATAAGCCCCCCCCGATCCGGAATACAAGAGAAATCTTTCACAATCTGCAAGAATTAACGCGCTCATGCCGCGGGAGCGTGAAGCACGCTGCTGAAAAGCGGGACGCGGAACTTCATTGTGGACGCGCAGGATATTGTGTACGCGACGATTGACGATGGGTTGATTACGATCGTGGCGACGCATATGGAGGGGCAGTCGAATTACCGGACGATAGAGGAGGTGCAATCAAACCTGGATCCGGATTTGTTCTGGCGGGTGCACCGGTCGTATCTGGTGAATATTAACCGGATCCGGGAAGTGGTGCCGTGGTTCAAATCGAGTTATCAGTTGCGGATGGATGATAAGAAGCAGACGGAGATTCCGGTGAGCCGGGTGCAGACGAAGCGACTGCGGACGCTGCTGAAGTTGTAAGGGCAGTTCATCCCGAATGGACCGGTATGCGGGGAATGCGGCCTCGCGGAGTTCCGACCGGATTCCCGACACGGGCCCAATAGCCTTACACTGTGAGTTTGCCTCTATCGCGGCATTTCCGGATACTGTTGCTGGCGCCGGCGCTCATCGCCGCAAGCGCCGGGGCCGATTTTTCCGCCCTCCAGCCGCAAGGCTACGTCAGCGATTTCGCACGCGTCCTCAACGCGGCCCACCGTGCTGAACTCGAGCGCTACTGCGGCCGGGTGCAGGCTCTCACCGGAGCGGAGATCGCCATGGTCACGGTGCCCACTCTGGAAGGCCAACCCATCGAGGATGTAGCCAACTCACTCTACCGCCGTTGGGGCATAGGCAAGAAGGGCAAAGACGAGGGTGTCCTGTTCCTCCTCGTCCCCCGGGACCGGCGCATGCGCCTGGAAGTGGGTTACGGCCTCGAACCCATCCTGCCCGACGGCTACGCCGGCACGCTGCTGCGTCAACTCCGCCCGCTGCTTCGATCGCAGGACTACGGCGCCGCCATGCTCGAGGCAGCCCATCAGATCGGCACGAGGATCGCCGCGGCCAAGAACGTCAGTCTCGATGCCTCCATTCCCTCCCGCCGCGAGGTCAGACACAGCCCCATCCGCGATGAGTTGCCACCCTTTCTCATCGCAGTGCTATTCGTATTCATCATGTTCTTCCTCATCCGGATGAGTCGCGGGAATGGCCGCTACCACGAGTCCGGAATCCCATTTTTTCTTCCCATGGGCGGCGGCTGGGGCGGTTCCCATTCCAGCCGTAGCGGCGGCGGATTCGGAGGCTATGACTCCAGCGACAGTTTCGGAGGGTTCGGCGGCGGCGATTCCGGAGGGGGCGGAGCCTCGAGCGACTGGTAAGGAGAACAGGGCATGGACAAAGTACTGCAACAACTCGTGGAGCGCATGACGAAAACCTTCGGCGACCGGCTTGTCTCCATCGTCCTCTATGGCTCCGCGGCGGGCGGCGAATATGACGGGGCCTACTCCGACCTCAACGTCATGTGCGTGCTCCGGCAGATCACCATCGCCGAGCTCCGCGATTCGGAACCTGTTTTCCGCTGGTGGCGTGCCCAGCACAATCCCTCGCCGTTGCTGCTTTCCGAGGAAGAACTCCGCACCTCCACCGATTGCTTCCCCATCGAGTTCCACGACATGAAGGAGCGGCGCCGCATCCTGCACGGCCCGGATGTCGTCGAACCCCTAGTCATCGACGATTCCTTCTATCGCTCCCAGGTGGAACACGAACTCCGAGCCAAGCTGCTGCGGCTGCGCCAGAAGGCCGCCGGCGTGATGTTTGACGATGAGTTGCTCCGCCGGCTGATGGCCGAATCCGTCACCACCTTTATCGTGCTCATCCGCCATGCGCTGCGTCTCGCGGGCAACGAAGTCCCCTTTGCCCGTCCTGGCATTCTCGAACAGGCGGCTGCCCACTTTCACATCGATCTGGAGCCCTTCCACACGTTGCTGGAATGGCGCGCCGCCAAGCAGGCGCCCAAGAGCGCACCGGCCAGGCGGCTATTGGAAACGTACCTCGCGCAAATCGACTCCGTCATTGTGGCGGTCGACGCTATCGCAAAATGAAAGAGAGAGAAACGCAATGAAAATCGCCCTGATCGTGCTGCTTGTGCTTGGCCTGCTGGCCGGCGGATTCGCCATGAAGATTGTCGGTGTGCGAAATGAACTCGTGGCGCAACGGGAAGCCATCAATGCTGCCTGGGCGCAAGTGGATGTCGTGCTCCAGCGCCGCGCGGATCTCATTCCGAACCTGGTGGAATCGGTGAAAGGCTTCGCCAAACAGGAGGAAAAGGTCATCGGCTCGGTTACCGCGGCACGCGCCTCGCTGCTTGCGGCGCGGACGCCGCAGGAGAAGATTGAGGCCAACCAACAGCTCGATGGGGCCATCGGCCGTCTGCTCGTCATGGTGGAAAACTACCCGAATCTCAAATCCAACGAAAACTTCCTTAAGCTTCAGGACGAGCTTGCCGGCACGGAGAACCGCATCGCAGTGGAGCGGCGCAAGTATAATGAAACGGTTGAGCGGTACAATACCAACATTCAGTTGTTCCCGAACAACATCGCCGCATCCTTATTTGGCTTTGTGCGGAACGATGCATACTTCAAGACCGATCCCGGCGCCCGAACGGCGCCGGCCGTAAAGTTCTAACAAACGAAATCATGCCCATTACCTTTCCGAACTACATCAATGGCGAGTGGCGTACACCCGCCGCCACCTTCGAGAACCGCAACCCCGCCAACACCGATGAAGTCGTCGGCCTGTTTGCCAAGGGAACCGCCGAAGACATTCGCGACGCCGCGGAGGCGGCGAACGCTGCCTACCCCGGCTGGAGCGGCCTGAACGCTCCCGCCCGCGGAGCACTCCTCTACAAAGTGGCCGATATCCTCGAGCGCAAGTTCGATCAGTTGGGCGAAGAGATGACGCGCGAGGAAGGCAAAACCCTACCCGAGGCCAAGGGCGAGGTGCGGCGCGCCATCAACATCTTCCGCTACTTCGGCGGCGAGGGTTCGCGCCAGCCCGGCTTCGTCGTGCCATCGGAACGCGACCGGGTGCATATGTTCGCCATCCGCAAATCGCTGGGGGTGGTCGGACTCGTGACGCCCTGGAACTTTCCCATCGCCATCCCGGCGTGGAAGCTCGCCCCGGCCTTGATCTGCGGCAACACGGTCATTCTCAAGCCGGCCTCTGCTTCTCCGCTGAGCGCATGGCGCATTGTCGAAGCCTGCCACGAAGCCGGCATCCCCAAAGGTGTCGTCAATTACGTGGCCGGCTCGGGTGGCGCGCTCGGCCAGGCTCTCGTCGAAGCGAAGGGACTGAAGGCGATCTCCTTCACCGGTTCCTGCGGAGTCGGCGAATGGCTTCATGCCGAAGCTTCTAAGCGCCGCCTGCGCATCCAGCTTGAGATGGGCGGCAAGAATCCCACCATCGTACTGGCCGACGCCGATTTCAACGCGGCCGTGGAGAATGTGGTCAACGGCGCCTTTTTCTCCACCGGGCAGAAGTGCACGGCCACGAGCCGCGCCATCGTCGAGGACGCCATCTACGACAAGTTCGTGGCCGCCCTCGTTGAACGCACGAAGAAGCTGAAGGTGGGCAACGGCCTCGAAGCCGGCATCGACATCGGCCCCGCCATCGACGAAGGCCAGCTCGAAACCAATCTCAAGTACATCGAGATCGGCCGCAAGGAAGCGGGCGAGCCTCTTGTCGGCGGCCGGCGCCTCACCGGCGGCGCTTACGATAAAGGCTACTTTATCGAGCCCACCATCTTCGCCAACGTCACCGAGTCCATGACCATTGCCCAGGAAGAGATCTTTGGCCCTGTGCTGGCCGTTATGCGCGCCAAGGATTTCTCCGATGCCATGCGCATCGCCAACAACATCCCATTCGGCCTGTCCGCATCCATCCAGACCACCAACGTCTCCCGCGTCTTCGAATACGTCTACGGCATGGAAGCCGGCCTGCTCACCGTCAACCTGCCGAGCGCCGGAGTCGAATACCAACTGCCATTCGGCGGCACCAAGGATTCCAGCTTCGGCCCCAAGGAACAGGGTCCTGTCGCCATGGATTTCTACAGCGACTACAAGACCGTCTACCTCAAGTACTAAGGCGCAAGGAGATTCTTTTGAGACTAGGACAAATTCGCTGGAACAACGAAATCACCGCGGCTGTGTTCGATCAAAACGGTGCACGCCCCATTCCCGAATACACCATGCAGGGGCTCATTGAGCGCTCGGAAAAGGAGAACGTTCCGCTCACCACCCTGGCGGCGCGCCACGCGGCGGCGCAGGCTCTGAATGCAGCGCCCATCATCCCCATTCATCCGCGCGAAGTTTGGGCGTGTGGCTGCACCTATGAGATGTCGGCCAGCTTCCGCGACGCCGAGCACGGCACGCGCGAAGGCTTCTATGCTTATGTCTACCGCGAGCCCCGCCCCGAAGTCTTCTTCAAAGGCACCGCCCGCGTTTGCGTCGGCCCCAACAAGCCCATCGGCATCCGCGCCGATTCCAAGTTCACCGCCCCCGAGCCGGAGCTCGCTGTTATCCTCGGCAGCAAAGGCAAGGTGCTCGGCTACACGGCCGCCAACGACGTTTCGGCCTGGGATATCGAAAAGGAAAACCCGCTCTACCTGCCGCAATCGAAGGTCTACACCGCCTGTTGCGCCCTGGGTCCGGTCATCGTCACCCCCGATGAACTGACCGATCCCTACAGCCTCGATATCACGTGCACGATCCGCCGGGGCGAAAGCACCATTTTCAGCGGCTCGGTCAACACCGCGCAGTTACACCGCAAGATTGAGACGCTCATCGAATACCTGTACCGCGCCAATCCCGTACCGGGCGGTTCCGTGCTCTGCACGGGAACCGGAATCATCGTAAAGGAAGATTGCGCCCTCCAGCCCGACGACGTATGCACCATCACCATCGCCGGCATCGGCGAGCTCTCTAATCCTTGCGCGATCGTCCAGTGAACTTCTGCTTGATCACCACCGGCGTCGCGGCGAAACCGAATTCCTTGCGCAGCCGGTTGATGAGAAAGCGTTCCACGGAAAAATGCAGTTTCTCGCGGCCTCCGGTAAACACGACGAATGTCGGGGGCCGCACGGAAACCTGCGTCATGTAGCGTAGCTTCACGTCGGTATCCACGCCCAGCGTCTCCACGAACCGGTTCAATTCCCCCGTCGACACGCGCTGCGACGCCGATTCATAGGCTTTCCGCACCAACTCGAAAACCTGCCCGACTCCGTGGCCTGTCTTCGCCGACATGTAGATGACCGGCGCGAACTCGAGAAAGCGCATTGCGTCGCGCATGTCTTGCGTAAACTTCTTGCGGTTCTTCTGCGGGATCTCGTCCCACTTGTTGACACACAGGATAATCGCCCGTCCATCTTCCACCGCATATCCCGCGATCGTCGCATCCAGGGCCACCGGACCTTCCACCGCATCCACCAGCATGAGCACGACGTTCGCCATGCGGATATGCTTGCGAGCCATCACCACGCTCAGCTTCTCCGCCATCAGCTTCGTCTTGCCCTTGCGCCGGATACCGGCCGTGTCGACAAACGTGTACTGGACGCCGTTGCGTTCGATGGTCTCGTCCACGGCGTCGCGGGTCGTGCCCGCAATCGGGGATACAATCGCCCGCTCAGCGCCCACCAGGGCATTGAGCAACGTCGATTTCCCCACATTCGGCCGCCCGATGATCGCCACCTTGATGCGCGGCGGCGCCTCTTGCATTTCCGCCGCCTCTTCCGGCGTGGGAAAACTCTCCGTCACATGGTCCAGGAGTTGCTCGACCCCGAGCCTGTGCTCGGCCGAGACAGGCATGACATCGCCAATACCCAGTTCATGGAACTCGTGCGACAGAGATTCCTTTGACGGCACATCGATCTTGTTCACCGCGAGCGTCAGCGGTTTGCCCAAGCGCCGCAGCAACACGGCGAGTTCGCGGTCTGTCGCCGTGATCTCGGTGCGCCCGTCGATCACGAACACGATGTGCGCCGCTTCTTCGAGAGCCACGCGCGCCTGCTTGAAGATTTCGCTTGGAATCAGATCCTCTTCGTTGGGAATGATTCCGCCCGTGTCGACGACCTCGAATTTCTTACCGCCATGCTGCGCCTTGCCGCGAATGCGGTCGCGCGTAATGCCGGGCTCGTCGCCGACAATCGACCGCCGGTCGCGGATGATGGCGTTGAAAAGGGTGGACTTGCCAACGTTTGGCCTGCCGACAATCACCACCACCGGCAGATTCTGCTCCAGATCCATGAATCTTTCATGGTAGCATCCAGCCTATGTATTACCCCGTCTTCCTCGATCTCCGGGGCAAGCCCGTGCTGGTGGCCGGCGCGGGCAAGGTGGCACTGCGCAAGGTGCGAGGCTTGCTGGAAGCAGGCGCCCGGGTCACTATCGTCAGCCCCGCACACCTCCCCGAGTTCGACCAGCTCTCGGTCGTCCTGCGCCCGCGCCGCTTCCGCCGCTCCGACATTCGGGGACAGACGCTTGTCTTTGCGGCCACCGACGACCGCCGTGTGAATCATTCCGTCGCCGAAGCCGCCAAAGCCGCGGGCGTCCCCGTCAACGTGGCCGACGCCCCCGAGGAGTGCGCGTTCCTTGTGCCTTCGCGGATACAGCGCGGCAATCTTCAAGTTGCTGTTTCGACCGGCGGCGAGAGTCCAACGCTCGCCATCGAAATTCGCAAGAAGATCGAAGCGGTTCTCAAGGATTGTCCCGATAGGTAAGGGGCGGCTTTCGATCCATCGGGATCCGCGACCGGTACTCATGGCCCGCGCGGCGCTTGTCGAAGTCCTTGCGCGCCTCGACGATCACCTCCGGCATCGTAAACAGATCGGCAGCCGACAGCGCCAGTACCTTCGCCGCCAGCACCATCCCCTTCCGTCCGATGCTGGACCCGGCGCACGCCACATTCTGCCAGCTATGCCCCGGAGCCCCGGGCACGAACGTGGCCGTTCGGAAGCTCGCCGTGGGCGCCACCCAGCTCACATCGGAAACATCCGTCGAGCCGGGACTGGCGCGTTCTGCCTCAAACGGAAGCACTCGCGCCTCCGAGCCCAGTTCGGCGCCCTCTTCCGCCGCAAACGACTTGCGCAGTGTCTCGGCGAATCGCCGTTCTTCCTCGTTGTAGCGCACACCGCCGAGCGCTTGCAGATGTTTGTAGAACACTCGCGAAACCGGTTCGTTGGGCAGCATGTTGTAGACGCTGTTCACCAGTTCCACCTCCAACCGCGTCTCCGTGGCCAGCGCGCCGGCCTGCCCGCACTTCACGATGCGATCCCACACATTGTCCAGCGCCGGCATGCTGGGGCTGCGCGCATAGAAGTAGCCTTCGGTGAAATCCGGAACCACATTGGGGGCCGCGCCACCCTTCGTGACGACATAGTGAATCCGCGTAGTCACGGGCACATGCTCTCGCAGCAATTCCACTCCGTGGCTCATCAGCAGCAGCGCATCGAGCGCCGAGCGCCCCAGGTGCGGATTTCCCGCCGCATGCGACGCCTTCCCATGGAAGCGAAACTTGCCGCTAATGTTTGCCAGCGAACTGCCGAGGCCTGCCGAGTTCGCCGTTCCCGGATGCCAGTCCAAGACCACATCCACATCCCGAAACACACCGGCGCGGATCATGTAGATCTTCCCGCCGCCTCCTTCTTCGGCCGGGGAGCCGTAGAATCGCACCGTCCCGGCGATGTTCTTCTCCTGCATCCACTGCTTCACCGCGATCGCCGCAAAGGCGGATGCCGTACCGAACAGGTTGTGGCCGCAGCCATGCCCCGATCCCCCGTTCACCAGTGGCTTGCGCTCGGGCACGATGTCCTGCGACAAGCCCGGCAGCGCATCGTATTCGCCCAAAATTCCGATCACGGGCTTGCCGCTGCCCCACTCGGCGGTAAACGCGGTGGGCATGCCGCCGATATTCCGCTGGATGCGGAACCCCGCTTGTTGCAATTCCTCGCGCAGCAAACCGGCGCTGCGGTGTTCCTTATACCCCAATTCCGCGAATTCCCAAATTTGCCGCGAAATCTCGCCAAAATGGGCCGCCCGCGCGTCCATCCCCGCGAGCATGCGGCGGCGATCCGCCGCATCGATTTCACCCATCAACAAGGGCGCAAAGAGGAAACCTACCCAGACACGAGAAGCCATGGTTCAGTTTACCGTCTCCTCTCTACCAACGCTCCCCGCCGATGGGCTAGGCTATGCTACATGAAGCGCGTGACGATGGAGCGCCCCGGTGCGCCCGCCGATGTGGTGCGTCTGGAAGATGTGGCGGAACCCGGGCCTCCCGCCCTCAATGAGGCCCTTGTCGAACTTGTGGCGAGTCCCATACACCCAGCGGACCTGCTGACCATCATGGGCATGTATGCCGCCGAATCCAAGGCCCCGAAAGTCCTCGGTAAGGAAGGAGTCGGGCGAGTGGTCGCCGTCGGCAGCCACGTGAAGCATGTTCAGCCCGGCGACCTCACACCTGTGCTGATGCCGAACGACGGTGTCTGGCAGCAGCGGTATCTTCTCGACGCCGAGCACCTCGTCGCTCTCCCCCCGGGCGGCGACCCCCTTCAGTACGCCATGGCGATTGGCAATCCCGCCACGGCCCTGCTGATGCTGCGCACGATCGTGCCGCTACAACTCGGCGACTGGATTATCCAGAACGCCGCCAATTCCGCCGTGGGCCAGTACATCATCCAACTCGCCAAACGCGAAGGCATCCGCACGGTCAACGTCGTCCGCCGCGAAGGGCTGGCCGGCGCTCTCCACGACCTGGGCGCCGATGTGGTCCTCACCGATGGCCTCGACCTACCGAAACGTGTCGCCGCCGCGACCGGCGCCGCACCGATTCGCCTGGCGCTCGATGCGGTGGCCGGCGATTCCTCCGCACGGCTCACAGCCTGCCTCGCCCCGGGCGGTACACTGTGCTCGTACGGGATGATGAGCGGCAAGAGCGTTCACATCTCGCCGGCCGCCCTGATCGGCTCGGGCATCGTGGTCCGGGGTTTCTGGGTTACCGCCGCCATGGCCAAGATGACGAAAGACGAGCGGGCGAAACTCTACGGCGAACTCATCCCGCTGGTTGTGTCCGGCGCCCTGAAAGCGAAGATCGAAGCCACCTACCCCCTCGGCCGGATCCAGGAAGCCCTGGCTCACGCGAGCAAAGGCGAACGCACTGGAAAGATCCTTCTCGTCCCATGAAAATCACTGCCATCGAAACCGTCCATCTGGCCCGCGGCATCACCGTTCATGCCGGCCCCGTGCAATGGCTCTGGGTCCGCATCCATACCGATGAAGGCATCACCGGACTCGGCGAAACCTACCCCGATCCGCTTTCGGAAAAGGCGGTGGTGCTGCATCGGCTCGCCCCGGTCCTGCTTGGCCGCGACGCGTCTCAAATCGACCGCCTGTGGGCGGACATGTTCGAAGCCATCGCCTACAGCGGCTGGGCGGGGGCCGAACTCCGCGCCATCTCCGCCGTGGATATCGCGCTCTGGGACATCGCCGGCAAGAGCGCCGGCAAGCCCATTTATCAGCTATTGGGTGGAGCATCCCGCGGCTCCATCCGCACCTACAACACGTGTTACGACAACTTCAGTTTTCTCACGGAACCCGTCGAACTCGCCGAATCGCTGTATGCCAGCGGCATTCAGGCGATGAAGATCTGGCCCTACGACCCGATCGCCAAGATCACACGCGGCCATTCCATCACTGCCGAGCAGATGCGCCAGGCCCGCGAACCTTTACGCCTGATCAAAGAGCGTTTCGGAGACCGCATGGAAGTGGCCATGGAATTCCACGGTTACTGGAACCTGCCGGCCGCGGAGCGCATCGCCCGCGACCTGGAAGAACTTTCCCCGCTGTGGCTCGAGGAAATGCTGCCCCAGGACAACCTTTCCGCCTACCGCCAGTTGTCGGAATCCACTCGCATCCCGCTTTGCCTGTCCGAACGCCTCATGACCCGCTGGCAGTTCCGCGACCTGCTCGAACAGCGCGCCGCCCGCTTCGTCATGCCCGACATCTGCTGGTGCGGAGGCATCTCCGAGGCCAAGAAGATCGCTACCATGGCCGAGGCCTGGTATCTCCCCGTTTGCCCCCACAATTGCGGCGGGCCCATCTTACATTACGCTTCGGCGCACCTTGCCGCGAACATCCCCAACCTGTTCCTGCTGGAATCGGTCCGGAAACACTACCTCGAAGAGTATGTCGGGATAGTGCCGGACACCCTCGCGGCGGTGGACGGTGAGATCCCGCTGCCCGCCGGTCCCGGCCTCGGCGTCGAACTCTGTCCTGAGGTGTTTACCCGATCCGACGTTCAGGTTGACCGCGTTTCTTTGTGAACTAGAACCAAAACATCTAAAGTTCTATGCATCGTGCGTCGATGGTTGTGCAAGAAGGAGACCCATGACCCGACGACTCGTTTTCGGATTGATCCTCGCCGCGGCTGTTGCCACACCCGCAGGATTCCCCAACCCATTCAAGAAGTCCAGGAATGCCAGCGCTTCCAAGCCGGCGGGAGCCGAAAGCAAGCCGGCCGACAAGGTTGAGCCCGTGAAGCTCGACATGAAGCAGGGCTTTGAAGGCCAGTACATCGGGGGCACGGTGGCTGCCATCCCGCAGTACACCAACGGCAAGCTCGATCTCAGCGAAAAGGGCAAGATCAGCTTCCACTTCGGAACCCATTCCTGGAGCATTCCGGCCCACAGCGTTGCCACCATCGAAGTGGCTGACCGCAAGCAGGTGCGCATCCTGAAGGTTCCCGGCCTGATGAAGGACAAGCGCATCTTCACCATCGGCTTCCACAACGATCGCGGCCAGCGTCACAACCTCTCGATTGAGATGAACGTCGATACCGCCCTTGCCGCTCTACCGGCGCTCGAAGAGCGCAGCGGAAAGCTGGCCACGGTTGAAGGCCAGCAGAACCCCGATGGCTGGTGGGGCGACCGTTACTGGCGCACCGCTTACAACTCCCAAGTCTGGGATGAAGCCAACGGATCGAACAAAACCACGGTGGCTCAAGCAAAAGATTAGTCCAAAGAATCGCATCGTGAAAAACAAAGCTCCCCTGGCATCGCCTGCCAGGGGAGCTTTGTTGTCGGTCGAGAACCGGTTTTGTTGTTACCGCAACGTTACCGTCTGTGCCGCCGACCGGCCCGTCCGGTTCGACATCGTCACGGAGATGGACTGCACAGCCTCCGAGAGCTGATTCAGTGTCGTGTTCGCCGACAACTCCCCGCCGATCGTGAGCGGAAGTGTCGCCGTGAAGAGGCTGCCGAAGGCCTGCGAAGCCGTGCTCTGGTACCAGGCCAAGAACGCGGGTTCCACATTCAGCGTGAACGTGGTTGCCGAGAGGTTCTCTCCGGAAACCGGCGTCAGTTGAATATCCATCTGCGTCACGGAACGCGAGGTCGAATACCCCGTAACCAACAGCGTGATGGAGGTGGCTGTACGCGCGCTCACAGCCGCTGTCAATAAGCGCGGCGCCGCGGGCGCAACAGTCAGTGCCAACGTCTCCGGACGAGTCGGGGTCAGGTTAATCCCGCCATCGGTGGCAAAGCTCGGAGTCAGCGTGATCGTGCCCGCGACGGTCCCCGTCTGCAAACGGATTTGGGTTGAGTTGTTCGCAAATACCGCCTGCGTCGAATTCGCGGGAATCGTGAATGCGATGGTCCGGCCGCCCGTGGCAAACTGCACCGACGGATCGTTGCTGAAGCCTTCCGAGTTAAACGCGAGGGTCAACGTCCCGTTCAATGCCAGCGGATACGGACTGGCGAGCGTCAGCGACACAGCAGGCTGCGTCAAAGCCTCCTGCGCCCCGCTGGCCCCGCCAAACCGGTAGCTCGGCAGCGGAGCGGGATTTCCGCCCGTCCCGCTCAAGGTGAAGGATTGTGAATCGACGCGCAGTGTCGCGGTAGCCGCGCCCAGTGCCGTCGGTGCAAACCGGATGTTGAACGTCGTCGATTGGCCAGGCTCCAGTGTGACCGGCAAGCGTGGCAGGCTCGACAATTCAAATACCGAACTCGCCGACGTGATGCTGATCGCCGTCACGTTCCCCGGTGCGGTTCCCGTATTGCTGATCTGGAACTGCACCGAGGTTCCTTCGCCCACCGGCGTCGAAACAAAGTTCACTGACCCGTTGTTGCTGACCGCCGTGCTCACGCCGCTGACGATATACGCATAGCTGAGCACAGGGCCGAGGGCATTCGCGGAGAGATCGAACTGATCCGTCCCGATGCGCAACCGCCCCGCCACACGGCCCGCGGCCGTGGGAGCAAAGTTCACCGTGAACGAAAACCGGCTCCCCGGCGCCAATACGATCGGCAGAGGCGGAACGTCCGCCACCGAGATGCCGGTTCCCGTCGCCGCCACGACCGCGATGCGCCCGTCCGCCGAACCGCTGTTGCGAACGCGAATCACCACGGTGCTCCGCTCGTTGACCACGGTTTCGGGCAACGTCAGGGTCTGGTCGGGTTGGAAGATTGTCACGCTCCCGTTGTCGGTTAACAACTCGTAGGTGAACTGCGCCGACGATCCGCTTCCCTGCAAGTTGAAGGAAACACTCTGTCCCGGGAGTTCCACGGAAACCGTACCCGTCGATGGCTCCACCTGCCGCGGCGTAAACGACACGCCAATGCGGAGTTCCCGGCCGGCTTCCACCACCGTGCCCGGTAGCGGAGCGCCCACCAACTGGAACGCCGCACCGCTCAAGGCAATCGATGTCAACGTCCCGTTTCCACTCCCGCGATTGGTAATGGTCAGCGTCGCGTTGGCCGTGGTGTCGACTACCGTCTGCGGGAAACTGATCGTGCCGCCCGACAACAAAGGCTGCGCATTACCGCCCGGGGGCGTGTAGCTGAATACGAACTCCGGCGCCACGCCAATCAGGTTCAGGGAAAAGGAGCGCGCCGCGTTTGGCGCGGTGCTTTCCCGGTAGGAGACAACCAGCCGCGCCGTCGCCCGTGCCGCGGATGTCGGCAAATAACGGATCGCCGCCGTCACCGTGTTTCCGCCCAGCACCTGGAACGGCGTTTCTCCCAAGCCTGTGATGGAAAAGTCCTGCGAACCCGTGATGTCCACGTTGGTGATGGTCACATTCGTTCCTGGACTACCGCTATAGGTCAGCGAGAGCGACCCGCTCACCGCCTGTCCGACCGCGTTGGCCGGCAGGTTGGCCGTGCCGCCGTCCGCCAGCACAGTCAGGTTCTGTCCTTGTTGGAAGCGTAGATTGAAGGGAAGGGTGGCCTGGCCGAACATGGCGGAGGCCGCAAGAGTAAGTAAAGCAAGAGTACGCATTGTCGGCTAGTTCTCCTCCGGGGCAGGCACGAAATAAGCGGCCAACTCGGGTTGCAGCGCCACGACTTCCAAAGGCTCCTGCTTGCTCCGTTGGTTCAGCACAAAGATGCCCTCGCCGATCGACTCCAGCCGCGAGGGAGAAAAACCTAATTCCAGGGTCGAAACCAGCGCCCGGCTCATGCGGCCGTAACGCAGCACCGCCTTCGATTCGGCATCCGCCACCAGCAGGCTACCGTCCTGCGTCAGCGCCACGCCCACCGGATTCACGGCGTCGCGGGCAAACAGCACCGCGCCGCCATTGCGTGCGTCAATTTCCAGAATCTGGCGCTCCCGGTGAGATACCGTGTATAGCAACTTCCCTTCGGCATCCAGCACCAGGCCGGCGGCATCCGTCACCGGCGCCAGCGTCATCATCGCCTCGCCTTCCCGATACCGCGCGATCCCATCCGCCGAGGCAACGAAAATCGACTCGGTCCGGCCGTCCAGGGCCAGCCGGGTGACGCCGCCCGGCGCCGCGCCGGCTTCCCGTAGGGTGTTTCCTTCGCGCTTCCAAATCTGGAGCGCCCCATCGCGCACAAAGGCGGCCATGGTCGAATCCGCGCTCCAGGCGAAAAGCGATCCGTCGCCTTCGGCAACCAGCTCCGATGCGCCGTTCGATAAGTCGAGCAACGCCACTTTTCCTTCGGAAGACAGCAGCGCCCAGCGGCCATCCGGCGAAACCGCCGCCCGCTCCACGGATGCCAGCGCCCGGCTGAGATATCCCGCGCCCGGCACGCCGTTGATCGCTCGCAACGACCCCGTCGCTTCATCGAAAAACGTGGCGGCGACCGGACCCGATATCCGCCCTTCCTGCGCATGAAGCGCCAATCCAGTCAAGAATACCGCTAAGATCGCTCTCCGCATTACCGGGGACCTCCCACCGTAATCACTCCAGGGGTGACCGTCACAACCCGTGGACCCGCGGCCGCCGCCGTCGTATCGTCTCCGCGCGTTCCGGCCACGACGCCACCGGCGATCGCCGCGCCGCCCAGCACGGCAGCCCACTTCCACCAGTTGCTCTTTCCGCCATTGCGCGCGGCGCTTGAAGCGGACCCGGATACGTTCGATTGGGCAATGACGATGCTGCCAGTCCGCGAACCTTCGACCGCCGTCACCTTGATGTTGAACCGGCCCTGTTCGTCGTTCGGGGTCATGCCCGTGGACGCGGCGCGCCCGTTGGCATCGGTGCGCACCGTCTGGTTCCGCAACCAGCCGTTGAAGTAGCCACCCGCGCCGCTTACCGGCAGTTGAAACGTGACTTCGGCGCCGGCTACCGGCTTATCGTCTGCGTCCCGTACTTCGACGACGGGAGCGGTTGCCGTGCGGGATCGTACATTGTTCGTTGCGCCTTCGCCCTGTATGACCACGATTTTCAGGCCGCCGGAGCTTTGCGCCACCAGATTGGTTGCTTGCTGCGCCGGCACAAGCAGGGCGCACGCCAGCAACGTGGCTAGTACTTTCTTGAGCAAGGGTTTCCTCCTTGAAAATGAGAGCAGAAATGCGAAGTGAATGATACCACGAAGGCTAAGACGGAAGAGGCGATGCCGGAAAGAAAATTGTTACCCTTGACCCTTGCCGAACTTCATTTTCAGCCACTTCATTAGGCGCAGCTTCTTTTCCGGGCAATTGATCCATGGAGCATACCCCAACACTCCGGTGGACCGTTCCACCCATAGCGCCACGTCCTGATCCCCCGAATGCAGCGCCGCCAGGTACCCCGTCCCGCACCGCTCGCTTTCGTAGATTCCACCAGCCACCAGAGCCGTATTCTCCCCTTTGGGCCCCCAGTCCTCGAGGAACTTCTCGTAGGAGTAGTCGCGGCATGGGGCTTCTTTCGTGCAGCCCCAAAATGCGTACGCCGCGGCGTAGTCCTTCCGCTCTACCGCTGCGAGGAACCGCTTTACTACCGATTCTTCCTTGTAATCGCGAAACAATGCGTAAAGTGTGCCTGAAACAACCGCTACCGAGAGAAGGGTAATCACGATTACCTTGATCTTCTTCTCTCGCTTGGCGTCCGTGACGCCGTAGTCTTCCAGGTACCCTGGCATCCTGCTCTTTATTCTACTTGGCTGGGTAGGCTTTGTCGTAGGCCTCAACGGCGGCCTTCGTGATGGCGAGCGCGGGCTTGAAGTAAATCGTCTGCCCCACGTCCACTACCACATCGAACTGCTGCTCTTCGGCGAGTTTCTTCACAATGTCCCGCATCCGCTGAAGCGCGCGCGTGCCGACGTCCGACTGCTCCCGTTCCAGTTCTTCCTTGATATCTTCCTGTAACCGTTGCAGATCCCGTTGCTTGCGCTGACCCTGCGTGACCAGTTCCTGCTCGCCCTGCGGTGTCAGCTTGCCTTGCAGCGATTGCAGCTTGTTCTGGATATCCTGTATCTCCTTGGCGAGCTTCTCGGCTTCGGCTTGCTTCGGCTTCACCCGCGCTTCGAGGGCGGCCACCACTTTCTTCACTTCCGCGGTGGCATTGACGGCTTCGCGCATGTCAATAATAGCGACTTTGCTCTGCGCCGATGCCAGCGTCGCCAGCGCCAGCCAGCACACGCCTCCCACCAGCGAGCGAATCATTCGGTGCGACATGTAACAGGATTCTCCTTGAGGAAATTGACGCGTCCGTTCCCGTTTGGTTAACGCGGACCTATCCCACAACCGCAAGGATTTCGTCCTCGCGCAAAATTAAATACTCTTCACCATCCACCTTGACTTCCGAGCCCGAGTATTTCCCGAACAGAATGATGTCTCCATCCTGAACGTCCACACCCAAGCTCTTCCCGTCTTTGTCCAGGCGACCCGGACCCGTGCGGATCACCTTGGCCTTCTGCGGCTTCTCTTTGGCCGAATCGGGAATAACGATGCCGCCGCTCGTTTGCTCATCCTCACCGAGGCGCTGAACCAGCACGCGGTCGTGCAGCGGACGAAAATTCACTGCCATGAAAACCTCTCTCGATTGGGTTTGGTTTTGGAGTACGGCTGATGTCCGGCCGCAAGTGGCCGGTTCAAGACCCGACGTTCATCAAGGATACCACAGCCGGACTCGGGGCCTGCACCGGCTTACTGCGCGTCCCCCAAATCATAAGCCTCGCTTACTGACACATTCACCGTATAGGTCCCGAGGTTGTTCTGCCAGTGCCGGTTGTCGTTCACGGCCAGCATCAGCCGCCCCGCCGGAAGCCCCGTCTTACTCGCCTTCGTCCCCACAAAGAACACCTCCCCGCCCGCGCCGATGCGGCCAATCAGCGCCCCGAACGGCTGCCCGGCGAACAGGTTCGACGTATACGTGCCCCCAGCCGGCTTCTTCAATCCATCCGGATCGCAAGCCCACACATCCGCGTTCCAACTCAGCCGCGCAAATCCTTTGGCCGTCGAATCCATCTTCGACGCTCCCGTCAGCGCAATCCCCGTATCCAGATACTCAATCTGCTGGCAGTGCCGCAAGGAATGCACCGCAATCATCTTCCGGACCACCCGCTGACGCACCGCCAGCATACGGATCCTGCCCCAATCCACTGACTCCTTTCCTCCCTCCGCCTTGCGCACTTCAACAGCGCCGCCTCCCAGCGTTCCCCGCAGCACATCGCCGTTCTTGAGCCGCACCAGGCTCAAGTTCCGCTCGAACCCATCGCCATTGCTCGGCATCACTCGTTCGAACAGGCGGTACAGCGGACGCGGCTCATGCTGATCGGTGTCCCTCAGCGTCTTCAGTAACGGAGTCAGCACCGGCACCCCGATGTTGGTCAATTCCTCCACAGCCAGATCGCGCGCCTTCCGGTCCGTCCCCTGAATCGCCGCCAAACCCGCCTCGATCTTGGCCGCCTCCGCCGCACTCGCCTCCGCTGCATTGTGCACTGAAAGAACCTGGTCGAGCTTCACCGCGGTGCTCCCCAGCTTCACAACGCCAAGCGAGGTCACGCCTTCCACCGTGACGCCGTCCGTGGTTCGAATCAGCACCCACTGTGCCGCCGGCAACAGGGAGGCCATCAGGAAAGGTATCAGAAAGCGCAGCCGCATCCTGATGTTTATATCACGCCACCCCTTACGCCTTCGGATGCGCCTTATCGTAGACCGCCATCAGATCTTGCAGCGACACCTGCGTATACTTCTGCGTCGTGGACAACTGGGCATGCCCCAGCAACTCCTGAATCGCCCGCAGGTCCGCCCCAGCCCGCAGCAAATGCGTCGCATAGGCATGCCGAAGGCTGTGCGGATGCAGAGACGAATCTCCCGTCAGTGCAATCGCATACTGCTTGACGATGCCCCGCACTGCCCTGTCATTCAGCCGCTTCCCCCGCGGCCCGCGGAACAACGCGTCATCCCCAGGCTCTCTCTCCGCAAGATAAGCCAGCAGTGCCTCGGCCGCCTTCGCCCCAAACGGCACCTGCCGCTCCTTCCGGCCTTTTCCCCGCACCCGGATCCAGCGCTCCGCCAGATCCAGATCCGCCATGTTCAATCCCACCAGTTCACTCACCCGCAGCCCGCAACCATACAGCAATTCGAAAATGGCCAGATCGCGTTTCACCTGTGGGCGGTCCAGTTTATCCGCCGCCACATCGTCAATCAGGCGGTTCGTCTGCTCCTCGCCGGGCACCTTGGGCAGCGTCTTCGGAGCTTTCGGCGTGCGAATCAGCCGCGCCGGATTCAGCTTCACGTGTCCATGCCGGTGAAGGTATTGAAACAAAGACCGCAGGGCCGCCAGTTTCCGCCGCATGCTGACAGCCGCCAGCCGCTGACGATACATGTGGCCCAAGTACTCCCGGATCATCAGCGCATCCATTGCGCCGACTTCCGGATCCTCCGCCCTTCGGAAATACTCCAGCACCTGCGCCAAGTCGGACGCGTAGTTCCTGATCGTATGGGCGGACGCATTGCCCAGCCGCAAGTCTTCGAGAAACGCGCCAATCGCCTCAGACAGCAGCAACCGAAAACTCCTCCAGCCGTTCCAGCGCCCGCCGGCACACCTCCGCATGCCGGGCTTTCTTGTCCTTCCGGAACCGCGCCAGAGCCTCTTCCTCCAGCTTCGGCAGAAGATCGAAGGTGATGTTTGCCGGTTGGTAATGCTGCGCGTCGGCGTGTGCAATGTAGTGGCATAGCGACCCCAGCGCGGTCTCTCGGGGAAACGCCCGAACAGGCTCTCCACGTGCCAGCGCCGCCGCATTCCGCCCCGCCATCAACCCTGTCGCAATCGATTCGACATATCCCTCAACACCCGAAATCTGCCCGGCAAACAGGATTCGCGGCTCACTCCGCAGTTGCAACGTCGCATCCAGCAGCGACGGCGCGTTGATATACGTATTCCGGTGGATTTGCCCGTAGCGCAGAAACTCGGCATTCTCCAGCCCTGGGATCATCCGGAACACACGTTTCTGGTCCGGATATTTCAGGTAATTCTGAAACCCCACGAGGTTATAGCTGGAAGCACGCAGCGTCTCCTGCCGTAATTGCACCGCCGCGAACGGCCACTTCCCCGTGCGCGGATCCGTCAATCCCACCGGCTTCATCGGACCGAACCGCAGGGTATCCCGCCCCCGCCGTGCAATCTCTTCCACCGGCAAACAGGCCTCGAAATAGGGCACATCGTCGGGAATATGCGGTGTATGCTTTTGCGCCTCGAGCAGCGCATCGACAAACGCCTCGTACTGCTCCTTGTTGAGTGGGCAATTCAGATAATCGTCCGACCCATCCATCGACTTTCCGTAGCGGGAAGCCCGGAACGCAATCGAGTAGTCAATCGTCTCCGCATCCACAATCGGACTGATGCTGTCATAGAAGTACAGCCGCTCGGATCCGGTCAGCCGCGCAATCTCCACGGCCAGCGCATCGGAAGTGAGCGGACCGGTAGCCACTACCACAATCCCGTCGGCCGGAATCGCCCGCACCTCTTCGCGCCGGATCTCGATTGCTTCCATGCGCTCCAGCGCCCCCGACACCTCGGCTGCAAACACATCGCGATCCACCGTCAGCGCCTGCCCGCCCGGCACACGCGCCTTCTCCGCCGCCGCGAGCAACTGCGACCCCATCCGCCGCAATTCCTCCTTCAGCAGCCACGGCGCCGTATTTCTGGTTTCGCTCTTCAGCGAATTGCTGCACACCAACTCCGCCAGCCGGTCTGTCTTATGCGCCGGAGTCATCGCCTGGGGGCGCATTTCATACAACACGGCCCGCAGCCCCGCCCGAGCCACCTGAAACGCCGCCTCCGCGCCCGCCAATCCGCCGCCGAGGATGTGAATCGTATCTGCCACCTCTCCCATTATGACGGCGAGGGGTGACTATTGGACTGGGTTGCCACGGACTGCTCCAGCGTCGGAGATAACTCGAAGGCGAGGTCCCAGTCGCAGACAGAACCTATGGTCTGAAGACTTGAGTGGAAAGGACTACCGGTGGCGGTCTGCATCGCGTTACCACCATTCCCGGATGCCATTCAACTGCGCGTGTCCCATCGGACGCGTCGAACGCAAACTCAAGGCACTCGTCGTCATTCCCCGATTGGGTTGCCGCCTATTGGCGTGACACCAACATCCTGCCAGAAAAGCACAGAATCTGAATGTAGAGGTACCAAGTGGCGCAAATGCTCGCGCAACTCAGTATCAGTAATCCGCCCTACCGCACGACAAACACCGGGTCCGGATGCGACCCCTTCGGCAACGCCAACTTTCGTACCACCTTCCGCTCCGCCACAGAAATCACATACACCAGATCCCGTTCCTCCGCCGATGCAAACGCATACTTCCCATCCGGCGAAACCGTCAGCGACACCAACGGTCCGGGCAATTTCTCCGTCCGCCCGATCACCTTCAGCGTCGCCGTATCGGCGAACTCCACCACCTCGTCATGCATGCACGCGAAGATCACCTGCTTCCCATCCGGAGTCCGGGCAATCCGTACCGGCCCCTTCGCAGTAGCAATCGTCCCCACAATCGCCTGCGTCCCTGTATCAATCACTGTGACCTTAGCTGACTCCCGGTTGACCACATACACACGCTTCCCATCCACCGACAACACACTCCCCTCCGGCCGCGTCCCCGTGGCCAGGCTCTTCACCGCCCCCGACGCCAAATTCACCACCGTCACATTCCCCGAATTCGAATGGCTGATATAGGCATGCTTCGCCCCGGGACCCAACACCACCATATGCGGCGTCTTCCCGCCCGTATCGAACGTGCGCTCAATCTTCTTCGCCACCGGATCGATCCACAGCAGCTTATCCGGCAACTCCGTCGTCACCGCCAACTTCCCTGTCGCCCGGTCGAGATCAATGCCGTGTGGCCGCCGGTATTGCCCCAAATCAATCTCGCCCACTTTCTTCCGCGCCTTCACATCAATGATGGAAACGAAATTCCCGCCGGTCCCCGCCTGCTCAATGCGCATCGTGCCGTTGTCGGTAGTGTACAAAAAACGCCCATCGGCGGAGAACACCATCTCATGCGGATGCGGACGCACCGCGGTCCGCGCGATCTCTTTCCCGTCCGGCGTATAGAACGCCATCGCGCTTGCGCCCTTCAGCAGGATCGCCAACTCGCCATCCTGCGCCTGTGCAAGCGAAACCATCCATAGCAACCAGATCATTTCATCACCGCCTTTACATCGTCTCGCACGAACCACATAATTCCAGCCAGCAACAGCAACCCAGCCAAAATATATACAATCGCCGCCGAAGAAATCGCCGGCCCCAATCCATACTGATCGCCCAGGAACCCGATAATCACCGGAGCCGTCCCGCCGCCCGCCAGCCATCCGATGGTGTTCATCAACCCAGCCGCCGCCCCGCGAGCCTCCGGCCGCACCACCTCATACACCGACGCGAAAATATTCGCATCGTACAAACCCTTGAAGAACCCCCATCCCACCAGCGCGCCAATCAGCACCGGAATCGATGTCGTCATCCCGCACAGCACCACGAAAGGCGCACCCAGCAGCAATCCACCCGCTTGCACCATCATCCGCCCGCCCGGCGAACCCCGCCGCAACAGATCCGCCAGATATCCGCCCAGCGCCGATCCGGCCAGGCTGGCCAATTGCAGAAACAGCGTCGCCGTCAACCCCGCCATGGCGAGGCTCAATTGAAATTTGTCATAAAGGAACTTCGGCATCCAGGAAAGCATTACCGTCGCCACGAAATTCGAACACGCGAACGCCCCCACCAGCACGCGCACCGTCCTCG
>CAYOBO010000050.1:0-43909 GCA_964402295.1 uncultured Candidatus Solibacter sp. | reverse complement strand
GTGAACGCCTCCGGCGCGCCGCGGATCATGTCGCACCCGGTGGTGGTGGCCGAGATCGTGCGCAACATCGTCGCCGTGGGCGTCAAACCCGCCAACATCTGCATCTATGAACGCTTCCCCGATCAACTGGAATCCATTCGCTATGACCGCTATGTGAAGGAGCCGGTCCGCATCCACGCGGTGGAGCCGTATCGCGGACGGCTGGCGGAGTACGATCCGCGCGTCTACGTCGATGTCAATTTCTTCGGCGAAGACGAGACGCGGTCGAATGCCATCCGCATGGTCACCGAACAGTTCACCAAGATCGTCAACGTCCCGAACATGAAAGACCATGGGGCGTCGGGCGTCACCGGATGCCTGAAGAACATGGCTTACGGGAATTTCCATAACGTGGCGCGGTCGCATGCCTATTCGAAGACGCACACAAGAACCTTTATCGGGACACTGGCGTCGGTGGAGCCGATCCGCTCGCGCACGGTGCTGCATGTCATGGATGGACTGAAAGGGATCTGGCACGGCGGGCCGTTCCAACGCGACAAACGCTTCGCCTTCTTCCCGAAGCAGATGATGTTCGGCACCGATCCGGTGGCGATGGACCGCGTGATGCGCGATGTGGTGGAAGCCAAGCGCAAAGCCGAGGGCGCGGTTTCGGTGATGGATCGCGACCCGAAGACGACGAAGGATGTGAAGGCGCTCGATCCGAACAAGAATCGCTACATCCGCGAACCGCTGCATATCGAGTATGCGGGATCGCTGGGGCTTGGAGTGGCCGATTTAGGGAAGATCCAGCTTGAGGAGATCGCGTTGTGATCTGGCCCGTGCTGCTGGCGGCAACTCTACCGACTCTGTTTACCGGTACGGATACAGCCGGGTATCAGAAAGCCGTTGCGCCGGGCGTGCGCTACCGCATGAACATGGCTACGGCCACGTCGTCGCCATGGGTGGATTCGAACCTGTGGCGTTATCAGCGCAATCCCCAAGCGAGCTATCTGTGCGATGCCAAGGGCAAGAGCGTGGCGGTGGCGATGGCTGAGGCTTTCAGCACGGGGGTGAAACTGGCACTCCAGATCGCTCCGGAGCAGCAGGCGGATTTCGAACGAATGAGTGCGTTTCTCCAAGGGATTCCGGCGGGTCCCGAGCAACCATGGGTGAATTTCACGGTGAGCGACGATGGATCGTTTCAGGCCGGCGAGGTGATGAACCTGCTTTCGCGGCGCAGCATCGGGTTCCGCGTGGCGGCGAAGGGCGATTATGCGCTGACGGCGAAAATGACGAATCCCTATGAGGCGATGCAGGAGATCCGCGAGAAGCTGGGCGATGAGAATCGCGTTTTGCGGCTGTTCGGCAGCGAGTTGACACTGGCGGTGGCGTCGCGCGAGGGCAAGCGGGTGCGGCTGCACTTGGTGAATTACGGGCAGCGGCCGGTGGATCATCTGCGCATCCGGGTAAAGGGCGTGTTTGGCGAGCAGAACATCCGGGCGTATCTCTATGGAGGGATCGCCGCGAAGTTCAAGGATTTCGAAACGGGCAAGGATTACACGGAGTTCACGCTGGAGTCGTTGGGGGCGTACGGGGTGCTCGATTTGGTCCAGTAGGCAGGGCGAAAGACGCTAGAATGAAAGATGCGTCTCGCGCTCCCCATTGCGCTATTGCTCACCGGATGCGGCTATGTCGGCGATCCGCAGCCGCCGGCATTGCATATTCCCTTGCGCGTGGAAGATCTGTCGCTGGTGCAACGCGGGGAATCGTTGCGGTTGACGTTCACGCTACCGAAGTTGACCACGGAAGGGCTGGGGATCGCCGAGCCGGGAGAAATCGATCTGCGCATCGGCGCGGCGCCGGAGGGCGCCTTCGATACCAACACGTGGGGCGAGAGCGCGCCGCGGGTTGCCGTCGATGCGACAACCGTCAGGCCGGACGGCACGCTGACCGTGGAAACCAAGGTGGGCGATCTGGCGGGGAAAGCGGCGATTGCGATGGTGCGGATGGCGGGAAAAAGCGGGCGCTGGTCGGAGTGGTCCAACGTAGTGACGTTTCAGGCGATTCCGCCGCTTCAGAAGCCCTCTGGATTGGTGGCGCGAGGATCGGCCGAGGGCATCGTGATCACATGGACGGGCAATGCGGCGCAATACCGGATCGAACGGAGAGGCGAGAAGGAACAGGAGTTCACGCTTGCCGGGCAGAGCAATCAGGCAAGCTTCACGGACCGCGTGGCGGAGTTCGGCAAACCGTATGTGTACCGTGTGACGGGATTTCAGAAGGCAGGGGAACGGGAAGCCGAAAGTGAAGTTTCCGACGAACTGGCGGTGAATGTGGAGGACAAGTTCCCGCCCGCGGCGCCGGCCGGCCTGGCCGGGTTGATCGGAGTGAACAGCGTGGAACTGGCCTGGGAGCGGAACATCGAGAAAGACCTGCGGGGATACCGGGTGTACCGGGCGGTGGGCGATGGGGAATGGGAAAAGATTGCCGATTTGGTGGAGGCGCCCGCTTACGGCGACCGGACGGTGCGATCGGGAACGGTGTACCGGTATGCGGTGACGTCCGTGGATCAACTCGGCAATGAGAGCGCGAAATCGGCCGAGGCCAAGGTGGCCGTGCCATAGAGAAGGAGAACATTCATGACCAAACATGTTCGATTCAGCTTGAACCGGAAGGCGTGGGCGACTTCGCCGGACGGATCTCCGCTGGTGCGGCATGGCCTCGTGGAGGGCGACCGGGTGTATGAAACCGATTCGTTCTGGAACACGGAACGGCTGGACGAACACGCTCTGCTGGACGTGCGGCTGCTGCCGCCGGTCTGGCCGACGAAGATTGTATGCGTGGGACGCAACTATGTGGACCACGCCAAGGAACTGGGAAATCCGGTGCCCGCCGAGCCGCTGTTGTTCTATAAGCCGCTGTCGTCGATGATCGCCACGGGAGATGAGATTGTCTATCCGCCGATCACGCAGCAGGTGAGCTACGAAGGCGAACTGGGGCTGGTGATGGGGCGGCAGGCGCGGCATGTGACGGTGGAGGAAGCGGGGCAGTTCATCTATGGATACACTGTAATTAACGACGTCACGGCCAGGGATCTGCAAAAGAAGGACGGACAGTGGGCGCGGGCCAAGGGCTGCGATACATTCTGTCCGGTGGGTCCCTGGGTGGTACCGAAGCAGGATGTGGAGTTCGAGAAGTTGCGGATCCGTTCCTGGGTGAACGGAGAGCAGAAGCAGGACGGCACGGTGCTGGACATGATCTTTCCGCCGGCTGTCGTGGTGTCGTATATCTCGCAGTTTTTGACATTGGAGCCGGGCGACCTGATTGCCACGGGAACGCCGCCGGGGGTCGGGTCGATCCAGCCAGGCGACACGGTACGCGTGGAAATCGAAGGCATCGGCGCGCTGGAGAATCGGGTAGTAAAGGGCTAGAGTTTATGAAAATCTTTTTGGACACTGCAAATCTGGACGAACTGCGCAAAGGCGCCAGTTGGGGCATTGTGGATGGAGTGACGACGAACCCCTCGCTGATCGCCAAGGAAGGCCGTCCGCTGGAAGAACAAGTGCGGATGATCTGCGACATCGTGGACGGAGATATCAGCGCGGAGGTGGTGGCCACCGATGCGAAGACGATGATCTCGGAAGGCCGCGCGCTGGCGAAGATTCACAAGAACATCGTGGTGAAGGCTCCGCTGACGCGGGACGGGATACAGGCCTGCGCGGCTCTGTCGAAGGAAGGCATCCGGGTGAATGTGACGCTGTGCTTTTCGGCGACGCAGGCGCTGCTGGCGGCCAAGGCTGGGGCGTATATCATCAGCCCCTTCGTGGGCCGGCTGGACGATATTTCCACCAACGGGATGGATTTGATCCGGAACATTGTCGCCATTTATAAAAACTACGGCTACCAGACGCAGGTGCTGGCGGCGTCGCTGCGGCATCCGATGCACGTGCAGGAATCGGCGCTGGCGGGGGCGCACATCGGCACGATGCCGTTCAAGGTGCTGGACCAGTTGTTCAACCATCCGCTGACGGACAAGGGCCTGGACCAATTCCTCAAAGATTGGGCGAAAGTTTTCCAGAATGAGGGCGCAACCCGCTAGAACCTGGGTTATACTGTAGCGCTACGCAATGAATCCCAACACGGCGATTGTGATTCTGGGTGCAGTTGCCGGTATTCTTCTGGTGCTTGGCGGATGGCTGCTGATTGGGCGCCGCCGGACACCGGAGGAAATCGAACGGGCGCGCCGTCTGTTTCTGAGCGCGCGCGGGCGGATCGTGGAGGCGGAGATCACCGATGTCCACGGCACCCTGGTGGGTTACAGCTACGACGTGGCCGGCGTGACGTACCATGTTGTGCAGGATTTGCAACCGTTTCTCGATGTGTTACCGCGGGATCCGAATCTGTTGATCGGACCCGCCATGGCGAAGTATTCGACGGGAAATCCGGGGAACTCGATCCTCGTGAGCGAGGAGTGGAGCGGCGTCCGGATGGCCCGTCCCATTCCAATGGCAAAACAAAAAGGAGCATAGATGTTTCAAACAAACTGGATGCGGCGCGCACTGGTGGCCGGCGGAATGCTGGCGGTATTCGGAGCCGGCCTGATGGTGGGCGCGAACACGTACGGCAAACCGAAATCGATCATCCACGTGGTGACGTTGTACTGGAAACCTGGGACGACGGAGGCGCAGAAGCAGGCGGCGCTGTCGGGCGTCGAAAAGATGGCGGCGGAAATGCCGGGCATTAAGAATGTGTGGCTGAAGAGTATCAAGGTGCAGGGCGATGCGGGCGGCACGCCGCTGCAATCGGCGTTCGTGATGGAGTTTGAGAACGAAGCGGCGTTCAAGGCGTACGACAATCATCCGGCACACCGGGCTTGGGAGAAGGTATACCTTCCGGTGCGTGGGGAGAGCCGGACGCACGATATTACGAATTAGTCCGAGCTATCCACTCGAAACGGAAACGCCAGCATCCGGTGACACGGGGCTGGCGTTCCTTATTTGGGCGAAGACACGGCGCAAACGTACAGGCGAATCCCACAAACGAACACGCCGGATTCGGGCAAACGCGCTAAAGTATTGAAGACACGTTGCATCGATGGATTCCCGCGATGGCAGGCGCCGTGCCATGATGAATGTCGTGAAGGTTTCCTCCCATGGACGTCCCTAGAAAAGGCGCGAAACGGGCGCGGATGATCAAGCGTTCGATCGCCATTGTTGCCGTACTCATTGCGATTCCACTGATCACGGTGGGCTTGAACCGACTGAAGCCGGCGGCGCCGACCGTCGAACGGTCTTCGGTGTGGGTGGATACCGTCAAGCGCGGACCGATGCTGCGGCAGGTGCGCGGGCTGGGTACGCTGGTTCCCGAGGAAATCCTCTGGATTCCGGCGGTTCAGGACGGGCGTGTGGAGAAATTGCAGCTTCGCCCCGGCGCACGGGTGAATAAGAACTCCATTATTATGGAGCTTTCCAATCCGGAGTTGACCCTGGCGATGCTGGACGCGGAGTGGCAGGTGAAGATCGCCGAAGCCACTTACGCGGACTTGAAGGTGAAGCTGGAGACATCGCAACTGGAGCAGCGGGCGCGAACGGCGCAACTCGAAAGCGAGTACACGCGGGCCAAGCTGCAATACGACCGAGACGATAAATTGAGCCAGGAAGGGCTCACCTCGGAGTTGACGGTGCAACTGTCCAAGGCCTCTTCCGAGGAGTTGAAGAAGCGCTTCGAAATCGAGGAAAAGCGGCTGGAGATCAGCGGCGACTCGATTGCAGCGCAACTGGCCTCGCAGCGCGTGCAAATTGAAAAGCTGAAAGCCGCTTACCAATTGAAGAAGGAGCAAGTGGAAGGATTGAAGATACGGGCGGGGGCGGACGGCGTGCTTCAGGAAATGACGCTGCAAGTGGGACAGCGGGTGACGCCGGGAACCATTTTGGCGAAAGTGGCACAGCCGCAGAAGCTGAAGGCGGAGTTGAAGATCGCCGAAACACAGGCAAAGGATATTGTGATCGGGCAACTGGCAGTGATCGATACGCGCAACGGCACGGTGGACGGGCGAGTGAGCCGCATCGATCCCGCGGTGGTGAACGGCACGGTGACCGTGGATGTGCGCCTGGAAGGGAAGTTGCCGGACGGAGCGCGGCCCGATTTAAGCGTGGACGGGACGGTGGAGATCGAACGTCTGAACGATGTTGTGTTTGTGGGGCGTCCCGTTTTCGGACAGGCCAACAGCCTGGTGACGCTGTTCCGGCTGGATCCGGCGACGAAGGAAGCCAACCGCGTCCAGGTGAAACTGGGGCGGAGCTCGGTGAACACGATCGAGATTCTGGAGGGGCTGAGCGTGGGCGACCAGGTGATTCTCTCCGATATGTCGGCGTGGGACGCCCACAACCGGATCAAATTGAATTGAATCGTAAAAATTCACGGAACCGGCTAACGTCTGTTCCGTAATAAGAGTCTAAAGGAAAAAACCGAAGGAGAAGCGATGAGCGCGCAAGAGACCCTGATCAAGCTGGAGGCAGTGACCAAGGTATTCGTCACCGACGAGGTGGAGACGCATGCCCTCGCCGGAATCCATATGGACATCAAGAAGGGCGAGTATGTGGCGATCGCCGGCCCTTCGGGCTGTGGGAAGTCGACGTTGCTGGCCATTCTGGGGCTGCTCGATTCGCCTTCGGGCGGCAGCTATACGCTGAAGGGGAAATCGGTGGAAAACCTGAAGCTGAGCGAGCGGGCGCGGATCCGCAACCGGGAGATCGGATTCATTTTCCAGGCGTTCAACCTGATCGGCGATCTGACGGTGTACGAGAATGTGGAGTTGCCGCTGACCTATCGTGGGATGGGATCGGCGGAGCGCAAGAAGCGGGTGCACGAGGCGCTGGAGCGCGTCGGCATGTCGCACCGCGTGAAACATTATCCGTCGCAATTGTCGGGAGGCCAGCAGCAGCGCGTGGCGGTGGCGCGGGCGCTGGTGGGCGAACCGGCGATTCTGCTGGCGGACGAACCTACGGGAAACCTCGACTCGGCCAACGGCGAAGCGGTGATGGAACTGCTGCGCGAGTTGCACAGGGCGGGAGCGACGATCTGCATGGTGACGCACGATCCGCGCTATGCGCGGCATGCCGACCGAAGCATCCACCTGTTTGACGGGCGGATTGTCGAGGAGAATGTCGAGGTAGTGTGATGCAGGCTCTGGCGTGGCTGCGGCGGAATCCGGATCTGGCGGCGCTGGCGGTGATTGCCGCGATGGCGGCGCTGATTTCGATGGCACGGGGCATGGCAATGCCGGAATTCCGGCGAATGGAACCGGTAATCGTGGACATGAAGCCACGCGTCATGACGATCGATGGGCGCTCGCGCGAGGCCTTGCGGGAGGCGCGGGAGGAACTGCGGCGGAGGAGGGAAGAAATCCGGCGGCTGGCGCATGAATTTCGCGACGAAGTCCGGTCTTTGTTGCGGTGCGAGCCGCGGATTACGCGGATCTGACGGGGCGCTGAGCGGGCCGGAGACGGCTATGCGAAAATTGCCCTAATGGAAACGCTCTGGCAGGATTTAAGGTTTGCCTTCCGTTCTCTTGCGAAGAGCCCCGGGTTTCTGGCGGTATCGGTGCTTTCGCTCGCTTTGGGGATAGGGGCGAATACAGCAATATTCACGATCGTGAAGGCTGTGTTTTTGCAGCCGTTGCCGTTTCAGGATCCACACCGCATTGTGTCCTTGAGCACGGCGGATGAAACGGTGCCTGGTTTTCTGCCGACATCGTACCTGAATCTGCTGGATATCCGGGAGCGGGCGACGGCGTTTTCGCAGATGTCGTTGTATATTCCGCTCCAGTTGAGCGTTTCGGACGGATCGAATGCGGCGCAGGTTCACCCCGCGGAAGCCGTATCGGGGAATTACTTCGACGTGCTGGGCGTCAAGCCGGCGCACGGACGGGTGTTTCGAGAGGCGGGGGACTTGGCCGAGGGCAATGCGCCGCTGGCCGTGCTGAGCCACGGGTTCTGGGTCTCGCAATATGGAGCGGACCCATCGGTATTGGGGCGCAATATCGTGGTGAACCGGCAGAATTACACCATCGTCGGCATTATGCCCTTCGGGTTCAAGGGGATGAATTCGCTCAATGAACCGTCGCTGTGGGTGCCGCTGGCCATGGTGCGAGGCCTGATGGAGCGGCCCGAAGCGTTGAACGAACGGCGAGCGCTGTACTTCTATGCGATCGCGCGGCTGAAGGACGGGGTAACGCCCGCGCAGGCGCAGGCATCGCTGGCGCCGATCGCGGCGCAATTGGCGGAGGAACATGCCATCAATGCCGGGCGCACGCTGCGGCTGCGCACGGCGGCGGAGGTGTTGACGACAGCGCCGTATCGCGGGGTGTTGGAGAATGCGACGCGGGTTCTGATGTCGGTGGTGGGGCTGGTGCTGCTGATTGCCTGCGCGAACGTGGCGGCGCTGCTGCTGGTGCGCGCGCGGTCACGGAACCGGGAATTCGCGGTGCGGCTGGCGGTGGG
Organism: uncultured Candidatus Solibacter sp.; assembly: GCA_964402295.1. Classification (GTDB taxonomy): domain Bacteria; phylum Acidobacteriota; class Terriglobia; order Bryobacterales; family Bryobacteraceae; genus CADEFT01. Next base: position 35,429 of record CAYOBO010000050.1, on the reverse strand, counting down.
CGCGGGAATGTGGCGGATCATCCGGCAGATGCTGACGGAAAGCCTGCTGCTGGCGATCGCGGGAGGCGCTCTGGGGCTGCTGTTTGCGCGCTGGGGGCGCGATTTGCTGTGGCATTTCCGACCGCCGTGGATGGGAGAACACACGACGTTCGATCTTTCGCTGGACGGCACGGTGCTGGCCTTCACGATCGGGATCAGTTTGTTCACGGGATTGCTTTTCGGCCTGGCTCCGGCGATTGCCGCCTGCCGGCGCAATCTTGCGGTGGAACTGAAGGAACGGGGGGTGAGCGGATTCCGGGAGCACCGGATTTTCGGTGTGCGTTCGCTGCTGGTGATGGGGCAATGCGCATTGTCCGTGGTCGCACTGGTGGGAGCGGGGCTGTTCATGGAGAGCCTCGGCCGGCTGCAACGCATCGATCCGGGATTTGAGACGCAACGCCTGCTGCTGCTGCGCATCAATCCGCTGGGCGCGGGATTGAGCAAGGAACAGAGCATGGCGTTCTACCAGCAATTGCTGGAACGGATGAAGGGATTAGGCGGGGTGCAATCGGTTTCCTTGTCTTCGATCAGCCCGCTGGTATCGGGCGGCTACATGCGCGGGACACGTCCGGACGGCGCGCAAACACCGCCGCGGGGAGCGCAGATTCTGACGAATCCGGTCGCGCCGGACTATTTCGCGACAACGGGGATCGGGCTGCGCGAAGGCCGGGAGTTCACCAGCGCGGACCGGGCCGGAAGCCCGCTGGTGGCGGTGGTGAACGCGGCATTCGCGGCGCGGTTCTGGCCGGGCCAACCGGCGGTTGGAAAGACGTTGCGCTTCACCACGGACAACGCCCCGCGCACGGTGGTGGGAGTGGCTTCCGATACGAAATTCTTCAGCCTGACGGAAGCGCCGCGGATGTGCATCTACGTGCCGATGTGGCAGGAGTTTCAGCCCGACGCCACGCTGCTGGTGCGGACGGCGGGCGATCCGCGGGGTTCGATCGGGGCGGTGCGGGAAGCGGCGCTCGGCTTGGAGCGGAACCTGCCGCTAGGCACTCCGAGGCCGGTGGGCGATCTGTTGGAACGTTCTCTGTGGTCGCAACGTCTCATTGCAGGCATGCTGGCGGTATTTGGAGTTCTGGCGTTGATACTGGCCTCGATCGGGGTGTACGGACTGAGCGCGTACGCGGTTTCGCAGCGCACCAGCGAGATCGGGATCCGCATGGCGCTGGGCGCTTCGCCGCGGGATGTGCTGCAAAGCATCCTTTCGAACGGGATGCTCCTGGTGATACCGGGAGTAGCGATCGGGTTGATGGCGGCGCTGGCGTCGTCGCGCGTGGCGGCGAATCTGCTGTATGGGATTCCGGCAACGCATGCGCCGGCGTATCTGACTGCGGCCGCGGTGTTGACGGCGGTAGGCCTGGTGGCGTGTTATATCCCGGCCCGGCGGGCCACGAAAGTGGACCCGATGCTGGCCTTGAGGCATGAATGAGGCCGATTCTCGAAACGATTGCCGAAGCTTCGCGCCGGATGTGGCGCAACCGGGCGGTGACGATTCCCGTGGCGCTGTCGCTGGCGCTGGGGATAGGCGCCAACACGGCGATATTCACGCTGGTGGACGCGCTGTTTCTGGCTCCGCTGCCATTGTACCGGCCGGAGCGGCTGATGGCGTTGTTCACGCAGGATCCGCACAATCCCGGCTATCACACGGTCTCGTATCCCAACTACGTCGATCTGCGCGACCGTCTGGAGTGCTTCGAGCAACTAGCGGCGACGATCGGCGTCCGGGCGAACTTCTCCCGTGGCGGCGAAGTCGCCGAGGTATTGAGCGAACTGGTGACGGACAATTACTTCACCATGCTCGGCGTGCAGCCGGCGTTGCGCGAATCACGGCCCAAGCTGCCTGAGGAGAGCAGCGCTCTGGCGTGGGTAGTGGTGAGCCATGCGTTCTGGAGGAAGCATCTCGGATCGGATCCGGACGCGGTGGGAAGGACGATCGCCATCAACCGGGCGCGGTTCGTGGTGAAGGCGGTGATGCCGGAGTCGTTCAAGGGGATTGAGCGGATTGGAGCGACGGAAATCTGGCTGCCCCTGCGCATGTACGACGCCCTGCTGGAGCGTCCGGACTGGCTGGGGGGTCGGCGCGCGCTGATGTTCTACACGATCGGGCGGCTGCGCGACGGGGTGACGGTGGAGGCTGCCGAGGCCGAGCTGCGGCGTGTGGGCGCCTGGCTGGCGGATCGCTATCCGGAATCGAATGCCGGACGGGGATATGCGATGACGCCGATCGAGGAGGCGTCGCTGGGGCCGCAGCGGCGGGACAAGGCGTTGCGCGCCGCGGGAGTCCTGATGGGTGGGGCCGGGATGGTGCTGATCATCGCCATCGCCAACGCGGGCAATCTGTTGCTGGCGGGCGTGACGGCGCGGCGCCGCGAGATGGCGGTGCGCATTGCGATGGGAGCGACGCGGCGGACGCTGTTGCGGCAGGTATTCGTGGAGACATCGCTGCTGGTGGCGCTGGGAGGATCGCTGGGACTGCCGGCGGGAATTGTGGGGCGGCATTTTCTGTGGCGGCTGCGCCCGGCGGACCTTTCCGCGGATCACCTATCCCTGGCGATGAGCGGGCGCGTGCTGCTTTTCGCGGTGTTGCTGTCCGTTCTCACGGGTTGTCTGGCGAGCCTGTTGCCGGCGTGGAAAGCCTTGCGCGGCGATATCACCAGCGAACTACGGGAACGCTTTCCCAGCAGGAGCCGGCGGTGGCGCCGGTTCCAGTTCCGCGAAGCGCTGGTGGTGGGGCAGGTGGCGCTGTCGCTGGTGGCGCTGGTGGGCGCCGAAATCTTTCTGAAGAGCCTGTTCCATGCGCGATCCATCGATCCTGGTTTCGATACGCAGAACATTGCCACGTTGGAAGTGAATCCACGCCGGCTTGGCATCAGCGGCGCGGAGCGGGTGCGGTTTTATCTGGGCTTGCAGGAGAAGCTGTCGAAGTTGGACGGAGTGGCTTCGGTGACCATCGCGGCGAACCCGCTGTTTGGCGAAGACCGCATGCGCCGCACGGTGCTGGCCGATGCGTCGGATCCGGCGCGGGGAGGCTCCATCACGCGCGTGAACGCGGTTTCGGCGCGCTACTTCGCCACGGCGGATGTGCTGATCCTGCGAGGCCGCGACTTTCAGCCGGCGGACGATGCAAAGGCGCCATTGGTGGCGATTGTCAACGAGACGATGGCGCGGCAGTTGTGGCCGGGCGAGGAGCCGTTGGGGAAACGGTTCCGGTTCTTCGGGGACGGAGAGGATCACACGGTGGTGGGAGTGGCGCGGGACAGCGTGTATTCGTATCTGGGCGAGAAACCCGGCCCGTGCGCCTACGTGCCCCTGCTGCAACATTCGCCGCCGTTTGCTTCGCTCGTCGTGCGCACGCATGGGGATCCGGCGGGATACGGCGCGGCGATTGCGCATGCGGTTCGCGAATTTCACCCGGAACTGCCGAAGCCGGAAGTGGTTGCCGTGATCGATGCGATCGAGCGATCGCTGTGGGCGCCGCGGATGGCGGCGACGCTGCTTTCCGTGTTCGGATTGCTGGCATTGATTCTGGCGAGCGTCGGAGTGTATGCGGTAACGGCGCAACTGGTGACGCGGCGGTCGGCGGAGTTGGGGGTGCACATGGCGATGGGCGCCTGTCCGGCGGACGTGGCGGGGCTGATTCTGCGGCAGTGCTTCACGCTGATCCTGCCGGGGCTGGCCATCGGTTCGGCGGTGTCGTTCGCACTGGGGCACTTCCTGCTGCGCGACCTGGTGTTTGGGGTGAGCCAAACGGATCTGGAGCCTTACCTTGCCACGTCGTTGTTGCTGAGCGTGGTGGCGCTGGCGGCGATCTATCTGCCGGCACGGCGCGCGATCCGGCTGGAGCCCGCCATGGCGCTGCGCCGGGAGTAAATCGGTTTTTGAAAGCACTGCATGATCAAGCTTGCCAACATTGAAAAATACTACGATGCCGGCCCCACTCGGACTTGGGTGCTGCGGCGCATCAACATCGAGATCCAGGAAGGGGAGTTCGTGTCCATCATGGGCCCGAGCGGCGCGGGGAAATCGACTCTGCTGCACCTGCTGGGGATGCATGACACCAGTTGGAACGGGGAGTATTACCTGTACGGCCACCCGATTCACAAGCTAGGGAAAAAGGAACGCTCGGAAATATACAAAAAATATTTCGGTTTCGTTTTTCAAAGCTACCATTTGCTGGATTCGCTGACGGTGTATGAGAATCTGGAAATTCCGCTGAGCTACCGGAACATCAAGAAGTCCGAGCGCGACAGCATTGTGTGCGACGCGCTGGACCGGTTTCACATTGTGGGGAAGAAGGACCTGTTTCCGAACCAGCTATCGGGGGGACAGCAGCAACTGGTGGCGATCGCGCGGGCCATGATCGCCAGCCCCAAGATCATCCTTGCCGATGAGCCGACGGGGAACCTGCATTCGAGCCAGGGCAAGGAGATCATGGAGATGTTCAAGAAACTGAACGACGAGGGAACGACGATCGTTCAGGTGACGCATTCGGAAGCAAACGCGGCGTATGGGAACCGGGTCATCAAGATCGTCGATGGCTGGATTGTGGACTAAGTGCGGCGGCGGCGCCAGATGCCTGCTCCAATGAGAGCGGCGCCGATCAGGCTCAGGGTAGCCGGTTCGGGAGTCTCCTCCACCTCGTCACGTTCGATGTACTGCACGGAACCGGAATAGTTGAGGCCGAAGCTCCAGCCGGCACGCTGCGCCACGTCGAAGCGGAGGGTGTTGGTTCCCGCGGTCAGGTAGGGGGCGATGTCGAGGGTCAGTTCGGTTTGCATCAAGCAGCCGACGGCGAAATCGGAGCAGATCGTGTAGGTGTTGCCTGCTTGCGGCGCTTCGGGCTGCACCAGGACGTTGTTGATGTAGAGGGCGGCCGAATCGTCGGCGCGGTAGGTGACGGTGGCGGCCATTGGGGCTTCGGGCAGCAACAGGGTTTCGAAGAACGAAAGCACATAGTTATTCGGCGTGAAGGTGAAACCGGCGGTAAACGGCTTGCCGGTGGGGGCGTAGCTGACCCAAGAGGAGCCGGGCAGCGCGGCGGCCCAGTTGTCGTGTGGAAGAATGGCGAGGCTGTCGCCGATGGCGGTCCATTCGTTGGCATCCGCGGCGGTTCCCTGCGATGCAAACGTAATGGTTCCTCCGTGCGCCAGTGCACCGGCGCAAACCAACAGCGCGGCAATCTTCGATAAACACTTCATTCTAGTTATCTCCTCCTTAGCCATGATTTTCGAACTTAAAACCGGAATGGGAAATCGGAAAAATGTACCAAAAAAGGCGGGCGGAAAGTTGGTGTACGGGAATAGCCGAAAGTACTGGCTATTGCGTACTGTCTCCCGGGGGTTAGAAGGTAGAACCTTTACAAACTGCGCAGCAGCGCGGCGATGCGCAGCAGTTCCGCGGCGATGTTACGCAAAGACCGGGCCACTTCCCTTCCCTGCGCATTGGCCAAGTCCCATTGGTGGGCTTCGGCGGCTTCGCGAATGCCGGGGAGTGTTTTGGCGCTGTAGCCGGTGTAGAGGCCGGGAGCGTGGAGCTGGTGCCGGTACCAGGGTCGGCCGGGCAAACCGGCGGGGGAAAGGAAGGCGCGTTCGGCGCGGTAGATGGCGGAGTTCACGGCGGCCAGCTTTTGCGCGGATGGCTCCATCCAACGGCGCAACGCGTTCCGATACTCGGATTCAAAGAGCTTGGCGGCGGCGCCCAGTTTGTTGAGTTCGGCCTGGAACTCTTTCCAATCGAGGCGGGAGCTGTCCTTGCCGGCGGCGCGGATGAGGTCGGCTTTATAGCGTTCGATGGCGCGGTGGAGAGCTGTGAACTCGAACGGCACCAGGGCGGCTCCGGCCAGGCGCATAAGCAACATGGCGTTGAGGACACTGAAGGTCCGCCCATAGACGAAGCCGCCGTCGGAGAACCGCGTGTACCAGGCGAAGCTGTCGTAACTGGAGTGATAGACACCGCTGCTGGTTTCGCTGCTGAATCCAAGATTCAGCGAGGCGATGCCGGCGTGATCGGCGAAAGCGACGTAGTCGGAACCCGCGCCGAGGGCCTCCAGGCGAAATCCCTTGGCGCCGCGGCCGGTGTGTGGCGCTTCGATGAGCGGGCGTTGGGCGATGGGGTCGTTGACCTCGGCGAGTAGTTCCTTGAGGAACGATTCGAGGGAGTGGGAGCCGGCGGCGGCGATTCTGCCTGTTCCGATGGCGTCGGAGTTGATGTAGGCGACGAGGGATTGGTCGAGATCGTGGCGATGCTTTTCGACCCATTCGGTGGAGCCGATGAGGCCGAACTCCTCGCCGTCCCAGAGGGCGAGTTGAATGGTGCGTTTGGGGGACCATCCGGATTGGCGCAAGGCGGCCAGAGTGCGCGCGGTTTCGAGCAGCGAGGAAGCGCCGCTGAGCGGATCGCTGGCGCCATTCACCCAGGCATCGTGATGGTTGCCGTAGAGCACCCGCTGGCCTGGGAACGCAGAGCCGGGAATGGTGGCGATGACGTTGTGGAGCGGCCGGATGGCCATGTCGAATTCGAGTTTCAGGCGGACCTTCGCCGGTCCGGGGCCGATGTGGTAGGTGAAGCCGAGCGCGCCGCGCCAATTCTCGGGCGCGACGGGGCCATGCAGTTGCTTCAGCAGTTCGGCGGCGTCGCTGTAGGAGAGGGGCAATACGGGGATCGGCATGAGGGAGGTGGCTTCGGCGATGGGCAAGCGCCGTGCGCCAGGCTCGGAAGCCCAGCCGGGGGTGAGCGGATCGCCGACCATGAGCGGCATGTCCATGACGCTGCCGCGCTGCACGCCGTGCGGGGGACGAAAGGGTCCGGTGGGGTAGACGTCGCCCTGGAAATAGCCGTCGTCGCGGGGATCGGAGTAGAGGATGCAGGCGACGGCTCCGTTTTCGGCGGCGGCCTTGGGTTTGGCGCCGCGCCAGTTTTTTCCGTAGCGGGCGATGACGATTTTCCCCTTGGCGTCGATGCCCAGGCGCTTGAGGTAGGCGTAGTCTTCGGGGACGCCGTAGTTGACGTAGAGCAGAGGGGCGGTGACGTCACCGGGGGCGGAGTAGGCGTTGTAGGCCGGCAACTGGCGCGCATCGCCGGAGTCCGGGTCTTCGGCCACAACCGGCTCCTGGAGTTTGGCGCGGAAGCGGACGGGTTCCACCAACTCCACGATATGAGTGCCGGGATAGGGGAGGAGGGCCTCGAAGGTTTCGATGCGGGCATCGAGGCCCCATTCCTTCAGCAGGCCGTGCGCGTATTCGGCGACGGCGCGCGAGGCGGGCGAACCGGCGTGATGGGGTTCGGCGGCCATGCGCTGCATGTAGCCGCGGATGCGCGCGGCTTCGGGGATGGCTTGTGCTTGCCGCTCATAGTCGCGCAATGTTTTGGCCCATTCGGCGGGAAAACCGCGGGGGGACTGGGCAATGGCGCCAGGCGGCCCGAGAAGGGCCGCCACGAGGAGAAGCGGAAGCGGCGGCATGCCGGGGGATCAGAACGTGACGCGGAGGGCGAGTTGGATGCGGCGGCCGATGCGTGTGGCGGTCACCTGCCCGAACTGCGTGTTGACCTGCCGGCCTTGGGCGTCGAATCGCGCCGTGGTGTCGACGTTGGAATACTGGGTGTGGTTGAAGGCGTTGTAGAACTCGGCGCGGATTTGTGTGTTGAACCGCTCCTTGACGCGGAAATTCTTGTACGCTGTCAAATCCCAGTTGTTGATGCCGGGGAGGCGGATGTTGGTGCGGGCCGCATTGCCGATGGTACCCACCGCCGGCAGCGCCACGACGCTCGTGTCAAACCAGCGGCTGAAGGTACGGCCGCCCCGGCCGAGGGACGGCTCGCCGTTGAGCACAATGCGCGCGCCTTCGGTGGCCGACCCGGTGATGTCGACAGCGTTCACGGTGCTGAAACCGATGCCGGCGGGCGCGCCGCTGCTGGCCGTGTAGATGCCGCTCATCTGCCAGTCGTTCACCACCCAGCGCAGCGGGTTGCCGCGGTCCACGGGGTTGGGCAGGTCGTAGAGCCAGTTGACCTTCAACACGTGGGTGCGGTCGAAGGACGACAGTCCGTAGTTCCACACGCGCACGGGGATGATGTTGGATACGGTGGCGGCATCGTCGGAGTTGTAGTCGAGCGACTTCGACCACGTGTAGCTCAACCCGTACTGGAGTTTCGAGGCGAAGCGGCGGTTGGCCGAGAACTGGAAGGAGTGATAATTCGAGGAGGCGCCCGGCTCGCGCAGATTCAGATTGCCGTAGCCCATGTAGGAGCGCAGGAAATTGACGGGCAGTACGCCGTTGTTGGTAGTGTCGCGGGAGGAAGCGAGGAAATTCGTTCCCAATGGGATGGCGTTGAGATTGCGTTGCCAGAGCAGGTTTCGCCCGAGCGAGCCGGCATAGCCCATGTCGACGATGGTGCCGAAGCCGATGTCGCGCTGGACGGACAGAGAGAAGTTCATCACGCGCGGGATCTTGGCGTTCGGATCGAGCCCCAGCACATTGGCGGGAAACAGCACGCCGGTGGCGTTGCGCAAGGTGGACATGGTGCCGAAGAAGAGCGTGGGGCGGTCGATGATGGGGGGCTGGGCGGAGAAATCCGTCAATACGACGCCGTGCGACATGCGGTTATAGAACATGCCGAAGCCGCCGCGGATGGCCATTTTGCCGTTGCCGGACACATCGTAGGCAAAGCCCACGCGCGGGGCGAGTTGGATGCCCGGCTCTTTCATCAAGGAGCGGGGGATGTTGGGGTCGGAAAGAGGCGAAACCATACCGTTGGCGGGATTGCCTGCCCCGGGCGCGATGGCGCCGATCAGCGGCGCGGGCAGGATCTCTCCGGTGTTCGGGTTGCGGCCGACGCGGGCGTTTCCTTGCCGGAACGGCTCAATCAGGCGCACGGCCTGCGCGGGGTTGAAGGCATCGGCGCGGAACCCTGACAGCGCGTCGCCGGAAATCCAGGATTGCGGCAGGTAATGGAAACGAATGCCGTAATCGAGTGTGAACTTGCGGTTCATCTTCCAGTTGTCTTGCACGAACCATTCGGTGTTGGTGGCGTAGTTGACGGGAAACGCGCGCGCCGTGGGCTCCTCGTACTGGTTGTACACGCCAAGTATGGCGTTGGAGAATGCGTACTCGGTCTCAAGCGGATTGTTCACGTTGCGGGCGAAGTTGAACGATCCGTTGAACGATCCTCCGGTGGGCTGATTCTCGGCCCACAAGCGGTCATAGTAGAAGCCGACTTTCAAGGTGTGGGATGTGAATGTTTTGGTCAGATTGTTGGAAATCGAGATGATTTCGTGAGTGGTGGTAAGCGGAGTGCGCCCGTCCATGCTCACGGCGATGGCGTTCGGGACGCCGCCGAACGACATGTTCGGAATGAGGTTGAGCGGATTGCTGGACGGATACAACTGCCCGAGCGTGAAGCCGATCTTGTCGCGCTGGATGGAGGCGAGCGCATCGTCGCTGATGGAGTTGTTGAGCGGGCGCGTGGAGTAGCTGCCGTTGAACTCGTTAATTAAGGTGGGGGAAATGATCTTCTGGTAGCGGCCGAGGAAGAGCTTGCCCCGGTTTTCCGACCGCTGGCGGAAGACATCGTAGTTGCCCGTGCCGGCGGGGATGCCGACTTTGCCGTCGTTAATGTCATTGCGGGCGCTGTAGGAGAAGGTGAAGATGTCGGAGGGAGTGACGTTGTAGTCGAGTTTGAGGGTGTCGGTGCGCTTGGGCTGGTCCACCACATCCTGGAAGATGTAGTTGAACTGCCCGCGCGAAATGCCGCGGTCGGTGAAATTGGGAGTGGGAAGGAAGTTGAGCAGCGCGCGGCCGTTGGGGTCGATGCGGCTGGCGGGGACGATGTTGCCGGCGAAGGGAGCACGGTTGTTGAACGGATCGCGGATGACGATGAGCGCGTTGTTCACGTCCAGAGACTGCGAGAAGTTGCCCTGCCGCTCGAGTTCGGTGGGCGTGGTGCGTTGCGCGAGCGCGGTGGGCACCGACAGCGGCCAGAACTCCTGGCTCCAGAAGAAGAACAGCTTGTCCTTCAGGCGCCGGCCGGGCAGCAGAACAGGCCCGCCGAGGTTGTAGTTCCAGGTATCGAAGCGGTAGCGGGGGCGTGCGCGGCCGAGGCGGTTATTGAAAAAATCGTTGGCATTGAGGGCTTCATTGCGTTTGAAATAGCTGACCAGCCCGTGAAAATCTTTCGTGCCGGATTTGGTGACGATGGAGACGTTGGCGCCGGACATGCGCCCATACTCGGCCTGGTAGTTGGACAGCAGCACCTTGACCTCGGCGACGGCATCCATGGAGACGGCCACCACGGAGTTGAAGTTATTGCCGATGGCGTTGACGGTGGCGCCGTCGATGGTGAGGTTGTTCGTGTTGCGGCGGTTGCCCTGCACGTTAAAATTCCAGTTCACGGCGAGGTTTTCGGAATCGTCGAGGTCGACCACGCCGGGCAACAAGGAAACGAGCGAGGTGACGTTGCGGCCGCGAATGGCGAGGTTTGTGACCTGGGAGCTGGTGAGGACGCCGGCGCGCTCCGCGGTTTGCGATTGCACCACGGCGGCTTGCGCCTGCACCTCGACGGAATCGCTGACTTGGCCGACGGTCAACCGCAGGTCGCTCAGGCTGACGGTTTCCGCGGCCGGCACGTTGACGTTGGTGCGTTCCAAACGCCGGAACCCCGCCGCTTCGATGGACAGCGTATAGGCGCCGGGTTGCAGGGAGCCGAAGAAGAATCGTCCGGCGTCGTTGGTTTCCGCGGAACGCTCCGCGCCGGTCGAGTTCTGGCGCAGCACGACGGAAGCTTTGGGAACGGCGGCGTCGGTGGGATCGGTCACCACCCCCGTCAGGGAACCGGTGATCGACTGCGCACACAGAGCGGCGGAGGTTAAGACAAAGAGAGCGAAAATCCTCATGGGCGGATCGTATCACAAGTAGGGTTGCCGCTATCGTGGGTTGCGCAAACCGGGACGCGCGTTCAGTCCGCCCAGCGGGCGATGCGGCCGCGGGCTCCGGCGGCAAACAGAGCGCCGTCCGGTGCTCGCGAGGCGGTGTGGAAGCCGTCCGCGGCGGCCTCACTCCAGGACTGGCCGGCATCGGCCGAGAGGAACGTGCCGCGCGGGCCGACCGCAAGGAACTCGTCCCCTGTGCGCCGCACGACGGCGGAGAGGAAGATCGGGGGCGCGGACTTCACCGGCGCTGCCGAGAGCACGAGATTTCCCAAGCCGCTGGTCTCCTGGCGGTAGTCGCCTCCGGCGGCCACCCAACCGGATGCGCCGGCGGCAATGGAAAACAATCCGCTCGAGGGGGTGGGGTGGGGTATGTCCGTGGCGGTGACGGTCCAGGATTGGCCGCCATCGCGGGAGTGGAACACACGTCCGCCGCCCGTGCCGCCGGTCACGAACCAGGCGAGTCCGCCGGGGGCCACGGTGAGGCAGGTTCCGCTGGCGGCGAACGCTGCTTCCCCGGGACGGGCCGGGGGCATGCTCGCGGACGGTACGGTTTGCCATGTGGCGCCTCCGTCTTCCGTGCGGCGAATGACGAAGCGGCCGGCCACTGGATCGCCTAATACCAACCCGCGGCGTTCCTCCCAAAAAGCAATGGCATCGAAGAAGCCGTCCGGGTCGGGGTTGGTGAACAGGAGATGCCAGCGCTCGCCACCGTCTTGCGTTTTGTAGATGCGGGATGCGCCGCCGGGGCCGGCGCTCATCAGATAGGCCGTATCGGCGGAGAAGGCCTCGATGTCGCGGAAATCGAGCGCTTCGGCGCCGGGCACGGAACGGGGGAAGAAGTTCACGCCGCCGTCGACGCTGCGCACCACGGTCCCATTCGTGCCGCCGGCCCAAACCACCTGGCGGCTGGCTGCGGCAACGCCACGCAAGTTTGCACGCAATGGAGTCCTGGCAAATTGCCATTCCGCGAAAAGAGGTTGATATAACGTGAAAAACCCCGCCCAAGCCCACAGGCTTAAGCGGGGTTTTTCCATAGCCGTAGGAAGAAAACCGTTGGCTATCGCTGGTTTTCTACTCTCGCGCAGAGGTGGCCGGTCCACAGGAACTTAGGCCTCGCCACTGAACGTTGCCAGCTACGTAGGAGCAGTCGACTCAACAGTCGACCACCTCGCGCGTGGAATAAGATCTACTACCAGTACTCATATGTTAGACTGGACCACCTCCTTTCTCAGTGATACGACCATAGTAAATCCGGTTGGGCCGCCTGTCAACGAAAATTTGGCAAGGTAGCTACAAGATTTTGTATGGCTGTGAAAAAGGCTACAGGTACTTGCGCAGGAATCGACACATCGCCAGTCCGTCCATCCAATTAAAGGGGAATCGGCCCGTGGTGTAATGGGCGCAGGGGAGGGTGAACACCTTGTGCGGAAAGTTGCGTTCGCGGAAGGCTTGCAGCACCTGTTTGGAGAACTCCGGCAGGAAGGTGGTGTCGTATTTGGCCCACACCAAAAGGGCTTGCATGTCGCGATTTTCGAGCCGGTCCAGGTAGGTGGCGGGGCTGACCACGGCCCAATAGCGGCGCAATTGCTCCTGGGTGAGATGCGATTCGACGCCCTTGCGCACGTGCTGGGTGGAAAGCCCGGTCCACACGACATCGGAGAAGTACATGGAAACGTGGTTGAAAACACCGCACTTGACGCGCTTGTCGTGGGCTGCGGTGATGAAAGCCATGCAGGAACCGAGGCTGGTGCCGAGAATCGCCAGCCGCTTGTAGCCGCGCTGTTCGAGCCAGGTGAGGCAGGACCTGATATCGAGCACCGATTGGCGGCAGGCATGAATGGTGCGGCCGATATTCGACGATACGTGATAATCGGCTCGCTGTAGTTCGGCGGGCATGCGCCGGTCGTGGTACGCCATGCTCATACGGAGCGCGGTAATACCGAATTTATTCAGTAGTTTACAGAGGCCGACGTGGCCGTTGACATCGGAATTCCATTGCGGCAGAACGACGACGGCGCGGCCACGGTCCTCCGGAGTGGGGAAGAAATCGGCGTGGACGGTATTGTTTTCGGGATAAGGGGATGGGAGGGTGCTGGTGAAGGTGAGATGGGAGCCGTTCAGGCGATAGTCTGTAGGCGCCGGGCCGGAGAAGAAGCGGTCCGAATGGTGGACTGCATCATCCACATAATGCAGGACTTTTTCACGCTCTTCCCCGTGCGGAACGGAATCGAGCAGCCATTCCGAACCCCATTCAAAGGGACGGACCACTCGATTCGTGTCTGCCGTGGCAAGCTTGTACTCCCACTGATCGATCCATTTGGCGTAAAGGGTGGTCATGCGGAGGGCAACCGAAAGAAGTTAGTGTAGCAAAGAAAAAACCCGGTACAGAACGTACCGGGTACAGAGAACCGTTCGGCCGGAGGCAACTACCACCACCGAAAGCGGAGAAAACCTCTAATTAACCCTGCCCTGTTTATGCAATCGGTTAGCCACAGGTTAAGTTGTTGAAAACAGGTAACCGTGGGTCGTGCTTCTGTGGTTTCTGGGAGTAGGGCTAACCTTGCTCTTCCAAAAGCAGTAGAATGCACAGAGTGGCTCCCACGATGGCTCCCATTCCCGTGCAGACACCGGCGGTTGCGGCACGCAATGCGCTGGGGGGGTTCTTTTTGTCGGGAATCCTGATGGGGTTTCTTGGGGCGATGCTGCCGGCCTGGGGTTATCACCTGCACTCGGATTACGCGCGGGTGGGATACTTTTTCCTTTCCTTGAACGGTGGCATGCTGCTTTCGGTGCCGCTGAGCCAGTGGCTGCTGCGGGAGCGGAGTCTGCGATTCGTGATGACGCTGGCTCCGACGATGGCAGCGGCGGCGTTTTTCTTCCTGGCGGCGGTGGGTCCGCCGAGGGGGGAGGGATGGCGGCTGGCGGGCGTGTTCCTGAGCGGAACAGCGGCGGGGATTCTCAACGCGGCGGTATTTACGCTGGTGTCGCCGGTGTATCAGCGGGACCGGGCGGCGACGCTGAATCTTTCCGGGCTGCTGTTCGGACTGGGTTGCCTGGCCTCGGCGGTGATGGTGGCGGGAACGTATTACGTGTATACCACGGGCGCGATTCTCATTTTTCTGGGGATCATTCCGGCATTTCTGGCGGGGCATTACGGGCGGACACGGCTGACTACCGAGCCGCGTCCGGCGCAGCCTTCGCTGCGCCAGGCCTACGCCGATTTCAAGAGTCCGGCGGCGATTCTGTTCGCCTTGCTGCTGTTCTTTCAGTTTGGCAATGAGTGGGCAATTGCGGGTTGGGGTCCGCTGTTTCTGGCGCAACGGCTGGGTGTGGGGCCGGATACGGCGCTGTGGCTGCTGGCGCTGTACTGGCTAGCGCTCACGGTGGGACGGGCGCTGATGCAAGCCGTGCTTCCCGTGGTGCGGCATGGCCGGTTGCTGTTGGGGAGCGTGGTTTCGGCGATGCTCGGCTGCCTCATTCTGAGCCTGACGAACAACAAGACCGGAGCGGGAGTGGCGCTGCTGATGATCGGGGGCGGCTTTGCGGCGATCTATCCGCTGGTGGTGGAGAAAATCGGGGACCGCTTTCCGTACTACCATCCGGGCTTGTTCAACGGGCTGTTTTCGTTTGCGGTGACGGGCGGGCTGCTGTCGGCGGCGTCGCTTGGGTTCTGGGCGGAGTGGTTTGGAATCGGGGTGATCATGGCAGTTCCGCTGTTCGGCTCCATCGCGGTGTTCTTTCTGCTGTTGGCGATCTGGGTGGAGGCGAAGTGGCTGGCGCGGTGACGGGTGCGGCCACGGAAACGAAACGAGAACCCGTGTTACGCTAAGCCTGTTATGCTCTCCCGCCGCCAATGGATGCGATGGATGCCCGCGGCATTCGCGGGGCTTCCGGCGTGGGCGCAGCAGGCGCTCGTGTTCCCCGGCAAGCGGCCGATGCTGGTCCACAATGACTTTCCGGAGGATCTGGAGACTCCGGTGGAATACTTCGATAGCTGGATCACGCCGGTTGACCGGTTTTTCGTGCGCCAGCACCTTCCCCGCCCGAAGGTGGACGCAGGGTCCTACCGGCTGAAGGTGCGCGGGCTGGTGGGTTCGCCGCTGTCGCTTTCGCTCGATGATTTACGAAAAATGCCGCAATTCAAAGTGCCGGCGACGCTCGAATGCGCCGGCAACGGGCGCGGCTATTTCCAACCGAAAGTACCCGGATTGCAATGGACCAAAGGCGCGATCGGCAATGCCGAGTGGCGTGGCGTGCGCGTGGCCGACCTGTTGCGGCGCGCCGGCGTCAAGGCCGAGGCGAAGTACGGCACGGCCAACGGCATGGATGTGGGAGTGGGCAAGACTCCGGACTTCATCCGCAGCGTTCCGATAGGCAAGCTGATGCATGAGTCGACGATCATTGCGCTGGAGATGAACGGGGAGCCGCTGCCGGAATTGCACGGCTTTCCGGCGCGGCTGATCGTACCCGGGTGGGACGGCGCCAGTTGGGTGAAGTGGATCGACGACCTGCAACTCAGCGTGGAAGCCGACAAGGGGTTCTATTTCGCCACCGCATATAGATATCCGAACTTCAGCGTAGGCCCGGGCGGTTCGGCCAAGCCAGAAGAGATGGAAGTGCTGGAGGGAATGGCGGTGACGTCGTTCTTCAGCAAGCCTCTGGACAAAGCCAAGGTAAATCTGGGGCCGGTTCCGGTGATGGGCGTGGCGTTCGGAGGCGAGCACAAGATCGTGCGCGTCGAAGTCTCCACCGACGGCGGCGCAAAGTGGGTGGATGCAAAACTGGGCGCCGAGAATTTTCAGTTCGCATGGCGTACGTTTACGCACGGCTGGAGGCCGGCGAAGAAGGGTTACTACACGCTGTGCGCGCGGGCCACGGATGCCGCCGGCCGCGTGCAACCCGTGGAGGCGGAATGGAATCCGTCGGGATACATGTGGAACGCCGTGGACCGGATCGGCGTCATGGTGGAGGGATAAAACATGAAGCCGCTGATTTGTTTTCTCGCCATGGCGGCATTCGCTCCGGCCGCGGACCCGGCGGCGATCGAGAAAGGCCGCGCCGAGGAAAAGCGCGCCTGCGTGGCCTGCCATGGCCTGCGCATCACGCATATCCAGCGCCTGAGCCGGGCGCAGTGGGACCGCGAGATCACGAAGATGGTGGGCTGGGGCGCGCCCGTGAAGGACCGCGAGGCGCTGCTGGAATATCTGGTGGCGAGCTACGGCGACGATAAGCCGGCGGCTCCCCTGGCCCGGTCCGCCGACGGTACAAAGAAGCCATAGTCCGCATGAGCGTCACCTTCCTATCCGCGGCGCAGCAGACGGAGCTGATCGAACTACGCCATCTGAACGGATCGGACCTGCGCCCGCTGCTGTGGGAAGAAACCGAGTCCTGGCGCGAGCTGCTCGATTGGGACTTCACGCCGTCCGCGGACCTGGTGATGCGATTCGTCGATCTGCGCTCGTTGAGCGGCTTCGCGGTACTGGTGGACGGGCGCGTGGCAGGCTATTCCTATTTCATCGCCGAGGACCGCAAGGGATTGGTGGGCGATGTCTACGTGATGAAGCAGCACCGCACTTTCTCGCGCGAGAACAGCCTGCTGCAAGCCGTGCTTGAGGAGTTGGTGAACGTTTGCGCCGTGCGGCGGGTGGAATCGCAGTTGCTGATGCTGGAATCGCCGTTGACGCGGCCGATGGTGTTCGAACAACACATGCGCGAGTTCCGCCGCACGTTCATGGTATGGGAGCGCGATTTCTGGGGACACGGGGCGACGCCGGCCGAGGATCTGCTGCTGTTTGAATCCTGGCGCGAGGAGCGGCATGAGGAAGCGGCGCACATGATCGCCCACTCCTACCGCGGCCACATCGACAGCCAGATCAACGACCAGTATCAATCCATCCCCGGCGCGCGCCGATTTGTGGGAAATATCATTCAATTCCCGGGGTGCGGGCGCTTTTTTAGCCCGGCTTCCTCGATCGCCTTCCGCAAGGATACGGGACAGCCGTGCGGCCTGGTTCTCGGCAGCCTGGTGAATGAAGGGGTTGGACACATCACACAGATCTGCGTCACGCCGGAATCGCGGGGCATGGGCGTGGGCTATGAGTTGCTGCGGCGCGCGTTGCGCGAGTTTCGGGAGCACGGCTGCCGCAAGGTGAGCCTGACGGTGACCAGCGCCAATAGCCCGGCCATCCGGCTGTATGAACGCATGGGGTTCGAGCGTGTGCGGGAGTTCGCCGCGCACGTGTGGAGCGGATTTTAGAGCCGCACGAACTCTCCCTCGTATTCCTGTTGCAGGCGCGCCGTCTTGCGCCGCAGGTTCTCCACGCCGCGATAGAACCGCCGGCCGCGGTGATCGCGCCGGTATTCTTCGATGAGTGCGGCAAGGCGGCGCATCCGTTCCCCGGTGGGCGGATGGGAGCGGAAGTAATCCGTCATCATCGATCCGGTGAGGGAGGCCAGTTCTTCGAGAGGCGTATCCGGTGGCGGCTGGGTGCGCAGGCGTTCGCGAAACACGCGCGAGAACAGATCGATGACGCCTTGCGGGTCATAGCCCGCGGCCAGTGTCATGCGCAGCCCGGCCGTGTCCGCTTCCATTTCCTGATACTGCGCGTAGCCGATGCGCATGAACTCCTGCGTAAGGGAAAGCAACGCGCCGCCGGGAACGCGCATACGGTACTGATAGCGCTCAATGCAGTGCCGCAAATCGACGTGCGCGATTTCGTGGCCGAGCACAGCCGCCAGTTCCGCTTCGCTGCGCATCCGCGCCAGCAGCCCCGTATAAAGGAACACCTGCCCGCCGGGCAAGGCGAACGCATTTTCGATGGGCGCTTCAATGACGTGGAAGCGGTAACGGATATCCTTGCGCCGGGCGTGCTTGGCCAGCGATTGGCCCACGGCATCGACGTACACCTCCCACATCGGGGAGGTGGTGGAAGAACGCACGATGCCTCGCGCCATGCGCTCGCCGCGGTCCATTTCGTCCTTGGCCGGGACGCGGGTCAGTTGCAGGCCGAGCTGATCGGCGTCGCGAAAGACGTCGCCCCACAGTTCGCCGACGCTGGTCATGCTGACTTCGCGCTCGGGATGGCCCATCCAGGTGGCTGCGCCGCCGGCGGTGAGTAACGCCGCGACAACGATGGCGCCGATGCGGGAGTTCATTTAGAGATACCTCTGGATTTTGTCTTTGAAGCGCATATAGAGCCACGATGCGCCCATCAGAACGAGGCCGAGGACGACGAACGAGAGAATACGGCTGAGCGTTTCGAGGTTGCGCAGATCGTAGAAGAACAGCTTCATGACGCAGATGCCGAACATGGCGAGTCCCGACAAGCGCAGGATGCGCTCCTGCGCGGCGAATCCGGCCACCAGCATGCCGACGGCCTGCGCGCCGAGGGCGATGGTGAGCAGGCTGCCCGAGATTTCGTAGTAGAGCAGAATGCTGAGCAGCGCCGAGCCCATCAGCGCCATCGCCGGACGCCCGAAGCGGTGGTCGCGCGAGAGGCGGAATTGCGCCAGGTGGAAGCAGGCGATGACGGCGGCGGCCATGGCGATGCTGGAGGAGAAGTTCGTGGCCCAGCCGCGGGCGAAAGTGAGCACGGCCAGCGCATAGCCTTGCCAGAGGAAATCCTTAACGTGGCAGGCGCGTCCGGCATGGATCAGAGCCAGCATCAGCGCCGCCCAGCCGATGACCGCGAAATCGCGGCCCAATTCGAATCGAAGCAGCGCGCCCAGCATCAGCACACCGGCCCAGGAATAGAATCGGGCAAACCGCGATTCGCCGCGGCGGTAGCCATGCCACGCCAGTGCAATCACGGGCAGCACGGTCCACACCCGGTGCGAAATCCCCGCCGTTTCGGAAAATACCGGGTAATTGGCGACGAAAACACGGGCGAAGGCGGCCGCGCAAAGCGCATGCGCCTGGAGTTTCAGCGAGCGGCGGCCGAGCGTGTAGCCAACCTCCATCAGCAACAAGCCGAGCAGGCCCCAGCCCATGGCCACCACGGGCGCCGGGAGCCCTTGCCACATCGCCACGCCGGCCAGCACGCTGGCCATGGCACAGAGAATGTCCCGATGCAGGCCGCGCAAACGCAGTGCACCCACATAGAGCAGCGCCGCGCCACAAGCGGCAACCGGCCAATCCTTCACTCCAATCGCGCCCACGAACCCAAAGGCCGTGGCCACCGCTGCCTGATACAGAAGTTCGTTCCACCCGCTGCGGCGGTGCGCCTCGATCAGTACAACGCCGATGGCGATCCAGGATGCGGCGGTCCAGTGATTGTTCAGCAGCTCGCCGGTTGTGGCCAACAGCAACGCCAGAGCGCCCCAGGTATAGTAGGCGCCGCCACGCGTTATCCAGCGGTTGAAATAGTATTGCAGCGCGAGAAAGGCCGTGTAGGGAACCCATCCATCGAACTGGTGCGCACCAATCTGCAACTGGCCGAATTTGTAGTTATCCACGAAGATCAACCAAACAGGGATGGCAAACACCGCGGCGCCGGCGTGGCAGAAGAAGCGATCGCCGAATCGCATGCCGGCCAGTACCAGCAGTTGCGCCTCCATCATCAGGCCGATGACGGAGCCCTCCACCGGGAAGCGCCGCATCAGCGCACCCGCAAACAACGCCGAGGCGAACCCGATGGCGATGCGGTGGCTGGCGGCCAGGATGCGCTCAAACGGATTCGCGGCAGGCAGAACCACTGCCTTCCAGCGCATGCGAAGGACCGTGCTGATGAGAAATACCGTCCCCGCCGTGGCCAGAAAATACGACGACTGAATGGGCGTGGATGCGGGCAGGGTAATTATCGAGGTGCCGATCAAGAGAAATGCGTTCAACGGGAACAGCGTCAACTCGGTGAGCGAGCGTTGCGCCGCGGCCCGCAGTTTCAGCAGGTCATGCACTTCGAAAGCGGCCCAGAACGTGAACAGCGCCGCCGATCCGTAGAGCGGCGTCAACTCCTGCGGCCGGTACCGGAAGGCGAAGGTGAAATAGGTGAGAATGAGCCCAAATATGGGAACGTTCGTCCAGCCGAGCGTACGGCTGATGGTGAGCAGAGAAATCGACAGCGGGATGCAGGCGGCGATGGAGAGCCACGTCATCGGCCCGATCTGAAGGGCGAAGAACGCCGAGAAATACGCAAGCAGAGTCAACGCCTGGGAGCGATAGCGCAGCGAATGGGCAATCATGCCGCAGGCAACCCCCAGCAGCAGAGCGCCACCCACCGCCGGCGATTCCACCACGCGCGCCGCGGGCAGAGCGTGCATCGCATATGCCGTGAAATACAGCGCCGCCCATCCGCCGGCCAGCAAGCCGCGGCCGAACACAACGTACACCGGTTTGCGCTCCACAACCACGCCGGCGATGAGCATCGCAACGCTCACCGCCACGCCCATCGACACTTTGCCGAGCGGGCCGAATTGCGTAAGCGCATAGCCGAGAAACAGCGCGATGCCCACAACCAGAATCAGCACCCCCACGGCGTTCAGCCAGCTTCCGCCGATCATGGCTTCCCAATCGACGCCGCTCATCCGCCGGCGGATGCGGTCTTCGAGGGAGGGTCCAGCGGGAACCGGATCCGGTTCGCTGACGATCGTGGCAACCGGCTCAGGTAGCGGAGGAAGTGGGAGTGGGTCTTCGACGGCGGCGGGCTCCGGCAAGGGCGGGGCAACGGGCGCGGTAGGCGGAGGCGAAGCAAGCACTTGATCCACAGTGCGCCGCAACGGATGCTCCAACTCGAATACCCGCCGCGTCAACTGCTGCAACAGGCGGTCCTGCTCTTCCAGGCGCTGATTGAGCCGGGCGGTTTTCGACGCATGCGCGCGCCACAGGATCAGTACCGCGATGAGAGCAATCCATTCCATAGGTCAGTTGTCGAGCAGAACCTTGCAGACTCCAGGCTGTGCGGCGCGAGCGAAGGCCTCGGCGGCATCCCGCAAGGGGTAGCGAAATTGGATCATCGGCTCCAGGATCAGCTTTCCTCCGGCCAGCAGTTCCAGGGCCGGCTCGAACCGGCCGCATCGCGAACCCACCAGCGTGAGTTCGTTCACAATAATAGGCGATGTATCGATGGAAATCCGATCATGCACGGTCGATTTCATGATCAACGTGCCGCGCGGGCGGGTCATGGCGACCGCGCGTTCCAATCCGGCGGAGGATCCAGTTGCGTCCACTACGAACGGATACGAAACCGGCTCGTCAGTGTTCCGGGCATCTTTACCTATTACTCCTAGTGGTTCCACCATACGCATTTTTTCCGGATGGCGGCCGTAGAGGTGTACCTGCGCGCCATGGAGTTGCAGCACCTGGGCAATCAACAACCCGAGCTTTCCATCGCCCAGCACGGCAACCTTGGCGCCACGCCAGATGGACACCTGATCGAGGATTTCGCAGGCCGCCGCGACCGGTTCGACAAACACCGCCAGGTGGGGCGGCACGGCCTCCGGAATGCGGTGGAGGTTTACTTCGGGGAGAGTGAGATATTCGGCGAATGCGCCAGGGTGTTTCACAATGCCCAGCACCGTGCGGTTCGGACAATGCCGGCCGAGCGCGCGCCGGCAAGCGCCGCACTGGCCGCAAGCGAGGTTGATCTCGCCGACCACGGTCCGGCCCAGCCATTCGGGGTTGTCGCATTCCACCACTTCGCCGACGAACTCATGGCCGGGCGTTCCGGCGAACCCGTAGTAGCCGCGCTGGAGATGCAGATCGGTGCTACAGATTCCGGCATGACGCATGCGGATCAGCGCCTGCCCGGGCCGGCGCTTGGGAACGGATTCCTCACGGACGGTAACTACCCCATTTTCGAGGTGGACGCTCTGCATGGGGTAAGCGTAGCAGCTATTTCTTTCGCAATTCAGGAGGCACGCGGAGCGAGTCGTGGGGGTCGAACTGGAGTTTCCAGCCGAGCGGCACCGTCTCCGGCGGGTAGCATAGCCTATCGCTGCAAGCCTGGTAGCGGAGCGTACCTTCGATGGCGATCTGCTTCGACGGACCCGCGGCCGCGGTCAAGACTTTGCTTTGCGCCAGAGTGACATCGCGCAGCAGGCGGATTTTTCCCTCGTAAACCGGAACCTTTTCGTCAATCGCCTTCAAATAGAGGATGCGGGATTGGGGGAAATCGACGTCATGCGGCTTGACTAACTCCGTGCTGGCCATCTTCCACTCCACAGCGTAGTAGCCTTCGACGCCGGGCGCGTAGAGGTGATACCCCTCGGGGATGTCGATTTCGACAGAGAGCAGTATGCGCTGTCCTGGGCTGACAATCGCCGTGCTGGCGCTGGTGGCGATGGCGACGTGCTTTGCTTTCGCGGTGGAAGCGGCAGCGGTGGGGTTCACGCCCAGTTCCCTCGACAGGATTGCGGCCAGCGTCGGCCGTTCGCGATAGTCTTCCTCGAAATACTTGTGGCGGATGGTTCCGTCGGCGTCCAGAACGAATGTCACCGGATGCGGGATTCCGTAAAAGGGCGTACCCTCCTTGCCCGCGGGATTGAGAATGCCCAGCCTGCGGATGAGTTCCGACCCGGCATCGGACAGTAACGGGTAACCGATATTCCTGCGGTCGCTGAAATGCTTCAGCACGGGCACGGAATCGTAGCTGACCGCGGCCAATCCCAAGCCCTGCTTGCGCAAAGTGTCCACATTTTGTTCCAACTCGACCAGTTGGGTCTTGCAGTAGGGTCACCAATCGGCGGAGCGGTAGAACACCAGCATCAAGCCTTTGGGCCCGCGCAGCGATTCGAGCGTTTGCGATTTCCCGTGCTGGTCCGTCAGGGCAAACGGCGGAAATTTGGTTCCCGGCTTGGGACCGGGATCGGACGGCGGCAATTGCGCGGAGGCCACGTACAGCGCCAATACGGCAAACGAAAAAAGACGTCTCACTCTTGCACTATACCGGATCGCGGCCGTTTTATTCCCCTGCCTGCTGAATGAGCTAAGCTCAAGTCAAAGAATCATGCTCAGTGGGAGGTTGGCCATGCAAGCCGCCGCAATCTTCTTCCTCTTGACGTCTGTCCTTTTTTCCCAGACCCCTTCGGCCAGCGTTACGGGCCGTGTCACCGACGCCTCCGGGGCGGTGATCCCCGGCGTTGCCGTGACCGTGAAGAATGTCGATACCAACATCGCGTACAAAGCCACTTCCAATGAAGTGGGCGATTACACCATTCCATTCTTGAATCCCGGGCGCTATACGCTCGAAGCGGCCAGTGCCGGGTTCCGGACCTTCAAACAGGCGGAGTTCCAACTCGCCGTGGAGCAGGCGCTGCGCCTCGATATTCCGATGGAGATCGGTTCCACGGCGGAGAGTGTCACCGTTACGGACACGCCGCCCGTGCTCAATACCGAGAACGGCACTCGCGGGCAAGTGATCACCAACGAGGAGATCGCCGATATCCCGCTCGACAGCCGCAGTTTCAGCGACCTGGCGTTGCTCACCGGAGGGGTCATTCCAAAGGGCGACGGCGGCGATGGGTCGTATGCCGTCAACGGCGGACGCGCCGACAACACGGGATTCCTCATCGACGGCATGAACAACACGCAGCGCCGCAACACGGGGGCTGTGATCAACCCGCCGCTCGAAGGGGTCCAGGAATTCAAGATGATCACGTCGGGCTTTTCCGCCGAATACGGCCGCTACGCCGGCGGCGTGCTGACCGTGGTCACCAAGAGCGGCAGCAATCGCTTTCGCGGATCGCTCTACGAATTTCTGCGCAACGACGCCTTTGACGCCACGGGCTACTTCGACGTGCAGAAGGCGAAACTGCGCCGCAATCAGTTCGGCGCGACGATGTCGGGACCGCTGTATCTCCCGAAGATATACAACGGCCGGGACCGCACGTTCTTCATGGTGACGTGGGAATCCCTGCGCCTGACCGACGGCAAAACGCAACGCGGCATCGTACCGGAACCGGAAATGCTGCGAGGCGATTTTTCGCGCATCACCGATGCCTTCGGCCGTCCGTTGCGCATTGTGGATCCGCTCGCCTCGCGGACGCCGTTTCCCAACAACCAGATTCCCGTGAGCCGGCTGAATCCGGTGTCGCTGAAGCTGGCGGCCTACTATCCCGCGCCGAATCTCACCGTGGGAGCCAATAACTTCATCTCGCAGGGAAATCTCACGCAAAGCTACAACAACATCGGCATCAAGGTGGATCACAACGTGAGCGATCGGGACCGGTTGACGTTCAGCACGTTCTGGCGGCCCAACTCGAATCATGATCCGGTGGTGAACAGCCGCTCGCCGTTGCCGATCTTCGGCTTGTCGAACAACACGCTCGATCTGCTGTCCTACGCGCGCTATCTGCGCAGCCTGACGCCATCCATGTTCCTGGAGTTGAGCGCCTCATTCTCGCGCAAGACGAACAATCAGCTTTGGCCCTATAGCGGCGACAAAGACTGGGCGGCCGAGGTCGGCTTCATCGGGGGAACGCAGAACCCGATCGCGCGCGGGTTGCCGCAAGTGGACGCAAGCGGCTACATCCCGCTCGGCCCTGCCTACGATTACCCGAAGATCTGGGCGTTCAACAATTACCAGTACGCGGCGACGAACACATGGTTGCGCGGGAAGCACGCGGTGAAATTCGGCGGCGATTTTCTGCGCATGCAGTATTTTTCGCGCCAGTACGGCGACACGCGAGGACGCGTATCGTTCCTCGGCCGTTTCACGGGTACTCCGATTGCGGACTTGGTGCTGGGGTGGCCGCAATCGACGCGCCGGCAGTTGGACGCCGCGGGCCCCTATCACCTGATTTCCAACTACTCGGGCTTCGTGCAAGACGATTACAAAATCTCTTCCAGCCTTACCCTTAACTTCGGGTTGCGGTATGAATTGATGAAGCCGCCGCGCGAAAAATTCGGAAAATGGTCGATGTTCGTGCCTTCGCTCGGCAAGATTGTCATCGCCGGACGCGGCGGCCTGCCGGATTTCGATCAACGGATTCAGGCCACGGGCCTGTCGCAATCCATCACGATGGCGGCCGATGCGGGCTTGCCGTCCACGATCCGCAAGGCCGATTACACCGACTTCGCTCCGCGCTTCGGATTCGCATGGCGCCTGTTCGGACGCAAGACCACCGTGCTGCGCGGAGGCTACGGGATCTATTACGGCAGCAGTTCGCTGTACCGCATGGATGAGTACAGCGACACCTATCCGTTCTCCATCAACGAGAGCTACAACGCGGTCTCGAACAATCCGCTGATTCTCACCATGTCCGATCCGTATCCGGTGGCGCGCCGCAGCGTGGGCGGCGTCACGTCCACCGGCGGACAGGAGTCTTCGCTACAGAGCCAGTACCTACAGTCGTGGAATCTCACTCTCGAAAAAGAGTTCGGACGGGGCACGGTGCTGGAGGTTGCCTATGCCGGATCGAAGGGTACACACCTGCCGCGGCGCTTCGACATGAACCAGCAAATACGCGATCTCGACGTGCGCGCGGAGACCGGCACGTTCCCGCGGCCCTATCCGGCTTTCGGCACCATCAACATCATCAATGACGGTTCGAACTCCATTTACAATTCGGGTGCAGTCACGGTTCGCCGCCGCTTCAATAAGCAGTTTTTCGTGCGCGGCACGTATACGTTCGCCAAGTCGATTGACGAGAGCTCGAACACCGGGGGAACGATCCAATACAACTTCCCCATCGCGCAGGATGCGAGGAATCTGAAGGGGGAGCGCGGCCGCTCCGACTTCGACATCGGACACACCTTCGCCGCCAGTTTCATCCTTCAGCCGAATTTCTCGCGTAACGTGGCGGCGCGCAACTGGCAGGTGGCGGGCACCAGCACCATCTACACCGGACCTCCCTTCACGCCGAAGGTGGCAAATTTCAATTTCCTGAACGGCGAAGCCAGCCGTCCGGACCGCATCGCCAAGGGAAGCCTCGATAACCCCACCGTGGACCGATGGTTCGACCGTACGGCGTTCCCCGTGGTTCCGGTGGGCTCCTTCCGCTTCGGCACTTCCGGGCGCAACATCCTGGATGGTCCGGGAACGTTCAACGTCAACGCATCCCTGTCGCGGCGCTTCCGCCTGGATGAGAGCCGCATCCTCCAGTTCCGCTTCGAAACGTTCAACACGCCGAATCATCCGAACTTCAATCTGCCGGAGAACCGGGTGGACATCATCAGTGGCGGCACCATCAGCCGAGTGCGCAGCAATCGCAACCTGCAATTGGGTCTGCGATTCGAGTTTTGATCTTCAGAACAGGTATTTCGCCGAAATTTGCAAAATGCGTCCCGCGCCGGCGCTTTGCACCCGCCCGAACGCCGGCGAAGTCAGCGTGGAATTCGGATCGCCGAAGTTCGCCTTGTTCGGCAGGTTGAAAGCATCCAGGCGCAGTTGGATGCGGTGCTGCTCCACCAGGCGGAAGTTTTTCGTCAGCGACGCATCCATGCTGAACGCGCCGGGGCCGGAGATGATGTTCCGCCCGGAATTGCCGAATGTGAGCGCGGCATTGGGCTGAAAAGCGGTTGTGTTGAAGTAACGCGCCAGCTTTTCATCCTTCGACCGGCCATCGCCCAGACGCCAATCGCCAACCACGTTGGGCCGGTCGTTTCCGACACCGGCGAGCGAATTGTCTCGCCCCGAAACCACCGTGAAGGGTTCGCCGCTGGTGGCCACCAGAATGGCTCCCAACTCCCAGCCGCCAAGCAGCTTCGCGTACCACTGCTGCCCGTTCCATACGGGCAATCCATACAGGAACGAGGTGGCCCAACGGTGCCGGATATCGTCATCGATGCGCCCGCGGTCCGCCTTACGGTTGAGCGGGTCTTGATAAGCCTGTTGTGAAAGCTGCGCGAAGGCGTTGTAGGTCCAATCGTCGATTGCCTTCGCCCAGGTGTACGAGCTGTTAATGGTGAATCCCTGGCTGAAGCGTTTCTGCAACTGGAGTTGCAGCGCGTTATACGCCGAATTTCCCACCGTCTGTAGCTGCCCGATGCTGGTGTAGTCCGGCGCGTAGATACGCCGCGCGTTCGTGTTTCCGGTAGTGGCGCCGGGAATCAGCCTCGCTACGTTCAACTCGCGCAGTTGCGGTAACTTGTGTCCCACGTTGCCGACATAGGACACTTCCACCATGTAGTTCCCACCCAACTGCTGTTGAATCCCGAAGTTGTAATTCATACTGTAGGGGATACGAAGGTCAGGGGAATACGATTTGGGAATGGAGACCGGGCGGACAAAGCGCGCATTGCTGGGATCGACGGTAAAGGGAAACGGATTGGTCACGCCGCTATACGGCGCGCTCAACTGCGTCACATCGCGATTCACCACAAGTCCGAAGGGCTGCGGCGAAAGAACGCCACCCGCCATCTCCGCGGTCAGCGGCTCATAGAACACACCGAAGCTTGTGCGTACGGCCGTGCGCCCGTTGCCGAACACGTCCCATGCAATGCCCACGCGCGGGCCCAGATTGTTGCGATCGCCGCGGTAGGGATACACGGCATCGCCAGGGAACACCAACCCCACGGGCGCCGTCGGAAACCGCGTCGATTGCGCGCCTTCCACAAAACTCGTCAATTTTCCGTATTGCTCGGCCCATGCCGGAAAGGACTCCCAGCGCAGCCCGAGATTCACCGTAACATTGCGATGCACTTTCCAGGCATCCTGCGCGTAGAGTCCGATCACCGTGTAACGCTGATCCGTGTCGAGCGGCGAAGCCTGCTGCATGGACCGCGCCCGCCCCAGCAGAAAGTCCGCCAGCGAATCGCGCGACTGAGTGCCGTCGAAGCGGAATAAGCCACCGGTATTGTTGTTGTCGCGATAGAGAAACCGGTTCCGCTGTACATCGGCGCCGAACTTCCACTGATGACTTCCACGCAGCCATGTAACGTTTTCGGACATGTCCAGGTTGTCCGACAGCCGCTGCCGGTCGCGTCCGGGAGACAGCGTAAAACGGCCCGTGGCCTCCAACCGGGGCAGTGTGACCGCTCCGCCGGCATGTACAAAATCGGTGCCGCCCAACTCCACCAGTGTCTGCCGCACGGTGTTGTTCTCCAGATAATTGAACCGCGTGTAGGTGATGCGCGCCGTGTTCAGCAGTGTCGGGGTGAAGGTGTGCGTATCCTCCACCGTGGCCGTCTGCATCCGCAGCGAATTCTCAAAGGGGCTGAATCCGGCAAACGCGCTGCCCTGCGGAAAATTGTCGGCGCCGGCATTGTTGTCGATGAAATACCGGACGTTGAACCGGTTCTTATCCGTGAGAACGTGGTCGAAGCGAGTGAGGAACTGATTGCCCGTGGTGGGCCGGCTGACCTGCGTCTGATAGGCGCCATTGGGCCGGTTGGCCTGCGGGTTATACTGCTGTAGCACTTTCACCGCGACGGGATCGAACCGGCTGGTGGGAATCTGCGCATTCGGAAACAGGTTTCCGGTGAGTGGATCGCGCACGCCGCCCGCCACGCGGGTGAAGTCGCCGCGCAGTTCATCCGCCGTGGCGGGAACGGAAACTCCGGACACTTGGTCCTCGCGAATCCGCAAGCCCTGATACGAGAAGAACCAAAAGCTGCGATTGCGCCCGTTATAGAGCTTCGGCAGCCACACCGGCCCGCCCGCCGTAACGCCGAACTGATGAAAGCGCAGCTTCGAAACGCGGGGTAGAAAAAAGCTGCGCGCGTCCATGGTATCGTTGCGCAGAAATTCCCAGGCGCTGCCGTGCAATTCGTTGGTGCCCGACCGCGTCACGCCGCTCACTACGGCCGCACCTCGTCCATATTCCGCGGGCGTTCCCACGGTCGCTACTTTGAACTCCTGCAAGGCATCGGGAGGCGGCAGGCCCAATCCTTGTCCGCGATGGAAATAGGCCAGCGAGCCGCCGTCGAGAAGAATGTTCACGCCCGTCTGGCGTCCTCCATTGAGCCTCATCGTCTGCTGCCCGAACGAGGGCCGGATGGTGGTACCGATGCTGTTCACGCCCGGAATCAGGCGCACCAGATCGAGTGCATTGCGGCCGTTCAGGGGCAGATCGCGCACACGCCGGTCATCGACCAGCATTCCGTGCACCGCGCTCCGCGTATCCACCTGCGGCGCTTCCGAGCGAACCTCGACCGTCTGGCTGGTTTCACCCAGTTCGAGGGCAAAATCGACTCGCAGATTCTGGAGCGCGCTCACACTCAGCCCGCGCCGCTCGGCCGTGCGAAAGCCCGGCGCGGTGGCCGAAACCATGTAGGTGCCTACGGCCAGCAAGGGCACCACATATTCGCCGGCATCGTTGCTCACCGCCGACTTCCGCTCGCCGGTATTTTGATTGGTGATGGCGATCTCCGCCTTCGGAATCCTTGCCCCCGTGGCGTCGCTCACTACGCCGGCAATCTCGCCGGTGGGGCTTTGCGCGAGAAGAATGGCCGTGCACAGAGCGGCCGCAAGTTGGCGCATCCTCGCCTCCTCAATTGGTGGAAGTACGGGGAGTATATCAGAGCTGTATCTACTGTGGATTGCTGCTCAAGCGGCGCGCCAGTTGATCCTCATACAACGAGGCAGGCTCCAGCATATCGCCCTTCCCTGCCCCTTCCACCCAATCTTCGGGCGAGGTGTCCACGCTGCTCGCCACGGGAGTAGTGAAACGGAACGAAAGCGGCGTAGTGCGCACGGCGGATGCCTCCCCGCGCGTGCCGATGACATATCCCCATCCGAATTGCTGCGAATTCACCAGGTACGGACGATTGTTCATGTACCGGATACCGTGCGTGTTCCAGAACACGGATTGCGTCGTCGTCACGCCGTGATAGTCGGGAGTGCCGTAAGGCCGCACCGTGGCATCGACGAAATCCCGATCCAACGTGAGATTGTCCAGCAGGTTCGCCATCGACAGATGCATGTGAAAATCCGAAGCGAGCGACGGATTGTTCGAACGGCAATGGACAATCACGTTGCCCGACGACGACATCGACTTGAAATCGTAGCTGTGGCGCTGCCGGTTCGCCGTCAGACGACGCAGCAGGTTCTCGTTGCCTTGCAGGGTAAAGCCGTAGCCGTTGCCTCCGCCACCGCGGTATTGCGGATTCTCGAACGTGGCATCTTCGACGGTGATCCCGCGCGATTGCGCGATCAGCACGCCATTCGACAGCAAGTGGCTGTCGGTCTGGTTTCCGTCGGGATGGAATGTGGCGATGCGCCGCGCCCAACCGAACAAGGCTTGCCGGAAAGCGATCGCATGCGACCCGTGCACTTCATACGCGCCGGTGCCGGCAATGGTGTAATCGTTCTCGCCATACCCCGGCAGCGAACTTTCGGTATTGCCGATGGAAAAATCTTCCAGCCCCACGCCTTCAATCTGCGCTCTGGTCTTGTACACACGGGCGTTGTCGCGCGTTCGCAAGGCGTAGCGTGTCGGCGCATCCAGAGCGATCGTGCTCGATTCCGCATCCACGGCAGCGATCTGCCGGTAGAATATCGGCCCGCTCTGCCGTGCCGGCGTCCACCAGTCCGTCATCTGATGTTCGGCGATGAATTCGTCGCTGGCGTTGCTGCGCACAACGATCCAGTCGCCGACCCGCAGACTCGCCGTATCGCGCACCTTGAGTTGCATGGTGGGCTCGGGGTAATCCTCCACGATGGTCACCGTGCTGTTGGCCACAACCGTCGTCCAGGAGCCGCCGGCTAGAGGCGCAACACGGATGATATCCTTGCCGCGCATCGCCGGTGTCGTGTTGTGCAGAAACGTCACGCCCGCGCCTGCGCCGCGCAGTATCACGTGGTCGTGCTTGATCCACAGCGCGAAGGCGTCGTTGCCGCGCGGGGCGATGCGATACATTCCCGCGGGCAGGTAGACCACACCGCCGCCGCTGCTGCCCACCGCATCGAGCGCGGCCTGAATCTGCGCCGTGCTGTCGCGCCGGCCTGCCGGATCGGCATCGAACTCGGCCACGGCATCGACAACCCGAGTCGCGCCATTGCCCGGAGCGTCGGGAATCGGCACTTCGCCGCGCCGGTAGCCGGCGTAACTGAAATCGTGCAGGAAGCGGCCCTCCGCATCGCGGAACGCCGGCGTCCAATCTTCGGGATAGAGAGAAGAGCGCCAGGACTCCTGCGCGAAACCGCCCGTAGCGGCCACGAACAGCAGCAGCCATGGCAATGCGGCCATCATAGCTCCAGCCTTCCCTGGTATTGCATGGAGCCGAGTTTGAATTTCTCCTTGAACTCCATCACCTGCACGTCTCCCGTCACTTCGATCTCGCGGTCCTTGGCTTCAATCGGCTTTGCGCGCGAAAAGTGAATCCGCACGGTGAGTTCCGCGGCGCCCAGCACAGCCTCCACACGCACGGGCCGCAGCAGGCGTCCCGACTTCGTGCGGAGCGTTGTGCCTTGCCGGAAGACGGACTCAATGCTCCCGGCTCCTCGATGCGCCATCACAACCGGCAGTCCGAACACTTCGAGAACGTAGGTATCCTCCGGGATCCCGATGAGTTCGTTCAGCCGAGCCGGAGGCAACTTCTCATCGCGCAGCCGGTACAACGCGCGGGCATGGCGGATGGGCAGCGCGCTCGCCCAACGAAATATGAGATCGGCGCGGTCCGGCAAAGTCTCGCGGGGCTTACCGCCGATGCCTCCCACGGGGCTACCCACCGGCGTGCGCCGCGCCGGGTCTGCGCCGGGCACGTCTTTGTAGGTAATGGGTGGCTGATCTTCGGGCTTGCGCCATTCCAGCTTCACCGTGCGGGCATTGGCCCAGGGCGAATCGGTGAGCAGTTCGAGCACCGTGTTTTCGCTCCAATCCGGAAAGGGTTTCGTGCTCCATTCGGCCGCCGCGGCCGCGGAGAGGAATAGAAGAGCAACGTGGGAACGACTCAGCCGCAAATTTCAGAATAGCGAATCCGGCCGGCGGGCGACTCAGGCAAACGCCGCGTCGGCGGTGCGCCGCGCCAGATCTTTCAACATCGCCCGATGCTCGGCGAGCGCCTTACGGGAAGATGCGCCGGCGGCGAGATTCCGGGTCTCCCCAGGATCGCTCGCCAGGTCGAAGAACTGCTCCGGGTTCCTGCCGCTGTTGAACAGCACGTACTTGTAGCGATGGGTCCGGATCATGCGGCCCTCGCGCGAGGCATCGCCGTAGCGCAGTTGCGAACTCACCATCGTGCGAGTGCCTTGGAGCAGGCTCACCCCCGTGCACGATTCCGGCGTCCGCACCGAAGCCAGTTCGCAGAGCGTGGGCATCAAATCCTCCAGCGAAACCAGCGCCGGATTCCTCTTGCGCCGGGGCACGCCCGGCCCCGCCAAGATCAATGGCACGCGCGCCGATTCTTCGTAGAACGAAGCTTTTTGCGCCCATTTGTGGCCGCCCAGCCCTTCCCCGTGATCCGAACAAAATGCGATCACCGTGTCCTCTATCGACCCGCTTTGCTCGAGTGCATCCAACAAACGCCCCACCTGCCGGTCCACGTCTTCCACCATTCGGTAATAATCGTGCAAATAATGGCGGAATTCAGCCTCCCGCCACCCTGCCGCGATGCCGACGGCCTGCGACATCAAGTCGTAGCCTTGCTGGCGATGATATTGGATGGCTTCGGGCTCGTTCGGATCGACGGCCATGTTTTTCGGCGCAGTGGGATAGGAGGCCAGATTCGGATGCTCCCGCGTGCCCTTGTGCTGCCGGATCCAGTCGCAGATATCGTGCGGATTCATGAACGACGCCACCAGGAAGAACGGATCCTTCGGCTGATTGCGCACCCATTCGACACAGGCATCGGCCAGCGGCGAATCCATATCCCTTCCCAGCGCGCTCCCGCCGATGATCTTCGTAAAGCCGGTCATCCCGTCGAAACCCTTCGGCAAATGCCATTTCCCGCCATAGGCCGTGTTATAGCCCGCCGCGGAGAACACCTCACCGAGCGTCGGCACTCCCTGCCGGATCGGCTTGCCGTTTTCCATCACGCCCGCCGCATGCGGCAGCACGCCGGTGAAAATGCTGCTCCGCGAGGGCGAACAGACCGGATAGGCGCAATAGGCGCGCGTGTAGCGCGTGCCCGCCGCTGCGATGCGGTCCATGGCCGGCGTCCGCACCCACGGGTTGCCCGCGCAGGAAAGCGCATCGCGCGTTTGCTGATCGGTCACAATCAGGACGATGTTGGGCCGCCGGGCGCCGCGCAACACGGCCGGTGCACCCGCAACGGTCAGGAATCCTCGTCTGGTCACTTGCATCGTGCCGTTACCTCGCAAAGGTGACCCGGAAGCCGGTCGTGATGATCAGATCATTCGTCTTGCGGCCCTGCACCGGGTTACTCAAATAGCGGTTGGAAAAACTCAGTTGCCAGGCAAGCCATTTATTGAGGCTCGTCGCCTGGCTCAAATCGAAGTTGATACGGTACTCGCCCTGTTCCGTCAGGTTCGGATAAAACACCAGCTTTTCGCGGAGTAGCGTGCGCCCGCCGATGATCTTATGGGTGAGGTCATTGCCGATGACGGCTTCCCCCGAACTCCGGCGTATGCCCGTGGAGAAGAATTCCTTGTTCAATGCGCCGCCGCCATAGAGATCCAGAACCGTGTTGGGGTTCTTGATGGCGTGAAAGCCGAAACCCGCTGAGGGAACGAATCGCAGATCCAGCCGCTGGAATTCGTCGAATTCCAGATCCGAAGATCCGTAGGCATAGGCTCTGGGCGTCACGTTCACATTGTAGGAAATACCTCCGCGCATGGCATTGGCCGTAAGCACGCTGTTGCCCGACACCGTGTTCTTGGAATAGATAGAGGTGAATGTCACCCCGATCTTGTCGCGGCTCGTCGCCCGGCTCGCATTGGCTGACGAGGTCAGCGTCGAGACAATCGTGTTGCCCGTTGCCTGCGAAAGGCCCAGGTCCACGAAGCCGGTCCACAAATCCACCAACCGCGGATTGCGGTAGCGCTCGATCTGCGTCTCGTAAGCCTGCTGCTCGGCTGCGTTACGGATGCCGGTCACTTTCGCCCGATCCGTGCTCACGGTGCCGGTATCCTTCGTCTGCACCGTCAACGAGCCGTTCGAAGTGTTGACGGCGCCGGCCACGGTCTGGCCGTCCGTCAACGTCACAAACACCGTGCCGTCGGATTTCACATCGGTAATCGCGTCCCACTGGATTTCCACGGTTCCGGCAAACTCGGTCTTCAAGGTCAACGTCTTCTTGTCCGACTTGATGATCGATCCCGTTAACCGGTCTCCGTTTTTCAGCACGATCTGATCGGCCCACAGGCACTGCGATGACAGTGCGGCAAAGAGTAGGAAAAAGGCAGGTTTCATTCCGATGGCTCAACCCGAGTAAGATTTCACACCGCGCGGGGAAGAAGGCGGAGTCCCTATTATCGCAAATGCCTTAGTGCAAAGCCGAACACGGATTCGCTACGATGTGCGAAAGTCATGCTGCAACGGCGCACGTTTCTCCAGGCAACTCTGGCCGCCACGGCCGCGGCGCAACCGCAAACCGATTGGGGCGGCCCGGTTCTCGATATCCATCTCCACCCGCGCCGTGGGGGCGGCTCGGCCATCGATCACCTCACCGGCGCCGGCGTTACCAAGGCGGTGCTGCTCACCCGCATCGCCGATGCCGCCCGGGCACAGCAGGAAATCGCCGCGCATCCGGGGCGCTTTGCCTGGTTCGCATCCACCGATCCCGCGCAGCCCGACGCCATCCCGCAACTGCGCAAAGCCGCGGAAAACGGCGCCATCGGCTTCGGCGAACTAAAGAACCACATCGCCGCCGATGCGCCGCAAATGCGCCGCATATACGATCTCGCGGCAGAACTAGGCGTCCCCGTGCTGATTCATTTTCAGGAGGTGGAGCATCATCCCGGCGAAGGCGATTTCAACACCGGCTACCGCCAGTTCGACCGCATGCTGCGCGCGCACCGCAAGACCACTTTCATCGGCCATGCCGATTTCTTCTGGGCCAATATCAGCGCCGATGAGCCCTCGAAGCTCGCCTATCCGTCCACCAAAGTCAAGCCGGGAGGGCTCACCGACCGCTGGCTGGCCGATCACCCCAACCTCTACGGCGATCTCTCGGCCAATTCCGGATTCAACGCCTTGACGCGCGACCGCGAGTTCACGCCCGGCTTCCTGGCACGCCACCGGCACAAGCTGCTATTCGGCTGCGATTGCAGTTGCCGCGACGGCCGCGGCACAGGCGGCAGCCCCATCCTGCCGCAGCTCAAAGGACTGTGCGTGGCTCGTGCAACCCTCCAGGTATTGCAGGAACTCGCCGCTCCGGATGTGTTTCGCGACATTGTGTGGGACAACGGGACCAGGCTGCTCCGGCTGAACGGCTAAACCAGCGCAGTCCATGCTACCGTGAAGGCAATGGGCCGTAGCTCCGATGACGCGCCCGTGCTTGCCATAGACCACGACCAGCGCTTCAAGACTCTGATCGAGACGTTCTTCTTCGAGTTCCTGGAGTTATTCTTCCCCACTCTCGCCGCTTCCATCGCGCCGGATTCCATCGAGTTCCTGCAACAGGAAGTCTTCGCCAGCCTCATGGACGGCTCCGAATACCATGCCGATATCGTCGTCAAGGCCC